>DATAWP010000054.1:0-257834 GCA_036267155.1 Tepidisphaeraceae bacterium
GCCCCGAACGCCAGCTTGTTCCGCCGAATCATTTTTCGGAAACGATAGATTGAACTCGGCGGGCGGGCGCTGATCGGCTCGTTGTTCAGATGATGCTGAATGTCCACGGCCAATCCATTGGCCGTCTCGTATCGCCGCGTCCGGTCCTTCTCCAGACATTTCATCACGACCCAATCCAAATCCCCGCGCAGCAGCGTGATGAGCCGGTGAGCCTCCATCCCCCGGCGTCTGGCCGTGCTGGTCGAATCCCCCCCGCTCATTCCGCTCAGGCGATTCGACGGCCGTATCGGATCGGTTTCGCGAATCGTCCGCCGCATCTCATCCACCCCCGCCTTCATCAGTTCCTTCGCGTCAAACGGCGTCGTTCCCGTCAGCAGTTCATACAGCAAGACCCCCAAACTGTAGATGTCGCTGCGCGTATCAACATCCAGCGCGCTCATCTCCGCCTGTTCGGGACTCATGTAAGCCGGCGTGCCCACAAACTGCTGGAACTGCGTGTAAATCGTCTTGTCGGTCAGGTCTCCCTGCGTCGCCTTGGCAATGCCGAAATCAATCACCTTCGGCACGGGAATTCCATCGTGAAGCGTCACCAGAATATTCGACGGCTTGATGTCGCGATGAATAATCCCTTTCTGATGCGCATGCTGAATCGCATGGCAGATGTCGACGAAGAGATGAAGCCGCTGAACCGGCGGCAAATTGTTCTGATCACAGTAGTCCGTGATGGGAATGCCGCGCACCAATTCCATCGCGAAATAGGGCCGCCCGGTATCCGTCGCCCCCGCGTCGAAGACTTTGGCGATGTTGGGATGATCCATCATCGCCAGCGCCTGCCGCTCGGCCTCGAAACGCGCCACCACCGATCGCGTATCCATTCCCAATTTGATGATCTTCAGCGCCACGCGCCGGCGCACCGGTACCTTCTGCTCCGCGACATAGACGACGCCGAATCCTCCTTCGCCGATTTTCTCCAGCAGGCGATATCGACCGATGACCGTGTGAGCCCCTTCGGACAAAGGAGCCTCGCCTGTCGGCGCAACCGGTGGTTGACCTTTCGGCTCCTTCGGCGGTTCGGACGTGTGAAAGAACGCCGCCGCCTCTTCGCGGATTGCGTCCCGGTCGTTCGGATCCGGCTCGTCGGCATTGCTCATCGATGGGCGCCCTGCATGGAGCGGCAATTCTAACCGCAATACGCCAAGTGCCAAACACCGACGAACGCCGTATTCGCGACTGCGCCGGCATCGCCGTCAACGAAGCTCTCCTCCCCGTTTACCTCGGTCTGGAAATCCCCGACGGCGTCATGGAAGCAACGAAATCGGTCGTCTTCGACCAAGCCACGATTCGATTTCATTTCCAAAACGGTTTGCCGGTCGTGCTGACGGGGAACGCGTGACACGCCCGCATTTCTAATTGCCGCACTTTCACGCGCGACTGGCAAAATTGCCGCGAATATGTTGGCGCATCGGCGACCTCTCCGCCGTGCAACGGTCGGGACCCGTCGAGCCGCAGCGGCTTATCCCGCGAAGTTGGAGTCGCGCCAACCGAAGATGTGATTTGCGCACGCTGCTGGCGGTGGTGTAGATCCGTGCGCGCCGACTCAATTCGGCGGAAGCTGCTGCCAACGTGGCCGCGGGGTGAACTGTCGGCGATAGGCCGTCGGCGTCGTGCCGGTGGATTGCAGGAAACTCGTGGCCATATATTCCGGCGTTGCGAAGCCGCAGCGGCGGGCGACGTCATAAATCGGCAGATCGGTTTGCAGCAGAACTTTTGCGCGTTCCAGGCGGACGCGGCGAATTTCTTCCAGCGGGGTGTGGCCCAGAACACTCACAAATCGCCGTTCCAGCGTCCGCCGATTCACCGGCACCACTTCCAGCAGTTCCTTGACGGACAATCCCTCGATGGCGTGCTGACGGATGTGCCGCAGGGCCGCAGCCACATCGGAATCCTCCACCGCAAGAACATCCGTAGACTGCCGAGTCACGACTTCAATCGGCGGGATTCGCGGCACGCCGGCAGTTTTGCCCTTTGTCCGCATCAATTGATCCAACAGTGAAACCGCGACTCGTCCGATTTGCTCGGCCCCGATGCGAATGCTCGACAGCGGCGGATGGGCGATTTCGCAGAGCAGTTCCTCATCGTCCACGCCGAGCAGCGCCACGTCTTCCGGAACATGCAGACCGATCTCGCGGGCCGCCTGGAGCAGTTCGAATCCCCACAAATCGTTGGCCGCGAAAAGTGCCAGCGGCCTGGGCAACGACCGGAGCCACCCCGCCATAGCCGCAGCGCGCCGTTGGTTGGGTCCATCGAATGCCGCGGCGACGGAGTCGCCGGCCGAGCCATAACTGGTCACGGTGAAACCGGGCGCGGCCTCGGTGTTTGCTCCGGATTGCGCGCGGGCCTGGAACGTCCGTTCGATTTCGCCGCGGAACCCCGTCTCGCGCTCGCGCGACCAGAGCATCCACGAAGCTCCGAAATAAGCGAAATGACGGAATCCCCGCTCCAGGAAATGCCGGGCCGCCATTTCCCCCGTCGCCACGTCATCCGGCAAAATGCGCGGGAACTCGGACTGAGCCCGGCTTTCGAACAACTCCACGACCGGCTTGCCTGTGGCGCGATAAACCTTCGCGAGACGATCGTCATAAATCTGGCAAATAATTCCGTCCGGATTCCAATCCTTGAACCATCGGCTGAGGTACTTGCTGGAGTGCCCGTAAATCCCGCGGTAGACCCGGAAAAGCCAGGGCAGGCCATCTTTGCGCCGCTTGGGCGACAGTCCGGTCGCATACATATTTCGCTCGCGCGTCGCGGCGATGATTCCGCGCAACACCCCGCGCGCATACGCGAACTCCGTTGGAAGCACCAGCGCCACGCGAACGAACTTGGCCGGGTCTTTCTTTGACAATGAAATAAGAGTGTACCGATCGCCGCTGGTTGTCGCAAAGGCGAAGAAAGCATTCGTGAAGGTTTTAATGCCTGAAGCAGTCAGTGGGATGTCGATGATGCGGAGCGTTCGATGGATCGTGCAATGCTGCAGCATTTTTGTTGATTACGGTTTCCGTGACGTTCGGATGGGTGGGCTCGAATATCATCAGGCGTCGCCGCCCCGAACGCCGTTGTCTGGGCGGTTAACGTTCCAGCAAGCCGCCTGCACCTTTTCCCGCACCT
The DNA here is from genome assembly GCA_036267155.1 of Tepidisphaeraceae bacterium. Lineage (GTDB taxonomy): Bacteria > Planctomycetota > Phycisphaerae > Tepidisphaerales > Tepidisphaeraceae > PALSA-1353. Next base: position 3,166 of record DATAWP010000054.1, read on the forward strand.
TGCGTGACATTCCGCGTGGCAGGTGCGGAACCTCAATCGGAATGTTCGAAATAAACGCTATAAAACCCCCTGAATGCGGCGAACGATGGTGCTGTCGCAAAATCGGAGCTTTAATTCGCAATTATCCAGAGACGCCTTGGCCGACGAGAGGTATTGTTTTTTCGTCAATGAGAGGTGTGGAAAATCCGTCGGACTGGATCGCTGGCATATCGATTCGCGGTCAACCAGACGGTCGGCGTAGAGGCGAGACATGAGATGTTCTCCTGCTCCCGAACGTCACGCCGGTAAACCATTTCGGAGGGACTATGCGGAAGATTCGACTTCCTCTTTGGGCTTCGGCTGGGCTGCTCCCCGTGTTGGCGGTGGCCGTGGCCGCGTCGGGACAGACGAACTACAACGGCGCCACATACAACAATTACGGCGACAATAGTGCCGATATCGCCAACGTTGTGGTAAACAACGATTCGAGCAACATCTACTTCACCATTACTATGGACCCGTATGCCAACATCAGCACCAGCGGCGACTACTATGCCGATTATGAAGTCGGCATTCAAATGAATGGCGGCGCCGGTGGTCAACAAGCCATCAATGCAACGTATGGCACCGGCGTCCCTGCTGCCGGAAATCCCTATGGCAGCGCCGTCGGCATCAGCAGCGGCGAAAACTATTTCATCGGCAGCTATCTCGACGGGCCCAGCTACAGCGGGGGCGCTCAGCTTTATTCGTACGATTCCGGCACCGGCTGGTCTCAGATCGGCGCCACCGCCCCGATCACAGAGGTGAGCAGCAACGATGGTTCGGGTTCACCTCCATCAGGCTCGATCAGCTTCGAGTTCCCGCTTGCGTCCCTCGGCCTCAGCGTGGGCAGCAGTTTTAACTTCGACGTCTGGACCAGCTATTCGGGCGGACAAGGCGCCTATGACGCGCTGGACCAAACCGGCGCGATGTCCACAGCCGAGCCTACGGCCCCCTATAGCGGTGGATCGTACGACTCAGCGACCGCAACCGGCTCCGTGTTTTCCAGCACCGTGTACACGGTCGTTCCCGAGCCGGCCTCTCTGGCACTTCTCGGCGGAGCTGGACTTCTAATGCTGCGGCGACGCCGAGCATAATGAAGTAATGGGCAAAGCGCCACAGGCACATTTCCCGCGTGTCCGATCGATCCGATCGGACACGCGGTTTTTTTCACCCGTTCCACGAAATTGATCCGGATCGCACGATGACTACGATTCACGCCAGGACGCCGATCCGTCTTTTGCGCATTTTCGCCGGGATTTTCCTCGTGACCTGCACCGTTTCAACGTCCGCGTTCACCCAAACCACCACCCAGCCATCGCGTTTTTTGCTGGGGGCCGACATTTCCGCCCTGGCCCAGGTCGAGCAGCGAGGCGCCGTGTTCCGAGACAATGGCAAGCCCGGCGACGCCATCGCCATCTTTTCGCGGCATGGTTGGAACTGCTTTCGCCTGCGCCTGTTTGTGAATCCCAACGGCCGAGGCGGCACCGTCAACAGCCTGGATTACACCCGCGCGTTGGCCAAACGAATCAAAGCATCCGGCGCAACGTTCGTTCTCGATCTCCACTATTCCGACACGTGGGCCGATCCCCAGCACCAGGTAAAGCCGGCGGCCTGGAAGGATCTGGACTTCGATTCGCTGCAAAACGCCGTGGAGAAATACACTGCCCGGGTGATGGCGGATTTAAAGGCCAACGATGCCCTGCCGCAGATCGTGCAAATCGGCAACGAGATCACCGGCGGCACTCTCTGGCCAGATGCTCAGGTGAAAGTTCCGCTCTCGATGGTGAAGGTGTACGACAGCACGGTGAAGCCGATTGAGCCGCCGCAACCCTACGACGATGCCAAACAATGGGACCGTTTCACGCGCATCCTCGCCGCCGGAATCCGCGGTGTCCGCCAATCAACGACTTCCGCCGACCACGTCCGCATCATGATCCACATCGACTGCGGCGGCGATTGGCCCGTCACGCGGTGGTTCTTCGATCATCTCGATCAGCACCACATTGATTACGATATCATCGGCCAAAGCTATTACCCCTATTGGCACGGAACGCTTGCCAACGTCCGCGACAACCTGCAACAAACGGCAAATCGTTTCCACAAAGACATCATCATCGTCGAGACGGCTTATCCATGGAAAGACGCCGCGCGCTGGTCGGCGCGCAAGAACATGGCCTGGCCGATCACCGCCGCCGGACAACAGCAATTCATGGAAGATCTCATCCGCACGGTGCGCGAAACCCCCGACGGCCACGGGATCGGCGTAATCTACTGGCACCCCGAGCCCCCGGCCGGCGCGCGCTGGAACGGCGGCGACATGGCCCTCTTCGATTCCAACGGCAACGCCCTGCCCGCAATGGACGCGCTCGAAAAACGGGGACGCAGCTAGTTTTGTGGCGCGGCGCCAAAAAAGCGGCCCGCGTCACTGGTTCAGGCGACCCGTTTTTCACCCGACTTTCCACGGCGCCATGCGGCTGAAGATTCTGTCCCGCGCGATCAGCGTGTGAAACAATATGGCCCCAAAATGGGCAATGAAGGTCAGGAATAGCAAGTCGGCGAAAATGATATGGGTCTTGCGCAATGCCGCGTACAGCATTCCCCAGCCGACCAGCGGCGGCGCAAACATCAAGGCATATAAGAGCGGAACGGATGAAACTCTTGTGGTCACGGCCGGCCGTGCCCTATGATCGGTGCCGTGCGGCACGTTGCGGCCGGCCGCATTTTTCGCGAGTGCGCCGATATGAGACCTTTGCATTTACTGGCAATTGCGTCGCTTATGTTTTCCGCCAATCGTCTAATCGCCGAACCGTCAGGGCCTTCGACACGGCCGACGCCCGAGGTGTGTCGTCGGCTCGCCGATGCGGCGGAATCGAATCTCCAGCATGAGATTCTGGACAAATGGTTTCCGGCGGCGTTCGATGAGGGAGGCGGGTTCTTTCAGGATTACAACGTGGACTGGTCGCGCGGGGACGACGAGTCCAAGGGAATCGTTTACGAATCTCGACTGACGTGGACCGCCGCCGAGGCGGCCGCGCGGTTTCCGGCGAAGAGCGAGATGTATCTGGCGCAGTCGCGGCATGGCCTGGCGTTCCTGGCCCAGAAGATGTGGGACCATGATCGCGGCGGGTTTTTCTGGGCGGTTGACAATGCGGGCAATCCGACCGGCGACGGCGGGGCCGGAAAAGAAGGTTACGGAAACGCCTTCGGCATCTATGCGGCGGCCACGAATTATAAAGTCACGCACGATCGGGCGGCGCTGGACTTGGCCGAAAAGGCCTTCCGCTGGTACGACCAGCACGGGCACGACGCGAAGAACGGCGGGTATCTGGAATTGGCTCCGGACGGTTCCAAGTCTACGGCGGAGTTGATGGCCGCGGGCGTGAATCCCATCGGGGTCCATGGCGACGAGAAGTCGATGAACACCAGCATCCATTTGCTGGAAGCGTTTACTGCTCTATACGGAGTCTGGCCCGATCCTGTTGTGAAGGCGCGGCTGAACGAAATGTTCGAGATTGTGCGCGACCGGATTTATGCCGATCCGGGCTACCTGGTTCAATTCTTCAGCGCCGATTGGCGGCCACGCCAATCCGACGATTCGTATGGGCACGATGTGGAGACCGCGTATTTGTTGACCGAAGCCGCTGCCGCGCTGGGGATTCCGCAGGACGTGAAGACCTGGGCCGAGGCTCGGCGGCTGGTTGACCATGCCATGCAGTTCGGCCTCAATTCCGAGCACGGCGGACTTTACAACGCGGGCGGAATCTCCGGTGGCGGTTACGCCCCCCAGCGGGAATGGTGGGTCCAGGCGGAGTGGCTCAATGCGCTGCTGCTCATGCACCAGCGCTACGGCCACGAAACGCCCCGATATTGGAACGCGTTCATCCAGCAATGGAACTGGATCAACCAATACGAGATCGACAAGATTCATGGCGGCTGGTATCCCCGGCTTTATAACGACAACCGTCCGGTTCCATTCCCAAAAAGCGACGCCTGGACCGATTGCTATCATCAGGCCCGGGCGATGTTCAACGTATCGGCCACGCTGCGCAAACTTGGCGATGCAAAGTAGTGCGCGGAATTTCAGGAATTTCCAATCAGAATTCCGGCGATGAACACCAGCACGCCGCCGACGATGACCTGGAACGCGGCGGACAGAAACGGCGTGTCCATATAGCGGTATCGAATCCACGAAATGACCAACAACTCCACCGCCACGACGATCACGGCCACGATAAAAGCGATGTGGAAATTTGGGATCAGAAACGGAAGCGTGTGCCCGATGCCGCCCAAGGCGGTCATCAATCCGCAGATGACTCCGCGCGTCACCGGCCGGCCGCGGCCCGTGAGGCTGCCGTCGTCGCTGGCGGCTTCGGCAAACGCCATGCTGATGCCCGCCCCAACCGACGCCGCCAATCCGACGATAAATGGATATCGGCTGCTATGAGTTGCGAACGCCGCCGCGAAAACCGGGGCCAGGGTTGAGACCGATCCATCCATCAGACCGGCCAGGCCGGGCTGAATCACCTGGAGCACGAACAACCGGCGGTTGGTTTCATCTTCTTCGGCCCGGACGTTGGGCGTCAGTTTTTCGCGCTCCAACTGTTCGGCCAGCGCCTCGTGGGAACGCTCTTCTTCGGCAAGATCGTCGAGCAATCCGCGCACGCTGAGATCCGTCGCGCGCTTTGCCGCCGCGGAATAAAACCGGTGTACCTCGGCCTCCATCGCCGCGGCCTGTCTTCGCACCACCTCCAGCCCCAGCGGCCGTATAAGCCAAACCGGCCGCCGCTGGAGAAACCCTTTCACATCCTGGCGTCGCAGCAACGGAATGTGCTCGCCGAATTTTTGACGATAAAGCTCCGTCAGCCGACGGCGGTGGTCCACTTCCTGCTCGCGCATCTGGACAAAAACCTCGGCCGACGCCGGGTATTGTTCGCGAAGCCCATCCGCATAGTCGGCGTATATCCGCGCATCTTCCTCCTCCATGCCGATCGCCAGCGCAAGCACCTCCTGTTCGCTAAGGCTGTCGAAATTTCGCATGTCGGGTCATCTCCGTTTTTGAATTTGGCCCCGATCGACCGCCCAGACTATTGCAGGTTTTTTTTTAAAAACGCGATCGTCTCGCCCCACGCTTGCTGGGACGCCTTGAGGTTCGCTCCATTGCGGCCTTCCTGCTGTCTCAAAAATCCGTGGCCCGCTCCGTCGTAGATGTGCGGATCATACTGCTTGTTCAGATCGGCCATCGCCTTGACGGTATCCGCAACCGTCGCCGTCACGCGGGCATCGTCGCCGCCATATAGCCCGAGCACCGGACAGGTAATGTTGGCGATCGCGTCGCTCTTTGGCGGCGTGCCGTAAAACACCACCGCTGCATTCAGCTTCGGCTGGCGCGTTGCGTAGCCAAAACTCACCCCGCCGCCCCAGCAGAATCCGATGCTCGCGGTCTTGTCCGTCGCGGCCGGCAATGCGATTGCATACTCGCGCACGGCATCCAGACGCTTGACTTCATCATCCAGGGACAGCTTGCGGATTGTTTCCCCGACATGATCCCCGAGCGACTCCGTCCCCCCGCCGTCCGGCCCCATGCCCGAAAGCATGTCCGGCGCAACGGCGATGTATCCTTCGGCTGCCAACTGATCGGACACCGCCCGAACCCAGTCCGACATGCCGAAGATTTCATGAATCACCAAAACCACCGGCGCCTTGTCTTTGCGCTCGGGATAGACGACCCAGGTGTGAATCTTCAGATCGCCGAGGGGCACATCCACCCATTCCCCGTGTCGTGGCGACGCCGCGAGCGCATCTTTCGCCCCGGCCGATGATGGCGGCGTTGCTGGTTGGGAGGATCCATCGTCGGCCACGCTCGTGGAAATCACCGCCAGAATTGCAGCAACCGAGAAAAGCCAGGTTTTCATGCCGCGAATTGTGATGACCCCTTCGCCAAATGACAAGCGGATATGCGCCGTTTCGCCGCACCACAATTCTTTGCTTTTCGAAATCCTCTTGATTAGCCTTTATGCCGTGTTTCATCGCTGCTTCACATTCGCACTGGTCGTCTTTGAAGCATTCTTTCTAAATGTGGTTATTCCCGGCCACCAGCGCGGAATCGTGCAGTTGCCCGGGACCCATTCTGAGCCGATAGCGACCTGTCCATTTTGCTGTGACGGCGAATCGCCCAGCCATTCCCGTTCCAAATCCGGGGTGCCCGGCGGGCCGGCCGGAACGTGCGCGATTTGCTCGTTCGCGGCTCATTTGATTCTGCCTCCTGTTGTCGATTTCTCACTGCCTCCCTTGAAGCTTTTGGGTCCCGTTTCCGACGAGATCGCCAAAGCTCCTATCGCCAGAATCGTTCTGGTTCCTTTCGATGGCCGCGCGCCGCCGCCGGCCGTCTGATTCATTTCGCTTCGTTTCTGTTGTGACGGCTGCGCTGTGCGCGAAATCGCGCGCGCTGCGGCTCCGCTCTTCCCGGACTCGAAAGGAACCCACAGTGTTAATTGATAACAAGATGGCCACGGCGCTGGGCACGGCGCTGGCCACGATTCTGGCGTTTGCCTCCGCGGCGTGCGCGCACGGTTTTGTCGGCGACCGCTTTTTCCCGCCGACGATCGCCACCGACGATCCGTTCGCGGTCGACGAACTGGATCTTCCCTCCGTGACGGCGTTCGGCGATCCGGCCTCCGATGGAACCCCCGGCATGCGCGAGACGGACTGGGGCTTTGAATTCGACAAGGAGATTTTTCCCCATTTCGCCTTAGGGATCTCGGACGATTACGTTTCCCAAAGCGGCCGAGGCCAATCTTCGAATTACGGCTGGGACAACATCGAAATCTCGGCCAAGTACCAACTCTGGCAAAACGATCCGCATGAGGCGATCGTTTCGGTCGGATTGGTCAGCGACATCGGCGGCACGGGCAGCCAGGACGTGGCCGATTCGGTTTCGACCCTCACGCCGACGTTTTATTTCGGCAAGGGATTCGGCGATTTGCCCGAGTCGGTCAACTTCCTGCGTCCGCTGGCATTCACCGGCACCCTGGGCCAAAGCTTTCCCATCAGTGGCGACGATTCCAACCAATTTCAGTGGGGATTCGCCGTCGAATACAGCCTGCCTTATCTCCAGCAGAATGTGAAGGACATCGGCCTGCCGGCGCCGTTCAAAGACATGATTCCCCTGGTGGAGTTCGCCATGGCCACCAACGAAAACAGAGACGGGGGCGGCCTTACCACCGGGACGATCAACCCGGGCGTTCTTTGGGAAACGCCGTACTTCGAGCTGGGAGCCGAGGCGGTCATCCCGGTCAACGGCCACGGCGGCTCCAATGTTGGCTTCATCCTTCAGACGTGGATTTTTATCGACGATCTGTTTCCCAAGGTCTTCGGCAATCCCATTTTCGGAAAGGACTGATCATGAAAATCTCACCGCTCGTTCTGATCGGCTGTTTAGCCGCGGCGATGCTCGCGCGTCCGGCCGCCGCGTGGGCCCATGCGTTTTTGGATCATGCAAATCCCAAGGTTGGATCGGTCATCAACGATTCGCCCGGCGAAATCAAAATCTGGTTTACCCAGGAGATCGAACCCGATTTCAGCACGATTGAAGTGCATGACAGCAACGGCCATCAGGTGGATAAAAAGGATTCCCACCTGGATGCCAAGGACAAGACGCTGCTGATCGTGTCCGTCCCCAAGCTGGCCGACGGCGAATACTCCGTCGCCTGGAGCGTGGTCTCCGTGGACACGCATCACACGCACGGCGATTTCAAGTTCACCGTCAAAACCAAGAGTTGATTCGCATGGATACCACCCTCACGACGATGATCTGGTTCATCGCGGCCCGAGCCGTTCATTTCGGATCGTGCTTGATCGTATTCGGCGTGTGCTGGTTCGATCGTTTCGCGATTACGGCCCGGGTCGGCCGGGAATCGGGCGTCGTCGTGAGGGCTTGGGAGAGGATCGCCGCGCGACTGATGCTGGTGGCGCTGCCTTTGGCCGCGATATCCGGCGTCGCGTGGTTCGTGGTCGTCGCCATGAACATGAGCGGTTTATCTTTGCATCAAGCGATGCAACCGCATGTGCTGCGGCTGGTTTTTCAGACTCGATTCGGCCGGCTTTGGCAGTGGCGGGTGATTTGTTGGCTCGCCACCGCACTGGCGGCGGGCGGAATCTATTTTTCGTCGGCGAAATCTCGCGTCCGGTCCGCGCTCATCTGGCTGACATTCGTCCTCGGTGCCGTATTGCTCGGCAGTCTCGCCTGGTCCGGGCATGGCCAGGACGGCAACCGGCCGCAATGGCATCTCCTTGCCGATACGTCGCACCTGCTCGTCGCCGCGGTCTGGCCGACGGGATTGCTCCCCTTCGGTATCCTGTTGTTATTTCTTCGCCGCACGCCGGCCGACGAAGGATGGCCGGCCGCATCACAAATCACCAATCGCTTTTCCAGCATCAGCCTTGCCTCCGTTGCCATATTGGCGGCGACGGGATTCGTCAACAGTTGCTACATGCTGCGATCCGTCTCGGATTTGTTTTCCACCACTTACGGCCGGGTTTTGCTCGCGAAAATCACTTTCTTCCTTCTGGCGGTCTGCTTGGGCGCGGTGAATTTGCTGCTGCTCAAACCGCGTCTGGCCCGTCGCCCGGCCAAAATCGCCGGCAAGCTTCAGATCACCACGACGGCGGAAATCGTTTTGGCGACGGCCGTGGTGGTGGTGGTGGCTCTGCTGGGAACTTTGCCGCCGGGATAATCGGGGGTGTAATATCGAGGCCATGAATCCTTACGGACATTTTGACGACGATCGCCGTGAATATGTGATTACCCGCCCGGACACACCGCTGCCCTGGATCAATTATCTGGGTTGCGAAGATTTCTTCGGAATCATCTCCAACACGGCCGGCGGATATTGTTTCTATCGCGACGCCCGCCTGCGCCGTCTGACCCGATATCGTTACAACAACGTCCCGCTCGATTCCAATGGGCGATACCTTTATATCCGCGACGCCGAAGATATCTGGAGCCCAACCTGGAAGCCCATCCGTGTTGCTCTGGACGGCTACGAATGCCGCCACGGGCTGGGTTACACCCAGATCACCGGCGAGCGCCGCGGTCTGACCGTTTCCACGCGCCACTTTGTCCCAATGGGAAAAACCTGCGAAGTTTGGGACGTGCGGGTGGAAAACACGTTACCCAAGCCCAAGCGCGTGCAGCTTTGGGCTTTCGTCGAATGGTGCCTGTGGGATGCCATGGATGATGCGAGCAATTTTCAGCGCAACTATTCCACCGGCCAGGTCGAGGTTGAGCCGCAGGTGATTTACCACGTCACCGAATATCGCGAGCGGCGAAATCATTTCGCTTATTTTGCGTCCTCGGTTCCGACCGCCGGGTTCGACACCTCCCGCGACGCATTCGTCGGCGTACATGAAGGGCTGAATGCCCCCCGCGCCGTCGTCGCCGGCAAATGCACCGGCAGCGTCGCTCACGGCTGGCAACCCATCGGCACGCATCAGATCGACCTGGAATTATCGCCCGGCGAGGAAAAGCGTCTGCATTTTCTGATCGGCTATGCTGAAAACCCCGAGAATCAGAAATTTTCTCCGGGCACTGTTCGCCCTGGCCAATTCATCGCCAACAAAGCCCCGGCTCAAAAAGTTCGGACTGAATTGGCAAGTTCATCGGCCGTCGATGCCGCCTTCGCGCAGCTCAAGGATTACTGGCGAGATTTGCTTTCGATCTACACTGCCAAGGTTCCCGATCCGCACGTCGCGCGAACCGTGAACATTTGGAATCAATATCAGTGCATGACCACGCTGAACCTCTCGCGCTCGGCTTCCGGCTTCGAATCGGGCATCGGCCGCGGAATGGGATATCGAGATTCCAATCAGGATTTGCTCGGCGTGGTTCATCTTCAGCCGCAGCGCTCGCGGCAGCGGATTCTCGATCTCGCTTCGACGCAATTGTCCGACGGGACGTGCTTTCATCAATATCAACCGCTGACGAAAAAGGGGAATGCCGACATTGGCGGCGGATTCAACGACGATCCGCTCTGGCTGCCGCTATCGGTTTACGCCTACCTTTCCGAGACGGGCGACAAGACCATCCTCGGTGAGCGTTGCCCCTATGCCGACAAACCCGATGCCGCGTCCACGCTCATGGACCACCTCGAGCTGTCGATGAATTACACGCTGCGCAACCGCGGCCCGCACGGCCTTCCACTGATCGGCCATGCCGATTGGAACGACTGCCTCAATCTCAACTGCTTTTCGAAAACCCCCGGTGAATCGTTCCAATGCGCCGGCGACATCGCCGGCAGCGCCGCCGAATCGGTCATGATTGCCGGTCTATTCTGCTCTGCCTGTGATCGGATGGCCGCGATTTATCGCCTCGCCGGCCAGGAGTCCAAAGCCGCCGCCATCCTCGCCGCAAAATCCGAGATGCAGCGGGCTGTCGAAAACCACGGCTGGGACGGCCAGTGGTTTCTCCGAGCCTACGATGCGCACGGCAAAAAGGTCGGCACCAAGGAATCCGAGGAAGGCCGCATCTTCATCGAAAGCCAGGGCTGGTGCGTCCTCGGCGGCATCGGTTTGACCGACGGCAAGGCCGCCGCGGCGCTGGACTCCGTCAAAAAGATTTTGGCGACGCCCAACGGTATTGTTCTCCAACAGCCAGCGTATTCCACCTATCACCTCGAGCTTGGCGAGATCACCAGCTATCCGCCAGGCTACAAGGAAAACGCCGGCATCTTCACGCACAACAACACGTGGATTCAGTGTGCCGAGGCGATGCTGGGCAATGGCGCCCGCGCGATGGAATACTACCTGTCGATTTGTCCGTCAACGAAAGAAGAGCAGATCGAAATCTATCGCTGTGAACCGTACGTCTACAGCCAGATGACCGCCGGCCCGGACGCGCCGACGCCGGGCGAGGCGAAAAATTCCTGGCTCACGGGAACCGCCGCGTGGAGCTTCGTCGCGATCTCGCAGTTCATCCTTGGAATCACGCCAAGCCCCGCCGGATTGGTTGTGAATCCGTGCATTCCCCCCACATGGAAGGGATTTTCCGTTTCCCGCAAATTTCGCGGAAAAACCTACAACATCGACGTCCGCAACCCGCGCGCTCTATCCAAAGGCGTGCGGCGATTGACCGTCAACAGCCAGGTTCTCGACGGCAATACGATCCCGCTGAATCTTGGCGGCGAAAGCGTGTCCGTTCAAGTGGAATTGGAATAAGAATCAGAATTCAATGATTGCCTTCAGGACCCCGGCATCAGCAGCCCATTTCGGGAATTCCTCGATCAATCGATCGACCCCAATACGGTGAGTGATCCACGGCTTTGTGTCGATTTCGTTGCGCTCGGCCATCGCGATAATCCGCCTAAAATCCGCCGGTCGGGAATTCCGCGTGGCCATCAGCGTCAACTCCCGCCGATGAAAATTCGGATCGTTGAAGCTCAGGTCTCCCTGAAACAGGCCGACAAAAACGATCCGTCCCCCATGAGCGGCCAAATCGAAACATCTCGCCATCGACCTGGGATTTCCCGTCGCGTCGATGATGCAACTCGGCAATTCGTCCAGCTTTGCCGCCGCGTTTCCGTCGCCCGCGTCGAGGGTCGTCTTCACCCCCATTTTCTTCCGGCAGAATTCCAGCCGCGACGCGCTGATGTCCATCACGATCACCCTCGCCCCCGCCGCCGTCGCGAATGGGATGACCGACAATCCAATCGGCCCCGCGCCGATGACCAGCACCGATTCCCCCGCCACGATCCCCGCGCGATCCACGGCATGACACCCAATGCTCAGCGGTTCGACCAGCGCCAGTTCGTCCAGCGAAAGTTTTTCCGATCGATGCAGCTTGGCCGTCGGCGCCAGAAGCCATTCCCGCATCCCCCCATCGACGTGAACGCCCATCACTTTCAGGTTGACGCAACAATTCGGCTTGCCCGCCCGGCAAGCGACGCATCGTCCGCAATTCAAATACGGCTCCACAGCGCATCGGTCGCCCGTTTTCAGATTGCCGCCCGGATCGTTCACCCGCTCGACCACCACGGCCAGCTCATGTCCCAAAATTCGCGGATACGAAAAAAACGGCTGGTCGCCCCGATACGCATGCCAATCCGTCCCACAAACGCCCACGCGGTTCACCCGCACCAGGGCAAATCCCATGGGTACATCATGCGGCGCATCCGTTTCGGCCTGTCGCAGTTCACCCGGCTTATTCAGTACAATCGTCTTCATGCTCCATCACTTCAATCCATACGCCTTGGCCGCATTTAGCCCGACAAACTGCTGCTGATCCGCGCTGGACCAACCGGCCGTCCATTGCCGCAGGATTTCCCACCAGCGCTTGTACCCGCAAGCGACGAGACACACCGGCCAATCCGATGCCGCGATGAGTCGTTCCGCCCCGAACGCCCCGAGCACCACGTCGAAATATTCACGCAATGCGCCTTCCGTCCACGCCTGCCAATCGGCCTCGTTCACCATGCCCGACACCTTGCAATACACATTCGTTCGCCGGGCCAGCTCCCCGATGTGCTTCGCCCACGGCTCGCGATGGGCCGCCTTGATATTCGGCTTGGCGATGTGATCCAGGACGAACACCTGCCGCGGATGCCGATCGACCAGCCGCAGCGCCTGCGGCAACTGCCGCGCGAGGATCAGAAGATCGTACGTCAATCCGAATTCCTTCAGCAGCGATAATCCGCGATTGAAATCCTCCCGATCCATGTAATGCTCATCGCTCTCGCCCTGGAGTACGTGCCGAATCCCGCGCAGTTTTGGATCGGCACCGACGGTCTCCAGATCGTGCTTCACATGATCCGAAACCAGCGGCGCCCACCCCACCACTCCGCGCACGAATGGGTTGTCGTTCGCCAGCCGAAGCAGCCAATGTGTTTCTTCCAGAGATTGCCTCGCCTGAACGCAAATAACCCCATCCACCCCCGCCGCCTGCAAGGATGGCCGCAGATCCTCCGGAAGAAAATCCCGTCGGATCGCGGACATGGAAGGCTCGATCCAGCCGTACTCGGCCGGATCATATTTCCAGAAATGTTGATGCGAATCGATGACCATGCCGCCCCTAATTATTCTCCCCGCGGCCCGATGCCCACGTCACATTATGCACGGGCTTGAGAATCGTCAGCACCTCCTGCAGCATCGCCTGATCCACTGCCTCATCGGCCCAGGCGATGTTTCGCTCCATATTTTTTGGATTCGCCGACCCCACCACCGTCGTGGCGATATCCGGATTCGTCAGCGAAAACTGCACGGCCAATTTTTCGATGCTAGCGCCCCGCACTCGGCAATGCGCCGCGGCACGGGCGCACGTCTCCTTCACTTCCTCCGGCGCTGGATGCCAGCTCGGCGTGCCGCGATTGCTGAGCAGCCCCATCCCCAGCGGCGATGCGTTGATGACCCCGACCCCGCGTTTTTTCAAAATCGGAATCAGATCGGCCAGGGCCGTATCGTTCAATTCAAAATGGCAGTAGCTCAGGATCGCATCAATCGGCGTCGCCTCGACGACGCGCCGCAGCGCCGAAAGCGGTAATCCGGTCACCCCGATGAACCGCACCTTCCCCGCCGTCTGAAGTTTTCTCAGAGCGGGAATCGTCTCGCCGATCACCTGATCAAGATTTCCGAATTCGATGTCGTGGGCATGAATCAGATCGATGTATCCGACGCCGAGCCGTTTAAGGCTCTCATCCACGCTTGCGGTTACGCGCCGGGCCGAGAAATCGAAATCGGATAACTCCGTGCCGTACCGGCCGACCTTCGTCGCCAGGGCGTACTGATCGCGCGGGATGCTCTCGAGCGCCTTGCCGAGAAGGGTTTCCGCGCGGGTCAATCCATAGAATGGGGAGACATCAATGAAATTGATTCCGCGTTCAATCGAGACGTGCACCGCGCGGATCGACTCGGCCTCATCGACCTCGCGGAAAGCCCCGCCCAGGGAAGATGCGCCAAAACTCAGGGCTGAAATCTTCAACCCCGTCTGGCCCAAAGCGCGGTACTCCATACCGCGGAATCATAACCGCTTTGTGGCCGCCATCACACGCCGACCGATGCGATCAGGCGGCGACGCTGCTCTTCTGTTCCGGCTCGGTGTCGCCGACCTCTTTCTGCAGGAACGCCGCCAGTTCCGCGATCGCTTTGTCGTCGGCCTGCGCCTTGACCTGAAGGTGCGCGATTTGCCGCTTCAAATGCGTGACCTCGCCCTGCAGACCTTGTATCTCGCGGTCCTGAGTTTCGAGCGTCTGTTTCTGCCGCAAAAGCAACGATTTGACGCCTGTAAGAACGTCCCGGCCGCCGCCGGTGGTGTTTTCCGTGGGTGTATCCGTGTCGCGAGCCATGGTTGTCTCCTTTAGCGGCGCGATCGGCTTGATCGGCTCCGCTGGCGAATGCGTTATCGGAACCGTCGCCTTTTTCGCGGGCATGTACGGTTCAGGAACATCGGTTCTCGTCGGGGTTGCCGACGCGGCCGTGGCCGCCTGAGGCGGTTTCGCAGGCGTCGTCGGCTTGGCGGCGGTGCGCTCTTCGGATGCCGCCAATGCTGGCTTCGATGGCTTTTCCGTTTCCGAGTTTGCTCTAAATAATTTTCCCGGCGCTTTCTCCGAATCGCCCGAAACGGCGGTTGGCGCCTTTGCTGCTGCCTCTGCTTCCGGCAAGAATGTTTTCTTGACCGGCGGCGCTTCCGATTTGGTCAACCGCGCCGCGAGATTACCCGCATCGTTCGCCGGTTCAGGCGGCGTCTCCGCGGCGGGCGCCTTTGCAACAGCCGCTTCTTCCAACGCCGGTTCTGGTTGCTTGTCCAGTTTCTCTTTCGGCTTTTCAGCCTCGACTTTGGGCTTTACCGGTTCCGGTTTGGGATTGGCCGTTTCGGCCACGGGTTCCGCGGCATCCGCCCCGGATTTTGCCGGGTCCGCTTTCCGCTTGGCGGTTTCCGCTTCCAGTTTCGCGGTTTCCTCCTCCACGCCGTTCAGCCAATCAAGGATGTCGTCCTGTTCGGCCGATTCCTCTTGCTTTGGAGACGGCTCCGCGACAGGCGCGGGTTCCTCAAATATTGTTTCAGCCGCCGGGGCCGGAACTGGCGGTACTGTTTCCTTTTCCGTTTCCAACGGGCTTACCCTCCTATCGATTGGAGACTGATCGCTCAGCGGTTCGACCGAACCCTCGGCGGGCACATGCGGCAAATCTTTCGTGAGCACTTCGTCAAAAGTCGCGCCGATGACATACTGCGTCCCCCCGGTGCCGCCCTGCTCGCAGCGCACGGATGTGCACTGGATCTTTACGGGTCGATCGTCCGTACCTTTAAATTCAATGGTGAACAGCGTCCCCTGCTTCAGCGCCTCTTCGTGCAGAATGCTGACTCCCGCCACGGAGATGTCCCGCACCATCACGACGCTGGCCGGTCCTTCCACGCCCTTGCGTGTCGGCAGAATCGTCGCACGGAAGCCAAACGGCATACGCCGATGGCTTCGCCGCTCGAAATCAGCCTCATCCACCGGAGGTGGAAGCTCGCTGCTTCCCGTAATTTCTTCGTATACCGCTAAAGGCAGTTCCACGGCCTAGCTCCTTCACTAACGTCGGTCAATCCTCATATCTGATACATCGCCCTTAAATCCAAACGGCCCGCATGTTTCGGGCGGGTTTGTCGGTTGCGCGGAGCGGCGGATTTGTGGAATATGCCGATTGTACCGTTTGGGATGCCGGTGCGGGGAGGGGTTTACCGAAAACCCACACGATGGCCATCGTGTGGCTTTAGGAGCGAGGCGCCTTCTTCCTATCAAATCGCCACACTGCGGCCCTCTTCTGTTCATGCCCCGCGATGTAATGGAAGGTATTCACCTGATGCTCGCGATCCCCAATTGGATGTGCCCACGACCGCCGAGCCCACAATCCGCCCTCCTCGACCCTCAGCCCCATCTGCCGTAGCGAATGCGATGTATGTTTCTTCGCCCTCCCGAGCCAAGACCTTGGCTTGTGATCCCTGCACCGCCCCAAGACGTGCAAATGCTTCCCATCAACGGACGCGACCAACACCTCGATCCTATCGGCCCGCAGTTTCTCCACCACGGCCTCGACGACGATCGCCCGCAAATCCTGGGCAATTGAAACCGCATCTCGCTTCATCAGCGAAATCGAATGCCGATATAGGCCATCATATTTCCCCTTCGGCGTCGGATTTTTATAGTCCCCCTCGACGTGCTGGCGATGATGAACCGCTCGCCACCCGCGCGGATCGCCGCGGAGCCAGGAGCCGTAGACATGAGCGATGAGATGAAACCAATCGTTCCAGGGTTTTTTCGCCGGCGGATTCACCCCAGAAATTTCGCGCCTTCCGCAAATGGTGTCAAGAAAAGCGAATGTTCAAAACACCCCCCGAAAGCCGCGGGATAGCCATCCCGCAGGATTCGAATCACCCGAAACCTTTCATGCCGCGGTCAACGGAATTAAATCCGTTGTTGACAACATTGGCTGATGAATCGCCGCAAGCATTCGGTTTAGCTCAGCCAAATCCACCGGGCCGACGCGGGTAAATTCGATTCCGATCGCGCGTCCGTCAGGCGTTAAATCGATCAACCATTCTCCGTGACGTTCGGTCCGTCCCGCTCTATCGCCGGGGCGGCGGTCTAAATATAAGTATGCCGCGAAGGGCTTTCCCTGCCGGTACGTGATTTCAAGATATGGCTTGGCCATGCGTCACCCAATTGCGTACGCCGTCACCACGATCACCAACTGCGCGGCGGTGTCCGGCTCGACGATAATCTCCCAAGCTCTGCCCGAGTGAGTCGTCTCGACAGCCCAGCGTCCAACCTGCGAATCCGGCCGAAAACTTGTTGCTCGCTCCAACATCTCGCGCAGCTCGGTCTCATTGAACGATCTGTCCTGCATTCGCTTGAGCAAGTGAGGATTGGAACAATCCAATTCCCACCGCCACCAATTCGGCCAGTTCGCCTGCGATGCTACCACGGATGCACATTCCGTAAAGCAAAAAAGGCCGGCCGGGATTAACCGGCCGGCCGTCACGTTAGATATGGCTTAATACATCCCGCCCATTCCGCCGCCGGGGGCGCCGGCTGGTTCGGGCTTATCTTCCTTGATCTCGCTCACAATCGCATCCGTCGTCAGCAGCAAGCTGGCGATGCTCGCGGCGTTTTGCAATGCCGTGCGCTCTACCTTCGTCGGAACGATCACGCCCATCTTCATCAGGTCGCCGTATTCGTGGGTCAGGGCGTTGTAGCCGAAGTTGGTTTCGTGGCCTTCCTTCACCTTTTGGGCGACGACCGATCCGTCTACGCCGGCGTTTTCGGCGATCTGTTTGATGGGGGCTTCGATGGCGCGGCGGACGATCTCGATGCCGAGCCGCTGATCTTCACTGGCGGCTTTCTTGCGCAGGCCATCGAGAACTTTTGCGGCGGCTCGAATCACGCTGACGCCGCCGCCGGGCAAAATGCCCTCTTCCACCGCGGCTCGGCAGGCGTGCAGGGCGTCTTCAACCCTCGCCTTTTTCTCTTTCATGGCGACTTCCGTGGCGGCGCCGACTTGGATTTGCGCGACGCCGCCGGCTAGTTTGGCCAGGCGTTCCTGGAGCTTCTCGCGGTCGTAGTCGCTCGTGTTATTTTCGATCTCGGTCTTGAGGGCTGCGATCCGGCCCTTGATGGCCTTCTCGTCGCCGGCGCCTTCGATGATCGTCGTGTTGTCCTTGTCGATGCGAATCTTCTTGGCGCGGCCGAGTTGGGACAATTCCACGTTTTCGAGCTTGATGCCGAGTTCCTCGAAGATGGCGGTGCCGCCGGTGATGATGGCGACGTCTTCGAGCATGGCCTTCCGGCGATCGCCGAAGCCGGGGGCTTTGACTGCCGCGACCTTCAGCGTGCCGCGAAGCTTGTTGACGACCAGCGTGGCCAGGGCTTCGCCTTCGATGTCCTCGGCGATGATGAGCATGGGCTTGCCTTGCTCGGCAGCCTTGGACAGGATCGGGACCATGTCGCGGGCAGAGGAAATCTTTTTCTCGTGGATCAGGATGTAGGCGTCCTCAAGAACGGCTTCCTGCGTGTGGGTGTCGGTGATGAAATGCGGGGAGAGAAAACCTTTGTCGAACTGCATGCCTTCGACGAGTTCGACCGTGGTATCCAGGGCCTTGCCCTCTTCGACGGTGATGACTCCGTCCTTGCCGACTTTGTCCATCGCTTCGGCGATCATCTTGCCGATCTGCTCGTCCTGATTGGCGCTGGAGGTGCCGACCTGGGCGACTTCCTTGCTGCTTTCGATTTTCTTGGACATTTTTTGCAGCTCGGCGACGATGGCTTCGACGGCCATGTTGATGCCGCGCTGAATCTGCGTGGCATTGGCGCCGGAGCCGACGTTTTTCATGCCTTCGGCGAAAATGGCCTCGGCGTAGACGGTAGCGGTGGTGGTTCCGTCGCCGGCGACGCTGGAAGTCTTGGAGGCGACTTCCTTCACCATTTGCGCGCCCATGTTTTCGTAGGAATCTTCCAGTTCGATTTCCTTGGCGACGGTGACGCCGTCCTTGGTGACGGTGGGTGAGCCGAAGGATTTTTCGAGCACGACGTTTCGGCCGGAGGGGCCGAGCGTGACCTTCACAGCTCGGGCGAGCTTGCGGACGCCGCGGAGAATGCTCTCGCGGGCTTCCTGATCAAATGCGATGCGTTTAGCGGACATTTTTTGCTCCTCGGATGGTTCGGGAATGGAAAGACCCGGCCGGAGGCCGGGGCTAATGGGATATTGGTTTATTCGACAACGGCCAGGACGTCATCGACGGACATAATCATCAGTTCCTCGCCGTCGAGCTTGATTTCGGTGCCGGCGTAGGAAGCGAAGATCACTTCGTCGCCTTTTTTGATCTCGACGGGAGCGCGCTCGCCGGTGTCGAGGCGTTTGCCCTCGCCGACCGAAAGAACCTTCCCTCGACGGGGCTTTTCCTTGGCCGAGTCGGGCAACACGATCCCGGACTTGGTTTTGGTTTCCGCCTCGACGCGCTTGACGAGAATCTTGTCACCGAGAGGACGCAGCTTGGGCATATCGGACTCCTTAAAAAAGTTTGTTTAACTCACGAAAAAAATTCGGATCTCAATTTCGTTTTTATCCTTCGTCGGGCCAGCGATTTTCATGGTATCGCCGCAGCACGCGGGCCAGAGCGTCGAGCAGCACGTTGAAATCCACGGGCTTGCTCAGGACGCTGAACACCTGCATGCCGAGGGCTTCATGCAGCAGGTGATTGGTCAGATGGTTGGTCAGCAGGATTGCCGGCGTCACCTTGTGCAATTCCCGCAGCAAGCGAATCACCTGCAAGCCACCCAACTGCGGCATCTGTGCATCCAGCACGGCGACGTGCACGGGGATGGTCTGAATCAGATCCAGCGCCTCCCGGCCGTTGTGGGCCGAAACCGTTTGCACACCCTGCGGCTGCAAAAGCCCGCGGATCGTCTTGTGCCATTCCTCCTGCTCGTTGGCCAAAAGCACCGTGAACCGATTTGTAGGGTTAGCATGTACCATGTGCGCTGCCCTCGGTTCCCGCTGAAGGGCCTTAAACAATCTCCGTGCCGAAATCAGCACGATCAATAATGGATAATATTGACATCATAAATTATTAACTGAAATGCTCTTACGCGCACGTCAATCCTTGTAAATCCGGTGTGGTTTCTCGTAGAAAAGCGGGTGAATCCTGCCAAAGGAAGTTTGGCAATGCGTTCAACTGCCACGATGGCAGGGGTGCTTGGGATCAGCAGCGTCGTCGGCGGCGCGTGAGGATTCCGAGTCCAACGATGCCGACGAAGCCCACGGAGGCCGGTTCCGGAACCGAGGAGAGGGAGATGCCGTTGGCCGCGGCAAAAGCATCGAGGGCGGCCCAGTCGCCCGCGGACAGAGCGACGCTCGCGCCGCTGGCGCTCTTTCCGAAGTTGTCCGCGAAAAGGCCGAAGTCGACGCTGCTGACGACGCCGTCGTAGGCAAAATCCCCCACCTGCCAGCCGCCGGAAACCTTTTTGCCGAAGTTGGACGCAAGGACGCTGAAATCGAGGGAGTTGACGGCTCCGTCGAGGTTGGTGTCACCATACAGGGTGTAGGCGATTTCGATCTGGCCGCTGGAAAGGCCCGACGCGCCGGCGACGTTCCCGCTGGCATAGCCGACGCCATACAGTCCGGACCCCGACGCAGCGGTCGAGCTGATAATGCCCGTTCCGTTCCAATGCCCGCCGTTGTAACCGCTGGCAAGATATCCCAGGATCGTGGTCTGGATGGAGGAGTCTGTGTTGCTGAGGATCAAACGGTTATTGGTGATGTCCAGCGTGCTGCCTGAGTCGATCGTCAGTGAATCAATCTGGCTTACGCCGCTGTTGGGGGCAATTTGGAGCGTGGCCGGGCTGGTGGGCAAGTTGGGACCACCAATCGTCAGCAGCGCTCCGCCGGTAATCGCGCCGGTGGTCATGTTGGCGTAAATCGAAAGATTGCCGTCGTTATTGATGGGGTCCGATGCGGCGCTGCCGGGGAGGATCGAACCGTCCACCACGCCGATCAGGTTCATCTTCGACGAAATTCGCGTAGCGAAGGAACTTTCGGGGGTGTGAGTCTTGATCTGGGCGAGCTGGCCCGCGCTTTTATAGTAATAGCCGTACTCGTCGTACAGGGAGGCGGACACTGGATTTCCGCTGGAATCCAGAACGGTATTCACGAGGCTGTTGACTCCCGCGAGTTGGTAGACGCCGTTGTTGTCCACGAAAACCCCGCCGCCGCTGTCGTAGTTGGCTATGATTCCTTCATTGACATCGACGAGATCGTTGTCGAAATCAAACTGAAGGAAATCACCACCGAAGGCGCCCGACTGGCCGAGTTGCCCATCGGTGTCGATGGCCGCGACGGCGTTCGTTCCCCAGGAGAACGGACCGCTGCCAGTAGTACTCCAGTCCCAGCCGCCGGTGATGGCGGCGCCGCGCGCCACGCTTCGGCCCACAACGATCAGCGGCGAATTGACTTCGCTGGAGCCTGTGTACAACGGCGCATACGTCGAAAACGACCCGGTGGCGTTGGGTGCGATTTCCCAGAGCGCCAAGTCGTCGAGTGAGGCGGCCATCTGAACGTTGTAGGTGGCGCCGCCGAAAGTGAAGGTGCTGGTCGTGCCGCTCCCAATATGGGTCGCCGAGACCAGTACGTTTGAAGAGATCGTCGTGCCGGTGAACGAACCGAGATCGCCTTCGTAATTCCCAACGCCGTCCGGGGGAGGGGTGTAATTATTACCGGTGCCGCCAATGGTAATGACCGCCGATGCGTACGGCGAGAGCGAGCCGATGGTTGCACAGACGGCCAACCATCGCAGTTGAACCTTCTCTTGGAGTCGCATTGCTTAGCTACAGCATAGCACACCCACAGAAGGCGACAAAAACTAATATTTGCATTTTTTGCAAAAAACTCGAGGAAATGGGGAAAATAGGGGACGAATATTTTTACCAGATTAACAAGAAGGCGATATCGGCAACGCTTTTAGAATGGCGGGACACTTTGCAGGCAGTGGAATCGCAGCAGGGTCAGCGCCATTTTGGCGGAGCGGTCGCGGACCATTTCGCGGTCGCCGGGGAAATTGAATGTCCGAGCGAAAGCTCCGCCGGCGTGCGCCAGAGCGATGCAAACCGTGCCGACGGGCTTGGCGGAAGTGCCGCCGTCGGGGCCAGCCACTCCGCTGATGGCCAGCGCGAAATCCGCCCCGCTCTTACGCCGGGCCCCGCCGGCCATCGCGCACACCACGGTTTCGCTAACGGCGCCGTCACGAGCCAACAACTGGGCATCCACGTCGAGCAATTCAATTTTGGCCTGGTTGCTGTAGGTGATCCACCCTCTCTGGAAATACCGGCTGGAGCCCGGAACGTCGGTCAACATTTTTGCCAGCAAACCGCCGGTGCAGCTTTCAGCCGTTGCAACGCTTCGAGCGTCGCCCGCCGTCATCAGATCGGCGACGACCGACGCCAGGGTTTGGTCGTCGCTGCCGTAGATCAGATCACCCAGCGCATCGCGGCATCGCGCGGCGGTTTTTTCCAATTCCTCTCGGGCACGGTCGGAGCCGACGAAGCCCGCGTTGATCCTCACGGAAACCACCCCGCCCGAAACGGTTGTGCCGACGGATGGATTGCGCCCCCGATCCATCAGATCGCCAAGTTTCTCGCCCACCATGCTCTCGCCAACACCGAACGTGTGAAGCGTGCGGGAAAGAATCACCGCCCCGCCGGCGGCGGCGACCAGTTGCGGCGCGACCGATTGCTGGAACATGATCTTCATTTCCTTCGGCACGCCGGGCAGGGCGAAGATTCGGCAGGATCGCGGCGGAGGTCCGGACGCGAGATCGGCATCGATTCCGGGCGCGGTTCCGGCGCTGTTATGGATGACGCGCGCCCCACGAGGAATCAACGCCTGAACGCGATTGGACTCGGACATCGGCCGGCCGCGCTGACGGAAAAAATCTTCCAGCCGTTTCAGCGCATCGGCATTCATCTCCAGCGGTCGATTCAGAATCCGCGCCAGGGCTTCCCGGGTCAGATCATCCTTGGTCGGTCCCAATCCTCCGCTGATGAGGATCACATCACAGCGTGCAGTGGCGTTGATGACGGCGGTTTCGATGGCTTCCCGATCGTCGCCCACGGTGACGTGCGCTTCCACTGCCCAGCCGATGGACGCCAGTTCCCGGCTCAACCAGGCCGAATTGGTGTCCACCGTTTGTCCGAGGACCAATTCATCACCGATGGATACCACGATGGCCTTCATTGCGAAACATCCCTCGTCGGCGCTTGTTCGTAACGTGAACGATCCGCGGCGTCGAGGGTTTGCTGGATGCGTTGGACCACCGCCAACAGATGCCGCCGGGGATGTGCGGGCCGCGTATCCGGGCCATAGCGAATGCGATAAAACATTTCGGTCAGACGATAGACCTCGTCGTACACATTGGCCGGCAAATAGGAAAGCGAGCGGCTGAATTCCAGCGGCGTCAAATGTCGAGG
Organism: Tepidisphaeraceae bacterium; assembly: GCA_036267155.1. Lineage (GTDB taxonomy): Bacteria > Planctomycetota > Phycisphaerae > Tepidisphaerales > Tepidisphaeraceae > PALSA-1353. The sequence continues at coordinate 26,169 of DATAWP010000054.1, forward strand.
CCGCTCGATATGGTGCCGCTCCAGAATCCGCAGCAGGTCGTCGTAAAAGCCCAACTGGCGAATCAGACGAAGCTGATCCGGCGTCGAAAGCGATTCGATCCCGATCCGCTTGGCGCGCCGCCGAAGACGCCAGCGCTCGACCATGAACCAACCGATCGCCACGAAGCTCAGGCTGATCATCCCGGTAATCACGGAGCTGAGAACGGTCGGCGAAACAATTTTTTTCTGGAAGTCGTCGATCCAATCTTCGAAGCTCTGGCTGCCGCCGACGGCCGTGCGCGTCACCTGCCAATTCAGGGTATCGATGAGATTTCTGCGATCGCCGGTATCGTACGCCACGACCGTGTTGGCCCATTTGAATTCCAGGTAGTCCAGAAGTTTTTTGGTCTGGGTGATCCAGGGATGGCTCGAGGCCCCGGCGGCCTGTATGCCGCTGGTTGGATCGAACGTCTCCCATCCGCGCCCGGTGTAGACCTCGCACCAGGCATGGGCGCTGGATTGCTTCACCTCGAAGTAATCGCCGATGGAATTAAAATCGTCCGGCTCGCAGCGAAATCCGACGACAAACCGCGCGGGAATCCCGAGGCTCTGGCACATGAGCGTCATCGCGCCGGCGAAATACTCGCAATGCCCTTTCTTGAAATCGGTGAGAAACGCTGCCATCGGATCGCGGCCGCGGAGGGAGCCGACATTCGTCAGGTCCAGCGTGTAGGCGAAGTTGTTCTTCAAATAGCGCTCGATGTTGGTCGCGATTTCGTGGTCGTACGTATGGTTTCCCGCGACCGGATATTCAGCCAGCGGCCTTCCGGCCGCATCGACACCGGAGACCGACAGCTGGCGAACATAGCGGGCAATAGCCGGGTCGATCACCGACTGCGATGCGAAGTCGTCGCCGGGCGAGCCCATGTCCGGTAGTTCGCCTGAGGAAAAGACGGTATAGGTGACGGGCCGAAGCAATATGTTGGCGCTCTCCAGAACGCCGTCGTTGGGCGAATACCGAATCTGCAATTCACGTTCCGGTTCGATGCTGGTCGGTCCCGCAATCGCGAACAACTTATTCGTTCCGGTCGGTTGAAGGCTGATGACCTGCCTCCAAACTCCGCTCGCATCCCCCAAAGGCATTCGGCGGCCCCCTTCGACATCCTGATCGCTAAAGCCATTGGTATCGGCACGAATCCATTGCCATAGCCCGCGAGTCGCATCGTTGCCGGTGTACACATCCAACACCGAGCCGCGAAGCAGGAGTTCGCGGGGATGAACGATTTTTTGATCCTGGTAATACAACTCCACACGGGCCACGACATCGTCATTGCGCGTGATTTGAGCGACTTTTTGAAACGTGACCTGGTCGCTGAATCCCGTCAGGGCCTGCGCCGCGCGGTTCTGCATCGGCCCGAAAAGGGACTGCCCCGACCCGCGCGGGAAAAATAGAAACACCAGCACGGCCATCGCGATCCCCGCCGCCGAAATCAGCGCGGTCAGCCGGCGCATGGACCGCGGCAAATCCCGCTGGTCCTGCATGAGGGCGGCCGGATTCAATTGATCCGTCGGCTGCTGATAGATCTCCTTCGCCTGATCCAGCTCCACTTTCAGATGAAAAAGCAAACAACAGTGCAGCGATACGAACAGGTAGATGATGAGAATAATCCCGAACAGCAGGCTCGCGGTGCTGATCGCGGCGGCCACCATGAGGAGCAAGCTCAGGACCAGCAACTGGGCATAATCCCGGTTGGCGCGCTGTTCGAAAAGCTTCACCACATGGAGCAGGACGATGAAATCTCCAACGGTGAGGATCGGCGTAGCGTCCCCCAGCCGGACTTCCTGAATGAGGAACAAAAGCCCGGTGACCGTTACAAGGTTGGCAAGCAGGCGCGGCATGGGCGTGAACCGGCCCGTTTTAATCAGCCAGGCATTGATCAGAATTCCCCCCGCCGCCAGGATCCACAGTCCTGGCGCTTCCGCCGCCAGCGCAAAGCCGGTGACTCCCAGCATCAGCAGGAAATAGAGCGTTGGCCGAAATTGTCGGATGTCGTACATGGGCAAAACCGGGGACTACCCGGAAACAATCTCTCGAGCCTGGTCCGCGGGCATGCAGCGGGCAAAATCCATCGACGGATCAAACCGAAACCAGGATCGCGCCTCATCGGAATCGACGGATACGACGATCATCCCACCGTGCACGCGCTCTGCCAATCCCATCTGCATCGAGCGGGGCGTAAAAAGGACGGGCGTTACCGGATCGAAGGAAAGGTCTTTGGCTTGCTTGACAAGCTCGCTGGCCGGGACGGTACGGTTGATCGGCAATGCCGCGAGGGCGGCGATGATGTCGCGGCAATGCCGCTTGCCCCGCTGCGGCGCGACGCTCGTCCAGTTGCCCGCCCAGGCGCACAAGCCGACGGCCATGCCCGAATCCATCGCGCGGCTCGCCAGGGACGCCGCCATCGCAATCGCCTTCTCCACCGCGACGTGCTCGGGAAGCGTCGGCGATTCGATGAAGCTATCCACCATGATGAGTAATCGCGGCGGGGAGATTTGCACCATCTCTTTGCTCACGAGTGCGCCGGTGCGGGCGCTGCGTTTCCAATAAATCAATCGCGGGCTTTCACCGGGGCGGAACTCCTTGACGCCGTAGAATTCATCCGCCCCGTTGCGGCGCGGCTTCATGTTGGCGCCGCCGCGCTCGGCGGAGCGACACAACGACAACAGCCGGGGGTTCACCGCACCCAGCGCGGGATAGATCAGTATCGAATCTTCCGCCCGGCCGATCAGCGCCCGCTTGACGAACCCGAACGGGAAGCTCGTACTGATTTGAAAATTCGTCAGCTTGTGCAACCCGCGACGTTTGGGAACGACCATCACCGGCACGCTCGCCGATTTGCCCGGGGCAATGTGCAGCACGTACGCCTGCGGCTGCCGCGTGAACGCTTCGGCGCCTTCCAGTTCCGCGAGTCCGACCGACAGGCTCGGCCAGATTCGCTTACGATTGCGGAAGTCGTACTGAATGGTGGCGTTCTGCCCGACGGCCGCATATTCGGGGATTACGCGGTCCACCTTCAATCCCGACAGCACCAGGCGACAGATCATCGCGCTGATCAGCAGAATTCCGATCATGAGTCCCAGCACGCCGAAAAGCAGATTGGCGTCGCTGTTGATCGCCGCGAAACCCATGAACAGCATCATCGCGCAATAAATGAGGCCGGTCAGCGAGAAGTCCACGGACGGCCGCTTGCGAATGAGAGTTGCCGGACCCTCGTCAGGGGCCGGCGGGCGGCGGCGGCGCGAGGTCAACCATCGCCACGCCGCGATCCCGCGCGGGCCAAATCGCTCAATCAAATTGGCGCTGGTAATTCGGGACATGATCGCTCACCGCGGCGCGGGGGTTCTGTCCAATATCGTTTGAAGCACCCGGCTGGTGGCGGCCACATCGCCATTGTGCAAATACGTCTTGCTCACCACCCGATGGGCACAGCAGGGAAGGAACAAGGTCTTGACGTCATCCGGTGTGACGAAATCCCGCCCGCTCACTACCGCCGCCGCCTGGCATGCCTGCGACAAAGAGAGCGCCCCGCGCGGCGAGACGCCGAGGTGGAACTGTTCGTGGTGCCGGGTCGCTTCGGTCAGGTCCAGAATATAATCCACGATCGAGGTATCCATGCGAGTTCGCGAGACCTTGTCCTGAATCTCGACGACCTCGGCGGCGGTCATGACCGGCTTCAGATGCTCCAGCGCCAGCCGGCCGGGTTGGGTCGTCAGAATTTTGTGCTCGGCCGTCCGGCCGGGATATCCGACCGAAATCCTCAGCAAAAATCGGTCGAGCTGATTCTCCGGCAGATAATAGGTCCCCTCGAACTCAAAAGGGTTTTGCGTCGCCACGACCATGAAGGGCCGCTTGAGCGGCAATGTCTGGCTATCCACGCTCACCTGCTCTTCGCTCATGGCTTCGAGCAGTGCGGACTGCGTCCGCGGCGTGGTCCGATTGATCTCATCCGCCAATACAATATTCGCAAAAATCGGCCCGGGCTTAAATTCGAACGTCTGGGCGTGGGTGTTGAAGACGCTGACGCCGAGCACGTCGCTGGGGAGCAGGTCCGGCGTAAGCTGGATGCGCGTGAACTTGCAATCGATGCTCCGCGCCAGCGAACGCGCCAGCACGGTTTTGCCCACCCCCGGCACGTCTTCGATCAATACATGACCGCGCCCGAATAACGCCGTCAGCAGAAGGTCGATGGAGCGGACATCCCCGAGGAAAACGGTCCCTATGCTGTTTCTGAGTCGGTCGATCTGCGGGTTGGCCACGTCGCTCCCTGGAAGTTGGTCACTGGTCACACGGCGCGTGCCATTGACGTCAAAATTCTATACCAGAACCTAACGAAATTCACGGCTACTTCGGTGGGCTGCCATAAGGGGAGTTCGGGCCTATGTCGCCTGAGGTCAGATGGCCCTTTGGAAATCCGCTGACGTTACCGGGCACGATGTATCCGTCGCTTGCATTCACCTCATCCACATGGCCGTCGAGATAGGCGACGTTGGCCTTGTTTTGATGCCGCCAGTGGACGAAGCCGCCATAGGGGCTTGTGATTTCGGGCACGCCCCCGGGGGTCAGGTCGATGCCCAGATAAAACGGCTCATGGAAACTGCCCGGCGGAAAACCGTCGAGTTGCACGCCATCGGCAAAAACGACCGTCGTGGCGGGGTGCACGATGCTGGTCACTTTGTACGCCTGGTTCTCAAGCCCCAGGGGGCACAGATAGACGTTCAGGCCATAATCGGCGGCGTGGACCGCGAACTCGGAAACGAAATTGGGGTCATCGTATGGAAAATCGGGACATTGCAGCGCGGTCGCCATCCCTTTGCCAAAGTAGGAAGTAATCAGCCCCTGGGTTGGATCCAGCGGCCGGTTTTCCAGCGGAAACGAGCCGTTTGTCCAACCAAACCAATACAGCGTATCTCCGCCGGGCAGCGCAGAGGAATTGGGCGGCATGATTCCGTTCTGTTCGCTGACGTACTCGGTGAACGCCTGGATCATCTGCCGCAGATTCGACTTGCACTGGGTCGTCCTCGCGGCGATGCGGGCCTTGGCCAGGACCGGCAGCAAGATGCCCAGCATCACCGCGATAATGCCGATGACGACCAGCAGTTCGATCAGCGAAAATGCCGGACGGTGCGGCGCGGTTTTGCCAGGGTGAGCAGGCATATAGATCCCAATGCGGCCAGGGAGGCTGGCTCAGGTACTGCGGTCTCGGGGATGTTGGGCACGATATTGCTTGTGAAGCTGTTGACGACCCATCCGTCGAAAGAACCGTTGGAGATCATGGTGTCGCTTGCACCGTTTTCCGCATAGCTCCAAAAATCACCCAGGTCTTCCAGATTGATGACACCGTCGTATTGGGCGTTGAGATAGCTCCAGTAGTAATCACTCGTATCGAAGTCAGCCGTCTCGGTATAAGAGCCGTAGGTAAACGTCATGGGAGCGTAACCGGTGCCCGAAAAGTATGTGGACACCACTGAAAAATTCGGTTCCGCGCTTTGGATGTCCAAGAGCATCTGATATCCGCTTTCCGGCGTGGTGTACTGATATTCCCAGGCGAATGCCGGGCCGCCGATGCCCTGGAAATCGACGACTTCATACGAGGTATTCGGCCCCGATCCTACGACGCCTTGCACATCCAACACGTTGCCATCGGACAGGGCAATGCTGGGAACCGGCTCGGCAAAGGACGCGGCGGAAATGGACATCACAACAACTGCTGCGAGAACTGCTGCAAGGCCGGAAATTCGGCTGTGAAACATGTTCAAACCTCCTGCATGGCGATGCCCGCGAGCGGCGATGCGAATGCAAAACCGGCGCGGCGGCACCACAAGCCTTAAGATAAGATGGGCGTTTCCGGAGGCTGAATCGCGCAGCCGGTCGGACATGGCTTCGAGAGGGCATCAGCCGCTTCTCGCATGGCAGGCAGGTTTTCTGGCTTGTGACATCCGGCGACGGTCTTCCCGGCGGCCACCCGTTGTCTTCCGAGGGGCCGCCAGTGACTTTTCAGTGTGCCGGTCGGGCTTTCGCCCGCAAAAGGTCACTTACAGCGGCGCGTCCGCGGCGGATTTTCACCGCCTTCCCTGACGCCTGCGCCAACAAAAAAGCAAAAATCGCCGCCGATGTCAAACAAAAAATAACTTCGAAAATCCTGCGTCGCAAACAGCGCCGCGCCGTCGCAAAAAATCCAGCGCATGCGCCCCGGCATCTGGCGCCGGCCATCGCGTTTGTTGTCGTAAATGAGGACGGTTATGGCGCGGATCCGGGAGCCGCAGGCTTCTGCGGAGTGCTCGAATTCGCGGCCGTCGCCAGAAGACGGAACGATGGATCGACCTGGCTGTCGGCTTCGTCGGCGGCGTGGAGATATTTTTCCGCTCCATCAGAATCGCCAATCAACTGCGCGAAGCGCGCCGCCTGCCGATTTGCTTCGGCCTGACCCATCAGGGCAACATTGCGCCGCTCATCGGCCGCAGGGCCTGAATCGGTCGCTCCAAGTTGCCCACTGTCCGTATACGCCTGCACCGCATCGTCGAAGGCCTTGGTCGTGTCATCCTCTTGCTGCTTGAGCTGATCGGGGTCCGCCTTGGCGATATCGCCAAGAAACGCCGCCGGCAGGGCCGTGCCCACCTTCTGCGGGTCCAGCAGCGCTGTCAGTCCCGAAACCCTGATCGGCTTGGACGCAGAAGGCTCCGCGCCCCTGGCGCGGCCGGCTGCCTCCGCGGGGTTCACCTGATATCCATCGAGCATTTGTGCAATCATCAAATCGATTCGCGTCTTGGCCGCCTCCACCGACGCCTTGGTCTGCATCGCCGAAGCCATTTGCAGGCTGAAGTACGCCGGATGCAGCGTTTCCTCGGCTTGCCGCCAGATGATCGCATCGGGATCGTCCTGCTTTTCACGCAAATCCTGGATCCATCCGCTGCGAAGTTTGTTGCACTCGCTGATGACGCCGTTCAATTGCGGGATCACCGCGCTCAATTCGTTGTTGACCTTTTCGCGCAGCACGGCCGCATCCTGCAATTGCTGCGAGAGATTCCTCGCGAGCCGCCCTACCGTCACCGCGTCCGTATCCTGGCCCTGATCCTGGGCGCCGATGAGTCCCTGCTGCATCTTCTGCTGGGCCTGAATCTGATCCGAAATGTCCGTCCAACGGGTCTGCTGCGCCTCGATCTGCGAATCGAGCGTCTTGACGGCCGCTTGCAATGATCCCTGCTGGCCCTTCGCCTGATCGAGCGCCGCCTGTAGCCGCTGCAGTTCGACTTGCAATACATCGGCCTTGGAATCGGCCAGGGCCGCATCGCGGCGATCGTCCGCCGCCGCCGTGCTGTCGGTCACCTGCTGCATTCCGGATTCCCCCTCGGCCTTGCGCAGATACATCTCCGCCTCATTCCCCTTGGCCGCGCTGACCTTTCGCGCCGCTACCGTGTTCTCCTGGTTGCGCTGAATGTCGTTGGTAACCATCTCGATTTCGTGAGTCACGGCAAACAGCGTCGGCGACGTCACCTTGCCGTTGGGATCGGCTTCCGTGGCGTTAGGCATTACCCAGGTCAATTTATCCACCGATCCCTGGATTTCCGCTTCCTGCGCTTTGAGCTTCTCGATTTCTGATCCTGGATCGTACGCCTTGAGCGCTACCACGCTCGCCTGGGCCGCGGCGATCTGCATACCAAGCCGTTCGATATCGTCGATGTCCCGCACAATCTGCGATTCATCCGAGCGCAGATCGGCCGTCATCATCGTGATCCGCTGCAGCCGAAGCTGCGTCTGGCGGCTCCGAACCAGAACCTGCATCTGCGCGGAAAGCGATCGATCGCTCGCCAGGTTGTCATACGTTTTCTGAATCCCATCGAGATCGTCGAGACTTTGCGCGCTGGACCGGCTGGCGTCCGCCGTCTGGACGGCTTTCTGGGCCGCGTGATCGGCCTGGTCGGCCGCGCCGCACCCATTGAGGAGCGAAAATCCGGCCAACGCCAAGGTGAGGGAAAGTGCCGTAATGCCCGCTGACAACTTATGCATGAAAAGGTACTCCGGGGGAGGTCAAGACAAGCATTTTCCTCGTGGAGGGCGGGGAAGTCAAATATATTTGAGATCGTGCGCGCACCGTCGCTAAAAGAGCCGCCTCCGGCAGTCGCCAGGACCGTAACCGATAAAAATCCTGCGGAAACCAGCCCGGCACATCGCGTCTATCAGGCGGGGCTAAAAGCCGGCGTCAGCGGCCGACGAATTTCCAACGGTCCGCTAACCGGCCGGTCCACTTAAGATTAAAGTGGACACCTCAACTTGGAGATTCATGCCCATGCTTTGCACCTCTCGGCGAATTCTAGCGGCCATGGCAATTGTCTGGGGATTGCTCGCGATCCCGGGCCATCTGATCGCGGACGATGCCCCGCAACCCTCACGCTGGCCGATGCACATCACCGCCAGTGACGGCGCGGATGTCACCATCTTCCAGCCGCAACTGGAAAGTTTTCAGGGCGATACTCTCGATGGCCGGGCTGCCGTCGCGGTGGTTGCGCAAAATCAGGAGGTACCCGTCTTCGGCGCCGTTTGGCTGCAAAGCCGAGTCGAAACCGACCGCGTCGCCCGCACCGTTCATATCGTGGATGTCAAAGTTACCAAGGTGCTGTTCCCCAATGCCAACCCGGTATCGGCGCAGCCGCTTTCCGATGCGGTTCGCCAGGCGATGCTCGCTCAGCCGATCGTGATCTCGCTGGATCATCTGTTGGCATCCGTGGAGGCGCTGAACAAGGAGCAGTCCGCGGCCGCCGATTTGCAAACGACTCCGCCGGCGATCGTTTTCCGCGATCATCCCGCCGTGCTGGTGCAATACGACGGCACGCCGAAAATGGTGCAGGCATCCGATTCCGGCATCATGCGGGTCGTTAACTCGCCGTTCTTTGTGGCCCTGGACCCATCGTCGAAGACGTATTATCTCAAGGGGGCCGGGCATTGGTTTTCCGCTCCCGATCCGGTCGGCCCGTTCCAAAATACAACGCAGGTTCCGCAGACCATCTCGCAGCTTGCCGACCAGATCGGTTACGCCGACCCGCAGCAAGCGGTGTCGGATGATGTCGCGTCGCGTCTGGAAATTGTGACGGCCACCAGCCCCACCGAATTGATCTGGACCGATGGTCAGCCGCAAATGTCCACCATTCCCGGCACGGGATTGCTCTACTGGGCGAACACCGACTCCGATGTATTCCTTCAGATCGGCACGCAGCAGATGTTCGTGCTGCTCTCGGGACGATGGTTCACGGCGCCTAATCAAAGCGGTCCGTGGAGTTATGTTGCTCCGAATCAATTGCCGTCGGATTTTGCCAAGATCCCCCCAGGCAGCCCCAAGGCTAACGTGCTTGCGCAGGTAGCCGGCACGCAGGCTGCGCAAGACGCTGTTGCCGACACGTACATTCCCCAGACGGCTGAGGTGGATGTCAACAACTTTCAGCAGCCGACGGTTACCTACGATGGCAATCCGGAATTCGAACCCATCGCCGGCACGGGTTGCAGTTACGGGGTGAATACCGATGAATCGGTATTGTTGACGGATGGAACGTATTACTGCTGTTCCGATGGGGTGTGGTATCAGTGCGGAAATCCGGCCGGCCCCTGGGGCCTGTGCCGGCATGTGCCGCCGGCGATTTACACCATCCCGCCGTCGTGTCCCGATTACCCCGTGCGATTCTGCTACGTGTACGGAAGCACGGACCAATCCGTTTATGTCGGCTACACGCCGGGATATGTGGGCTGCTATCCCTTCGATGGGACGGTGGTGTATGGCACCGGTTATCACTACAACTCCTGGAACCATAATCACTATTACCCGCGGCCGGCGACGTTCGGTTTCGCCGCCCGTTACCATGCCTATACCGGCCACTGGGGATTCAGCTTCGGCGTTGCCGCCGGTGGCGGCGACGCATGGGTCGCCGGGGGTGCGCACGCCCATCCGACCGCATGGTTCGGCTACGGCGGATATCGTCCGTCCATGGCCCATGCCGGCGAGAAGATCAACCAGAGCATCGTCCAGGCCAACAACATCAACGCCAAATCCGCCCACGACCGCGATGTCTATGTGCGAAATGTTTACGAGCGGCGAAATGACGTTCACGTCGAGGCCGCCCCCGCCGAGACACCGCATGCTCCAGCACAGCAGGCCAACTCCCGCCTCCCCGCCGCGCGCGAGGACCTGCGATCAAATAACGTCTACGTAAATCCGCAGGGAGACGTTTATCGGCGAACCGACAGCGGTTGGGAAAAACGCGAAGGGAATCAATGGAAAGCCGACCAAACCCAGCACGAACAGCATGGGCAGGCAGAGCCGACACACACGGAACAGCGCGCCCAGCCCGCTCCGCAGGAACGCCGGGCCGCCAGTCCCGACCGCGGCGCCCCCGAACGCGATTATCAGGTGAGACAGCAAAGCGAGAATCGCAGCCGTCAGGCCAGCCCGCAGCCCTCCGCGCCATCGCGCGAACAGGGCCGGAAGCGATAATGTCCCACATTGTCTCAAATGGCCCCATATCTGGGCTGTTCGATTTGGGAGATCCGTAAAAATCCCGGCGATAAACTGGCGAAACGGCGGATTCGGATCGGGCTAAAAAACCTGCACCCTCTATCTATGGGTCCAGCGGGTGAAAGTTTTGTACGTGTTTTTTTTGGTTTTTTCTATTTTTTTGTGATTTTTTTGAGGGGTGGTGGAATTGTGCGGGGGGTGAGTCGATCAATAGCTGCTGAGGAAGGCCCGATGCCGACCATTCTCCAAAACCATTATGTCCTGGCGGTGCAAAATGTTCGCGAGTCGGCGCGGTTTTACGTTGAGGCGCTGGGGTTCAGAATCACCGCGCAGCCGAAGGGTTGGATCTTTGTCGAAAAGGATAACTGTACGATCATGCTCGGTGAGTGTCCCAGTGACATGCGAGCCGGCGAGCTGGGGTCCCACAGCTATTTCGCGTACCTCCGCGTTGACGATGCGGCGGCATACCACTCCAACTTAAAGGACAAAGGTGTTCAGAACGTTGGCGACCTCCGCGACCAGCCGTGGGGAATGAGGGAATTCGCGCTGGCCAGTCCGGACGGGCATCGCATGATGATTGGGCAGAAGATTGGTCAGTGACCGAAAAGCGGCGGGCAAGCCCGCCGGCTAAAATGGAAAATTTTCTACGCCATCTCCGGCGTGATCGCGACGCCGGCTTCGCGTCCATGCAGCGTGCGATTCAGCCACAGGCGGAGGCGGTCCAGATACAGATAAATCACCGGTGTCGTATACAAGGTCAACATCTGGCTGAAAATCAATCCGCCGACGATCGCGATCCCAAGGGGGCGGCGCAGCTCCGAGCCCGTTCCGGTTCCCAGCGCCAGAGGCAATCCGCCGAGCAATGCCGCCATCGTCGTCATCACGATGGGCCGGAACCGCAACATACAGGCCTGGAAAATCGCGTCCCGCGGCGATTTGCCGTCGCGCCGCTCGGCTTCCAGGGCGAAGTCGATCATCATGATCGCGTTCTTCTTGACGATGCCGATCAGCAGAATGATTCCGATCATTCCCATCACATCCAAATCCGCGCCGAAGAGCAGAAGCGCCAGCAGCGCCCCGACGCCTGCCGAGGGGATGGTGGACAAAATCGTGATTGGATGGATCATGCTTTCGTAGAGCATCCCCAGCACGATGTAGACCGTCACGATCGCCGCGATGATCAGGAACAACTCGTTGGACAGCGACGCCTGGAACGCCTGGGCCGTGCCCTGGAAGCTGCCGTGAATCGACGTGGGGACCTCCATCTGGCTTTCGGCCTCGTTGATCTCCTTGACGGCATCGCCGAGCGAAACGCCGGGCAGGAGATTGAACGAGATCGTCACCGCCGGGAACTGAGCCTGGTGATTGACCGTCAGTGAAGTCGTGGCGGTCGAAAACCTGGCGATCTGGCTGAGTGGAATTTGCTTTCCTCCGCTGCCGGGAAGATAGATGTAATCCAATCCGTGCGGGTTTTGCCAATACGACGGGGCAACCTCCATGACCACGTGATACTGGTTGAGCTGCGTGTACATGATCGACACCTGGCTCTGGCCGAACGCATCGCTGAGGATCCGGTCGATCGCCTGAACCGTGATACCGAGCCGGCTGGCCATGTCGCGGTCGATCGTCACCATCGCCTCCAGGCCGTGCACCTGCTGATCCGAGTTCACATCGGCCAGACCTTTGAGCGTTTTCAGCTTGTCGAAGACCTTTGGCGCCCAGTTCAGCAGTTGTTCCAGATCGTCTCCCTGGAGGGTGTATTGCCACTGGGCGTTGGTTGAGTGCCCGCCGATGCGCAGGTCCTGGGGCACCTGAAGATAGAGCGTCACGCCCGGCTCGCGCGACAGCTTGCCGCGCAGACGGTTGATGATCTGGTCGGCGCTGACCTTTCGTTCCTTCAGCGGCTTGAGGCTGATGTACATGTTGGCGGTATTGGTCGAGCCCCTTCCGCCCGCGGATGCGATGACATCGCTCACGCCGGGGTCCTTCTGCACGACGGCGGCCAATCGGGTAATCATGTCGCGCATCGTCTGAAAGCTCGTCGCCTGGTCGGCCAGGACCGATCCCGAGAGCCGGCCCGTATCCTGCTGCGGGAAAAAACCCTTGGGGATGAACACATACAAGGCGATGGTCAGGACAATCGTGCTCAGGGTCACGATGAGCATCACCAGCGGATGCCGCAGGACGACGGTCAACGTTCTCTCATAAACCGACAAAATCCAGTCGAATGCTTTTTCGCTGGCGTAATAAAACCGGCTGTGCTTTTGCCGCTCGCGCGGGCGCAGCAGGAAGGCGCACAGCATCGGCGTGGTCGTCAGGGAAATGACCAGCGAGATGCCGATCGCGGTGGAGAGGACCACGGCGAACTCCCGGAACAGGCGGCCCACGATCCCGCCCATGAGCAGGATCGGAATGAACACCGCCACCAGCGACGCGCTCATCGACACGACGGTGAACCCGATTTCCTTGGCGCCGAGGAGCGAGGCCTGCATGGGCCGCATCCCGGCTTCGATGTGGCGGGTGATGTTCTCGATCACCACGATCGCATCGTCCACGACGAATCCGGTCGCGATCGTCAGGGCCATCAGCGAGAGGTTGTCCACCGAGTAGTTGGCGAGATACATCACGCCGAACGTTCCCACGAGTGAAACGGGCACGGCAATGCTGGGGATAAACGTCGTTCGCCAATCGCGCAAAAACAGATAGACCACCAGCACGACCAGCATGACCGAAAGCATCAGCGTGATCTGCGTGTCGTGGACGGACGCCCGGATCGTCGTGGTGCGGTCCATCACGACCTTCAGGTGCATTCCCGCCGGGACCTCGGCCTGCAATTCCGGCATCATCGCTTCGATCCGGTCCACGGTTTCGATGATGTTCGCGTTGGGCTGGCGGAAAATAATGATGACCACCGACGGCTTGCCGTCGGCGAGCCCCTGCGTGCGGACGTTGGCAACCGAATCTTCCACGTCCGCCACGTCCGACAGCCGGACGGGCGCTCCGTTAACGTATTCCACCAAAAGCTGCTTGTACTGAGCCGCCTTGAAAAGCTGGTCGGTGGTGCTGAGCGTTTGGCTGACGTGATCGTCGCCGACCTGGCCCTTAGCCAGGTTGGCATTGGCGCTGGAAAGGACCGTGGCGACGGAATTCAGATCGAGTCCCAGATTATTCAGGGCCGTCGGGTTTACCTCGACGCGCACGGCCGGCGAGGCGCCGCCGCCCACGAAGCACTGCCCCACCCCATCCACTTGCGAAAGCTTTTGCGCCAGGATCGAATCGGCGGAGTCGTACATCTGACCCCGGCTGTAGACCTCCGACGTCATCGCGATGATCAAAATCGGCGCATCGGCGGGGTTCACTTTGCGGTACGTCGGCTGCGACGGCAGATCGGCCGGGAGATTACTGCGCGCGGCGTTGATCGCCGCTTGCACATCGCGCGCCGCGGCGTCGATGTTCCGGTTCAGATCGAACTGCAAGGTGATGCTGGTCGTGCCCAGCCCGCTCGAAGAGGTCATCTCCGTGACCGAGGCGATGCGCCCGAATTGGCGTTCCAGCGGTGTCGCGACGCTCGTCGCCATCGTCTCGGGGCTGGCCCCCGGCAAACTCGCTCCCACGGAAATAGTTGGGAAATCCACCTGCGGCAGCGGGGCCACCGGCAAAAACTGATACGCCAGGATTCCCGACAGCGCCAGTGCGATCGTCAGCAGAGTCGTGCCGACGGGACGCTGGATGAACGGCGTCGAGAGGCTCACGACACCTCCTCCACCGCCAGCGATTGCGGCGTCGGCTCGCGCGTCACCGCCCCGCCCAGCCGTTTGGCCAATCGATCAAACGCCAGGTAAATCACCGGCGTCGTATAGAGCGTGAGGATTTGGCTGAAGATCAGTCCGCCGACAATCGCGATCCCCAGCGGCTTGCGCAGCTCGGCGCCCATTCCGGTTCCCAGCGCCAGCGGCAAACCGCCGAACAACGCCGCCGCGGTCGTCATCATGATCGGCCGGAACCGCAGCAGGCACGCCTGGAAAATCGCGTCCAGGGGCGATTTGCCTTCCTTCCGCTCCGCCTCCAGGGCAAAGTCGATCATCATGATCGCGTTTTTCTTCACGATGCCGATCAGCAGGATCAATCCGATCAGCGCGACCACGCTGAAATCCGTTTTGCATAGCAGCAGCGCCAGCAGGGCCCCGACGCCGGCCGACGGTAGCGTCGAGAGAATCGTGATCGGATGGATATAGCTCTCGTACAGCACGCCCAGCACGATGTAGACGGTGACGAGGGCGGCGAGGATCAGGACCGGCTCATTGGACAGCGACGCCTCGAACGCCGCGGCGGTGCCCTGGAATCCCGCCTGGATGCTCGGCGGCATGTTCAGGCTCTTTTGCGCCGCCTCGATCGCATCGACCGCATCTCCCAGCGACGCCTCCGGCGCGAGATTGAACGAGATCGTCACGGATGAAAATTGCCCCTGATGATTCACCGCGAGCTGGGCCGCCTGGCGCTGGAGGGTGGTGAATTGTCCGAGGGGAACCATCGCTCCGTTTGCGGCGTGGACGTAAATGTTTTGCAGATCGCGGGGATTCAATTGATATTTCGGGTCCACGCCCAGCACGACGTGATATTGGTTTAACTGGGTGAACATCGTCGAAACCTGCCGCTGGCCGAACGCATCGTACAGCGTGTTGTCCAGCTCCTGCGCGGTGATGCCCAGCCGCGACGCCGCGTCGCGGTCGATCGTGAGCACCGTGGAAAGGCCCAGGTTCTGCTGGTCCGTAGCAATGTCGCGAAGCACGGGAATCTGCTTCATCTTCTCCAACAATTGGGGAACCCACTGGGCCAATTCGTTGGGATCCGGGTCTTCCAGGGAATATTGATATTGCGTTCGGCTCACACGGTCTTCGACGGTCAAATCCTGCACGGGCTGCATGTAGAGAGTGATTCCCGTCACCCCTTCCAGCGCGGGCTGCAATCGCCGAATCACATCGCTGGCGCTGATTTTGCGTTGCTCGATCGGCTTGAGATTGATCTGGATTCGCCCGCTGTTCATGGTGGTGTTCGTGCCGTCGATGCCGATGAAAGACGAGAGGCTGTCCACGGCCGGGTCCTGCAAGATCACGTTCGCCAGGGCTTGCTGATCCCTGGACATTTCCGGGAATGAGACGGTTTGCGCCGCTTCGGAGACGCCGAGAATTTCGCCCGTGTCCTGCACGGGGAAAAAGCCCTTGGGAATGATCAGGTACAACCAAATGGTGACGGCGAGCGTTGCGACCGCGATGAGCAGCGTGGAGAACTGATGCCGCAGCACCCATTGCAGCGTGAAGCCGTAGAAATCGATCACGCTCTGGTAAATCTGCTCGGATTTATGGAACAGCCAGCCCTGTTCGCTCTCGGGTTTATGCCGCAGCAGCAGCCCGCACATCATCGGCGTCAGGGTCAGCGATACGATGGCCGACACGACGATCGTCACGCTGAGCGTGACCGCGAATTCGCGGAAGAGCCGCCCCACCACGTCGCCCATGAACAGCAGCGGAATCAATGCCGCGATCAGCGACACGCTCAGCGATATGATCGTGAAGCCGATCTGTTCCGAGCCTTTCAGCGCCGCCTGAAGCGGGGAATCGCCTTCCTCGATGTAGCGGATGATGTTCTCGATCATGACGATCGCATCGTCCACCACGAATCCCGTGGAGATCGTCAGCGCCATCAGGGTCAGGTTGTTGATGCTGTACCCCAGCAGGTACATCACGCCGAAAGTCCCCACGATCGACAAGGGCACCGCCACGCTCGGAATCACCGTCGCGGAGATGTTCCGCAGGAAAAGGAAGATCACCAGCACGACCAGGCCGATGGTCAGGCACAGTTCGAATTCCACGTCCGCGACGGATGCGCGAATCGTCACCGTTCGATCGGTCAACTGGGTAATCTTGATCCCCGCCGGCAGCGACGCCTCCAACTGCGGCAAAAGCGCCTGGATGCGATCGACCACGGCGATGATGTTGGCGCCGGGCTGGCGCTGAATGTTGACGATCACCGCGGGTTGCCGGTTCATCCACGCGGCCTGATTTACATCCTCGGCTCCGTCCACCACGTTGGCCACGTCCGACAGGCGGATCGGCGCGCCATTTTTGTACGCGACAATGACCGGCTTGTAGTCCTTGCTGGTGAGGATCTGATCGTTGTCGTTGATGGTGAACGCCTGATGTGGGCCGTCGAAACTTCCCTTGGCCTGATCGACGTTGTACTCGGGAATCAGCGTCCGCAAATCTTCCAGCGTCAGACCCAGCGCCGACAGAGCGGTGGGATCGGCCTCGATGCGCACGGCCGGCTTTTGGCCGCCGCTGATGCTGACCAGCCCCACGCCGGGCAACTGAGAAACCTTCTGGGCCAGCCGGGTGTCGGCAAGGTCCTCCACCTTGTACAGCGGCATCGTGTTGGACGTGAGCGCCAACGTCAGGATGGGGGTATCGGCGGGATTGACCTTGCTGTAGATCGGGGGATTCGGCAGGCCGACCGGCAGATAGGTGCTCGCCGAGTTGATCGCCGCCTGAACCTCCTGCTCGGCCACGTCGATGTTCAATTCAAGCGTGAACTGGAGCGTGATCAGCGAGCTTCCCTCCGAACTGGTGGAGGTCATCTGGTTCAGGCCCGGCACTTGGCCGAACTGGCGCTCGAGCGGCGCCGTGACCGACGAAGCCATCACATCCGGGCCGGCGCCGGGGTAGAAAGTGGCCACTTGAATCGTGGGATAATCCACCTCCGGCAACGCCGAGACGGGCAACTGCCGGTAGGCGACAATGCCGACCAGCAGAATGCCGGTCATGAGCAGGGACGTTGCCACAGGCCGCAGAATAAATGGCCTGGACGGATTCATTCGCTGTTCCTCGGACCGGATTGCTGAGCGGAATCGGTGGAGAGGGACCGGCGAGCGTGGCCGCCGGGGCGGGTCGTGCTGCCGCGGGTTGTCGGCCGAGTCGTAGAAACCCGCGTCGCAGCCACCTTTGTCCCAGCTTCCAGCTTGTCCACGCCGTTGGTCACCACCAATTCACCCGGCGATAAACCTTGCTCGATCTGGATCACATCCTCGCCGTCCACCACCTGATCGGGCCCCGTCTTGATCTGGCATACTTCCACGGTGCTGTCGGGTTTCACGACGTACACAAATGAAAACCGCGGCCCCGTCTGAACCGCCTCGTAGGGAATGAGGACGACGTTCTTCAACGTCTTCACCAGCAATCGGACCGTCAGTTGTACGCCAGGAAACAACTCGTTCTTTGTATTGTCAAACTGCGCTTTGAGATTGACCGTCCCGGTTGCGTTGCTCACCAGGCTGTCAACGGCGATCAGCTTCCCGGTGGCAAGCACCTGGTCCTGGTTCAGCGCCACCGTTTTCAGCGGCGGAATCCTGTCTGAGCTGCGGATCACGTCGGGAATGTCGTTCTGCTGAATCGGGAAAACAATCGTGATCGGCTGAAGCTGGGTGATCACCGCCAATCCGTTTGTGTCGGCGGCATGAACGATGTTCCCCTGATCCACCAGCCGCAGCCCAATGCGTCCGGTGAGCGGCGAGGTGATCGTGCAGTAATTCAGATTCACCTGTGCGGCATACAGGGCGCCCTGATCGCTTTTGATGATTCCATTGTCCAGGTCCACGGTCGCCTGCTGCGTATCGATCTGCTGCTGCGTGTATGCGCCGGGCGCTCCCTTGTACCGTTTCAAATTCAACTGATCGTTCGCAAGCGTTGCCTTGTCCTTGGCAAGTTGCCCCTGGGCCTGCTCCAGAGCGGCCTTGTACGGATTCGGGTCGATCTGTGCGAGCAGATCGCCCTGTTTTACAATCTGGCCCTCTTCGAACGCTACCTTGATCAGCTCCCCATCCACGCGGGTATGAATGGTCACGGTCCGCAACGGAGTCACCGTGCCGAGCAGTCCCTCGACATAGACGGGCAAATCTCCGCGCCATGACATCGCCGCATCGACGGGAATGCCGCGCGGGCCAATTGCGCCGCGGCGATTGGATGGGGTGCTTTCACTGGATCGGATGCGAAAAACGGCGAGACAAGCGATCGCGGCAATTGCGCAAAAGACAATCAGCCAGACGAGCCACAACCATCGCCGCTTTTTCGCGGGCGGACCCGGCGGCGTCTGGTCGGTCTGGCGATGCGTTTGTGATGGAACGGCGCCTGCCTCCGCTTTTGTCATAGTTCCCACAAGTCTGCGCCTTTCAATGATATCGGTCCACTGAGGCCGCGTCCAAGTCTTGTTCCCTCGTCCGGTACGCCGGGAGAGGGTTGGGTAAGGGGCATTTTTTCACCCCGTCGACACCCCTCACCCTAACCCTCTCGCCATGAGTACCTGGGGCGAGCGGAACACGGGAACTCTCCCGCCTTTGTAACGCGTCGGAAAGCCCTTTTGTCCGCATTCAAATCATGCGCCCGATAACGCCGGCTACGACCGCTTCGCGCGATCCAGATGGATCGCCAGAACGGTCACGTCGGCCGGGGTGATCCCACTGATCCGCAGGGCCTGGCCCAAACTCCGCGGGGTGAATTGGGTCAGTTTTTGTCGGGCCTCATTTCGTAAACCGACGATTTGCGAATAGTTGATGGCCGTGGGGATCAGCTTCGATTCCATCTTGGCGAATCGCTCGATCTGCCGATCCTGCCGGGCGATATAGCCTTGATATTTGATGCGGATTTCAAGGCGGGCGGCGATCTCGGGGGAGAGCGCCGCCGCCTGCGGAAATCGCGCGGCCATATCCGCCCAATCCACATCGCCGCGGCGAAGGTATTCATCGGCCCCGATATTCTCCAGCAGCGCCGCCGCCGCGGCGATGGCCTGACGCCGGGCGGCGAAAGACGACCAGCGTACGTCATCGATCAAGCCGATTTCACGTCCGAGCGGAGTCAGCCGCTCGTCGGCGTTGTCGTTGCGAAGTTGCAGGCGATGCTCGGCGCGGCTCGTGAACATGCGGTAAGGTTCGGTTGGCGGCTTGGTCACCAGATCATCGATCAACACGCCGATGTACGCCTGGTCACGCCGAAGCACGAAATCCGGCTCGGCGCCGCCGACGTATTTCGCGGCATTGATCCCCGCGACGATCCCCTGGGCCGCCGCCTCTTCGTATCCGCTGGTGCCGTTGATTTGCCCGGCCAGAAACAGCCCCGGCACCCGCTTGGTCTGGAGGGTGCTTTGAATCTGCGTCGGCCAGACCATGTCGTATTCGACGGCGTAACCCCAGCGAAGAATTTTCGCGTTCTCCAGACCCGGAATAAGCCGGATCATTTGTTCCTGCACATCCGACGGCAGCGAGGTGCTGATCCCGTTGCAATAAATCTCCTCGGTGTCGAGCCCCTCGGGCTCCAGGAAAATCTGGTGGCGATTTTTGTCGGCAAAGCGCACGACCTTGTCCTCGATGCTGGGGCAATATCGCGGCCCGGTGCTTTGGATTTGCCCGCTGTACATCGGAGCGCGGTGAAGATTTTCCCGAATGATCTGGTGAATCCGCTCGTTGGTCCCGCCGATCCAGCACTGCACCTGCGGCAGCGGAGGCGACCAATCGTTGCGATATTCGTTGAGATAGGAAAACGGCGCCGGCCGCTCGTCGCCGGGCTGCGGCTCGAATGCGGAAAAATCGATGGAATCGCGGCCCAGCCGGGGTGGCGTGCCGGTTTTCAGCCGGCCCATTTCCAGGCCGAGATTTTGCAGCGACGCGGTCAGGCCCGTGGCGGCCGCTTCGCCGACGCGGCCGCCGTGACTCTGGCTCTGGCCAGTGTGCATCAGGCCGCGAAGAAATGTGCCGGTCGTGACGATGACCGCCGCGCACGGGAGGCGCGAGCCGTCCTTCAGAATAACCCCGCCCACCGCCGGCGAGGCAAGAATCTCCGCCACTTCACCGGGAACGATCGTGAGATTTGGACACGTGCTCAGGAGATGTTGAACCTGCCTGGCATATTTATATTTGTCCGCCTGCGCCCGGGGCCCCCACACGGCCGGCCCTTTGGAGCGATTGAGCATGCGGAACTGAATCCCCGTTTCGTCCGTCACCAAGCCCATCAGCCCGCCCAGCGCGTCGATTTCGCGGACCATCTGCCCCTTGGCCAATCCGCCGATGGCGGGATTGCAGGACATCTGTCCGATGCGCGACGGGTCCATGGTGATCAGCGCGGTCTTGGCGCCGAGGCGCGAAGCCGCCCACGCCGCTTCCGCGCCGGCGTGGCCGCCGCCAATGATGACGATGTCGTATTTGACGCTCATTTCGGCCATTCCCTGACGACCACCTGGCCCGATGGGTCTTCCCACAAAATCGGGCCGCCGATGTAAGAATCCGGATCGCGAATCGCGACGATCATCATACCCGGTGTGTCGGGCGGAATCCTGCCCGACAAAATCAGCGGGATGCGTTCGGATTCCGGATGAAAATTCCCAGCCGGCTCGGAAATCGGAAACGGCATGTCATCGGATTTTCGCCAGCAGAGATACGTCGTCCACTTTTCGGAGTTATCAACGATGGTATTCGGCGGCGTGTTGCGCTGAATCCAAGCGCAGGCCTTGAGGAACGAAGGAGGCGGCATGGCGACTTTGGCCATGCTTTTGCCTTCCTGCTTGAGCTGCGGCTGCCCCATGCTGAGTCCGGCCAAAAATTTCCACTGGGCCCAATCCCCCAGCGGCGCGGCGAAGATCAGCAACATGGTGATCCACAGTGGAATGCGAAGCTTCTGCCGCAAATACCAAATAGCAGCGCCGGCAAAGATGGGCAGGAAATAATTCAAATCGCCCAGAAAACGCGAAGGGGTGAAGAATGTGAAGGCGCCTTTGTGCAGGGCGCGGAGCGTCATCGGAACAAGGTCCTCGCCGATGACGAACATGACAACCAAAGCGAAGGACGGAATCGCCACGATCGGAGGACAGCGAAACTTGTGGATCAGGCAAAGCGCAATTCCCGCGAGCGCGAACAGGGTAAGGGCATATCCGAATTCGCGAGGCAGGTCCCAAAGCGGCAGAACATATTCTCCCCCCGCGACGATGCCGGTGGCGGAAAGACTGCCCAGGCGCAGCGCATACGGGGCGAGGAAAAAAGCGTCGAGCAGGATCGCGGCGGCGGCCGGGATCGCCAGGGATTTCCAGGATCTTCCATCGTTGTCAACGAACTTTTGCCACAGGATCAAAAGCAGCAGGATGACGCCGCTGACGACCATGACGTGGTGATGGACCAAAACGGTCGCGGCGTACAGGACCGCCATCGATGCCTGGGCGAGCCGCCGGGGAGCATCGAGCCAAACGCACAGCATGGCCATGAACAGCAACATCGCCAGTTCGTTGGGGATTCCGCCCCAGCGGAAGTAGTCGTTGCTTCCGGCCCACGCCCAAAGTCCGTACACCGCGGCGGAATACAAAGCGATGGACGGGCTGTCCGTGGCCCGGCGGGCGAAGACGTAAATCTGCGCCGTCGTCAGAATGCCGAGAAAGGGGATCAGGTCCTTGAACGTCGTGTGCAGCGGCAGGCCGGACAGCGCCGACAACACGACGATCAGCACGTGGCTGCCGGTGGGATAGTTCAGCTTCACGTTCGCAAACGGGCTCCAATCATTGATGGCATGTTGGGTGATCTGAATTTTTTTGGCGAGGATGAGGTGGAAGGTCGGGTCCAGCGATCCAGGCGGCAACTGAAGCGGAAGGGCCAGGGCAAATCGGCTGACCCCCACCAGCACCAGCACGACCAGCATCAAGACCTGCGCGGCCGAATCGGCGCCGGGAGCGCGGCGCGAAAAGGATTTGATCCAGAGTCCAGCCGCGACGAGGGCAACGCAGGCCCACAATGGATAAAACCATCGCAGATCAATGTAGCTCGCCGCCGACGCCAGAAACACCGCCAGCGCCAAGCCAAGCGAGGAGCCATTGGCGCATCGCTCAAGAAAATTGTTTCCCAGCGAGAAATGGCGGGCGAGAAACATTCCCGGAATGAGCAGGGCCAGAATGCCGGCCAGGAAGCGAATCAGCTCCATCGCCATCGATTGACAGTGAACGCGAACGAGTAAAGAAATGCAAATACGGGAAGCTGCCAAGGGGATATGTGGTTCAGCCGACGAGGTGAGGAAGAAAAGGATGATCGGTTACGATCTTCATGGCCGACGAAGGCGTGAGCTCGAATATTAGAAGTCGTTGCCGCCTGGGGCGTCGCTGCCGGCGTGAAAATGGTCGAGCAGGCCCTTTGCAACCGAAAAATGGATGTTTAGCTTCCGTGCCTGGGGGCTGACCAGACTTGAATCACTTTGAAATCGGAATCGCGCCAAAGAACGGGTTGCGCCGCGGGCGCATCGATCGGCACAATCTTCACGATTTTCATGTCGGGCGAATCCGGCGGGATTTCTCCAGACATGATTTCGCCCAGACGATTCAAGACCGCTGCGTGATCAACGACGGCTTCGGAATCCGGCAGCGGAGTGAACGTTGCGCGACGCCAAGTGAGATAGGTTGTCCAATCGTCGCGGTTCAGGACGACGGTCGAGGACGGCGTGTGATCGCGAATCCAACGGCAAGCCTGGACGAATCCCGGAGGCACGACGTCATCGGGGACGAACAGCCGGCGCCATTGCCGGTAATCGGCGAGTCCGGCAACGCATATCGCCGCCAAAAGCCAAGGGCGAGTAATCTTCAGCGACGATTGGATAAACGTCAGGAACGAGCCGGCCAACAGCGGAAGGAAGTAATTCAGATCGGTGAGGAACCGAGACGGAGCCAGTGCGATCGCCGGAGGTTTTCCAAACGCTTGCATCAGCATCGGGATGAGATATTCGGTGGCGAGGAAGGCGCCGGCGAGCGTTCCGAGGGCGCAAAACAGGATCGGATGAAATCGCGGCCGCCGCTTCGCCAGCAAGATCACCAGCCCCGCTAATGCCGCGGGGGCGTTGACGAATCCGATGCCGCGGAGGATGTCCAGGATTTTGAGGGGGGGCTCACTGTTGTGAAGAACGGTGGTGGAATGCAGCAGCGAGATCTTCATGGCGTAGGAAACGAGAAAAGGCGCGTCGAGCGCCAGCGCCGCGATCACCGCCATCGCCAGAACGGACCGCATCGAAGCGGCGTTGAATCGAGATGGAGGAACGATCAACAGCACGGCCAGCAGCAGTCCGCCGACCACCGCGACGTGACTGTGAACGAGAATCACGCCAGCGAACATGAGCGCCATGAGCAAAACGCGCACGGCGATTGGGGCGGAATGCAGCCATAGCGTGAGCATCGCCAGGAGAAACAGCATTCCCAATTCGTTCGGCAATCCACCCCAGCGGTAGTAGTCAATGCTGCCGAACCAGGCCCACAGCCCGTAGGCGGCGGCGGACCAAATGGCGACGGATTCATCACCCGCGGCCCGGCGGGCGAAGAGATAAATCTGCGCGGTGGACAACACGCCCAGAAGCGGAATGAAATCTTTGAAGACTGTTTCCAGCGGCAAGCGCGAGAAGGCGGCCAGAACGACCAGCAGGGTGTGACTGCCGGTCGGATAGTTCAGGGCGATGGATTCGAACGGCCGCCAATCGGAGATGGAGTGGTGCGCGAGCCGGATTTTTTCCGCGAGGACAAGGTGAAACGTGGGATCGAACGGCCCCTCGGGCAGAGCCTGGGGCAGAGCGGCGGCAAAGCGGGTGACGGCCACAAGAATCAGAATCGCCAGGATCCAGCCGTTGGACCGCGTGGGATGATCGGTGCGTTTTTTTGCGCGCGCGATCCCCAAGCCGAGGCAAGCCGCGGCAACGACGACCCAGATGGGATAGAACCAGCGTAGATCAAAGTGGCTGATCACCGAAGCGAGATAAACAGCCCCCGCCAACCCGATGCAACTGCCGTAGGTCCATCGCTCGACGCGATCGGCGCCGATGGAAAAAGCCCCGGCGAGCCAGATTCCGGGAATCAGAAGAATCAGCGATCCAAACGCGAAGCGGAGGAATTCGACGGCCATGTCATTGGGAGGGGGGGGTGGGGGTGGACGTCGGGTTGGCGAAATCCCACGGATCGACAAGCTGGTCGTAGCTGTTCTGCGAGATGATTTCAGTATCGACGTGCATATCAAGCATAAGATAATTGGATCCGACGGTTATGCCGTGGCGGAACGGATCGACGGCTTTGGCGTAATCGCCGTATTCCATGTAGTAGTCGCCAGTCGCGGAGACCTTTTCGCCCATCAAAATCGCATCGGATGGCGATGTGTGATTGGGCAACGGGCGGCCGTATTTTTCGTTGTAGTAGGCCATGTACTCGTTCAGGATGTAGGTGTGCTGCGCATTGGGGAGCGGATCGGTGTCCGTGGGACACAGCATGATGGGCGGGTTCCAAACATTGAAGACGAGTACGGTCCAGACGTTGTAGGTATAGGCGTTCCACTGGTCGGGAGACGCCAACACCAGGGCGTTGCCCGGACCCGTATTGGTCAGGGTGCCGTCATCTGGACTGTGAAGGTACACATTCGTATTGCTCCAGCCCAGGCCATTTGGGAACAGATAACCGTCGTTCTGGTCAGCATATTGCAGCAGCGCCAATCCGACCTGGCGCATGTTGCTCATGCACTGAACGGTCATCGATTGCTGGCGAGCCTTCGAGAGTGCGGGAAGCAGAATCGCGATCAGCACGGCGATGATGCCGATGACCACCAGAAGCTCCACGAGCGTGAAGGCGCCCGGATGGCGAAGCTGCAACGGTTTTTTCATGCCCGGCCTCCCACGATTGAGTGGACACGCGGATTCTACCCTAATTGACGCATCTGGCGAATCCGTATTGCATGAAAATGTTCGAGAAAGCTCCATTGCGGCTTCCAGCCCAGCATGGCTTGCGCCTTTTCAGTGACGACGGGGCTTTTGAATTCGGGCCAATCGGGGGGCAGGGGCGGAAAATCCGGATGATGCTTTTCCAAACGCTGCCGCAGCGGAAAGACGGAAAGGATATCCGGGGCCGAGAGATTGTAGATTTCGCAGCCGCTCCTTCCGAACTCGACGGCCGCCGCGAATGCGCGGGCGAGATCGGTCGCGTGAATAAATGTATTGAATCCATCATGAAGCGGGCCGTCGTTCTGTTCGAAGTGCCGCCACTGGGCGTTGTCGAAATCCTGAATCATCACCCAGGGAAAGCGGAAAATCGAGATCGACGCTCCATCGTGCCCGCAAAGGTATTTCGCGAACGTCTCGTTGGCGACCTTTGACACGGCATAGGCGTTCATGGGTTGAATGGGATAGGTTTCGTCAATCGGAAACCGACAGGGCGAAACGCTGCCCGCACCCCAGCAGCCGTAGACCTGACAACTGCTTGCATAGACGGCGTGCCGCAGGTGCAGATCGGCCGCCGCTTGCAAAACAACCGATCCCGAGCGGGCGTTGGTCCAATACACCTCATCGAGCGGCACGCCCCCCTCAAGGTTGGGAATCTCCGCGAGATGGCAGACGGCATCACACGTCGCGAGCACCGGGGTCACGGATTCGCGCAGGCGGATGTCGCAATCGACGAATCGGGCGCGATCGTCGTCGCCGGGACGGCGGTCGAGGTTCACGACCTGGTGTCCGCGATCGAGCAGTTCACGGACGATGAATCGTCCTACGCGCCCACTGCCGCCGGTCACCGCGATGCGAAGAGATCCAGCCATCAGGGTTGAAGGATACCGGGAAAACCGAAACCGGGAAATGAGCGTGTGCGCGGGATGATACTGCTCATCGTGACATGCTCGCGGACTCATCCGGATGATCGGACCGCAAAGACGCAAAGGACGCAGAGAATTAAATCGGGTCAATAATTGCATTGAATTTAGAATCGCTCTGGTTTTCAGGGCATGTCTCCGCGTTCTCTGGGCCTCGGGTAGAGCGGGCGGTGAATCAGATTTTTCATCGCGAAAATCGGCGACCGGCGCAATTTGTTCTGATCATCTTCTTGGCTAGGATGGATTGGGTGAACCCACCAGAGGCAATGGAAAATCGCCGCGGCTGGAGGCAATGGGGGCCGGCGGCGGTCAGCGCGGCTCTGGCGCTGGCGCTCTATGCCGTGACGCTCGGCGGAACGTACATCTACGACGACGCGGTCATCATCGGACTGGACGATCGTGTCCAACATGCAAAACATTGGCGGCAATTCTGGACGCACGATTATTTCAACGGGGGGATCGACAACCTCTATCGTCCGCTGGTTTCCCAGAGCTACGGGCTGCAATGGTGGCTGCACGGCAATCGGCCGTGGGCGTTTCACCTGGTGAATCTCCTCCTGAACGCCGGCGTGTGCGCGCTGGTGGCGGAATTCGCCCGGCGATTGGTCGATTGGCGCGTCGGGCTGATCGCGGGGTTGCTCTTTGCAGCACATCCGGTGCATAGCGAAGCGGTCGCGGGAATCGTCGGGCGGGCCGAATTGGCCTGCGCGGTCGGCGTCGTCGGGGCGATGGTGCTGTTTCTTAAATGTCCCATGACCAAGCCTCGCGCGCTGGCGATCTCCGGCTTGTGTCTCGTCGCGATCTTGAGCAAGGAACAGGGGCTGCTCATGCCATTTTTGCTGGCCGCGCTGCTGCCGGTGCGGCGGGCGATGTTCGCGAAGGAGCCCGCATTAACGTTCGAGCAGCATAATGCCCAGCACCAAGCGATGTCTCTGACGTTTGTCCTTGTCCTCTGGAGCGTCATCGGCGTCATTATTCTGCGGGAGGAAATTCTCCACCTGAAGTTCGAATGGGACCGCGGATTTCTGGACATCGCGATGCAGCCGATGATCCATTCGCCGCGGGTCGATCGCTGGCTGATTCCGCTGGGACTGCTGGGCAGATATTTCCAGTTGCTCGTGGCGCCGGTGAAGTTGTCAATCGACTACGGCCTGACGGTTTTGCGTCCCACGATCGCACGGGATGATCCGTATCTTTGGCTCGGCGCGGCGGTACTGCTCGCCTGGATGATTGGGCTGGTTGTGAGCCTCTTGCGTCGCAGTTGGACCGTGGCGTTTTGCCTGGTCGCGTTGGCGCTGACCTATTCGATGGCATCCAACGTCGTGATGATCGCGGCGATCTTCGGCGAGCGCCTGATGTATCTGCCGTCGGTCTTTTTCCTGATTCTGGTCGCGATGGCGATGGCCCGATTGCCGGCAAAGGTTTGGAGAATTCTGCTGCTGGTTATGGTGCTGCTCGGTTGCGTCCGGACCTGGACCTACGTCCGCCGCTGGAACGATCGCGATGCGTTTTACGAATATGCTCTAAAGGAACAGCCGCAGTCGCTGAAGATTCATCTTCTGGTCTCCGATGCGGATTATCAGAAAGGCCAATTGGCCGCCGCCCGGCGCGTGATGAATGATGCGATCTCGATCTATCCGGATTATTGGGAGCTGTGGAAGATGTGCGCGTTGATCGACTCGAAGTCCGGCGATTGGGACAAGGCCGTGGCCGACTGGCAGCGGGCATTCGACCTGCATCCGGCTGAATCGGTGGTCGATCAATTGTCCAAAGCCATGGATATGCGCAACAAACACGCGGCTGCGACGAGGGGAAAGCAATAGGAGTGTTCAGCGGAGATATCGCGTTCGAAGCCCGCAGGATGGCTATTCTGCGGCTTTTTTCAGGAGCGCGTCATGGTCTGCGCGCAGGGGTCGAATGCGGCGCGGATTTGCGCGAAATCATCTTGCGTGAAAGAAAACTTTGCCGCCTGTGCGTTGTGCTCGGCTTGTTTGGCGTTGCGGGCGCCGACGAGGGCGGCGGTAATGCCGGGCTGATGGATCGTCCACTGGATCATCGTTTGCGCAAAACTGGCTCCATGGGCGTCGGCAATCGGCTTGATCGTTTGCAGGGCATCGGCGATCCGCCGGCGATTTTCGATCGTGAAAAACCGGTGATGTGAACGGTGATCGGAATCGGGGAATTTGCGGTCCGGGGGAACCGCGCCGGCCAATAGGCCGCGCTCCAGCGGGGAATAACAGATCGTGGCAATATTCTTTTCACGAGAGAATGGAAGCACTTCGCGCTCGATGTCGCGCTGTATGACGCTGTAGGAGGGCTGATTGCTCGCCAGCGGAACGGCGGCCGCGGCTCGCTGAAGCCAGTCCAATGGGAAATTGCTGACGCCGATGGCGCGAATCTTGCCCTGCTGACGCAGCTTTTCCATTGCCCGCATGGAGTCCTCGACAGGCGTGTCCACATCGGGACGGTGAATCTGGTAGAGATCGATCACGTCAATGCCGAGGCGTTTGAGGCTCTGCTCGCATTCCCAGAGGATGGCTTCGGGCCGGGAATTTCGGCGGATCGTGACGTTCTTGCCGGTCAGATCTTTGTCCATCCAGGCGCCGGAACCTTCGTCGCTGTCCCAGCGATTGCCGCATTTGGTGGCGATAACGACCTTGTCGCGGCGACCCTTGATGGCTTGGCCGACAAGCCTCTCGCTGAGTCCGAAGC
The DNA here is from genome assembly GCA_036267155.1 of Tepidisphaeraceae bacterium. Taxonomy (GTDB): domain Bacteria; phylum Planctomycetota; class Phycisphaerae; order Tepidisphaerales; family Tepidisphaeraceae; genus PALSA-1353. The sequence goes on from DATAWP010000054.1 coordinate 55,092, forward strand.
CGTAGATGGCGGCGGTGTCGATGGTGTTCACGCCGTTGTCAATGCTGGCGCGGATGGCATCCAGCGCGTCCTGATCGTTGCTGCCGCCCCACAACCATCCGCCGATGGCCCATGCGCCGAAAATGATCGGCGTCACGTTTACGCCGGAATTGCCCAGTTGCCGCGTTTTCATCCCGATCCACTCCCGCAAATGACAAATGACAAATGACCAATGACAAATGACAATATCGCTCATGGGCGAATTTGTCTCGCGGGCCGGAATCAAGCTCGATCATGCCCTTGCGGCCTTCGGCGTGGACGTGGCAGGGAAGATTTGCGCCGATCTGGGGTGCAGCACCGGGGGATTCACGGATTGTCTGCTTCAGCGCGGGGCGGCGAAAATTTATGCGGTCGATACCGGCTACGGCGTGCTGGATTGGAAGCTGCGGAAAGATGCGCGAGTGGTGGTCATGGAACGGACCAACGCGATGCACGTGAAGATTCCGGAAGTGGTGAGTATTGTCACCATTGACGTGGGGTGGACGCGCCAGCGAAATATTTTGCCGAATGCTGGCGGGATGCTGGCGAAGGGCGGCACGGTGGTCACGTTGATTAAGCCGCATTATGAGGCCGATCCGGTGCTGTTGCGCAACGGGGTTTTGCCGGAGGAATCGTTGGAGTCGGTGATCAAGAACGTGAAACGGGAAATTGAATCGAGTGGATGGTTGTGGAAACTCAGCGTTCTTTCGCCGATCAAGGGAATGGGGGGAAATCTGGAGATGCTCGTCAAGCTGGCGGCGGCGGGCTAGAATGTTCTCATGTCCATAAGGGGATCATTGCTGGCGGTGGGATTTTTCTGTTGCGTTTTGACGGCGCAGGCGTGGGCCCAGCCGCCTCAGCATGTGCGGGCGGAAGTTCTGGCGGATGTGTCGAGCGTTCAAGCGGGCAAGCCGTTTTGGCTGGGAGTTCGGCTAAGCGTCGATCCGGGGTGGCACGTTTATTGGAAAAACCCGGGCGATGCGGGATTGCCGACGCAGGTAAAGTTTACCGTTCCCGATGGATTTACCGTCGGCCCGCTGCAATATCCGACGCCCCAGCGCATCGATCAGGCGGGGAATATCCTGGCGCTGGCGTATGAGGATTCGGTGCTGCTGCTGGCGAAAGTGACCCCCCCTGACCATTTGCCGGCGGATTTTCATGGTGAATTTCAGGCGGCGATTTCCTGGCTGGTCTGCTCGCAGGTCTGTCTGCCTGGGAAGGCTACGGAAAGCTTGACCCTGGGCGCATCGGAATCGGCCCAGCCGGCGAATCGGGAATTATTCGATCAATGGATCAGTCAGCTTCCGGTGGATGCGAATGAATCCGCCGACGTGGCGGACGTTCATTCAAACGCCGATAACAAGGGCGACTGCTCGATAGAAATCGCCTGGCGGAGCGGGACGCCGGATTCGGTTGAATTTCTTCCGGGCACTTTGGACGATTACACCATCGGGAACACGGTGGTAAAGTCGAGCCATCATACGACGGTGATTAGCTTTACGGTGCAGCCCCTGGCCGGGATGTCCCCCCCGCCGACGACGTTGGAGGCCGTGGTGGGATATGCGAGCAAGGACGGAAAACGCCGGGGCGCGAAAATTTCGGTTGCCTTGCCGTCATGGAGCGCCAACAATCGTTGAGTTCCTGAAGCCAATTGGGTTTTGAAACATTTTTCGAGAAGGAGTAAGGCCATGCGGAAAATCTATGCGTTGGCGTCGCTTTTGGCGCTGGTTTCGATCGCGCTCGCAGCGCGAAGCTTTGCCGAGGATCAGAAAGAACTAGGCGTGAGCATCGGGGCCAAGGCGCCGGACTTCACGCTTCAGGACCAGAACGGCAAGCCGGTGAGTCTGCACGATTTCGCCGGCAAGATCGTCGTGCTGGAATGGACCAATCCCCAGTGCCCGTTCGTTCAGCGGCATTACCACCAGAAGACGATGCAGACCCTGGCGAGCCAATTCGAGAGCAAGAACGTCAGTTGGCTGGCGATTAATTCCACCAGCTCGGCGACGAACGACTCCAACAAGCAGTGGGCCGAGGCGCAGAGCATTTCCTATCCGATCCTGAACGATTCCAATGGAACGGTAGGCAAAGAGTATCACGCGACGAACACGCCGGACATGTACGTCATCGGAACCGATGGAACTCTGCTGTATCAGGGCGCGATCGACAACGACAAGGCCGGCGACATGACCACGGGCAAGGTGAATTACGTTCACCAGGCGCTGGAGGAGATTTTGTCCGGCAAGGCCGTCAGCACTCCGCAGACCAAGCCGTACGGATGCGGCGTGAAATACAAGGACTGACGGATTTTCCCGCTGACTTCTAGCGGCCCATGAGAAGCAGAGAAATGGTCAGGGCCTGCAGGAAAAGTGCGACCAGCATCGGCATGAGCGGGTCGCCCAGCGGCTTGTAAAAATAACACCCGATCGCCAGGGCGATGGCGAGAATCTGAGTAACCCCCGCGAGCATTTTCCCCAGGGAAAAGTCCGCGGGGTGCTCGTTTTGGCGGCGAACCTGATCGAGAATCTGCTGGGCGAGATGTTCCAGACGGGCCAGTTCCAGTGCGTGAGCGGGACCGGGCCCGGGGATTGAGGGGGGATCTTCGTCCTGAGCGGCCTGGATGATGTCCATCGCTTCGGCGAGGTTGAGGACGGTTTCGTCCGGATCGAATCGACTGGGCTGAAGCGTTGCCATCGAGGGGGAGAGGGATGGATCGCTCACGAGAATGGTCCGACAACCCGCGGCGTGGCCGGCTTCGATGTCGCGCGGGGCATCGCCGACGATCCATGAAGCGGCCAGGTCCAGGTTCAGTGCCTCGGCGGCGCGGAGGATCATGCCGGGGTTTGGCTTTCGCAGCTCGCTATCTTTTTTATATTTTTCGACCGTGGCTTCGGGGTGAAACGGACAGAATTCGTGGCGATCGATCTTTGCGTGGGGATTTTGCTGGAGAAGAAGCTGATCCATTTTTTGATTGACGGCGACGACGGCGTCTTCGGTGAACATGCCGCGCGCGACGCCGGATTGGTTGCTGAAGGTGACGACGGCAAAACCGAGGTCGCGGGCGCGGGCGACGGCGTCGGCGACGCCGGGGATCAACCGGACGGCGGCCGGATCGCCCAGGTAGCCGTCGCTGGCGATGAGGGTGTTGTCGCGGTCGAAGAAGATGGCCGGCTTTTTCACCGCGGGGATTATCCCGGCTATCGGGGCAGGTGCAACTTAGTTGGCCGGTAGCAGGACCGCGTCGGTGGAATTGACCGGCGACGCCTGCACTTGGTTGGACTGATTGGTGAAGATGTTGTCCTGGCCGATGCCGCAGAGGCAGGTATGTTGAAATTCGACGTGGCCGTCGGCGTAGAGAACGTTTTGTCCGTCCTGCTCGTGGTTGAGACTATTGGCGTGTTCGATGGTCCGGGCGATTGCGCCGGGCGCCGCGGCGGTGACGTCGGCACGGGGCGGCTTGACGCCGGGATTTAAATCCGAGGCGATCGGAAAATCGCCGCGAAGATGGCTGGTCAGACGGTAGCCGGCGTTGGCGACCAAAGCCGACGGATAGGGATTGGCGAAACTGTAGGCGAGGTTCTTCGTCCAATCGGTGAAATTACTGTGCATTTGCGGATTAGCGGAATCGACGACGTAGGAGGTGGCGTCATTGTATGGGCAGATAAAGATTTCCGTGGGGAGATGCTCGCAGCGGAGCAGAAGATAAGGCGCGGCGGTGAGATCGTTGGCTGAAACGCCGCCGGGCTGGAAAGGGTCCTTGGCGGAGAATCCGGTGCCCTCGGTCAGCGGTTGGGTTGGATCGTATAACGTGCGCGGATAGTCGCCTTGGTTCTCATTGGCGTACATGGAAATCGCCAGGCCGATCTGGCGGAGGTTGGAAGCGCATTTGTCGATGTATCCCTGGTGGCGGACGTGCTCGGCCGCGGGCAGAAGAATGGCGAGCAGAAGGCTGATGATGGCGAGCACGACGAGTAGTTCGAGGAGAGTAAATGCGCGAGCGGGGTGACGACGATAATTCACGCGAATATCTTGCGATGGGATCGTGAATCAGGAATGAAAAAAAAGGGTTTGAATGGTTCATTTTCCCGCGGCTGAGTCGGTTCGCTTATTTGGGTGCGAAGTCCATCGAAGGCGGCAGGCTTGCCATCCTGAAGATGCAGGAACCGGAAATGCCGCAACGACATGCCGTGGTCTTGACGGGCTAAAGCGCACTTCTCGGGCGTGTGGAGGCGCTTTGAAATCGGCGGCGAGGGCAGAAGCGTCCCACCGTTGCGCAATAATCCAGATAGGGTTGGCCGTGGACGCGGGCGAGGTGCTGCTCTTCGCGGTGGGCTTCGAGTTGCAGGAGAATGAGATGCACGATGGCCACGATGAACATCAGCGGGACGGGATCGGCGACGAGGGTTGACAGCATCAGGAGCGAGGACAGGGCGTAAATCGGGTGGCGGATGTAGGCGTAGGGGCCGGTCACGATCAGCGAGGTTTTCTCGGCGGGGTTGATCCCCATTCGCCAGGATTTGCCCATCTGCTTCCAGCATATCCAGGTGAGAATGAGGGAGGTCAACGCGACTGCGAAGGCGATCCAGCTAACGAGCGGCAGGTTGAAGATCGGTTGCAAAAGTCGGGAACGCGTTTGGAGGAACGGGCCGAGCAGGGGGAGGAAAATCCATAGGAAAACAACCGGGAACCACAAGGTGCGAGTTATTATTCCGGGAATTCCGGGGGGAATGACGTTGGCCGAACGGTCTGCCTGACGACGGATTTTGCGGGTGAGGCGCACGACGCGAGCCCAATACGCGGCGACGACCAGGCCAACCAGGACGGCGGGGAGATTCGCGGGGATCATGCGCCGGCTCCGGATGTGGGTGATGCAATCGCGACCGTTCCCGCGACGATGGTGTGCAGCTTGGCGCGATGGCGGACCATCAGGCGGCCGAAATGGTCCACGCCTTCGCATCTTCCGGTGATTGCGGGTTCGCCGGGGGCGCCGGTGATGATCACCGATTTGCCGGCGAGAGCGTCGTGACGCGAATACTCACGCACGAAAGTCGAGAATGGGGCCTCCATCCTGCGGCGCATGTCGTGGTGCAACCGGGCGGCCAGGGCGATCAGAACGTCGTTCATGTCGAACGATTTGCCGGCAATGCAGAGCAGGGAAGTCATTTGGCGTTGCAGGGAACGGGGAGACTCGTCGGGATCGATGTTGACGTTCAGGCCGACGCCGATGAGATCGACATTGTTGACGCGTTCGCAGAGCAGGCCGGCGAGTTTCTGGTTGTCGTGCAGGATATCGTTGGGCCATTTCAGAAGGATGTGCGATTTGCCGGTGAATTGTGCGGCGATCTCGCGGACGGCCAAGCCGGCGATCAGGGGCAATTCCTGGGGTGGGATGCGGTCGCGGGTGGGGAGGGCGAAGGTGACGGTCAGGACGCCGGGGTTAGACCACCAGGTGTTGGCGCCGCGGCCGCGGCCAGCGATTTGGTGTGCGGTAAGGACGGCAGCGGGAGCGAAAAGGCGGTTGGTGCGGCGAAGGACGGCGGCGTGGTCGTTGGTGCTGCGGAGGCGCGGGAACCAGTGGAGGCGGAAGGGTTTCAGATTCGCTCTGAGGCGGGTGAGGTTGAAGGGTGAGGGCTTGGTCATTCGAGATATTTGGGCGATTCCGAGACACGGCGGCTGAATCCGCCGCGCCGCGCTAAAACCTTAGCCTTCGAGTACGACCAGTAGGTCTCCGGCTGCAATGATCGAGCCTTGTTTGACCAGCACTTCGCCGACCGAGGCGTCGCGCGGGCTGTAGACGGCGGTCTCCATCTTCATTGCTTCGATCGACAGCAGGCGGTCGCCGGATTTTACGGCGTGGCCTTTGGCGACGGCGACGCTGGAGACTTTTCCGGGCATCGGGGCGGAGACGTGATTGGGATTGTCGGGGTCGGCCTTGGGATGACGGGGCATCGTGGCCTCGCGCGAACGGTCGGTGACCATCACCTCGCGCGGGTGGCCATTGAGTTCGAAGAAGACGGTGCGGGTGCCGTCGCTGCGCGCTTCGCCGGTGGTGAGATATTTGACGATCAGCGTTTTGCCCGGCTCGATCTCGACGGAGATTTCCTCGCCGCTTTGCAGGCCATAGAAGAAGGCGGGGGTTGGCAGGACGGCGGTGTTGTCGTAGAGGCGGACGTGCTTTTGGAAATCGGTGAAGACCTGAGGATAGAGAAGGTACGAGAGCAGGTCCACGTCGCGCACCTCGCCGGCGACTTTGCCTTCGAGTTCCTTTCGCGTCTTGTCGAAGTCGGCGCGGGGGAGCTTGGCGCCGGGGCGGCCCTTGATCGGCTTAGCGCCGGAGGTGTCGAGAATGATCTTTTGCAGCACCTTGGGCCAGCCGCCTTCGGGAAAACCGATCGCACCCTGCATCATCTCCACCACGCTTTTGGGGAAATGGAGTTTCTTGTTGGGATTCAGGACATCCAGGGCGGACAGGCCATTGGTCACCATGAACAGGGCCATATCGCCGACGACTTTGCTGGAGGGGGTGACTTTCACGATGTCGCCGAAGAGTTCGTTGACCTGGGCGTAGGTGTCGGCGATCTGGTTCCAGCGGTCTTCGAGGCCGAGACTCTTGGCCTGCTGGCGGAGATTGGTGTACTGGCCGCCGGGCATCTCGTGGTGATAGACATGGGCTGTGCCGGCCTTGAGATTTTCTTCGAAGGGGTAGTATTGCTCGCGGGCGACTTCCCAATAATCGGCGAGGCTGTTGAGGGAATCCAGATTCAGACCGCTGTCGCGCGGCGTGTTGCGCAATGCCGCGACGAGAGAATTGAGATTCGGCTGGCTGGTCAGGCCGCTCATGCTGGCGAGGGCGGCATCGGCGATGTCCACGTTGGCGTCGCTGGCGCGCAGAATGCTTCCCGAATTGATGCCGCTGGTGTCGTGGGTGTGGAAATGGATGGGAACTTCCACCTCCTCGCGCAGGGCTTTTACCAGGGCATACGCGGCGTATGGCTTGCACAAGCCGGCCATGTCCTTGATGCCGAGGATGTGCGTGCCCATGCGTACGAGTTCCTTGGCCATTTTCACGTAATATTTCAAGCCGTATTTGGAACGCCTGAGGTCGAGAATGTCGCCGGTGTAACAGATGGACGCTTCGCAGAGGGCGCTGGTTTTTTCGCGTACGGCGTCCATGGCGACCTTCATGTTTTCCGTCCAATTGAGCGAATCGAAAATGCGGAAGACATCGATTCCATGCTCGGCGGAGCGAACGACGAACTCGCTGACGACGTTGTCGGGATAGTTGCTGTAACCGACGGCGTTGCTGGCGCGGAGCAGCATCTGGAAGAGGATGTTGGGGACGCGGGTTCGGAGCTGGTCGAGCCGGTCCCACGGGTCTTCCTGGAGGAATCGCATGGAGGTGTCGAAGGTGGCTCCGCCCCACATTTCCAGGGAGAAAAGCTGCGGGGCCAGATGGGCCACGGCTCCGGCGACCGCGAGCAGATCGTGCGTCCGCACGCGGGTGGCCAGGAGCGACTGATGCGCATCGCGGAACGTGGTGTCGGTGAAGAGCAGGCGTTTTTGGCGGCGGACCCACTTCGCAAAACCCTCGGCGCCAAGCTCCTGAAGCTTCTGTCTGGTTCCATCGGGCGGAGCGGCGCTGCGGAGATATTCGGGGACGGGCGGATCGGCGAAGTCGCGTTTGGGATCCACTTTGCCCCTCACGTCGGAGCGGCCGTTGACGATCACGTCGCCCAGATAGCTGAGGATTTTGGTAGCCCGGTCGCGCTTGGCGCGGAAGCGGAAAAGTTCGGGCGAGTCGTCGATGAAGGTGGTGGTGGCCTCGCCCTTGATGAAGGTGGGGTGCTGGATGAGATTTTCGAGAAAGGGGATGTTGGTCTTCACACCGCGGACGCGGAATTCGCTGAGGGAGCGGGCCATGCGATGAATCGCCTCGTCGAACGTCAGGCCCGAAGCGATGAGCTTCACGAGCAGCGAATCGAAATAGGGCGTGATGACGGCCCCGCTGAAGGCGGTGCCGCCGTCGAGGCGAATGCCGAATCCGGCGGCGGAGCGGTAGGTGGTCAATCGGCCATAGTCGGGAATGAAGTGGTTCTGCGGGTCTTCGGTGGTGATGCGGCACTGAATGGCATAGCCGCGCGGTTCGATTTTGTCCTGGGCGGGGATATTCACCGGCGGCTCGTGCAGCTTGTGGCCCTGGGCGATGAGGATCTGGCTCTTGACGATATCGAAGCCGGTGACAACTTCGGTGACGGTGTGCTCGACCTGAATTCGGGGATTGACCTCGATGAAATAAAATTCCTCGCGGTCGAGGTCGAGGAGGAATTCGACGGTCCCGGCGTTGCGGTAATCGACGGCCGCGCAGAGGCGCACCGCGGATTCGCAGATTCGCTGGCGGAGATTTCGGGGCAGATTAATGCTTGGGGCGATTTCGACGACCTTCTGATGGCGGCGCTGGACGGAACAGTCGCGTTCCCAAAGGTGGACGATATTCCCGTGCTGGTCGCCAAGGATTTGCACCTCGATGTGCTTGGCGCGGCGGATGTAGCGTTCGATGAAAACATCGGCGCGGCCGAAGGCGCTGCCGGCTTCGCGCTGGGCTTCTTCGAGGCGCGGGATGAGTTCATCGGATTTGTTGACGATGCGCATGCCCCGGCCCCCACCGCCGAAGCTGGCCTTGATGATGAGGGGAAAGCCGATTTCTTTCGCGGCGGCGCGGATTTCAGCGGGGTCGGCGAGGGCGTTTTCGGTTCCGGGGATGGTGGGAACGCCGGTTTCGTTCGCCAGCTTTTTGGCGGCGGTTTTGTCGCCGAACATCTCCAGCAGCTTGGGCGTGGGGCCGACGAAAATAATGTTGTTGTCCACGCACGCCTGGGCCAAATCAGCGTTCTCGGATAAAAAACCGTAGCCGGGATGGATGGCATCGACATTGTTGGCCTTGGCGACGTCGATCAGGGCCTGGACGTTGAGGTATCCCTTGACCGGCTCACCGCCGTGGGGCGGGCCGATCTGGTATGCTTCATCCGCCTTGAAGCGGTGGAGTGAAAAGCGGTCTTCGTAGGTGAAAACGGCAACGGTGGCGAGCCCCAATTCGGTGGCGGCTCGAAAGACGCGGATGGCGATCTCACTGCGGTTGGCGACGAGCAACTTGCGCATGGACAAATCCTGAAGGTCTTGATTCGAGGCGCGGGAAAAATCCGGCGGTATTGTGGACAGAAGCCTTCGATTTGCAAGTTGACGACGGCGGATGAATGCGATGATGGATGAGTTAAAACGATGGGTGCTGGCCGCGGCGAGCCGTACATTGGTGCGGGAGGAGGTGCGCCGGCTGTACGGCGAGTTGCAGGGGCGAATCGACCAGCGGCGGCCGATTTGCGTGATGTCCGGCCGATGTTGCCGGTTCGACGAGTATGGTCATCGTCTGTACGCGACAACGATGGAGCTGGCGGCATTTTGGGCGGAACTGGCCGATTTGCCGCCGATCCACGCCAAGGCGGGCCAGCCGGGGCTCTGTCCGTTCCAATCCGGCAAAATCTGCGGGGTGCATCCGATTCGGCCGATGGGCTGCCGGATATTCTTTTGCGACCCCAGCAGCGTTCAATGGCAGCAGGACATTTACGAGGAATTTCATGCCCGGCTCAAGGAATTGCACCGGGAACTGTCGATACCCTATGCGTATGTGGAATGGCGGTTTGCATGCGAAGCGCTGGGATTCCAGTTATAAAAGTCAAATCATTTTGACATTGGCTTCGGCGAGCCGGTAGACTATTGATATAGAAGTCTCCGTAGCCCTTTTTTGTGAGGAAGGCGAGGTCATGAAGCTTCTCACCGGATTAGTATTAGCGGCGTCGGCAGTTGCTCTGTTCGGCTGCGCGGCGAATGTTCCAGGGTATAGCGCGTCGGAGCGCTTTGCCCAGATTCACCGAAACAACGTCTATCAGAGCGAGGAAGCCAGCGACGATCTTGACCACATCCTGTTGCTTCGTCCAAGCAATCAGGAATCAGTTTGGAACGTATACCATCGGGACTAACCGGCGATTTGCCGGCTTGGATCCGATGTGGGGCGTGGGGAAAATGCAATGGCTCCGCCGGCGATCATCGCACACGGCGGAGCCTTTTTTTAGGTTGTGGCCGGGTTTTTGGTCGGGGTTTTCAGGATACGAGCCGCAATCGGGGCGTCTTTCGAACCCACGACGCGATTCGCGTGGTCCGGTTTTTTGCCCCTTCGAGGTGCTCCAGGTACTGCTGTAGCGCGGATTCGTCGAATTGCGAGAGGAATTGGGGAGAGACCGTGGTATTGTACTGGCGAATCTCGTCGATCAGTTGACGTTTGTTCATGGCGGGCATACTTTCAAATGGGGCCAATGGAAATGCCAAACAAACTGGCTCATCATGTGATCGGTTCAAAGGTCCTTTTCACTTGAAATCGCAGCAATGACGCAGACCAATTCGCCGTCAACGCCAACCCCGGGGATGCAGTCGATCCACGTGCCGGCGGCGCACGATCCGGCGGCGGACACCGATCCGCTTCTGCACCTGCACAAGATGTCCACGACGGCGGGCGTGGGGAACGAGGATTACGTCGCGGTCAACGTGACTGCGGTGGTGGCGGTGCTGTTCGGCTTGGCCAGCCTGCTGGCCGTGTTCAACACGGTGTTGCTCGTTTTCCCGGTCGTGGGCGTGATTCTCAGCCTGATCGCCCTCCACCAAGTCTCTAATAGCAACGGAACACAAACCGGAAAGGGGCTGGCCATCCTGGGCCTGGTGTTATCGGGGATCATCACGGCGGGGATTTTCTGCGTGCAGGGAGCGCAGGCCCTTCATCGGCGGGCGGATCAGGAAGCACTGGCGGCTCTGTGCCGGAAATACGGCCAGCTCGTCGTAGAGGAGAAATACGACCAAGCCTACGACCTCTTTGATTCCGACTTTAAAGATCGCGTGAGCAAACCGGCGTTCGCGGCCCGTCTGATCAGTATTCAGCACCGGAGCGATCTCCCGCCGATGAGCGCAGTTGAATGGAACGGCCTGGCCGAGTTCCATTCGGGCGACAACGGCGCGCAAACGGCCGATGCGGTCATCAAGATTCATTACAAGGGAATCACAGGGGAAGATCGGGAAGCGGCACATTTTCGCCAAACCGCAGGGGGGCCCTGGCTGATTGATAACCTTCCCGATCAGTTTCCAGCGATAAAAGCGGGTGAGCAGCCGAGATGAATCCCGGGCATCCCGCTGGAAGCGCCGCGCGTTCAAGTCCTTCTCTTTTCAAGCGTTCCCGCAAATTCGTCCGATAATCCGATCAGCGGGGATACTCTGCCAGCGGCTCACGCGCGGCGGGATTCCTGCCGATACCGCCGATGGGCGTTCCCACGGTCCGTAAACGCCCGGCGAGGTTCACAATGATTCAATGGCATTGGAAAATCCTTCGATGGGTTATTTTGGGAGGGGCGTTTGTTTCAGTGCTGAACGCATCGGGCTGTTCGAGCGCCAACAAAACAGCGGTGAGCCGCGACGCCTCCGGCGTGCCAACCATGGCCGCGACGGCCACGACCAACATCGCCATGGCCGCCGATCCCTCGGTTTTGTCGGCGGCCGCTCCGGCGGCGTCGGACCCGGTCGCACCCACCGTCAACGTCTACGGCGAATTTGACGGCAAACAGCGCGGCCCCGCCGCGGCGCATGGCGCCGGCGGATTCGAGGAACACACCTTCATTGACGAAGGCTTCGACAGCGATGTCAACATCGATCCCACCGGGAAATGGATGGTCTTCACCAGCACCCGCGACAGCGATCACCCCAATATTTATATGAAGCGCGTCGATGGCGTGTCGGTCATTCAATTGACGAACGACACCGCCGACTACGCCTTCCCCGCCTTCAGCCCGGACGGCAAACAAATCGCCTTCTGCTCGACTCGGGCCGGTCAATGGGACATTTACACCATGGACGTCGACGGCAAGAACATCGTGCAGATCACCAACGATCCCATGCAGCACATTCATCCGAGCTTCAGCCCGGATGGAACCCGCCTGGTGTATTGCTGCCTCGGCGGCAAGAGCGGGCAATGGGAGTTGTGGACGGTGGACCTGGCCACTTCCGAGAAACAGATGATCGGGTTCGGATTATTCCCCACCTGGTCGCCGCTGAAGACCGTGGATCGCATCGCGTTTCAGCGGGCGCGGCAACGCGGAAGCCGGTGGTTCAATCTCTGGACGCTCGATCTGGTGAATGGCGAGGCTTGCAAGGTGACGGAGGTGGCGGTCAGTTCCAACGCGGCCATCGTCTGTCCCAGTTGGAGCCCCGACGGCAAGGACCTCGCGTTTGCGACCATTGCCGAACCGAATAACTCCACGGCTGACAAACCGCTCGGCCAGCAGGATATTTGGACCGTCAACAGCGATGGCTCCGACCGGCACCGGGTGACGGATGGGGTTGGACTGAATCTCGGTCCCTGCTGGGCAGCGGACAACCGGATCTTCTTCGTGAGCGATCGGGGCGGAGCCGAATGTATCTGGTCGGCCGGCGTGAACAGCACCGGCGACCCGTCCCGCGTCGCCAGCCAGCCCCAGGACAAACCGGGCGACAAAACCGGCGGTACGGATGCCGTCGGATCGACCGGAATCACGGGTGATTAATCGACCTGGCGAAGGATCGTTCCCCCGGCTTCAAGGATGAAGCGATGAAAAAATTTGCAATCGGCGTGCTGATGATCGCGTGCTTTGGGTTTCCGACGGGGTGCGCCCACAAGCCCAAGCCTTACGGCGAAGAACAACAACTGTTTCTGCCCGGTACGCAACACCAGGTCTGGGCGATCGCACCGACGATCAACATCAGCGGACAATCCCAGATCGATCCGCTTTTGCAGAGCGATCTGGTTTATCAGGAAGTGCAGCAGGTACACGGACTGACGGCAATTCCGGTCGATCGGGTGGTCGAGGTGTATGCCAGCCTCAAGATCAACAGGATTCAATCGGAGCAGCAGGCGTACACCGTGTGCCGGCTCCTGGGATGCGACGGGCTGGTGATTCCGACGGTGACGGCATACGACCCGTATGACCCGCCGAAATTCGGAGCGTCGTTGCAGTTGTTCGAGAAGCCTACGGCGCTGAACAAGGCTGTGAAGGTGGACCCGCGGTCGCTGGAGGAGAGTGGGACGCTGGCGTCGGCTACGCCGCCGTCGATGTCCGTGGCGACGCACATGACGCAGGTCGTTGACCTGTACGACGCATCGGACGGAACGGTGCGCGACCGGGTTGCCGCTTATGCCAAGGGGCGGACCGATCCCAACGGACCCCTGGGTCCGGATGAGATTACCGTCAGCATGGACCGTTATTGTGCGTTCGGCTACCACGAATTGCTGGTCAGTATGTTGGAAGACTTACAGGATGCCGACGCGCAATAATTTCCGCTATTGAGAATTCTGGAGATGAACCGCATGAAGACGCTCAGCCTGGTAAAGGGTCGCCATCGTTTTTGCTTTCGATACGAGACGGGCCAGGAAGCCCAAGTCCTGGATACCCTGGTCGAAATGGTCAACCGCCGGGACCTTTCCTTTGATTGGTTTGACGCGGCCATCCTGTCTCATCAGCTGGGTCAGCATTTGGCAAAAGAATTGAAGGCCTTTTTGCCGAAAAAGGTTGCATAAGGATTATCGGGTCGTCATGGAGGACGGCCAACCGTGAGACGGTTTAGTCTCACAGTGAGACGGGGACCGTCTCACCAGCGGGCCACCGATCACGCCGGGCGGTGGCAGATATTTCGAGCCTCAGATCTCGCCCACGCGGCCGGTTTTATGAACCCCACGAACGAACTGTCGGTCCCCGCTGCTGCGCCTCGCGGCGCAATGGTCCAAGAGAAAAACTTCACCCCACTGGTTCGCCAGTTTCTCGATTATCTGAAACTCGAGAAACACTTCAGCGACTACACGGTCAAGAGTTACGGCGCAGACCTGATTCAATTCGCGCAATTCCTCGCCGGAGAAATCGGCCGCGGCGGCGAACGCCAGCCTGCCGCGACGTCCACCTCCGACGAGCGCCACGTCAAGTGCGACACGCTCACTATCCGCGAGTTCCTTAACTATCTCTACGGCCAGAACTACACCAAGAGCACGACGGCTCGCAAATTGGCGACGCTGCGCAGCTTTTACAAGTTCCTGGTCCGTCGCGGCATCGTCAGCGTCAATCCCCTGTCCACCATCCGGACGCCCAAGCAGGAAAAACGCCTGCCCAAGTGTCTCGACCTGGAGCAGGTGCAGAAGCTGCTCGAAGCACCGGGCGACGCCGACCTGCTCAGCGCCCGCGACAAGGCGATGCTGGAAGTCCTGTATAGCAGCGGCATCCGCGTGAGTGAACTGGTCGAACTGGAAATGGCCGACCTGGATTTGCAGGAAGGCGTCCTGCGTGTCCGCGGCAAGGGCCGCAAGGACCGCCTCACGCCCATCGGCAGCCAGGCGATCAAGGCACTGCAGCGATATTTCGAGCTTCGGTCGGTCGATTCACGCTCCCAGGGCTCGCACGCCCACCGGGTTTTCCTCAACAAGCACGGCGAATCGCTCTCCACACGCTCGGTGCGCCGCAAGCTTGATAAATATCTGCTCTCCGCCGGCCTGGACCCCGGCATCAGCCCGCACACCCTGCGGCACAGCTTCGCGACGCATCTGCTCAACAACGGCGCGGACCTTCGCAGCGTGCAGGAACTGCTGGGCCATCAGAGCCTCAGCACCACGCAGATCTACACGCACCTGACGACCCAGCGGATGAAAGAGGTGTACGATCAGGCCCATCCGCGGGCGAATGAGCCTTCGATTCCGCTTCCATCGCAGGACAAACCGGCCCCGCCGTTTTATCCGGCCAAAGTTGGATGACGGAGAGAATGGTTGGGAGAAACGAAAGCCGCCTTCGGGCGGCTTTTTTTAATGCATCATCCAAAGTTGATGCACTCGGCCACGAGGACGGCCCAAGACTGCGGCCAACAAATCGAAATCGAACCGCGTCCCGCGTAATTTGCCGCAAACGCATGACTTACGAAACAGGCTGTCGCGTAGGCTGGGGTTTTTTCACAGCGCGGCGTGCTCGACGATACCATAAGAAACTACGGAGGCGGCAATTATTGTTCTCCGCGGTTTGGTTACGTTAGGAGCCAATATGATACATGCAAAGGGCGCGTTGAGCGCCACGATTCATTCGGGGTACGCCGGTATCGTAGACAATTCTTGTCCGTCGCCTCAATTTTAGGAGTGACAAATAGGCGCCGAATAACTGTGCTAGCGGTTTTCTGCTTGGGTTCAATCACGACTATGTGCGGATGCACTATGAGCGCGCCGCCGCCGCCCGCAACCCCCGTAAACGCTACAATAAATATTCCGACTGTTACCCCAGAACCTGAGACTCAATACAGGCAAGTCAAAGGCGGATTGGAAATCACAATTGCCCCGGAAACGTACAAGGTCGAGCAGAGTTCATCAAGCAGTTACGTGCAACATCCCGCGACCGATTTCGATTCACTTTGGTTCGGCGATCATCCAGATTGGGTATATTACACAAGGATAACAAAATCTACGCTTGCTGTTGTGCCGGACCGACTGACTTTTATTCTTCACATCAACAACCAAATGTCACGAGTGTTTCACGGTGGTGGCGCTGTGGCGGAGTTTAAGATCGCCGGCCTTGAGGTGCCCATTCACGAGGCCGGGTATGCTGAGTTAGAAAATGCGATCGTACCACCTCGAAGTGGGCTTGATATTCGCATCTATGGCCCCAAGCTGAGCGAACTGCCGGCACAAGGTGGGACGATGGGGATATTTCTTTACGATTTGGTTACTGGCCAAAACGACGCCGGCGTTGTCACGGGGAAGCAGGATTTTCAGTGGTACTTCGATTACAAAACGACAACACAAACTGCACAGGTGCCGGCAGATGTAAGCAAAGAATTTTACCGCACCTCCTGGGCGGAATACAACGCGACCGTTAACGGCCAAAGGTAAGAAAAAGGAGTTGGCGCGCCTGGGTTTCCCCACATTCCGTGTGGTGCACCGCGGGTAAATCAGCTCTGGCCAACCCCGAACGATTCTGGGCCGAGATAGCCCTCCAAACGCATTCATCCGGAGCGCGCATAGACATGGAACTATTTGGGGAACCACACGTCGAACATGACGAGGCCGACAGTTCGGAGCCGGCGGTGATCGAAATATGGGCCGGCAAATCTGGATCATTGGGCTGTCCGTAATGGTAGCGTTAGGGATTCTGCTTGAAGTGCACGGGGCGAGACAATTGTGGGACTTGATTCGCGCGCCGGAACCGCCGCGATTGCGGCCTGTCGCATTGCTGGCGTCTGGACCGAACAAATAGAGACTTTCCTTACTCCTCAGCCTGATGCATCCTCTGCTCAAACCAAGCCTCGCGCCATGGCGGCATCATTCGCCAGTTCGCCGTCGCCCATAGGCCCAGGTGCTTGCGCCTCGCCACGCTCTCGGCCTGGTCAACGCTTCCGTGGAATGCGAACGGCATTCGCCGGTCGTCGATCGCCAGGCCCTCCCCAACTAATTGCGGGCTGATCGCTTCGGAATCTTCCGTGAAGACATACGCCAGCAATCGGCCATCGTGATCGCGGGTCTGCGTCGGCTCCAGAAGCAGCGTTAATTTTCGGCCTGCTAGAAGCGCGTCCAGCCGCTGGGCCGAGCGGCGATCCCATTGGTCATTGAATGACGCGACGCCTAAAAGTCGCACGCGGGTGATTTCGCCGCGGGCGATTTCGTCGATGCCGATCGTCTCGCCATTAATCGCGCCGGCAAATGAGACCTGCCGCCCATCGAAGCGCATCCAGTCGTCTTCGTATTGGTGGTGTGGCCAGAGATGATCGGACAGACTCGAGAGAAGGATCAGGCCAAGGGCGATCCAGAAGGTGATGCGCCATCGTCGGCGATTTCGCAATCGCGACGCGACCGTGGCGGCATCCCATTTGGAAATGGAACCGCTCATAAGCTGCCAACGATATCCCTCGCCTGCCGAGGGAGCAAATTTGCGGAATCAGGACACGGCGGCTGAAGCCGCCGCGCCGCGCGGGGTTTCGGATATCCCCGACACTTCGCTTTGCCGGGGTTCGAGTTTATTATCTTCGGGGTATGGAACGACGCACATTCGGCAATACGCATCTTGAAGTATCCGCCATCAGCCTCGGGTGCTGGCCGTTCGGCGTGGATTGGTGGGGACACTACACCGACGACCACGCCCAGCGGCTTATGAAATTTGCCTACGATCAGGGAATTACATTCTTCGACTGCGGCGACGCCTACGGCAACGGCCGGGCGGAGTTGCTCCTGGGCCAATTCCTGAAAACCGTGCCGCGAGGCAAGGTCGAGATCGGGTCGAAATTCGGCTACGACTTTTACTCCGATCCCGGCGAGCCAGGCAGCCATCGGGAACGGAAACAGGATTTCTCGCCGAAATTTCTTCGCTTCGCCCTGGAAAAATCGCTGCAGCGGCTCGGGGCCGACGTGATCGACCTGTACATGGCGCACAACATCAAATTGCCGCAGTTTCGCGACGATGTGTTCGCCGAACTGGAGAAAATCAAGGATGAGGGAAAGATCAAGGTCTGGGGTGTTTCCCTTGGCCCGGCCATCGGGTGGCGCGAGGAGGGAATCGAAGCCCTGACCCGGCACAATGCCAAGGCGGTTCAGACGGTTTACAACCTGTTCGAGCAGGACCCCGGCCGGGAATTTTGCGAAACGGCCCGCGCGATGCAAGCCGGCGTGCTGGCGCGCGTTCACGACAATAGCAGCATCCTCAAGGATAAAGTTCGCATCGACACGGAAATCTCCGCGAACGATCACCGGAAATTCCGCGATCAGGCATGGAAAGTTTACGGCCTGAAAAAACTCGAACTGGTCCGCCATTACGCATCCGACCACGGAATGACGGTGCATCAACTCGCGTGCAAATGGCTGCTCATGGACTCGGCGCTGACGAGTATTACCGGCACTTTCCTCAACGAGGAAGAAATCCGCGAGGCGGCGGAATCGGCGGACAAGCCGGCCTTGGCCAAGGCCGAGATGCTGCAACTGGCGGAAGATTACGCCCGTGATTGGGGGCTGGGGAACGAGGCGCATCCGTGCGATCTGAAAAGCAGCGCTGCCCCCGGCGGGTCGGTGCGCAGCAGCTACGTTCCGCCACCGGTGTTGTTGGCGTGAGTCACATGGGAGTTTTGCGTTACGTCGTTCTGCATCACACCGGGATCGAGCGGCCGCATTACGATCTCATGGTCGAATTCGAAAGCGGCTCGGCTTTGTTGACTTGGCGATTGCCGCATTGGCCGCCGCAGCAGAACGATGAATTCACCCCACTGGCGAAGCATCGGCGCGATTATTTGGAATACGAAGGCCCGGTTGCGGGCGATCGCGGAAGCGTAAAGCGGATTGCCGCGGGCGACCATCGAATTCTCGAAAGTTCTCCGACCCGAATTATTATTGGTTTAGGGGACGGCACCCGGATTGAGCTGCCGCTGAAGACCGGACGCGCATAAAAAAGGTGGCGTGGACCTCTCGGCTTTCCACGCCACCCAGGGAAGGAGGATCGTTGCTACAAAATATACGATATATTGTGGGCTTTGTTCCGATTTCGGCTGAAATTTATCCAGATACGGCCCGCCGTCCGATCCATAGCGTAAAATACGTAACATTTTACAGATAAATGCTTTGTGCGAATGTCTTCCGGGGAGTGTTCTTCGCCGATTTTGAAGATGGCTTTGCTAATTCCGGTAGCGCGCCATATAGTTACCCCATGCAATTATTGCCAGACGAAATTAAACGGCGCGAGGAAGTCGCGACGGCCGGGCTGGTGAGGGGGCTGGGGGGCGATGAGTGCGCCGGCATCGTGTTGGATGTTGTGCCGCCGATTTCCCGGGCAATCCGAAAAGTGATGCGCCAGCATCGTCTGGCGGAGTTGTCAGTTCCGCAGTTCCGGGCTCTGGGGCTCCTCAGCTTCGCCCCGCAGGCGTCGCTTTCGTGTGTGGCGGATTACATTGGTTCCTCTCTGCCCGCGGCGTCGCGGATGATCGACGGGCTGGTCGCCAAGAAACTCGTGGCACGCAAGGAATGCTGTCACGATCGCCGGCAAATCTCACTGGTGCTGACTCCGCAGGGTCTGAGCGCGTTCCTCGAATCGCGCCACGCCGCCCAGCGCCAATTGACCGAGCGTTTGGCTGGGCTTTCGGAAGACAAGAAAAAGGGTGTCATCGAGGCCATGCGATGGCTGGGCGAGATTTTCGGCAGTGATGCCGATCGCATCCCGCGCGAACTGGCTTCTCCCAACGAAAACCGTTCCTGATCGGGTTATCACATAGAGCTTTCGCATGTGGATTGTTCGTCTTGCCCTTCGTCGGCCCTACACATTTGTCGTCGCGGCGATGCTGGTGTTCATTCTCGGCGTTCTGACCATCCTGCGCATGCCGACGGACATCTTTCCGGAAATCAACATTCCGGTGATCGCGGTGGCGTTCAATTATTCCGGCATGACGCCCAGTGACATGGAATCGCGCATCGTCACACCCTACGAGCGCATCCTCCCCACGATCGTCAGCGGTATCGAGCACACCGAGAGCCAATCCCTCAACGGCATCGCCGTCATCAAGATTTTCTTCCACGAGAACGCGGACATTCACGAAGCGATGGCCCAGGTGACGTCGATCTCGCAGACCGTGCTGAAGGCGCTTCCGCCGGGCACGCAGGCGCCGCTCATCATCCAGTACAGCGCATCGGACGTTCCGATCATCCAACTCGCCATGAGCAGCGACCGGATGCCCGAGGAAGACATTTTCGACGTGGCCAACACCATCGTCCGCATCAACCTGGCCTCGGTGCAGGGGGCGCAAATGCCCTGGCCCTACGGCGGCAAGGCCAAGCAGGTCATGGTGGATATCGACCCGCAGCGGCTGTACGCCTGGGGCATTTCCCCATCGGAAGTCGTCAACGCCATCAGCGCCCAGAACCTGATTCTTCCAGCGGGCAGCGCCAAGTTTGGCGTCAATGAAATGCCGATCATGCTCAATGCCAGTCCCGGTGTGATTGACGAGTTGAACAATCTTCCGATTAAAACCGTCAACGGCGTCCCGGTGTACATCAAAGATGTCGCCCACGTGCGCGACGGATTCCAGGTTCAGCAGAGCATCGTGCATGCCGACGGCAAGCGCGGGGTGTTGCAGGTGATTCTCAAAGCCGGCGGCGCGTCGACGCTGGATGTGGTCAAGCGTTTGAGAGCAGCGCTGCCGGCCATCGAGGCGTTGTGCCCGCCGTCGTTGAAGATCACGCCGCTGTTCGACCAGTCGATATTCGTCCGTGCATCGGTGAGCGGAGTGGAGCGTGAGGCCGCCATCGCCGCGGGTTTGACCGCACTGATGATCCTTATCTTCCTGGGGAGCTGGCGCAGCACGCTCATCGTGGTCATCTCGATTCCGCTGTCGATTCTGGTGTCGATCATCGTCATGAGCTGGCTCGGCCAGACGCTGAACGTCATGACCCTCGGCGGGTTGGCGCTGGCGGTGGGTATCCTGGTGGACGACGCCACGGTGGAAATCGAGAATATCCACCGCAATCTCGGCCAGAAAAAGCGGCTGGTTCAGGCGATCCTCGATGGCGCATCGCAGATCGCCGTGCCGGCGTTCGTCTCGACGTTGTGCATTTGCATCGTCTTCGTCCCCGTATTGTTCATCAGCGGTGCGGCCAAGTTCCTCTTCGTTCCCCTGGCGATGGCGGTTGTGTTCGCCATGCTCACGAGCTACCTGCTCAGCCGAACACTCGTCCCGACCATGGTGCACTATCTGCTGGCCAGTGAAGTGGAGATCTACGGCGGCAAGCTCGATCCGAGCGATCCGCACGCCGACCGGCACAAGGCCGAGGAACTCGATCCGCACAAAAAGCATCCGCACGTAAGTCTTGCCTCGAGCATTTTCTGGGTGGCAACGCGAATCGGGACGGTCGTGCTTGGGCTCGTCGTTCTGCTCGGCATCATCGCTCTCCTGCCGCTGAAAGTTTTTCCCGATGGGGTGGGCGCTTCCCTCGCCTCGTGGCATCAGCATCCCTTGGAGCAATTGAAATCCGCCGCCTGGGGCTGGGATATCTTCTATCTCCTGGTGGCGCTGTTTGCGATCGTTCTGCTCCACTACATTCTTCAGAACAATCTGATCTGGCGCTTCCACGAGAAGTTCAACGCCCAATTCGAGAAGCTTCGCGATTATTACGGCGGCCTGCTGGCGCTGGCGCTGGAGCATCGCATGGCGACGATCTTCGGATTTACGGCGATGGTGCTGGTTTCGTGCTGCCTGACTTTTCTAATCGGCACGGATTTCTTCCCGGCGGTCGATGCGGGCCAAATCCGCCTCCACGTCCGGAACCCGCCCGGCACGCGCATCGAGCAAAGCGAGCGGATCTTCGGCAACGTTGAACGGGCCATCCGCAAGGACATCCCGGCCAGCGAAATCGACACGCTGATGGACAACATGGGAATTCCCAACAGCTCGATCAACTTGTCTCTGAGCGACGGATCGCTGATGTCTCCGGCCGACGGCGAAATCCTCATTTCGCTCAATCCGGACCATCGACCGACGATCGACTACATAGACCGTCTGAATGCCGACCTGCCCAAACGGTTTCCGGCCCAGACGTTTTACTTTCAGCCGGCGGACATCGTGACGCAGGTGCTGAATTTTGGAATCGCCGCCCCGATTGACGTTCAGATCGACGGACCGCAGCAAAACGAGCCCAAAAACCTTCGGATCGCCGAGGGAATCCTCAAGAAAGTTCGAGCCATTCCCGGCGCCGCCGACGTTCGGCTTGAGCAGGTGCCCGATGCGCCGGACGTGCATGTCAACGTTGATCGCACGCTGGCCAGCGAGGTGGGCGTGACACAGCAGCAGGTCGCCAATGATTTGCTCGTTTCACTCAGCGGCACCGCCCAGCTTTCCCCGAATTTCTGGATCAACCCCACCACCGGGATTCAATACAACGTCCTGGTCCAGACGCCGCAGTACAAGATGAATTCCATCTCCGACCTGACGAACACGCCGATCGTTCCCCCCGGCGCGGGAGAGACGCAGGCCCTGGTGCAGCAGACACAGCTTCTGGGCAATCTCGCCAGCGTTGTGCCGGGCCGATCACCGAGCAACATCACCCACTACCAGGTGCGGCCGACGTATGACATTCTCGCCGGCGTTCGCCACATGGACCTGGGAACCGTCGCCGAGGGCGTCAATAAGATCGTGGCCGATGCCCGGAAACTCCTTCCCCGCGGCAGCAGCATCATGATCCGCGGACAGGTCCAGAGCATGCACGATTCGTTCGAGGACATGTCCTTCGGTCTGATCTTTGCGATCATCCTGGTTTATCTGCTCATGGTTATCAATTTCCAATCCTGGATCGACCCGATGATCATTCTCGTGGCGCTGCCTGGCGCGCTGGCGGGCATCTTGTGGATGCTCTTCCTCACCGGCACCACGCTGAATGTTCCCTCACTCATGGGCGCGATCATGAGCATCGGCGTCGCAACGTCGAACAGCATTTTGCTGATCACCTTCGCCAACGATCAGCGAAAAGAAGGTTACAACGCACACGATGCCGCCCTGTCGGCGGGAATGACCCGGCTTCGGCCGGTTATCATGACCGCACTGGCGATGATCATCGGCATGCTTCCGATGTCCCTGGGCCTGGGCGAAGGCGGCGAGCAGAACGCGCCGCTGGGCCGGGCTGTCATCGGCGGACTGCTCCTGGCAACGTTCGCAACCCTGTTTTTCGTCCCCGTTGTTTACAGCAAACTGCGAGAGAAAGCTCCACAAACACAAGTGGAAGAGGAGCTGAGATAGTGGACATCCATGTACAAGAACCTCCCCAGCAGCACCATCACGAGAAGGAGACGACGCCACATCGTCCCCAAAACCTTCCCCGATTCAGCACGGGGAAGCTGATCCTCATGGGCGTCATCGTGCTGGCAGTATTTGTGGCCGCGTTCTTTGCCCGCTTTATCCCCCAGCGGCTTCACGACCGAAACCTTGCCCAGCAGGCGGACGACGCCGCCAACGCTCCGCCGGTCGTCAACATCACGCTGCCCCAGCCGATGGCCGTCGAGGAAGATCTTAAGCTCCCCGCGGATATCAGCCCCATGCAGCAGACCGCGATTTATGCCCGGGTGGACGGTTATCTGAAACACTGGTTCGTGGACATCAACGATCACGTTGAAAAGGGCCAGCTTTTGGCTGAGATTGACGCACCCGATACAGACGCGCAGCTCGCCCAGGCGCAGGCCGCATTGCAGCAGGCGCAGGCCAACGTCGTGCGGGCCGCGGCCGATCTCCAACTGGCCAACGCGACGTACGAGCGCTATCACGGCTTGTTGCCATCGGGCAGCGTGACCCAACAGGACCTGGATACGCGGCAATCGAACGCCAACCAGGCCGCCGCCGAAAAGAGCGCCGCCGACGCCGCCGTCAAAAGCGCGCAGGCCACGGTCGATCGGCTCGCCGCCGAGCAGGGCTTCGAGAAAATCATCGCACCGTTTTCCGGAACCATCACTTTCCGCAATTACGATGTCGGCGCCCGCATCTCCTCCACCGATACCGCCAAGGGCCACGAGATGTTCGACATCGCCGACACCGACCGTCTCCGCATTTATGTGAATGTCCCGCAAGCGTATGTAACCCTCATCCAGCTTGGCCAGCCCGTCCACTTCCTCGCCCTGCGGAATTACGGCAATCGCCCCTTCACGGGCTACGTGGCGCGTACGGCCGGCGTGATCGACCCGTCCACGCGCACGCTGCTCACCGAACTCGATTTCGACAACCACGACCACCAACTCTGGGCCGGGATGTACGGTGAAGTCCACATTGACGTCCATCACAATCACCCGATGCTCACCATCCCCACCCCTGCCATGCTTTTCGAGGCCGGCGGCACGCAGGTCGCCGTCGTAGACGATCGGAATCACGTTCACTTCCGGCCGGTCACGATCGGGCAGGATCTCGGCCCGAAACTGGAAGTCATCGGCGGCCTGACCGGCAACGAGCGGATCGTCACCAATCCCGGTGAAAAGCTCCTCGAGGGCATCGAAGTTGAAGTCGCCGGCGACGGCCAGCCCAGCCAACCGGCCGTCACCGAAGCCGGCGATTTCCGGCCGACGACGCGTGTCGCGCAAAGCGATGTTGATCCCCCCGCCGGCGGATCAGGAGGCGCGACCCGGTGATCCGCGAACGAGCCCCCAGCGCAATGCGCGTTGTCATCTTGTGCCTCTTGCTCGGTACGCTCACCGCCTGCGTGAACCAGCGCAGCGAGGTCATGACGTATCGGAAGGTCGTTGACGCCGGCCTGCCGCGGCCAAAGTCGTATCAGCCGGGGGAGCCGTTGTCTCTGTCCCGCGCAATGGCGCTGGCCAACGAAGACAACGAAGAGATCGCGCTCCAGGGCGAAAATTATCTTCAAGCGCTGATCGCCAAGAATCGCGCCGTCGCCAATTTCCTGCCGACCATCTCATTCCAGCCGGATTACACGATCGAGCAAGCTGGCGCTGCAGGCACCACCACCGGCACGGCCAATGTCACGCCCCAGGTCGCAGCCACCGCCGGCGGTTTCGTCACCGAGGGCAACACCTGGCAACGGACCGAGGCTCCGGTCGTCGGAAACATGAACCTCAGTTTCGTTTCCTATCCCAACCTTCGCAGCACCGAACAGACGATCGTCCAGCAGCGACAATTGCTTGTTGATGAACAGGCCACCGTTCTGCTGGAAGTCGCGCAGACCTACTATCAGATTCTCCGCTCCGAGCAGCAGGTTCTGGTGCTTCAGAATTCACTGAAGCTTGAGCAGGCCCGGCTCACGGATGCGCAGAGCCGCTTTCAAAATCATCTGGCCCTGGCGCTGGAGGTGTCGCAAACGCAGGCCCAGGTCGCCTCGACCCAGGCGGAACTGACCCAGGCCCAAAGCGACGTGCGCAACGGCCGGCACACGCTGGCGTTTATTATTGATGTGAGTGAAGTGGACGGCCCCCTCAAAGATGACGTGATCATTCCCAATCACGTTCCGTCGGTGGACGAATTCCGCGCTTTCGCCGCGAAATCCCGGCAGGACCTGCTCGCCGCCGATGCCGCCGTGCGAGCCGCCAAATATGCCGTCGATGCGGCAATTGCCGAGTACTATCCGTCCGTCAGTATCAACGTCGCCGGGTTTCTTTATCGCCAGTATTTCTCGCAGGCCAGCAAGTGGGACGCGATTCTCATCGCCAATCTGCCGATCTTCTCGGCCGGCATCATCGAAGCGAACGTCCGCCAAGCCTGGTCGCTGTTGAGGCAGAAAGCACTGTACCAAGCTGAACTTCGCCGCCAGATCGACAGGGATGTTCAGATCGCTTACGACAATCTGGTAACCTCCGAGAAATTGCTCGTCAGCTTCCAGGCGGAGGTCAAAGCCGCCAACGAGGCGCTGAACCAGTCTGAACAGTTGCTGCGCAATCAGTTGGCCATTCCGCTGGACGTTCTGACCGCGCAGGACACGCTTCTGACGGCGCAGTTGAATTACACCAGCGAGAATTTCTCGCGCACGGTTTTTTACCTCGATCTGATGCGAATCACCGGGCAATTAACGCCCGCCAGCCCCGCGCATTGGAACCTCACCGCCACCGCCACGCGCCCCGCCGGCCTTTAGAAAATTAGAGATTATTCAGCGGCGGTGCGGCCCGCTGCGGGCATGCCGAGAAAAACACCGCCGTTCCGCCCCAACAATTTTACCCATATTGTGTTTTTAGCGCGACTGCTAAGCTTGCCACCAGTGTGCCGGATATTGATCCGGCTGGTGTTTTTTGTCATCTAACCCGAAATGGAGGACAACCATGCGGTTTCCAACGTTCGTTCTAGCCGCCTTTGGCGCGGCCGCTTTACTTCTCGGTGGCTGCTCGACAGCCCCCGAAACCGGACCGGACCGGACCCAGCTACACAATGATGCCCAGGCATCCTTGAACGATTTCAAGACGCAGGATCCCAGCCTCGATAACGTCCTACACAATGCCTATGGCTTTGCCATCTTCCCGTCGATCGGCAAAGGCGCCGTCGGCGTTGGTGGCGCCTATGGCCAAGGCGAGGTGTATCAGCAGGGTAATCGCGTCGGCTACGCCGACATGACCCAGGCGACGGTCGGCGCATCGATTGGTGGCGAAACCTACGCCGAACTGATCGTGTTCCAGAATGCCGATGCCCTGCAGCGGTTTCAGTCTGGCCAGCTCACCTTTGCCGCCGACGCCTCAGCCGTCGCCGCCAAGGCCGGCGCCGCCGCCGATGCCAACTGGCAAAACGGCGTCACTATCTTCGTGTCGGTCAAAGGCGGTCTGATGACAGAAGCCTCGGTCGGCGGTCAGAAGTTCAACTATCAGCCGCTGTAATGTCATTCGCTTCGGCCGATTTTTTTGAGGAACTGATCTTCCGTCAGAACCTCAACGCCTAATTCCCGTGCCTTGGCGAGCTTGCTGCCGGCATCGTCACCCGCGACCACAAAACTGGTTTTGCGGCTGACGCTGCTGGCGGCTCGCCCGCCAAGGCCGGTGATTAGATGCGCAATCTCATCCCGTTTGAAGCGCTGCAGGTTCCCCGTCACCACCACTGTTTGCCCTTCCAGCGGCTTGGCGCCGCCCGCCGACTTTTCCATCTTCGGATCGATCCCCATCCGCTTCAGTTCGGAAATGGCGTGCTTTCCCGCGTCGCCGTGGAAAAAATCGTGCACCGATTGTGCGATCACCTCGCCGATTTCGTGAACCGAAGAAAGCTCCTCCGCGGTCGCGTGCTGCAGCGCAGCCAGATTTCCGAAGTGTTGCGCCAGCACAAACGCCACGCGATTGCCAACATGCCGAATGCCGAGCCCCGCCAGCAGCCGATCCAGCGGCCGCGATTTGCTCTGCTCGATCGCGTCGATCACGTTCTGGGCGCTCTTGTCGCCCATCCGCTCCAGTTCCAGGATTTGTCCCTTCTTCAGACGATATAAATCCGCGAACGTTTTCACCAACCCCGCATCAATCAACTGATCCACCAGCGCCTCGCCGATGTTTTCGATGTCCATCTGATTGCGCCCGCAGAACCATCGCAGCCGCTCGCGGAACTGCGCTGGACACTCCGGATTCACGCATCGAATGTACGGCGAATCCGCATCCTTCTGAACCTTCGACCCGCAGGATGGGCACTTCGTCGGCGGCTCGATCGGCTTGGCCCCCTTCGGCCGTTTCTCCGGCACCGCCTGCCGCACGTAGGGGATTACTTCTCCCGCCTTCTCCACCACCACCGTGTCCTTCAGATGCAAATCCAATTTCCGGATCTGCTCGATGTTGTGCAGGCTGGCGTTCTGAACCGTCGTCCCGGCGAGGAATACCGGCTCGAGCCGCGCCACCGGCGTCAGCGTGCCGCCCTTGCCGACTTGCCATTCCACTTCGCGCAAAACGGTCTGGATTTGCTCGGCCGCATATTTGTAGGCGATCACCCAGCGCGGGGCTTTGCTGGTCGCCCCGAGTCGATCGCGATGCTCGAACGAATCAACCTTGACCACCATTCCATCGGTCTGATAGGCCAGCTTCCCGCGCACCTCCGCGAAGTCCCGGATGGCTGCGATCACCTCGTCGATCGATTTCGCCCGCGTTAAATGCTCCCCGACCGGCAGATGCCATCGCTTGAAAAGCTTCAGACATTCCCAATAGCTCTGCGTCTCCATCGGCTCGGTCTGCCCGAGCCCGTGGGCGACGAACCGCAGCTTGCGCGACGCGGTTACTTTCGGATCGAGTTGCTTCAGCGCCCCCACGGCGAGGTTGCGCGGATTTTTGTAAATCTCCTCGCCGGCCGCCTCACGCTCCTTGTTCAGTTGCTGAAACACGGCGTTGGACATGTATATTTCGCCCCGAACCTCCAAAATTCCCGGCACATCCCGGTCGCCGTGCAGACGCAGCGGAACGGATCGAATCGTCCGCGCGTTCACCGTAATGTCATCGCCGCGCCGGCCATCCCCACGCGTCGCCGCCAGAACGAGCGCGCCATTTTCGTATCGCAGCGATGCCGCGACGCCGTCCACCTTCGGCTCAACGACGTATTCGATCTTCTCCTCCCCCAGCCCTTTGCGCACCCGCGCATCGAACGCCCGCACCTCCGACTCGTCATACGTGTTGTCGATGCTCATCATCGGCACGGCGTGCTCGACGGTCTCGAATCCCTCCACCGGCTGCCCCCCCACCCGCTGCGACGGTGAATCGGCAGCCGCCCACTCCGGATGCGCCTTCTCCAGATCGATCAACTCGCGCATCAGCCGATCGAATTCCTGATCGCTGATCTGCGGCTTGCCTTCGTAATAAAGATAATTGTGCTGCTCCAGTTCCTGACGGAGCTTGTTGATCTTCTGTTCCGCTGCGCTGGGCATATAAACAGTGTAATGAGTTTTACGCGAGCATCGAGCGCAGCGTTTGGAGATTTACCTCGTCCCACAGGCGACCTGAAGGATGTTTATCCTTCGGGGTTTCCAGAATCTTTGGAATCTCGAGAAAAGCCTCGTCGCGCACAAACGGAATGAAGCCCTCTTTCCCAATCTTCCCGAGTCCGATGTGCTCGTGCCGGTCTACCCGACTGCCGAGGTCCTTCTTGGAGTCGTTCAAATGTAAAACTTTTACACGGCCGATCCCGATGATCGAATCCAATTCTTTCCGAAATTTAGCGTATCGCCGGCCGCGAAAATCGTAACCGGCCGCGAACAGGTGGGCCGTATCCAAACACACCCCGAACCGGCGGGGGCTACTCGATCGTGAAATAATTTCCGCTAAATGTTCCAGTTTGTATCCCAGCGAACTTCCCTGTCCGGCCGTGATTTCCAGACACGTGACGACTTTCGCATCACCCACGGCTGCATACGCCCGATCCAGCCCCGCCGCCACGCGGCTCAGTCCCGCATCTTCCCCGCTTCCCACATGCGCTCCCGGATGCGTTACCAGATACGGAATTCCCAGCAGCTTGCAGCGGGAAATCTCTTCGCTGAACAGTTCGATGCTGGCGTTCCACAGCCGATCATCGGGCGAAGCCAGGTTGATCAGATAGCTGTCGTGACTGACGGTCTTGCTGAATTTGAGCCGATTGCAATGGCTCTTCCACTGCTCGATGGAATCCGCCGCCAGCGGCTTGCACTTCCACTGCTGCTGGTTCTTCGTAAAAATCTGCACCGATTCGCAATTGAGCCGCTCGGCGTCGAGAAGTGCCAGATGGAGCCCGCCCGCGATGGAAAGATGTGAGCCGAACACTCAAAGAGAAGTATAGCACTGGGGCAGGATGTCCGGCAGTTCGGCCATCGACCGCATCACGACCTCAGCGCCGGCGGCACGCAGCCGCTCGGCTTGGCCGGCACGGCAATGGCTTCCGCCGACGAAGCCAAGCACGCGCATTCCCGCGGCCTTTGCCCCTTTCACACCGGAAGGTGAATCCTCGATGACCACACATTGAGCCGGCTCAACTTTCATCCGATCGGCCGCGTACAGAAAAAGGTCGGGAGCGGGTTTTCCGTGGGACACCATGGTCGAGCTGAATAGGTGGTCTGCGAAGAAACTGCGCAGGCCCGTTAATTCCAGCGAATATACGATCCGCTGCAGATGGCTGGATGACGCGACGCAGCGGGCGGCGCGAAGCCGGGCGAGGGCGTCGCTGGCGCCCGGTATGGGTCGCAGTTCGGCCGCAAATGCGGCCATGATGCGTTCCTGTCGAAGCTCATTCAGCCCGGCCGATGGTTGCCGTTGATATTGCGCGGCCAATACTTCCAGCATGGATTTCGCGGATGTTCCAACGAACCGCGTCGCCATCTCTTCCGTCGTCACCGGAAAACCCGCCTCGGTCAGGCACTCGGCATCCACGCGGCAGGCGATCACTTCGCTGTCCACGAGCACCCCATCGCAATCGAAGATTACCAGAGAACTCCCCACGTCTTCATCGGCAAATCGCATAACAAGCGTCTCCAGGCGAGGTTGACCTTATCGTCAGGCAGCTCGCGAGCCATCAATACATGTGCAGATTTTTATTTTCCCCCGGTCGTCGCGATTCCTTCGATGAATGTCCGTTGCGCCAGGAAGAACAGGATCAGCGTCGGCAGACAAACTAATATTGATGCCGCCATTAACAGGGTCCAGTCGGTTCCACCCTGTTTGTTTTGAAACGCTTCCAATCCCAGAGCCAGCGTGTACTGATCCGGTCGCTGGATGTAAACCAGCGGAGCTAAATAATCATTCCACACGTACATGAACGAGAACAGCGCGACGACCGCCAGCGCCGGCTTGGCAAGCGGAAGAATCACGCGCCAGAAGATCGCCCATTCCGAGCAACCATCGATCTTGGCCGCTTCGGACAATTCTTTTGGGAGAGTCATGAAGAATTGCCGAAGCAGGAAGATATTGAATGCCGATCCAAACCACGCGGGGAGCCACAGCGGCTTGAACGTCCCCAGCATTTGCAGCGGATTACCGGGACCCAGCCAAGCCGTGGTGTGAATATCCATCCAGCGGAAAATACGGAACGTCGAAACCATCACCACTGGAAAGGGAATCATGATGGTCGCCAGCATGATGGCGAAGAGAATCCCGCGGCCGCGAAATGGAATTCGGGCAAAGCCATAGGCGACGATTGCGCTGGAAAGCGTTGTCCCGAACACCGTCAGAATCGCGATGATGAGCGTATTTCGCGTGAAGAGCACCGCGTGGAACGTCGGGTGTGTAAAAACCTTCACATAATTCTGCGGCTGCCAAGGATGTGGAATAAAGGTCGGCGGAACATCGCTGGTGTGTTCCAGCGTTTTCAGACTCGTGGAAACCATCCATGCGAATGGCAACAGATATCCGACGCAGACGCAGATCAAGCCGAGGTGAACGGACATCGCGCTCCACGGGCTCCGCATCCGGCCGGCGTACGACTTGCGATTGGGCACGGCGGCGGTCATCCGTAATGCACCCATTTCTTGGCCGTCCAGAAGGCGATGGCCGTCAGCGCCAGCGTGATGACCAGTTGAATCCATGCGATGGCGCTGGCGTAGCCCATGTGCAGAAATTTGAATGCCTCATCGTAGTTGAAATAGGTGAAGAAATAGGTCGCGTTATTTGGGCCGCCCTGGGTCATGATGTAAGGAACCGTGAAAACCGAAAACGTCCCGATGATGCCCATGACGAGGTTGAAGAAAATCACCGGCGTCAAAAACGGCAGCGTGACCGAAAACATCCTGCGCCAGGGGCCGGCGCCGTCGATCTCGGCCGCCTCGAGCAGTTCGCGCGGCACATCCTGCAATCCCGCGAGATAAATGATCACCGTGTTCCCGACGCCCCAGACGCTCATCAGCGCCAACGACGGCATCGCCATCCTCTCCCCGAGCCACCCCACCGGCGGAAGATGCAATTTTCCCAACAGATAATTAAACAACCCGAATTGCGTATTGTACATCCACAGCCAAACCATTGCCGAGGCGATGGCCGGGACCAGCGACGGCAGGAAAATGATCGTCCGATAAACCGATTGGCCGCGGATATTGGCGTTCAGCATCAGCGCCAAACCCAGCGACACGAGCAGCCCGGCCGGCAGCGCCATCGCCGCGTAGTACAGCGTATTGGCGAGCGATTTCCAGAACAGGGTGTCGTGGATCAGTTGCCGGTAATTATCCAGCCCGATCCAGAGCGGCGCTCGCCGCTCGACCGTCAACGAATAATCGCAAAAACTGTAATAAAGCGACAAGCCGATCGGAATCGCGGTAAAAACCGCAAAGCCCACAATCCAAGGGGATAGAAAGGCCATTCCCTTGAAGAAGTTTTGCCGCTCGTCCTGCGTCATGAATCAGTTGATCCCCAAGCTTTCGCGTCTTCGTTCCATGGTCAGAAATCGATTGTAACGCTCCTGCATTCGCTGCTGGGCGAGGCGCACCGCTGTCGCCGGATCTTCCCCCAGCGTCACCGCCTGCCCTGTGTCGATCAATTCCTTGTACACCTCGGGCCAGATCGGGCAAACCGGCACGCACTTGGCGTTGGGACTTGCGGCCAATTCCTGAAACACCGCGATGTATGGATTGGGATGATGTTTCAGAAATGCATCGCTCACGTGCCGCAACTGGCAATTCTTGCAGTGCATCGTACACAGCTTTTCCGCTACGTCCTGCCGGTTCACGTACGCGATGAATTCGAACGCTTCCTTTTTGTGTCTCGCGCCGGCAGGAATCATGAGAGCATCGAAGGGGTTATAGCTCACATTTTCCAGACCCGGCACGGCGGATGGAAACGGCGCCACGCCCCAGGCGTAATTGGCTCTGCGATCGGGCAACTTCCATTCTTCGCTGGTGGGACACAGAACCTGCGACATCGACGGCTTGAGGTGGTGGATGTAATTGGCCATCCATGGCCCCTGCTGCTCCATCACCAGATTGCCGGTCAAAAACGGATTCTGCGGAGAATCAAATATATTCCCCAAACTGTTCTGGAAGTTCAGCAGCGATTGGCCGCCGAGCCGTTTGGAATAGCTTTGAATCCACTGATATGCGTGCAGCGTCGCCGGCGAATCGAGCGTCAGCCTGCGCCTCACCGGGTCGAAAATATCTCCGCCAAACCAGAACGAGAGCTGCGGCACATACCAGCTTTGCATCGGCAGATAACCCATTCGCCGAAGTTGGCCGTCGGGACTTTTTTCGTCAAAAACTTCGGCGTATCTGTCAAACTCCTTCAGCGTTTTCGGGGGCGTGTCCGGATCCAGACCCGCAGCGCGTAATTGAGCCGCACACGCCGCGAAAAGCTGCTTGTTGTACAGCAGCGCCACCACGCCCGGCGTGCTGACCAGCGCGTAGAGA
The DNA here is from genome assembly GCA_036267155.1 of Tepidisphaeraceae bacterium. Lineage (GTDB taxonomy): Bacteria > Planctomycetota > Phycisphaerae > Tepidisphaerales > Tepidisphaeraceae > PALSA-1353. Next base: position 87,946 of record DATAWP010000054.1, read on the forward strand.
TGGCCATCGTAATGGCAACCACGCCAGTACACCGGAAGGTAATAGTCCTCATTGATTCCGTGGGCGGCGGCTAAATCATCCAATGGCTCGACCGCTCCGAGCGCCGCATATTGTGCGATCTGCGTATCCCATGTTCCGGCAACGTCCGGCGGGACGCCTGCGGCGATCGAAATCAGGGTTTTCTGATCGATGTCGGTCATCGACATGTAGTGGACGTAAATCCCCTTGTCCCGGCCAACGGTGTTGTTGAAGTCATCGACGATGACCTGCATCTGCGCTTCTTCGGGGCCGGTCCATTTCTCCCAATACTCGACAACCGTAACACCCGGCCGCACAACCAAATTCTTTTGGTGCGATCCGAGGACAAGAAATACCGCCACGATGATCCCGAGAATCGTGAAGATCAGAGGCCGAATGATTTTCATGGGTCCGTGCAGGCGTATCCTGACATGGGCTGATGCGCCATGCAAGCCGGTTTCTTTGCCGGGTCGCGTGCGGGCCTTGTTCCGCGCACCAGGCCCATTCGCCGACAAACGCGGCCCGCAAGCAGGGCGGTTAAAAAGGGGAAAACGCGTCTCATTTTCCGATGCAGAATTTGGAGAATATCTTGCCCAGAATGTCGTCCGGCGTCACCACGCCGAGCACGTGTCCCAATGCATCCAACGCCGCGCGCAGCTCCGCCGCCAGCAACTCCAGCGAATTGCCAACGTCCCGCGCCCGGCGCAGCCCCGATATGGCGTCGTCGAGACACCCCAAATGCCGGGTTGTCAGTGCCAAGCTGGCGCCTGGAGCGTCCGATCCGAACGCCGTGCGATCCAGCGCATCGCGCAGCGCACTCATCCCCGATCCCGTTAACGCGCTGACCAACAGGTCTCCCGATTCGCCCGTTCTGTTCTGCAGAAGATCGGCTTTCGACCTCACCCGCAAATCCACCGGCCGCGGCAACGCCACGTCCGGGCGGTGATCCGTCAAATCCCGCACCAGCACAAGCACGTCCGCCTGTCTAATGGCCCGACTGGCCATTTCCTGCATCTGATCCTGGATCGCGTGCCCGTGTGAATCGTCAAGCCCGGCGACATCCACCAGCCGCGCGATTCCACGAGCCAGCGTGATCTCCACCGACAAAGCATCTCGCGTTGTCCCCGGTGTCGGCGACACGATTGAGCGGCTCTGCCCCGCCAGAAAATTCGTCAGCGTGCTCTTGCCCGCGTTTGGCCGGCCGGCCAGCACAATCATCGGCTCATGCGTCAGCTTCTCAAACCGCCCGCTGTCGGCGATGAGCGATTCCAGTTGTTCCAGAATCGCGCCGATGCGACGATCCACATCCGCCGACGAAAGAAACTGTATTCCCTCATCGGAAAAATCGATCCCCGCTTCCACCAGAGCCAGCGTTTCGGCAAGCGAATCCATTGCCGGCCGAAGCCGCCGCGCTAGTTCGCCGGCCATAAGTTGCCGCGCCGCCGCAAGATGTTGCCGGCTCTGTGCCGAAATCGTCGCCGCAACGCCCTCGGCCTGGGCGAGGTCCAGCTTCCCGTTGAAATAGGCCCTGGCCGTGAACTCTCCCGGCTCAGCCATCCGTGCACCGCGGCTCACGATCCACTCCATGAGCATCCGCGCCAGCAGCGGATTCCCCGGAATATGCAACTCGATCAAATCCTGCCCCGTATAACTCCGCGGCCCCGCGAACGCGTATACCCATCCCGGACAAATCAAATCCGCAAAATGCAATTGATGCCGCGTCGCGCTGGGTAGATTCCCCGTGATTTCGACGCCCAGCTCGCCCGCGATCCCGCGAACCTCCGGCCCACTGAGGCGCAACATCATTCTCGCGGCCCGCCCAGTGGCCGAACTGATTGCGACGATCGTGTCGTCCAGAAGCATGAGTGGATATTGGTCGGTGGTTAGTGGTTAGTGGTTAGTGATGACCGGTTGCGGCTTTTGCTAACCATTGACCACTCCTCACTAACCACTACCTCTTCCCCTTCTTCTCCGCTTCCCGGCGAATGTCTTCCGCTTTTTGCTGCAAGTTTGCCCAGAATCCCCCAAGACAGCCGCTCTTCGATTCCCTCGGCGGCTCCTGCTTTTTGTTCTGCTTTCCCTGCCGGGTCGGCTTCACATCCACGATGACCTTGTTGGCCTTATCCCGCTCCTCGCGCTGCTTGATGTGCTCGCGGATGATCTTGCTCTCGAAAATTGCGACTGCCGAGCTGGTCAAAATGTAGAGGTTCAATCCGCTTGGCATCCAATAGAAAAAAAGCGAAAACGCCAGAGACATATATCGCATCATTTTCTGCTGCGATTCCTGCTCGGGGTTCATGGTGGGCGCCTGCGGCGTGAATTTCTGCTGGAGAAACATCAGCACGGCCACGAACAGCGGCAATATGTTCAGCGAGGCGACCTTCATGCCGAGGATCGGCACCGTAAACGGATGACTCCAGGTGATCAGGCGATCCGGCTGGGAGAGGTCGTGAATCCAGGTGAGCTTCCACAAAAATGGCGCCTGCCGCAGGGCGATGTCGTTTTCAAGGGCGGAATAGAGCGCGATCCAGATCGGCGTCTGCAAAAACATGGGCAGACATCCGAGGAACGGGGTGATGCCCATTTCCTTGTGCATCTCCATCTGGGCCTTGGCCAGGGCCTCCTTGTCGTCGGCGTGTTTCTTTTTCAGGCGCTCCAGCTCCGGGCCCATTTTTTGCAGCTTGAGCATGGAAACCTGGGAGTATTTGCTGATGGGATGCAGAACCGCCCGGACCAGCAGCACCAAGGCGATGATCGCCAATCCCCAGTCGCGCAGCACGAAATGGAAAATCCGAAGCAGATCGACCAGCCGATCCACAAGCCATTGCGGCGCGCAGAGCGCGCACATGCTGCCGGAAGTCGTTAGGAGCTGATTGTAACCGCGCGGAAATTCGCCGTAAAAATCTCCTTCCATCAGGTCGCGTATTTTGGGCCCGAAGAATACTTTCAGGGGTAAATCCGCGGATGAACCGCCCGCCAGGGAAACGGGCGCCGTCTGGAAATCGAGCCTGACCTTGCGCTGGTCGGATTCCGCATCGGGATTCGAGCAGCGGACCTCGACTTTCCCGATCTCACCCTTCGTTTGGCCCAGCACGATCGCGGCGAAATAATTGCTCGACATGCCCGACCACAAAAATTTGTATCCCTTGTATACGGATAAATCTTTCTGCGCGGAGGCGGGCTTGAACTCACTGAGCGTATCGCGGCTGACATCCACGACCTGATCGCCCTTGTCGTATCCAGAGACGATCTGACGATCGTCGCTTCGCTCCAGCTCGCGCGGCGGCATCGTAGGGCCGTTGAATTCGACCTGAACGTCCTTCAGCGGATGGCGCGTCGCATTTTTCAGGTGGTAGGTGACAGTGATCTCATAACCGGCGGCCGTGTTGTCCCGATTGCTGCTGGGGCCACGGGCCTGCAACTGATAGGTCTTGCTGATATGCAGAAGGGGAACGTGCGTCGGCCCCATGACGTCCAGCCCGAACGTCGCCGTGGTGTTGGTCGACCCCGGCTCCAGGCGCCAGTCGGCGGAATTCAGATCAGCGCTCTGGCCATCGATGACCACGCTTTGCGTCGCCAAGGCGAGTTGATCCTCCTCATCGGGGTTGGGCTTCTGAAAGACATAAAGACCCTTGGCGTCGGCGTCCTTGTAGGAATTGATCGTGACCGAATCCAAGCCCGCCCCGCGCGGGTCGAGCTGGAGTCCCAGCCCGTAATTCGGATCGTTCGGCTTTTCGGAACCGAGGACTTTCGTTGCCCCCGCGCCGGCCGGCTGGGTGCTGGCCACAAGCAGCGACGGCGACGACGCCGCGGTCATTGACGGCGCGCTGGTCGCCGCCTCGCCGCCTGGCGCCGTGCTGGGCTGCGTGGTGGAACTCTGATCCTGTGGTGGTCGGTTCAGCGTCCCTGCATAGTCCCAATTCGGATGCTTCGGATAAACGTAACGGACCAGGATAAACCAATAGCCCATGCAGAACACAAACAGCACGGCCATTGCTATGACTGTCTTCTTATTGTCCATGAAATTCCGATCTCATCTTCCATCCAGCAGCCGGCTGCCCAGGAAATTGTCCAGTTCACCGATCGCCTCCACCTTTTTGACGGTGGTATCCACATCGTACACCAGGCGAACGAACTCGATGTGCGTATCGGTCACCACCACAAAGCTGGTCCTGGGATCGCGGTCGCGCGGCTGACCGACCGAACCGACGTTGATGATCGCCTTCTCCTCCGTCAGTTCAAATTTGTAATCCAATTCGTCCGGCGAATAAAAATCCGGCCCCTCCAGAAAAACCCCTGGGACATGCGTGTGCCCCACGAAGCAAAGCCGGTCGAAACGCTCAAAAATGCTCACGAATTTTCCGGGATTCGTGTAAATGTCGTCGGGGAAAATATATTCGTTGATCGGCCGGCGCGGCGACGCGTGGACGGCCACAAAATCGTTGGTCCGAAGCCGCACCGGAAGGTTGCCCAGGAACTTCCAGCGGTTCGCCCGCCGCTGCGGATCAGGGTCGTCCTCAAAGCGCTGCCGGGTCCAGTAGCACGCCTGCTCGGCGCCCTGGTTGAAATTGAACGGCTCATAGAAAACCGCAAAATCGTGATTCCCCATCAAAGCCGCCCGACATCGAGTGGCAACCAGATCCAGGCATTCCATCGGATTGGGACCGTAGCCAACGATGTCGCCCAGGCAAACGATATGCTGAATTCCCCGCCGATCGATCTCCGCAAGGACGGTGGTGAACGCTTCCAGGTTGGCGTGAATATCACTGACTATGGCGAACATGCCGAACGTTCCTTGTCCGGCACAATCGCCGGGGGGCTAATTCAGTAAAAAAAGCCGTTTCGAAAGCCGGGGAAATGATGGTAAGGACGACCCACTGTCGCGTCAAACGACCTGTTACGGAGCCGCAGGTGGAAGGTTCAATTAGAGACTTCCATTTTTACTGCGTCGGCTTCGTCCCCATGGCCGCGTGTTTTTTGCTGGCCCGCTTGGGCCGCACGCCGTAGCGCGTACCCTCGCCCGTCGAACCGGCCTGCGGGCTTGCCATCGGGCCCTTCTTTTTCGCCGCCGCCGCTTCCATCTGCTCCAGCTTCCGATCGCGCGGATGCCACCAGCCGTGTTTCTGGCCTTCCTTCACGATCGCCACCACGTCCTTGGGCCGATCCACGATCCGAAAAATGCCCGTGTCCTCGGGATCGATGAACTGCGGGGAAAGCTGTTTGCGCATCCATTCCACCAGACCCGTCCAATACTTCGTCCCGAACAAAATCACCGGAAACGCCTGGATCTTCAGGGTCTGAATCAGCGTCAGCGTTTCGAAACATTCATCCAACGTCCCAAAGCCGCCCGGAAAGCAGATGAACGCCGACGCATATTTCACGAACATCACCTTGCGGGCGTAGAAATAATGGAAATCCATGCTGACGTTGATATACCGATTGCTCTCTTGCTCGTGGGGCAGGGAGATGTTCAGGCCCACGCTGGTTCCGCCGGCCTCGTGCGCGCCGCGATTGGCCGCTTCCATGATTCCCGGACCTCCGCCGGTGATCACCGCATACCCCGCTTTCACCAACAGCTTTCCGGTTTTCTCCGCCGCTTTGTAGTACGGGTCGTCAGGCTTGGTTCGTGCGCTGCCGAAGATCGAGACCGCCTTGCCCACGCGGGACATGGTCTCGAACCCCTCCACGAATTCCGCCATAATCCGAAATACCCGCCAGCCATCTTCGTGAGCCTTGTTCATCGGCATTTACAATCCCAATCCTTTCTTCTTCTCTTCCCACTCGGCGTTCTCGCGCTTATTGTCGCTCTTGAGAGCCTCCCCCGACTTGATCGCCTCCGCCTCCAGCCGCGACAGATGCACGGCGCCGAGTTGATAATCCAAAAACGCCTGAGCCGCGATCGGCACGATCGGCTGAATCAGCGCGAACATCGCCGTCGCATAATTCCGAATCTCCTGCTGCGCGTGCGCATCCATCCGCAACGACAAAAAATGCAGCACGTTGTGCAGATCGCACTTCCAATACCATTCCGTGTACGCATTCACCGGCAACCCGATCCGCGCCAGTTCCCTCGACACACCCTTCTCCAAAAGCTTCTCATAATCCGAGTAGGCCGCTTCGGCCCGGTCCAGATATTCGCAAAATTCCCGGGCCGTCATCTCGTCGATCAATTCCTCGCCGCCCTGACGATTCACGGCGCTTTGCTTGCGCACGCTCTGGACGCTGGGCTTGTAAAACCGGTCCTTTACCACGGAATATCTCGCGGAATATTCGTTCACGTTGGCCGTCCGATGCCGAATCCATTGCCGCGCGACGAAGATCGGCATGACGTGATGAAACTTGAATTCCACCATCTCGAACGGCGTCGTGTGATGATGCCGAGCCAAATACCGGATCAATCCCCGATCTTCATTGATCTGCTTGGTCCCCTGGCCGTACGACACACGCGCTGCCTGGACGATCGCGAAATCGGCCGTCTTGCCGGCGGGCACCATCCGCGGCATCACATCGCACAACGCAACGAGGCCGTGATCGTGTACTTTCACTTCCCATCGCCCCGAGCCGCCCATCACGTCAAACATCTCCCCCTCAGCCGGCTTTTTTTCGATTCGAATATTTGAAACATCCACATCCATGTCGAACATCCTAGCCAATAGCCGCCGTCAACCTCAAGGCCGCATCGTCCCGGCCGCCTCCATCAGCACGTACACCCCGTACAGCGCGATCAGAGTAATTCCTTCGGCTTTTCCCAGCCGCCATCGTCCCATCGAAACCGGCAACAAAATGAAAGACAACAGCAGCAGCACCACATTATCCACGCGCCACGTGACCCACGGAAACGGCATCGGCGACACTCCCCCCAGCGGGCGCATCCCCAGATGAAAAAGCCCTGAGCCGTTCCGATGCACCGCACTGATCGGATACCACAGGAGAATGATCACCGGCAACAACAAGCACAGATTCAACAGCACCACCCCTACGGCCGAGGTCGTCGCCATCCATGCCCGATTTTTCTTTTGCGCCAGGGCCGCCCCCCGCGACAACATCGGCAGGACCAGCAGCGGACCGAGAATCGCCACCACAATGGCCGTATCCGAGATCTCCGGCGTCTCCCGGCCGAGGCGCTGCAATCCCAACAGCACCGCCACGGCGCCCACAAACGCCAGACAAACGCTCAGAACCAAATTCGCCTTGCGAAATCCCCTCCCCGCCGCCGGCTCGGCCTTCGGTTCACCTACATCGGCCGCTACGTCTTCGGCACCCAGCTCGCGCCAGGCGAATAAAAGTGCGAACCCCTCGATCAGCAACACCAACCCGTGCCGCCAGGTCAGTTCCCCGGTGAACCCCACCAGAAGCACGAGCAGCGCCGCCGGCAGCGCAAACGGCCAGACCCTGCGGAACGTCGCCGGGGCATCGGCATCGGGGCAAACAATCGCAATCGAGCCGATGAACAACGACAGACACCCCACGCTCGTGGCGAAGATGATTGCGATGGCCAAATCCGCACGCCGCATCGACATGGCGACCAGCGCCGCCGCCGCGATGGGAATCCAATGCCCCACCGCCCGCCGGCCGGGGCTGGATTTAGGGACGCTGAGCGCGTCCACCCCCGACAAGGACGCGATATAAAGGAACACCGCTCCGGGGACCAGAAGGATCCACCGGCCCCACCCGAAGAGCGCCCAAGGTTCGGTCATTGTCTCGCAGAAGTGTTAACGACCCGCCCCCAAAAGTAAAGCCACGATCCTGGACATGCGCGATAACTGCGCGCTTTACAGGCTCGCAGCCGAGGACTGATGAACAAATAACTAACCCGACTTCGCAGCAATCCTCGCTCGACCCGCCCTCGGCCGGCTTTTCAGGCTAAAAACGGACTTCCGCGCGCTTTTTTGTCGCAATCGCGCTTTGGCATCGGCTTTGTTTTCGTGGCCCAACGTAGCCGTCGTGTTGATGGTTATGGGTGACCGAGCGGGTCACTCAAAAATTCATGGAGCGCGGTTGGTTCCCACGGGCAGTGTCGTCCGGCCGGCGGTCGGCCGGACGACACGTTGGCCCGGGGTTTTTTGTTTTCCCGGCCAGCAGTTGCGGCACGCCAGTCCAGCGCTTCGCCTCACGTTAGTTTCCCCCGCTTACATCCCCACTTCCATTCGTCGGCCTGCCGCCGCTCTCCGCGTACAAAATCATGTGCTCCATCAAAGCGGTTGCTGAGTCCGGCGTATATCCCACGATTCCATCCACCGGCTCACCAACCAATCCCGCGCTGATGTCTTCTGCACTGAAAAAAACGCCGATGCGATCTCCAACCTTGATCCCCCGAATTCGCGGAATTTTCAAATCTTCCGTAATCACGTGCCGCGCATACGCCCGGTACCCCACCTGATCAATCTTGCTGTCGATCTCCGTATACAGCACGTGTCCAGGCCGCAGGAAATGATCGAGCTGGTTCGCATCATCGAAGTAGGCGGACCCAAGCTGCGCGCGAATATCTTGCGCGAACGTCGGCGAACCGCCGGCCGCGTCAATGATCAGAGTTCCACCATTCTCCACAAACGCATGAAGTTGAATCCAATCGTCCAATTCCAGTTTGATATGCCCGGTCCCGGTGATGTCTGCAACCTTGTACCCGTCCAGGCTGGTATTTGGCCCCAGCGTCACCGGGACGGTCTGCAAATCAAGCTGATCCCGATTGTGCATCACCGCGGCCAGCCGACGCCAGCCGCCCGGTTCAGGGTCCCACATGCCGTTGTATTTGATCCGCGCCACCTTCAGCGACCGCGTCGTCGTGATGCGCGAACTCGGCTCGACGATGTACGTGTCGCCCTTCTCGCGGATGTTTTTTTTGTCCGATGCGTACAGCAGCAAATCGGCTCCCAGTTCGAACATCGTTTCCCGTGAGCTTGTCAACTGAGCTTGCCAAGCGCGCGAAGGGTCCGCCTTGGGAAGCAGGACCATCAACTCCCGCACGCCGTTGCTGAACCCCAGAATCACCGGCGGGTCCTTCCAGTCGGCGCCCATGAACTGTTCGTTCGTCAAAATGCAATGATCCGCCGGCAACTCGCGGAATTCGCCGATGTCTGGAAACAATTCCGCGGCCAGATGTTTCACCGAATCCGAAAACTCCGTGCTGCCGCAGTCGGCGTTGAACAGGATCATCCCGCCCTGCTCGATGAACGTCTTGAGCTTCTGTTTCCTCTCATCGGAAAAATCCAGCGCCTTGTCGCCGGCGATGTACAGAATCGGCGCATCGTGCAGATCGCCGGCCTGCGCCCGCAGATTTACCACCTGCCAGTTCAAAAGCCGATCCAGCTCCACCTCGCGTCCCATCCAGACATCGAAATTCGCCAGATCGCGCGGCCGCTGGTTCCAGTTTCCCTCCGCATCGCTCTCGGCCGAGGCGAAATATTGCAGCTTGTTGAATCCCACGGGGGCTCGTCCCCGGCTCAGAAACAACATCGCGAAGGACGTATCCAGAACATTCGATTCCCACGACCCGTCATCCTTTTGTGTCCGCACCAGAAAATCGGCGCCCTGTGCGTACCAATCCGTGCTCCCAAAATATTTCCGGCCGCTGGAGGCGCCGATCTCCTCCAATCCATACAGCCCGTAATAGGCATATTTTCCTTTGAACACGCTACCGAAATGCTCTCCGATCCACGCCAGCCCCTTGTCGATATTCGGATCGCTGATGTTCCCCTTGCAGGATGGGCTGGTCCCCATCGTCAATTCATCCTGCGCGATGAACAGCGTTGCCACCCCCGCCGCCGTCATCGGCAACGTCTGATTCTTATCCCCCTTCCGCGTGCCGTAATACCAACTCCCATTGTCCCGCTGAATCTTTCTCCATCCTGCATCGACGCTTTTCCAATAGCTGGTTGGAATCTCCATCCCCTCCTGCGAACAAGCCCAAACGCCCTGCACGCCGTAGGGACCGGCCGCGCGCACCCAAGGCAGGTCTCCGGGATACATCCCAGAATCCGGCGAAATCTTCTTCACGAGAATTTCCCCATCGCGCCTCAGTGCGGCCTTCACCTGGTCGTCCGGCGGCAACATGCGCCAGACTTGGCACCGCATTCCCAGCGTGTACACGCTGTCAAACTGATTCCCCTCCAAATACCGAATGGCCGCCGCCAATTTCGGATTTTCGGGACTCTCCCCCGCCGACAGAAGGGCGTACACCGCGGTGACGGTCATTCCGCCGGGATCCTCGGCGGGGGAAATAAATTTCTTCACCCGTTTGATATATTCCCAGGCCCCCATCTTTTGTTTCGCGTACAGATATTGCTGCGCCTTGTCGATGGCGTTCTGAACCTCATCCGGCGTAGCCGCGCGCAAGACCCCCGCTCCCACCAAAATCCCAATTGTGAAAATGGCACACCAAAGCCCAGGGCGCCGCCGCGGGAGAACCCGCAAACTTGCGTCACTCCGCAATTCCAATCGCATTTTCATCAAGCCGCCCCGGCGAATTTTAATTCCCTCGCCACAGCAATAGCGGCCTGGCCGCGAATAACTTCTCCACCGACCGCGCATCCAAGCTGAATCCGTCGATGTTCACCATTCCCGCCGAAGCCCCCGTCTCGTCCCTCTGAATATTCGACCGCGCCATCAGCAACTGCAACAGTGTTGCACTTGGCGCAAAACGCACCACCGACGGATTGGTGATTCCCGCCAAGCTGGCCGCATAATCATACGCCTTTTCCGGATACCCGATCTGATCGACCAGGCCCCGGTCCAGGGCATCCTGAGCGATGAAGGCCTTGCCGCTGAACACGTCCCCGGTCTTGTCGTTCAGTTTCCCCTTCCGGCCCGTTTGCACGACTTCTTTGAACAGCGCAAACGTGCCGTTCACCAAACCCTGAAGATACGCTTCATCCTGCGGATTCTCCGGCTCGAACATCGAACCCGCGTTCTTATACGAATGCCCCTTCACGGTCGCCGTCAGCGTCGTCTCCGCCACGCCGTATTTGTCCAACAGTTTGCTCATGTTGAACCGCGGAAACAACACGCCGATGTTTCCCGTCAAACAGCCCGGTTCGGCAAAAATATAATCGGCCGCGCAAGAGACGTAATATCCTCCGCTGGTCGCCATCCCGCGCATCGCCACGACGACCGGCACATGTTTATCGCTCTTGAACCGATCGAGCCGGTGATACATCTCATCGGACGCGGTCGCCGATCCGCCGGGAGTATCCACTTCCACGACCAATGCCTTGACGGCCGAATCTTTCTCGACGTCCTTCAGCACCTTGTCGAAGGTCTGTGCGCTGGCGTCATCGATGATCCCATCCACCGGCACCACCGCGATCTTGTCCGCCCCGTCGCCGGAAATGACGGTCTGCCTCACCTCCCCGGCCGCCCCCGCCACATCTGCACCGAATTGCACCACGTTGACCAGCACGGAAATCGCCAGCGCGATCACGAGCAGGACGACGGCGATCCACACCCCTGCCCGCCGGCGCGGCGGCATCGGAGGCATCGGCGGATACATCATCGGCCCCGGCGGCGTCCACGGCTTCCCCGCCCCGCCTCCAGGCCCCGGCGGCATCCCAAACGCACCACGCGGATCGACCGGGCCCTGTCCTGGAGGAAGTGATTGTGTCATACACTGGTAAATTCTAACAATTCCTCTCTCTGCCGCCATCGCCTCTTTTTCTTTTGACGTGCGCTTTGCGCTTTCCCAAGAAAAACTAGAAACCCGAGTGAAGCTTCACTCGGGTTTCAAATCTCTCATTCGGATTCGAAGTTGCGACGGGTCGGCAAGCATCCATTTCATGTCGGTTTCACCGCGGACGCCGGCCGTGGCCGCACTCCCCCTGGCTCCGTCGGCGCCTTCGACGACCCGATACCCCGCACCGCCATCTCCAGCGCCTCCCGATTCGTCGCGTTGCGAATCGCCTCCGCGTGTGAGATCAATTCCTGCTGGAACATTTGGAGCAAATTCTGATCGAACGTCTGCTGCCCGTTGCCGGCGCTCTTCATGTAATCGCCCAATTCCAGCGCCCGCCCCTCGAGAATGTATTTCTGCGACACCGGCCCGCCGCGCAAAATCTCCGTCGCCGGACGCCTTCCGCCGTCCCGCGAAATGACGAGCCGCTGCGAGATGATCGCCTCCAGGTTTCCCGCCAATTGTGTCAGCAGCAGTTTATGCTCCGCCGGCGGAAACATCGCGACGATGCGTTCGATCGTCTGCGGCGCGCTGGCGGAGTGAACGGTCGAGAAAACCTGGTGCCCCGTGTCCGCCGCCCGCAGCGCGATCCGCAGCGTATCCATATCTCGCAGTTCGCCCACCAATATCACGTCGGGGTCCTGGCGCAGCGACTGACGCAACGCCTGCTCGAAGCTCGGCGTGTCGGTCCCCACCTCCAATTGCGCAATCAGCGCATGCTTGGGCGTATGCAGATACTCCACCGGGTCTTCGATGCTGATGATTTTCGTGGGCCGCGACTGGTTGATCAGATCGATCATTGCCGCCAGGGTCGTCGATTTACCCGATCCGGTGGTTCCCGTCACCAGCGTTAGCCCCCGTCCCGACATGGCGATTTCGTTAATCACCTCCGGCAAGTTGAGTTGCTTGATGGTGGGAATCTTACTTTTGATGAGCCGCATCGAAATCCCGGCGTTGCCCAGTTGCCGATACGCCGAGCATCGAAATCGGCAAATTCCCGCCGCCGCATAGGAGAAATCCAATCCCGCCGTGAGCCGATCGTCGAGATTTTCCCGAAGTCGCGCCGGCGCGATCGACGCGATGAATTCCTGGAGCTGCTCATCGGTGAGGGCCGGTTGATCCACGGTATGCAAAACCCCCTGGATTCGCAGTTTGGGCGAGAGCCCGGCCTGAATGTGAATATCCGACGCCCCGCGGTCGGCCGCGAAACGCATGAGTGATTGAAAATCCATAAGTGCGCTCCCGATGTGCCCGTCATGGGGAAGTCTACCCGCACGCTCTCGGATTCCGCAATCGAAATGCGTCTGCCGAAATGCGTCTGCAAGACGCCTGGGGTTGGATGCTCAAATGAAGTCTGCAACCAATTTTAGCCGGGCCGCTTGCGGGCCGCGTGGGAGGGGCGCAACGATTCTTCGCAGAATACGGCCCGCAGATGGGGTGGCTAAGAATTCTTGCTTTTGAAATAGCTCGCCGAAATCGCCCCCTCGGTTCCGCCGCGGGGGGCGAATTTCCCGATTACCGTCATCCGCTGCGGCTTCATCACAGCCGCCAAATCGTCCAGAATCTCGTTCACCACCGCTTCATAAAAAATTCCCTTGTTCCGGTACGAAAAAAAATAGAGCTTCAGACTCTTCATCTCCACGCACAGCCGATCGGGAACATAATTCACCGTGATCGTCGCAAAATCCGGCTGGCCCGTCACCGGACAGACGCTGGTGAATTCTGGAAAAACAAACTCAATATCATAATCCCGTCCCGGCCGCGGGTTGGCGAACGTGTCGAGAATGGTGCGCGGCCTGGCGATCTGTTGCGGAGTCAGAATCGACTTGTGCCGAAGATGCGTGGCCATCACGGCCCCGTCTTCTGGAAATCCGCGTCCAGCGCATCCACCACCGGCGTCGCGACCTCGAATGCCAAATCATCGTAAATTCCGTAAGGCGTTCCGCCGTTGGTGGGGCGAACGAACTCGAAGTGATACGTCGCCCCCTTCGTCTCCAGCGAAACGATATATTTCTCCATCGCCGCCGAATCGGGCGCCGTCTCCAGGTATTTATCCGCCTTGAGCGGATTGAATTTTCCCAACAGCGTATCGACCTTGGAATCATCCACCTGCCGGGTCTTATCCGCAGGGACATTGAACACCCAGGCGGACTGCGGCGCCTTGGCCGGTTCCGTCGCGGGCTCCGTGCTGGGCCGCGCTCCGGCTTTTAATTTGGACGGCGCCGCCGGCCCCAGCGGCTTGGGCGCCTCCTTCGGCCGCCGCGCCAGCACCACCACCTGAGTCGCCTCCGGCGGCCGCTGGGCGCTCTGCGTCGTCGGCGTGGAATACATCTGCTTCACCAGCGATATCTGCGTCACGTCCTCCGGCAAAATCGTGGCCACTTCCTTGTCCCGCAAATCCAGCGGCGTCTTCTTCAGATCATCCAAAACCGAACTGGCGATTTTCGCCACCAACCCATCCGACGTTCGCACGAAATAATGGTCCTTGGCGAGGCTGTCCGGCGTCCCAATCGTCAGCGTCTGTCCGCCGGCCGGTAGCGCACTTGGGTCCGTCGTGGGCCGCGTGTTCGGCGATTCCGTGCTGAGCCACACCTGCACCGTCGGATGATCGAACCGCGCAAACGCCAACTCGTCCGAATCATTCGTGACGAATGAACTCGCCTCGATCCCCGTAATCGTTGAAATCAGCGACGAAATCGCCTCGCTGTCCCCCGGCATCTTCACCGGCTCGGCGATTTGCCACTTCGAACCCTCGCGGTTCAGCACGAGCCGCTGGCTCGGCGTCACGATGCGAACCTGCTGCACCTCCATCGAATTGGCTGTGAGCAGATGCTTGTCGCGCAAATCATCCGCCGCCGTTTTCAGCGTCTTTGCCACGCCGGCATCAATCAGGTTCACATCCCCGTCATCCACTCGCGCATACATCACATCGCCGGCGAAATTCTTATTCCCGATATCCAACCGAACCGTTTTCCCATCATCCGTCGAGATCGCCACGCTGTACTTCGGCTTATCCAGCCCCGAATCGGACACCGTACCTTCCGGCTTTCCCTGTGACTCGAGATCGCACAACGTCCGAACCAGATCCTGCGTCTGCCAATCCACGGCGACCGCGTTCACCGGCTCGGTCATTCGCCAGCCCGTGCCGTTCTTTTCCAGCGTGGTGTGATTCCCATCCGCATCCGTGATGGTCAATCCCTTCACCTGATCGCTGCGCAGATCGAGCAGCTTCTTTGCCTGCCCGGCCGTCGTTTGCTCGGGAGCCTTCTTCTCACTGATCTGACCAGCCCAAAAAATGCCCCCCACCACGAGCAGGGCCACCAACAGAACAATTGTCGTTTTGAAATTCATCGCGGTAACTCAATCCCGGCGGTTGGCGTAGACCATCAATCCCGCGAAGATCACCGCCAGCGGCAAGCCGATGGTCATTATTCCGACCCGCCAGAATGCCAGGGCCGCGGGCGACATCTCTTCGATCCTGGCCATCTGAAGCGCGTGCGGGCTGATCGCCAGCATGGAATCTTCGTGCGCCAGCCACAAAATGCTGTTCACAAAAAACTCGCCATTTCCGGGCAGGCGCGCGACGGTCAGTCCATGTTTTTCCAACATGTCGTTATCCGGCAAATCGACCAGATCGCTGCTGGCGAACAGCGAGCTTCCCACTACCACGAGCCGGGCGCCATTTTTATTCTCCGATGCCGCCGCGCCATACAGCGGGTCCGACGGCGTATTGTCGATGTCGGGGTATAGCCGCCCCGCATCGGGATCGGCCGTAGGATGGAACGTGACGACCTTCGGCTGATCGCCGCTCAGAATGGACTGAGTATCCGCGCTGGCCCAAAAGTGCGGCGTCATCGGAATCGGCAGCAGCGGCGTCACCTTGACCCCTGCCGGAATCTCGGCCGTCGCCATGATCGGCTCGGAGCCGGCCGTTAAGAAATCCAAGCCGTTCAGCGGCTTAGCGATGGGGTGATCCCCGTAATAATTCAGCTTGAACACAAACTGGTTCGCCTGCAAGGCGGCCTCGACCAGATCGTTAGACCTCCGCTGCGGCGGCGGCAGGGCTTCATGCACGATCACAAAATCCGCCCGCGCCCGAATGCCCATCGGCTCCAGCGCCGCATCCATCGGATCCTTCATCGGGAACAGCAGCACCATCGCCGACCCGCCTGATTTCAAATGCTCCTCAAGCATCTGATCCAGCGGCAACGGTTGCTCCGAGGGCTGCTCCCAGGGGGGCCGAACCACCACCCAAATGGCCGACTTCATCTGCTCAGCCGTCGGCTCGGGCATCGGCATTTCCTCTTGCTGCATGGCCGCTTGCCCACTGGCATCCTTTTCCTGCACGTCGAAATTGTCATCCTTAAGCCGCTGCGCCACGGCGGCGAACATCGGAGTCTGGCCCTGCATCGACATCGTCGCCAGGGGCGGCCCGCCGGGCCGCACGAAAACCACCATCGGCTTGGGACCACCCGTCAGCGACGCGATCGCCGCCGTGATCTGCTGCTCGCCCGCGAAACTCAGCTTCGGCTGAATGTCCGGTGACTCTGATGCAAACCGGCTCGATTCCGGAACTTTCCACACCTGATCGAACGACAGAATCTTGTATCCCGCGTCGGTCATCACAATGATCGACTTGCTCTTGAGCTGCGTCCTGAATTCATCGAGTTCCTTCAGCGCTCCGAGATGCGAGATTTTATCCAGCACCGTATCCACTATTTTCTTCGCGGCATCCGCGCGCGTGGCCGCATCGGGAGCGTAATCCTGCACCGCCTTGGCGACGGTTTTGTTGTCCTTGAGAGAACCCAACACCGCGGAAAACTGCTGGAAAAGCTGCGAAATATTCGTATACGTCGTCTTCGTGTCGTCCACGCCGTCCTTGTAGCTCGGCACCTGCTGATCCAGATCCGAATCCACCGCCGTTTTCAGGTCCTGGAGTTGATGATGCGCCAGCACCAGCGTCAGGTAGGCCGCATACAAATTCTGCTGAAGCTGCTGATCCTGAATCTGACCGAGCGGCAATGCCCGGAACTTCACCGCCTCGTCGGTCGCGAATTGATCGACCTGCTTATTCTCGTCGGCGAGATGATTCAGAATCTCCTTGTATCCTTTCACCTCGCCGCCGTATTTGTTCGTGACCTCGGCGACGAGCTTGTCGAAATCATCCTTCTGGGTATCCGGATCGAGCAATTCGGTCGTGATGTTCTTGCCCTTGGTGGCGTATTCGTTGAGCAAATCGGCCACGGGCTGATAAAAATCCTGGTCGCCCGAATTGCTTTTGAGCTTTGGATAGAGCGCAACGATTTGCACGGGCTGCTTGAGGTCTTTGATGAAATCGACGGACTGCGGGCGAAGGCTCTGCGTGCCGCCGACGGTCGTGTCCATCCGCCAGGCGTGCGCCTGCGCCAGCCAGGTCAGCATCGCCGCCAGCACCACGACGACGATGCAGGACAGCACGACGTTCGCGCCATACTTCACCCAGCGCTGTCGCTGCGATTCCGGCGGGAGGCTTTTTTGAGACTCACTCATTTCCATCTCCGCGATTCCAGCACTTTCGCCGTCAGGAACAAAAACACGCAGGTCGAAAGAATGAAAAATGCCAGATGTCCCGTATCGATGATTCCCCGGCTGAAATCCGTGTACCGCCTGAACACCGTCTGATCGATGATTTTCGTTGAAGTTTCCGACAACATTTTCCCGCTGGCCCACCACGGCACGATGGTGATGACGAACAGAACCGCCGCCGTCGCCACCGCCGAGACGATCTGGCTACGCGTCAGCGACGAGCAGAACAGTCCGATGGATATGAACAGGGCCCCGACCAGAATGATCCCCAGATACCCACTGCGGATCGGTCCGAAATCCATTCGCGGATTCGCATAAATCGCCAGCAGCGCGACGTACAACAGCGTCGGAGCGAGCATCACAAGAAAAAATCCGAACGATCCAAGAAACTTTCCGAGCACCACATCGGTCTCGGCCACCGGCGCCGTCATGAGGGTTTCAATCGTGCCGGTGGACCACTCCTGGGCCAGCAATCCCATCGACAGCAGCGGGACGATCCAGACCAGCAGCCAGACCATCCAGTTGAACAGATTCCGCATCCCAGCGATTTCGCCCGGCTGAAAATCGTCCCAGAACGTAAACCCGCAGGCGATCAGAAACACGGCCATCGCCACATACGCGATGGGCGAATAGAAATAGCTGGTCAGTTCACGGCGAGCGATTGTGGTTGCGCGTGTCATGGTCTTGCCACGGCCTGTTCGGCCGTCACCTGCACAAAAAATTCTTCCAACGTCGCGTGCTCCAAGCGAATCTCGCGCAGCGGCCATCCGTGCTGGATCACGGTGCGGGCGACCTCCTCGCGGATGTCATATCCGTCCTTGGCACGGAGGGCGGCGGTCAGATATTTCCCATCCGCCGGGCTATGCCCTTCACCGTCGAGAATGTCCACTTTGTTCACACCGCTGACACGTGCCAAGACGGTCTCCACCTCGGTACGCGGGCCCCGGCACTCAACCAGCACCCGCGCCGTCAACCGCCGGCTGGCCCGCAATTCTTCCGGCGATCCCTGAGCCACGATCCGGCCCGACGCAATCACGATCGCCCGATCGCACGTTGCCTCCACCTCCGGCAGAATATGCGTGGATAAAATAACCGTGTGATGTCCCCCCAGATCCTTGATCAGTTTTCTCGTCTCGCGAATCTGGGCCGGGTCAAGCCCCACCGTCGGTTCATCCAGGATCAGCACGGCCGGATTGTGCAGCAGCGCAT
Source organism: Tepidisphaeraceae bacterium (assembly GCA_036267155.1). GTDB lineage: Bacteria > Planctomycetota > Phycisphaerae > Tepidisphaerales > Tepidisphaeraceae > PALSA-1353. Next base: position 106,400 of record DATAWP010000054.1, read on the forward strand.
CGGCCAATCCAACACGCTGCCGATAACCCTTGGACAAATGGCCGATCGTCTTGTGCTCGACCGGATTCAGCCAGCAGCGGTCCAGCACGTATTCGATTCTCCGCTTCCGCTCGACGCGCGGCATTTTTCGCAACCGGCCGCGGAATTCCAGGTATTCCCGCACCTTCATTTCGGTGTACAGGGGAACATTTTCAGGCAGATAGCCCAGGGTTTCACGGACTTGTTCGGATTGATGGAAAATATCGAAGCCGTTCACCGTCGCCCCGCCGCTGGTCGGCGGCAGATAGCACGTGAGGATCTTCAGCGTTGTCGATTTCCCCGCCCCGTTTGGACCCAGAAAACCAACAATCTGGCCCTTGCCGACTTCGAATGAGATATGATCTACCGCCAAGGTCTGGCCATAAGCCTTGGTCAACTCTCGCACCGCTATCACGCTAAACCCTCTGTTGTAAGAGGCAGATAACTAAGCATCGCTTAAATGGATGTCAAGTTTTCATCCACTCATTATCCCCAGCACGCGCATTCTCGCCGATTGTTGCAGAGACCGCTAATTCGTCCCCATCGCTCAATTCCGCCCTGCGATCGGCCGGATGACCGTTGATCTCAAACCGAGCCGTCGGCAATTCGCCCTCCCCCAATTCCGGAATCGCCCCGGATAGCGTTTTCATCGCCGTGCCCACATTCGCCCCGCGCGGTAATTGCAACATGATCGGCTCGCGCACGGCCGTCCCCAGGCTCTGGTCCAGCCTCACCCGCACATCCATCCGCCAGACATCCCTCCGATACGGCTCGGCGAACATCACGCCGAACCCCTGCCCCCGCTCCCGCCTTCGCGGCAGTCCCGGTATGGCCAACAAAACTAATACTCCAACAAAGCTGAACAATCCCAGCAATCCCCACCATCCCCTGAGCCGATGATATCGCGCGAAAATTCCGCACCCGGCGACCAATACCCCCGTCCCCAGCACCAACAGCAAATTCCCAACGATCCACGGCGTCCGATCCCCATTCTCCGCGGCCGAGATGCTCAGCACCGCCCCCATCGCCTGCCCGACCAGCCCCGCTACCAGGTAGTCCATCCCCATCAACCGAGCGATTTTTCGACGATCGTAACCAAACACGCCGGCGCTCTCCGTGATTGACTGCTAGACCTTCCGCCCCAGAATTTCCTTGATTTTCTCGGCGATTTCGTCCACCCGCTTTTGGGCCTCCCGCACTTCGCCGAACTGGCTTTCCACGTTCGTTTCGTGGCTCATAATCCGCTCGGATTCTTCCATCGCCTCTTCCCAGTGTTCTCGCGCGGCCCGTAGCCGCGTGTTGGCATCGTGAAGCTGCCGAAGCAATTCTTCCGGCACCATCAGCCGATCGACATCAGCCCCGGACGGGATAGGTTCATCTGGCACAGGCGCATTCTACCGCTCTACGGCCCCGGTCCGAACTCCAAATTTTAAATTTCAATTTTCCCCCGCGCGCAGCTCGGCCAGCAATCCCTTCAGCTTCCCCTCCAGTTCCCGCACGATCTGCTCACCCTTTTTCCCGTCGAAATCGATTGCCTTGCCGTACTTCACCTTGACCCGATGCGGCCGAAATATCCAGCTTCCCTTGGGCCAGGCCTCGAACGACCCGTGAATCGCCACCGGCACCACCGGCACCCCGGCTCGCCGAATCACCAGCGCCACCCCTTTTTCCATCGGTCCGACCTCGCCGGTCTCCGTGCGCGATCCTTCCGGATAAATATTCAGGGCATTTCCCTCTTCCAGCCGCCGGATGACTTCCTTCACCGCCCCGACATCCCCGTGCCCCTGCCGAACCGGAAACGCATGCAGCAAACGGATCAGCCAGCCAAAATAGCGGTTCTCAAACAATTCGCTTTTGGCGAGAAAACTCACCGGGCGATAAAGATGCACGGCCACGAGGACCGGATCGAGATAGCTCTGATGATTGGCCACGAGCAGCACGCCGCCATTTTTCGGCACGTTTTCACGTCCATAGGTTTTCAAATCAAACAGCAGCGTCGTGCCGACCCGTGCGATGATCTGCAAGGATTTCCAGACAAATGAACGCTGATCCATGCCCTGGCCGCTCCTCAAGCCCGCCGCCGGGCGTTGCCGACAATCCGACCGATCACGTCCTCGAGCGACATTTCCGTCGTATCGATCACTTCCGCGCCTTGTGGAACCGCCAGCGGCGCCACGGCGCGCTTGGCGTCGCGTGCATCGCGGTCCATGATCTGCGTCTGAAGCTGCCCGATGTCCACCATTTCCCCGCGAGCCCGGAGTTGGTTCGCGCGCCGGCGCGCCCGTTCCACCGGCGTCGCATCCAGATAAAACTTCAACTCGGCTTGAGGAAAAACCACGCTTCCCTGATCGCGCCCCTCGGTCACGAGGTTCGGCCGGGCCGCCCCGATTTCCTGCTGCTGCTTGACCAGCAACTCCCGCACGGCCGGCACCACCGCCACGAACGATGCCGCCCGCGTCGCATCCCCGGCCCGCAGCAGATGCCCTACGGGTTCTCCGTTCAACGTCACGATCGGCGGTCGCGCCGCAAAATCGAACTCGATCTTCGCCAGCCGCGCGACGTACGTCAGCTCGCGCGGATCGTCGAGGTTTGCGTGTCGCCGCAGCGCCGCCAATCCGATCGCGCGATACATCGCGCCGGTGTCGAGGAAATCAAACCCCAGTTCCTGCGCCACCGCCTGGGCCACCGTCGATTTTCCCGTACCGGCCGGGCCGTCGATCGTGATGATCATGCACTCTTTCCGTCCCTTTCCTGCTCCCCATTCGTGTGCAAAACATCATCCGGAATTGCCCGACGCCTGCAAGCCGTCCCGTGCTTGGAGCGTTCGGCGGATACAATAACCTAAACCTTGCTCCCCGGCCCGTTGTTCGCCATGATGTACCCTCCAAGGACGCCGCAATGGAACACCCTCCCTCATCCACGATTCTTTCGTCCGGCATTATCGCCCCCGATTTCACCCTTGGCGCCGAGCCTGGAAAAACCGTTCGCCTCGCCGACCTCCGCGGCAAACCCGTGATCCTGGTCTTTTATCCCGCCGACTGGAGCCCGGTGTGCGGCGACCAGCTCGGCTTGTATAACGAAATTCTTTCGGAATTCGACCGCTTCAATGCCCGCCTCGTGGGGATTTCCGTGGACGGGCCGTGGTGCCATGCCGCTTACCGCAAGCATCGGAATCTCGACATCACGCTGCTGTCGGACTTCGAGCCCAAGGGGGCCGTCGCCCGGCAATACGGCGCTTATTTCTCCGACGGGGGAGTCTGCCAGCGCGCCCTGTTCGTCATCGATCCCAAGGGCGTCATCCGCTGGGGCTACCTTTCGCCGATGGACGTGAACCCCGGCGCCGACGGAATTTTGGCGGCTCTCGAAGAACTCCAGCGAAAGTGATTGGTGGACATCATGGTCATGACCGGTCCCACACCGTTGCTGACGCCGCCCTTGGGCCCGCACGATCACATCCTCGGTCCGCCGAACGCACGCCTGGTCATGGTTGAATACGGCGATTTTCAATGCCCCCACTGCGGCCGCGCCCATCCGATTGTCCAGCAGATTATCGCGAGCTTCGGCGATGAGCTGACCTTCGGCTTTCGCCATTTTCCCCTGGCCAAAGTCCATCGCCAGGCCCGCCTCGCCGCCCAGGCCGCCGAAGCTGCCGGCGCACAGGGAAAATTCTGGGAGATGCACGACCTCCTGTTTGAACACCAGGACCAGCTTGAGGCCGAGCATCTCTCCCGTTACGCCGCCGAACTTGAACTGGACATGCAGCGCTTCGGCGATGAACTCACCGCCGGCGTGTACGCCCACCGCGTTCAGGAAGATTTCGCCAGCGGAATCCGCAGCGGCGTCAACGGCACGCCCACGTTCTTCATCCACAACAAACGCTTCAACGGCGGATACGAATTGGACGCGCTGATGAATGCCCTGAACACGCCGCCGACTTGAATTCTCCCATGCTCCACCTCATTTACGGTTTGATCGGCCTCGCGACGCTCGGCTTGGTCCTGCTCGATTTGCTCTGGACCATGTTTCTTGAGGGAGCCGGCCCTCTGACCAAACGCATTTGTAGTTGGGTCGGCCGCGTCGTGCTCGTCGCCCAAGGACGTTGCACCACGCGCCGAATCATCACCAAGAGCGGATTACTCACCGTCACGGCCACCATGCTCTGCTGGTCGCTGCTGCTGTGGCTGAGCTGGGCCTTGATCTTCAGCGCCGATCCCAATTCCATTTCCGCGACCTTTCCCGCCGCAGTCGAGCCGAGTTTTTGGAACCGGATGTTTTTCGTCGGATGTAACATCTCCACGCTGGGGACCGGCGATTTCCGCCCGAACGGAAAGTTCTGGGAATTCGCCACCGTCCTGACGGGCGGCAGCGGATTTCTGATGCTCGGCGTCGCCATCGCATATGTCGTGCCCGTCGTCACCGCGGCCACGCAGAAGCGCCAGGTCGCTTTGAACATCTGGAGTTTGGGGAAAAGCCCCGTTGACATCATCAGCCGCGCCTGGAACGGGGCCGACACCACCGCGCTGGTTCCGCATCTGGTTTCGCTCAGTTCCATGCTGGCCCTGCTGGGCGAGAGCCACCTGACGTATCCCGTCCTGCACTATTTCCACAGCAGCAAGCGCAGTTCCGCGATCGCGCCGAATGTCGCCGCGCTCGACGAAGCGCTCACGATTCTCGAATGCGGCCTTCAGCGCGGTTGCAGCCTCGACGTGCCCGCGCTGGGGGCGGCCCGCGAATCCATCACCGAATTTCTGTCAACTTTGCGCCCCGCATTGATCCAACCCGCGACTGCCGACCCGCCGGAACCTTCCCTCGCCTCGCTCCGCGAAATCGCCGTCCCCGTCGTCGATGATGCCCTGTTTAAATCCGCCCTTGCCTCGCTCGCCGAGCGCCGCCGGCTTCTTCTGACCCTCGTCCATAACGAAGGCTGGACCTGGGAATCCGTCTGGCCGGCCAACCCCGATTGAATATCAAATTACTCTCTCGGCTTCAACCCGTCTTCCGATTGCGGCAATTCCTTCAGCGTGTTCAATCCAAACACTTCCAGAAACCGCTTGGTCGTTCCATAAAGGATCGGCCGCCCCGGCTCCTCCGCTCGCCCCGCAATGTTCACCAATCTCTTTTCCATCAGATTGCGAATCGTTTCGCCACACGCCACGCCGCGGATCGCTTCGATGTCCGCCCGCAGGATCGGCTGCTTGTAGGCGATGATCGCCAACGTCTCCAGCGCCGCCTTGGTCAGCTTCGCGTCGATCTCACGCTGATGCAATTTTTTCAGGGCTTCGCCAAACTCCGGCAGCGTCAGAATCTGATACCCACCCGCCACCTGCTCGATCCGAAACGACCGATGCGATTCCTCATATTGTGCATTGATATCCCGGATGGCCTGACGAACGGGCTTGGTAGCCGGCAAATCCATCAGTTCCGCCAGGCGACCGGCCGTCAGCGGATGATGGGTGGAGATCAGCAGCGCTTCCAGCAGCCGCTCGTCCACGTGAATCGGCCCCGAATCCTCCGGGCCGTCGGATTCGATTTCCACGTCCTCGACCGGCGCATCCTGCACGGGTCCATCAGCATCGGAAACCGGTTCCATTTCCATCACAGGCTCGTCCCTGACCAATCGCATAGGCAGACTCCGTTTTCTTCGACATTATCGGCCATCGCACCGATCCAAGTCGAAAGAAACCCCGGAATCGCCCCAGATCGTAAGAAAGGGGACGGGGCGGTCAAGAGTGTGGCCGGGGACCCATGTTTGGCATTTGCGGGGTTACAGGTCCGTTAGCCGGGATACGTCGCGTACAATCGTCACATTGCTGCAAACGGAACATCAGCCGAGGGAATGACGTGGCACGTTGGCGATCCGCTGCTTTCGAACGCTTGCCGGAACTTCGTGAGACCATTGCGTCCGTTGATGGCTGCGAGCAAACAACTATTCTTGTATGCAATCGGCGAGGTTGCGTTCAACGACTTGTTGGCCCACATGCAGAGGCATCGACATCGGTATCCACGGCGGCCGAAGCTTTTACTTTAGTCCTGCGTACCCTTTTTTCCTCGCGCTAATTACTCGCGGCGGTTCGCATGCGGTATAATACCGGCTATGACGAAACGGCTGGAACAAGTGATCGCCAGGGTCGGGATTCTTCCCGAGGCCGAGCAGGATGCGATTGCGGAGATTGTGCTTGCCGAAATCGAGGCGGAACACCGATGGGAAGCAGCGATTGCCAAGTCGCCGGAAAAGTTAGGCAGGCTTGCGGACAAGGCATGGCGCGAGCATGAGGCGGGGCAGAGCCGAGAGCTTGATCCGGAAAAACTGTGAAGTCGAGAACGAGCTCGGACTTCCGACGATCTCTGGCGAAACTGCCTGTGCAGGTAAGGCGTCAGGCAATCGAGGCTTATCGGCAGTTCGCAACCGACCCTAACCATCCCAGTCTGAAATTCAAGAAGCTGCCCCCGTTCAGCGACGTTTGGTCCGTCCGAATCAATGCGGAGTATCGCGCGATTGGTCGCTGGCGTGGTGAGGTGGTTCTCTGGTTCTTCATAGGTTCGCACGCCGACTACGACAGGGCGCTGGAAAAGCTCTGAATCTTTGCCGCCGCGGGAGACTTCACGGTAACATCTAGCCGTGCTTGCCACGGTCCATTCCTACGTCCTGATCGGCATCGACGCAATCCTCTGCGAAGTCGAAGTGGACGTGAGCCAGAGAGGACTGGGCAAAACCACCATCGTCGGCTTGGCGCAAACCGCCGTCAAAGAATCAATCGAGCGCGTGCGGCGGGCGATGATTAACGGCGGATTTCCGTTCCCGGGACACAACCTGCTCATCAATCTCGCGCCGGCGGACGTGAAGAAGGAAGGGCCGAGCCTGGATCTACCCATCGCGGTGGGTTTGCTTCGGGCCAGCGGGTCGATCGAAACGGATGTTCACAAGAATTTTCTCGTCGCCGGCGAACTGGCCCTCGACGGCCGGTTGCGGAGGATCAAGGGGGCGCTATCGCTGGCGCTGTTGGCCAAGCAGCGGAAGATGCGCGGCGTGCTTTTGCCGGCCGAGAACGTGCGCGAAGCCGCCGTCGTCGAGGGCATCGAGGTTTATCCGATTACTCATCTTGCGCAGGCGGTCTCGTTTCTGAACGAGCGGTTGCCGCTGGAGCCGTATGAATTGGATGGCGAGTCATATACGGCATCCGCGCAATCGGCGGAATTGGATTTCGCCGACGTGCGCGGTCAGGAATCGGTGAAGCGCGCGATCACCGTGGCGGCGGCGGGTGGACACAACCTATTGATGATCGGCCCGCCCGGCACGGGCAAGACGATGCTGGCGCAGCGGATGGCCGGCGTGTTGCCGCCGCTGAGCCGAAGCGAATCGCTGGAAACGACCCGGATTTATTCGTCGCTGGGTTTGTTGCCTGATGGCGTGGCGCTGATGGACCAGCGTCCGGTTCGAATGCCGCATCATTCGGCAACGGCCCAGGCACTGGTTGGCGGCGGAACCATTCCGCGGCCGGGCGAGGTTTCGCTGGCACACCACGGAATTCTGTTTCTCGACGAGTTGCCGGAGTTCAGCAGGTATGTGCTGGAAACCCTTCGCCAGCCGTTGGAAAGCGGAGAAGTGACAGTGGCCCGCGTTCACGGGTCGATGCGTTTTCCGGCGCGATTCATGCTCGTGGCGGCCATGAATCCGACCGCTCACGGATTCGCATCGGAAAATCCGCGGGCGCGGGATCGTTATCTCGACAAGCTCAGCGGCCCGCTGCTGGACCGCATCGATATTCACGTTGAAGTGCCCGCGGTGCCTTACCCGGAACTGACCGGCAAAAACCGCGGCACCCCCAGCGCCGATATTCGCCAGCGCGTTCTGGCGGCGCGCAAAATTCAGCACGAGCGATTCTCCGACGCAACGATGAACGCCCACATGAGTTCGAAGCAACTCAAATCGCACTGCGATTTGAACGACAATTGTCTGCTGCTCATGCGGCAAGCGATGAACGAGCTCGGGCTGAGCGCCCGGGCATACGACAAGGTACGCCGGGTTGCGCGGACGATCGCCGACCTCGAACAGGCGGCGGATATTCAGGAACATCACCTGGCCGAGGCGATCCAGTATCGTTTGCTGGATCGGCGATACTAACCAAACAAATGCGAAATTTGCCACAGATGAAAATCAAATGCACACAGACAAATCAAAAGAGAATTGTCTTCATCTGTGTGCATCTGATTTATATCTGTGGCAAAAATGCATTTTGCTTCGTTTTGGCGATGGTCGTCGCCGGTTCAGTGGCGAGTGCGGCTGTTTATCATGTCAATCCGACGGGCGATGATTCCGCCGTAGGCGATGTCGATCATCCCTGGCAGACGATTTCTCGAGCGGCGAACTGGGCGCAGGCGGGCGATACCGTGCTGATTGCGCCGGGAATTTACCGGGAATGGGTAGCGCTCGCGCATTCGGGGGAACCGAACAAGCCGATCACGTTTGCAGCGGAAAAAGCTGGAACGGTGGTCATCACCGGAGCCGATCCGCTGGGAACCTGGGTGCCCGTGCCGGACCATCCGGGCCAATACATCACGGATTGGCCGCACGATTTCATCGTCGATCACAATCCGGACGGCTCGCCGGTACGGGACCACGGGGCGCCGGCGCCGGTGGGATGTGCCGAGCAGATTCTTTGGCAGTCGCATCCGCTTCGGCAAGTGATGAAATCGGACGATCTTTCGCCGGGAAGTTTTTTTGTCGATTGGCAATACCATACGCTGACGGTGTGGCTGCCCGGCGGGACCGACCCGCGCAGCGGGGGTGTTGAAGGATGTGTGCGGTCATATCTTTTTTCGCCGCTGGAGAAGGACGACCTTTTTGTCAATTCGCGATACATCACCCTCCGCGGTCTGATCCTGCAAGATGCGGCGAATTTCGCCCAGCGCGGCGGCGTGATCCTCGGCACGGGATGGCAGGCCATCAATTGCACCGTCGAGAACAACAACGCCGGGGGATTGAGCCTCAACGGCGACGATATTCTGGTCGATCACTGCATAGCCCAATACAACGGTTTCTGCGGCATCAGCGGGTCGGGAAACAATAACACCCTCCAAGACTGCATCGTCCGCGGCAACAACCGCAAGGGATTTTTGCCCGACTGGGAAGGCGGCGGCGGGAAATTCCTGAAAACGAATCATCTCCGCATCATCCGCCATGTCAGTTGCGACAACACCGGGCCGGGCCTTTGGCTCGATACCGACAACATCAATTATTCCATCACCGATTCCGTGTTCTACGGGAATCACGGTTTGAACGACGACCGCCAGGGGTGCGGAATCTATCTGGAGATCGATCCCGGCCCCGGCGTCGTATCCAACAACATTTGCTACAGCAACACCGGTGGCGGAATCACGCTGGCCGAAAGTTCGCGGATCACGGTTGAGGGCAACACACTGGTGGACAACGGATACGGCATCGAGCTGCGGAACATGCCGGACCGCGACAACTATCATCTGCGGCAGATCACGATCGAGCACAACCGATTCAAGGAATGGCGAAAAGCGGCCATTGGTACGGGACTGGGACATTGGACGAATACATCGGCCAAGGATTGGGGGCTGAACATCGATCAGAATTTTTACGATCCGCCGCATGACCTGCCGTTTGCCAAGTGGGCGGATGCCCCGATCGCGGATTTGCCGGCGATGCGATCCGTTTTGGGCCTGGAATCAGGTGGATCGATTCAGTCGATTCTGTTCGAGTACTCGCTGGAGAATGTAAAAACCATTTCCGATTCCGACCGCCCCACCATCGCCAGGGCGATGAAAGACGCGGCGGTCGGAACGATCGTGACCATCCCCGCCAGTTGCCGCTCGCAGATCAGTGAGGGGAAGACTTGCGCAATCTTCGACCAGGACAATCATTGCATGATGATCTCGGTGCCGGATGAGTGGCACACGCGCCTGGAAACGGCCGTGAGCAACTGGCCCAGCGCGGCGCCGGTCCTTTTGGAGGTGCGGATCGATCAGATCGCACCCGACGGGGACATTCGCGGAACCCTGATGGCCGTGGGATAAGGTGGCCCGCATGAGCACATCGTACAACCGCGTTGCCGGCCAGAGCGTCGAACGCCTGGCGGCCCTGAGCGATGGGATCTTCGGCGTCGCCATGACGCTACTTCTGCTCGAACTTCACGTGCCGGACAAAAAATCCATCTCAAGCGAAAGCGACCTGTGGCGAGCGCTGCTGGCAATGTCTCCCCAACTGCTCGTCTACCTGATGAGTTTCGTCACCCTCGGCATATTCTGGGTTGGCCAACAGACCCAGCTCAACCATCTCTCCCGTTCCGAGCGGCACCTTACGTGGCTGCATCTGGCATTCCTATTTGGCGTCACGCTGCTGCCGTTTTCGACCCGGCTTCTTGCGGACTTCATTGTGTTTCGCGCCGCGCTGCTGACTTATTGGCTCAACATCCTGCTGCTCGGCGCGATGCTGTATTTCACCTGGGGCCGCGCCACCCGGGCACATCTGGTGAAAGACGAGATGTCGCCCGAGGTTCAGACCGCGATTTGCCGGCGCATCCAGATCGCCCAGGCACTGTACGCATTCGGTGCGCTGCTCTGCATCGTCAGCACCTACGTCAGCATCGGATTCATCGTGCTGGTGCAGCTCAACTACGCAGTCGCCCCTCGATTTTGGGGACGCAAATGATGCGGCCGGCGCCCATTTTTTCTTGCGAAAGATGCTACGAATGAAGACAATCCCCTGGTCCTACGGTCTAACAGATCTGGGAGGGCGCATTTCATGTCGGACGGCACATTTAAAGTCACCTGCGCCCATTGCCAGCGCAGCTATACCTGGAAAAAGGAACTGGCGGGCAAACGAGGCAAATGCAAATGCGGCCAGGTGTTGGTGATGCCGCCGGCTCCGCCGCGGGCGGAATCGCCGGACGATCTGTTCGCACTGGCCGAATTGGCGTCCGACGCGAAAAGTGCCGCCGTTGATCGGCCGGCGATCGCGATCCCCGTCGCCGCCGTTGCCGAGAACGGCGGAGCCATTCCCGTCCCGATGGCGCGGAGTTTTGACTATCACCGCCCGTATAGCAATGAAGACACCAGCGGCGGCGTCGCGGACCGCCTCACGGATTCCATTCGGGATATCTATGTGCCGATGGTCATGTTCGCCGCCGGAGTTGCGGCGGCATTGATCTGGGTATTTACCCAGACAAAAGCAGGAACACCCGCGCCTGTCCTGGCGGCTTTTCTGACTTGGATGCTCAGGCTTGTCGATGATGCGATACCGATCGCTTTGGCGCTTTGGGCTGCGACGAGATTTGGCGTCGGTTTCGGTTCTCTGGGTTCGACGCTTCTGAAATTCGGGGCGATTGCCACCTTGATCGTTTCCGCCGAGCTGTGGCTCCCAAACGTACTGAAAGCAACCGGCGCCATGTCCGACTCCGGCCAAGCGCCGTGGTTTTACATCGTACTACTCAGCTACTGCCTCGCAACGACGTTCATGGCCATTGCCTGTTTGTATCTATTCAGGATGGACATCAATGACGTAGCGATGTTTGCAATCACGTACCTGGTAATCGGAGTCATTTTTGACCTGGCCGTGGCATTGGCAGTGGTGGTGGTAGCTGGGATGGTTCATGCAAAGACAATCGGCGCGGCGCCGGCCTCCGCGCCGCTGGCGGCAGTAGCCATCGTGACCGCAGGCTCGCCGGCGGCTACAAGTGCCGCGCCGGCCGCGATGGTCTCAACCTTTTTCGACCAGGTGATTCTTCGCCGCATTCATCAGCAATTGCCGGTGCAACAGGTATTTGAGGGGAATCAGTGGAAGCAATCGTTCCGCTACATGGCGGCGGACAAGCTGACCGGCGGGCTGATCGATCGACTGTATGCCGCCGGTGCGGTGAAGGTGTACATCGACACGAACGGGGGTTTGCATCCGCTGGCGTACGCGGAGCTTCCGCTGGACAACAACAAACGGGTCGCGTGCGCCGATGTGGCTAGCGCATATCGCCGCGACAACGGCCTGAGGCCGGAATCAGCGGCGGCCGCTAATCTCACGAGACAGTTTCTGATCATCCCATTAAAAAAATAACGCCCGCGCCCGACCTGACCGCCGAGTTCATTTCCGTAACTTCCGGCCCACGCGTCGCTCGACGGAATCGACTTTGCTTTCCAGGGCGCCCTTGCGGCCCTTACGCCAATCCATCTTGAGCGTGCAGGAAATGCGATTACAGTCCCCGGCCAGTTCTTCGTAACACTTTTGGATCACGGACATCACCTCGGGCCATTCGCCTTCGATGCAGGTGCCGAGGGGACCGAGCTTGTACGGCAGACCGCTGCTGTCAACGACGTCGAGACAACGAGCAACGTACGCGCCGACGCTTTCGCCTTTGTCCATCGGCCAGATGCTGAATTCGGCTAAGAGCATGGTTTCCTCGTGTTGTAAAGCATCCAAAATACCGTCACGGACGGAATAAATCGCCGGAACCGCAACCGCCGCTTACAAAGACGCGTTCTTGGAGGTGGTTTGGACATTCCAACGAATCGAAAGGGCGTTATCATGGCCGGCATGTTACAGACCTTTCTGGCGTGTTTGATCGCGATGACGCTGCCGGCTACGGCGCTGGCCGATGTGCCGACCACGCAGCCGGCGTTGAAAGTGGCCGTGACCCCATTCGATGTCATTGGCAATTCGGGACAGGAATGGATGGGACGGGCCTTGCAGGAAGGATTGGCCACCGGGCTACAGAAAACCGCCGGTATTTCGGCGGTGATCGTGCCGGGGCTTGCTCCGGCCAATGCGGCTGCCGCAATCGACGCCACGAAATCACTGGGCGCGGATGCGGTGATTTTCGGGAGCATTCAAGTTCTGGACGATCAGATCCGCATCGGCGGACGAATCGTTTCCATGAAAACCGGGCAGACGATCGGCCAACTGCAATGCGACGGGACCGTACGCGGATTGTTTGATGTCGAAGACATCCTGAGCGACCGGGCCGGGCGGGTGCTGAAGGCGGCGACTCGCGTTGCCGTTTCGCGCACGGCGGCTCCGGTAAGCTTCGAAATCGTCGGCCCCTCGGTTGCGACGCGGGGGCCACAGTATTTCGATGGCGATATATCGGCGGCGATCGCCCATCCCGAGCGGTTCCGCGACGACTACGACCGATACTACTACCACTCCGCCGACACGGCCGGCTGGGGAACGATGTGCGGCGCGCCATTTTCATGCGGCGTTCCGTTCGTGTGCGGGTCGGGCAATCCAGTCTTGTTTCCGGTGGCCACGCCGGTTAGCGGGTGGTGAAAGGCGAAACACAATCCCGACGCAAAGAAAACCGCGGAGTCACCTCCAAAATCGCCTGCTTTTTCCGCATCTTTCTGTGCATCCTCTGCTCCTCCGCGGTCCCATCCATTTTTCTCGAATGGCGAACGTGGTCAGTTTGAGTAAAGTATGATATTCACGTGAGCCCCACCGCCAGGAAATTTCTTCTTCCGTTTTTTGTGGTCGATGCGATTTTCATTGCCGCGATCATGTATTGGGTATTCGCACGTCCCCACGGACAAGCTTCCTCAACACCCGGAAAACCCGATATCCAGGTCGTTCTCCGATCGCTGGAGCCCAAGCTGACTGAAATCGATCTGCTGAACAAAGGCGATGCCCCCGGCTCGCTGGATTTGGCCGTGGACGTTTCCTGGCAGGACAGCGATTTGGATCGCACGCAGGGCCTGGCCGGCTTCGACGAAATCGACACCGGCCGGATGAGCGTTCGTTTCCATCCCCACGCATGGCCTTCCGGTTTTCAATTATCCCCGGCGGAAAATCGTGCCATCGGCTGGGTGCAATTGAAAGACCAGTCTCCGCTTCATGCCGAAATCGTCACCGGCCCGGCGGCGACGCAGCCGTGACGCGGACCTTCCCTGCGGGACGAGGTTGACCAGCGGCCCGATCGTGATCCAGCTTCCTTCCCCGACCGAGGATCAACCGTGCCACGAGTGATGTCCAACCGGTCTGATGGCTCGCTCCGCATCCTCTTCCGGTTTCGCCGTGAAAATATTCGTGAAACAGCAGCAAATCCTTCCATTGCGGATCTTCCGCGAATCGCGGTTCGCCGCCGTGGCACGGCCGCCGGCCGTTGCCGTCGGCGAGGAACAGGCGAATCAGCCGCGTTCCCAATTCGTCGGCCGCCTGCTGGAGGGTCATCATTTTCCCCGAACCGGCCGGGCATTCGACCTTGAAGTCGTCGCCGTAGAAGTGGTGATATTTTTCCAGCGATTCCAGGAGAATGAAATTCAGCGGGAACCAGACCGGCCCGCGCCAATTGCTGTTTCCGCCGAACAGGCCGGAATCGCTTTCCCCGGGGCAATAGCGCACGCCGTATTCCTTGCCATCGTGTCGAAACACGTATGGATGATCCAAATGGAACCGCGACAGCGAGCGGATGCCGTTGGGTGAGAGGAATTCCGCCTCGTTGAGAAGATATTTCAGGACGCGCACCAGGCGCTGTTGAGTCGGGACCGCCAGCAGATACAGGTTGTGCTCGCTGTTGGACGGTTTCATATATGAGATATACTTGGCTAGGTCCTTGCGGTTGTTCAGGAACCAGTCCATCCGCTTGCGGAAGCCCGGCAGCCGATTGATCACATCGCCGTCCAATACTTCCACCGCGAACAGCGGGATCATTCCCACCATCGACCGGACGCGCAGCGGAATCGCTTTGCCGTCGAGAAAAAGCTGGTCGTAATAAAATCCATCCTGTTCGTCCCACAACCCGGTGCCGCCGACGGTGTTCATGGCATCGACGATCGCCACGAAATGCTCGAAGAATTTGGACGCGATGTCCTCGTAAACCGAATCTTCGCGGGCCAGTTCCAGGGCCATGGAAAGCATGGTCGAGCAATAGAACGCCATCCACGCAGTGCCGTCGGCCTGATCGAGCACTCCGCCAGTCGGCAGCGGCTTGGATCGATCGAACACTCCGATGTTGTCCAACCCCAGAAATCCGCCGCCGAAGATATTTTTCCCCGAAATATCCTTGCGGTTCACCCACCAGGTGAAGTTGAGCAGCAATTTCTGGAACGTGCGCTCCAGGAACATTCGGTCGCGCCCCCCGCGCGGGCCGGTCATCTTGTAGACGCGCCAGCACGCCCACGCGTGCACCGGAGGATTCACGTCCGAAAATTCAAATTCATACGCCGGCAATTCGCCGTTGGGGTGCATGTACCATTCGCGCAGGAGCAGAACGAGCTGCTCCTTTGCGAATTCCGGATCGATCGTGGCGAACGTGATCATGTGAAACGCGTGATCCCACGAGGCATACCAGGGATACTCCCATTTGTCCGGCATCGAGATCACGTCGCGGTTGAACAGGTGAAGCCATTCGTGGTTCCGTCCTTTCCATCGCGACGCGGGCGGCGGCGGCTGTTCGGGATCTCCATCCAGCCATTCACGAACGACGTAATGATAAAACTGTTTCGACCAGAGCAAACCGGCAAGGCATTGGCGGCCGACGTTGCGCGTGTCCGCCGGGAGATTTTTGGACAATCTTACATCATAAAACTCGTCCGCATCGGCGATGCGTTGCCGGAACAGCCGGTCGAATTCCTCGCCGAAGATCTGAGCGGGTTCGGCTTCCTGCGGAAACAATCGAAGCCGCACGACCCACTGCCCGCCCGGCGGAAGATCGACGACGTAATGTGCCGCGGCCTTGGTCCCCACATGTGCCGGATTCACCGCGCCCGATTCGCCGTTGACGAGATACCGATGAAACGCATCCTTCACATACGGCGTGTAATTCGGCGAATTGAACAGCCGCTGAGTGTTCGTCTCATTCTCGGTAAACAGCATCTGCGGGCCCTGGCCGATCTGTTCGGCAACCAGGCGGAATTTCCCCAGGGTCACGTGATCCACGTCCACAGTCGCCGGTCCCGATTGGGCCATGTGCGGCTTGACCTCGCACCCTTCGTGCAGACAACCCCACACCCACGAATTGCGCGCCCACAGCGTCGGCAACAGATGAATCGTCGCCGGCTCCGGCCCGCGATTGCACACCGTCATTCGAATCAAAATGTCGTCCGGCGCGTTCTTGGCGTATTCCGCGAATACGTCGAAATAACGATCCTGATCGAAAACCCCGGTGTCGAGAATTTCGAATTCCGGATCGTGCCGCGTGCGCCGCGCGTTTTCCCTTACCAGCCGGTCGTACGGAAACGGATTCTGCGGATATTTGTACAGCCCCTTCAGGTAAGAATGCGTCGGCGTGGAATCGAGGTAGAAATACTGCTCCTTCACATCCTCGCCGTGATTGCCCTCCGGCCCGGTCAGACCGAAGAGCCGTTCCTTGAGAATCGGGTCGCGCCCGTTCCACAGCGCGAGCGCGAAACAGAGCCGGCATTCGCGATCGGTGATCCCCAGCAACCCGTCCTCGCCCCAGCGATACGCCCGGCTGCGGGCGTGATCGTGCGGAAAATAATTCCAGCAGTCCCCATCCGGCGAATAGTCTTCGCGAACGGTCCCCCATTGCCGTTCCGAGAGGTATGGCCCCCACCGCTTCCAGTTGGCCTTTCGCGCCGCATCCTCGCGCAAACGCACGTGTTCGGCAGTTTCGCTCATCGAAGGCTCACCACGTTCTTGATCCCCCCGGCCTTTCCGCTCAGCAGATCAACTGCCTGTTCGATCTTGAATCGCCCGGTGATGAGCCGATTGACCGCATTGGGCCACCGCTTGCGGAATTCAGCTAGATCGCGGATGGCATCCTGAAACGCCTGCTTTCCCGCGTTGACCGTACCGTAAATCACCTGGTTCTTCAGCACGAAATCGCGCATCAGATCGTCCGTATCGACCTCGATCGGCCCCTTGCGGCCCGGTACGCCTGTGAAAATAAAAACCCCGTTGACGCCCAGCTTGCGCATCACGTCGAATGCCAGCGAGGAAGCGCCGACCGCTTCGTAAACCAGATCGATTGAGCCGATCGCGTTGCCGATATCGTCCACGCTGACCGACTCCGCCGGAAGGAACGTCGCGCCCATGGCCTTGCAGATATCGGCCTGAAGGCTGGGAACAGGGTTCCGGGAATAAACCCACGTTTTGAATCCCTGAAGAGCGAGCGTCATCGCCCCCAGCAATCCGACCGGGCCCGCCCCCAGCACCAGGGCCTGATGACAATAGTTTGCCGCACTCCCAGGCTGCACGGGGCACGCCCACGGCAACCGCGACTGCACCTGCCAAACTTGTTCCACCGCTTTTTCGGCAATCGTCAACGGCTCGACCAGAACGGCGATATCCCGCAGATTGCCGGGAACGAGATTCATGTATTTTTCGTCATCGACGACGAACTCCGTCATGAATCCGTGGCGGCCTTTGATGCCGCGTTCGGTGAAATCCCCGGTGTAACAAAAATCCTGCCGTCCCGCCCGGCACGCCACACAATCCGGATGATCGCACGGCCGCCGAACCATCGTCACCACCAGATCCCCCTTCTTCAGCGTCTTGACGCCCGACCCGGTTTCGATGACCTCACCCAGCGATTCATGCCCGATGACCAGATATTCCGAACCCGCCGGCGGTGTGCCGTATTGGAACGAAACGATTTCCTTGTCCGTCCCGCAAACGCCAACATCGATCATCCGGAGTTTCACCTCCGTTGGAGCGGATATCGCCGGCTCGGGATGATCGATCACTTTGACTTGTTTACTGGACGGGAATACGGCCATCGCCTTCATCGGAAACTCCTTCCTGCGATTGCACTATACCGAGATTGATCGGCAACCACAGCCCCGCAAAACCGTTGAACCGCAGAGACGCCGACCACGCAGAGAAAGACAAGAGGAAATTATCTTCTGAATTTTCTGCGCTCTTCTGCGCTTCCTCTGCGTCTGGGCGGTTCAAATTCTGTTTTCGTCGCTTTACCCGCTCTTCGATTCGGCGATCAGAATTTCCAGGGCCTTTGCGGCCCTGCCGCCGTCGAGGGATTGGCGAGCGAGGTCCAGCCCTGCCTTCAAATCTTCAGCCCTCTCCGCAATAACCAGCGCCGCCGCGGCGTTCAGCATGGCGATGTCGCGCATGGGCCCGGGCTTGCCTTGTAAAACCGCCGTCAATGCGGCGGCGGCTTGGTCCAGCGTCTGCACCTGCAAATCGGATAGTCGCGCATATGAAATGCCGACATCCTTGGGATCCAGAGTCCAGTTTCGGATATGGCCGTCGCGCAGCTCGCTGATGCGGGTTGGGCCAAGCGTGGAAATCTCGTCCAAGCCATCTTCGGCGTGAACGACCCAGGCGCGGATGCTTCCCAATTCACGGAGCACGGCGGCGAGCCGGTCGGTCAGTTCCGGCGCGAAGACTCCCAGCAGTTGGTGTCTGGCCCGGCCGGGATTGGTCAGCGGTCCCAAAAGATTGAAGATCGTGGGGATTCCCAGGGCTTTGCGGGTTTCCGCCACGAATTTCATGGCGGGATGGTGAGCGCGTGCGAAGGCGAAACAAATGTTGGCGCGGTCCAGACAACGGCGAAGGTCGGATGGGGAGATTTCGAGTTTCAGGCCGAATTTTTCCAGGACATCGGCGGAACCCGCGCGGCTGGAGGCGGAGCGGTTGCCGTGCTTTACGACTTTGACGCCGGCGCCCGCGGCGATTAACGCGGCGGCCGTTGAAATGTTGAACGTGTGGCGGATATCGCCGCCGGTGCCGCAGGTGTCGAGGATCACCGAGGTGGGGTCGCATTCGACGGGGATGATTTTTTCACGCATCACCGTGGCGGCGCCGACCAATTCTTCCACGGTCGTTCCCTTGGCGGCGAGGCCGACCAGCAGACCGCCGATCTGGGCGTCGGGGGCCTTGCCGGACATGATGTGTAAGAAAACCTCGCGGGATTCGTCGCGCGTCAGGTCTTCACGCCGGCAAAGCTTGAGCAATGTTTCGCGGATGGTGGGCATGGCGTGCGGCATTTGAAGACCGCGGGATGGCTATCCCGCAGCTTTCCTGGGGAAAATACGTGACCGTTCACTCCAGGACCGAGGCGCCGGCGGTCGCTGTGGTCACGAAAACGCTCGGCTGGCGATCGAATTTGGCGGTGTAGGTTTTGTGCAGGTGATCGCTCAACTCCTTCACCCAGCGCGGCTGAGCCAGGGCGACGATGCTGCCGCCAAAACCGCCGCCGGTCATCCTCGCGCCGTAGATGCCTTTGACCTTCATCGCCTGCTCGACCAGGAAATCCAATTCGGCGCAGCTTACTTCGTAATCGTCCCGCAGGGAATGGTGGCTCTTGACCATTAATTCGCCCGCCTCGTCGTAATGCTGCATGAGCAGCTTCTGGGCCATCTCGATCGTCCGCAGATTTTCGCCGACCACGTGCCGGCAGCGGCGATAGACCACCTCGCTCATCCGGCCTTTGGCGGATTCGATCTGTTCAGTAGTGGCATCGCGCAAAGCCCTGATCATCGGATGGTCTCGCTGAAGGATAGCCACACCTTCCTCGCATTGGCGGCGGCGCATGGCATATTCGCCGTCGCTCAGTTCGTGCTTGACCATGCTGTTGACGATCACCACGCGCAGGTCCTTGGAATCGAGCGGCACGAATTGCTTCGTGAAGTCGCGGCAATCGAGCATCATCGCGTGGCCGGCCTTGGCGGCGGCGACGATCATCTGATCCATGATCCCACACGGAACCTGCGGATATTCGTGCTCGGCCTTCTGACAGATCAGGGCCAGCCGATCCACCTCGATTGTCAGGCCCGCCAGTAAAAGCAACGCGCGGGCGATCGAGATTTCGATGGCGGCGCTGCTGGAAAGGCCGCCGCCGACCGGAAGTGAATTGCAGATCAGGGCATCCATTCCGGAAAGCGGAATGCCCGCGCCGATCAGTTCCGCCGCCACGCCACGCACGTAGTTGCCCCAGTTGGGCTTGGCTCGCTCGATCTTCTTCTGAAGGGAAAATTCGACGAACTCGTTGGGAAAGACCGTCGAGGCAACTTTTACCGTGCCATCTTTGCGGAGACGGCAAACAATTTTCACCTCGGGCTCGATGGCCATTGGAAAGACGAAACCGTCGTTGTAATCGGTATGTTCCCCGATCAGATTCACGCGGCCGGGGGCGCGAACGACCCGCAGCTTCTCGCCGGGACCGAATAATTGCGCGAAACGGTCCTTGTATTGCGAAATCGTCTCCTCGGCCATGGGGGAAATCTAAGACCATGGCGGAAAGTGGTCAAGCGTGAGGCCAAAGCACGCCGCGCCGCGGTGGGTTTTGGCGCGATGGGTGGATATACTTGGGGGGTCGATTCAACTACGGAGCAAAGCATGTCGTCACGCCGTTGTCTGCATTTTGTGCCGCTGGTGGTGCTGTTGGCCTTCGCTCCTGTTTTCGCCGCGGGGCCGACGACCCGGCCGATTGTTCCCGATTCATTTTTGCGTTTTGTCGATGACGGGCATGGCGGGGGATCGCTGCAAACGGCCGATGTGGCCTTTCGCAATGCCGCGGGAATTCAGGTGCATCTGATCGCGGCCGTCCATATCGGGGAAAAGGCGTATTACGATGAATTGAACCAGGATTTCAAGGGTTACGATGCTTTGCTGTATGAGATGGTGAAGCCCAAAAACGTCGCTCCCCCGGCGCCGGGCGAGGGGGAAAAATCGGATAGCCCGATCAGCCAGTTTCAGCGGTTCCTCAAAGATACGCTTGAACTGGATTTCCAATTGGACGACATCGATTACTCGGCCGCCAATTTCGTCCATGCCGATCTGGACACCCAGACATTCGAGAAAATGCAGGAAGAGCGGGGAGAAACGTTTGAGCAAATCATGCTGAGAGAGTTAATAAAGGCCATCACCAATCCGCCGCCGCTCAAGCCGGGGGCAACCGATGAGGATTCGATGGATGATCTCATCGGAGTGCTGACCAAGCCGGACATGGAGCGGCAACTCAAGGTCGTCATCGCCCGGCAGCTTGGGCAGATTGATCTGTCCGCCATGGGACTCGACGGGCCCGGCGGCAGCGTTCTGGTAACGGAGCGCAACAAAGCGGCGCTGAAGGTTCTTTCCGATACGATGGCGGCGGGGAAAAAGAACCTCGCGATTTTCTACGGAGCCGCCCACATGACGGACATGACCACGCGCCTTGAGGCGATGGGATTTTCGCCCGTCGCAACGCGATGGAATGTCGCATGGGATTTGACGATTCGGCCGGATCAGCCGTCGGCTGTGGAAAAGCTGATGCAAGACCTTCTGGATTCGACCAGCGACCCAAAGTAAATAAGATTGGAAATCCGAAGTCCGAAGTTCTTTTCTTTCTCCATGACTCATCTCCGTGGAAAATTCATCGTGTTCGACGGCAACGAAGGGTGCGGCAAGAGCACGCAGGCTCACCTGGCGCTTGCCGAGATTGAAAAAGCCGGCCCCAAGACCGTTTTGGTGCGCGATCCGGGCACGACGCCCATTGGCGAAAAAATCCGCGAAATCCTGCTCGATCCCAAGAACACGGAAATGGCTACCCGATGCGAAATGCTGCTGTTCATGGCCGCCCGCGCCCAGATGATGAAAGAGATCATCATGCCTGCTCTTAAAGACGGGCTTGTCGTCGTCAGCGACCGGTTCATCTCCAGCACCCTCGCGTACCAGCTCGGCGGCGACGGCCTGTCGGAGGCGGAGATTCTGGCGGTCGGCAAAACAGCCGTGCATGAGCATTGGCCGGACATGACGATCATTTTCGACCTGCCGGTAGCGGTGAGCAGCGCACGCACTCGTCCCAAGTTCACGCTGTTTCCGGACGATCCCGTCGCTGGAGCCGAGAAAGACCGCATCGAACGGCGTTCTCTGGAATACCATGAGATGGTGCGGCAGAATTATCTGCGGCAAGCGAAGAACCGTCGCAACAAATATCAAGTGGTCGATGCGAACCGAGAGGTCGAGCAAGTCCACGCCGATGTCATGCGCCTGCTCAAATCGCTCCAATGACAATCCATGGTTCGATTAAAGGACATTTTCGGACAGGATGCGGCAGTCGAATCTCTGCGCGCCGCGTACGCGGCCGATCGGCTGCCGCATGGGCTGATCTTCGCGGGGCCGGAGGGTGTGGGAAAGGCCACGACGGCCGCTGCGCTGGCGGGGCTATTTCTTTGCGAACACCCCGCTGCGGAGGATGCCTGCGGGAAATGTCAAAGCTGCCAGGCCGTCGCGGCGGGAAATCATCCCGATTATCACGTGATCACCAAAGAGCTCGCCCGCCTGCACGACAAGAGCGGATCGAGCAAGGCGACGCAATTGTCGATCAATGTGATTCGATACGATTTGGCCGTGCCGGCTGGACGAAAAACCGTCATGGGCCGCGGGAAGGTCTTTGTCATCGAGCAGGCGGAGTTGATGACGGATGCGGCCCAGAACGCGCTGCTGAAAACGCTGGAGGAGCCGGCGGGACGATCACTGATTATTTTGCTGACGACGCACGGCAATGAATTGCTGCCGACCGTTCGCAGCCGATGCCAGACGGTCCGCTTCGCGGCGCTGCCGGCGGACCTTGTGGCGAAACAGTTGGAGCGTCGGGGAGTCGATCCGGCCACTGCTGCCGCCGCGGCGAACTTTTCGGATGGATCGCTCGGCGTGGCGATTCGATGGATCGAAGATGAAGTCCTCGGCTGCGCTTCGGCGGTTGCCAACACGATGGACGCGATTTTGGACGGCAAAACCGGCACGAATCTGGCCGATCTTTTCCGCAAGAGCGCCGACGCGTACGCGGAAAAAGTTCTGGCCCGCGACGAATTGGCCAGCAAAGACTCTGCCGTGCGCAGCGGATTAGGCGTGTATCTGTCCATCGCCGCGAGGCGAATTCGCCAGAGACTTCGCCCCGCGCCCGATGCGGATTTCATCGACCACGCCTGCGACGCGGTCGAGGCGATTTCGCGGGCGGAGAAGTATTTGAGCGCCAACGTCAATGTGCCGCTGGTCCTGGAACAGTTGGCGGCAAGCTTGCAGAACGAAGACAAATCAAAAAAGTTTTAGCCACAGATGAAAATCAGATAAAAAGATAGATGTAAGGCGGGAAATCGCTGCGAAAAATGCGAATATTCCGGCGTTTTATCTGCCTTTTTATCTGATTCTCATCTGACTTCGGCGAGCTCAGTCGAGCCGTGGCTAAAAATGATTTCCGCGATTTTCAACTGCGGGCGCGACAGGGGATATTGATCCAATTCGTCGGGGCGGATCCATCGGCATATACGGTTGGTTTGGCATGGACCGTCGGCTCGGGCCCGAGCGGTGAAAACATTGAAGATGTAGCGACGATGCGTCAGGGCGTGCCGGATCTGGCCGATCTGGCGCAGGTCGCGAACTCGCAAACCGATTTGGCGGGTGACAATCGCTGGGGTGAGATCGTCATCGGTGATCTCGATGGTTGGAAACTGCCATAGACCTGCCCATCGGCCGGTGTTCGGCCGGCGCTCGATGAGCCAGCGGTTGGCGCGCGATACGCCGATCGTCCAGCGACGAAGCAAAGGGGTGGGCCGGGACTTTCGCGGTGGCGGAATCGCATCCTGTAATCCCGCTTTAGCGGCTTGGCAAAATCGCCTCACCGGGCAAGCGGGACAATGGGGCCTTTTGGGTGTGCAGACCGTTGCGCCTAATTCCATCAGGGCTGAGTTGAATTGGCCAACGCGGGACCGGGGAAGAATCTGTTCGGCCCGCTGCCAAAGTAGTTGGCGTGTCCGCGGCTCCCGGGGATCGGATCGGATTTTATCCAATCGGCACAGCACTCGAGCGACGTTGCCGTCGAGGATGGGGGCACGCTGCCCGAATGCGATGGAGGCCACCGCGCCGGCCGTGTATCTTCCAATGCCGGGGAGGCTCATTAAGCCTTGCGCAGAAAAGGGGATGCGTTCGCCGAATTCGGCGACTATCTTCTTCGCGGCGGCCTGAAGATTTCGGGCTCGCGAGTAATATCCCAATCCCTGCCAGAGTCGAAGAACCTGCTGCTCCGGCGCGGCGGCAAGCTCGCCAATCGTGGCGAATGCCTTCATGAATCGAAGAAAATAGGGAATTACCGTCGTAACCTGCGTCTGCTGAAGCATGACCTCGCTGACCAGGACGGCATACGGATCGACATTGCTTGTCCGTCCCAGCGGCGGCCGCCAAGGCAAATCCCGGCGGTGGCGCTCGTACCAGCTCAACAGGCTTTGGGACATGGCGCGAGGATTGACCTGAGACTTCTTTTTTCGGCGCGGTTTCATGCCTGTTAATTTAGGAAGATTTTTCCGGTTTTAATTTGCAAGTCCGAGAAAATAGTTTATTTTTGGCGTACTGGAAGGAGTGGGAGCGGCATTATATTCGGGTAGTCGAATGGATTTTACCCAGCATTCATGGAGGATGCCATGAGATCGCCGCATATAGATGACTTTGTCCGGCTAATGACGGACATCCCGGAATTGGCCCTGAATCGTGGCGAAATTGGTGTCGTCCGCAGCACTTGGTTTGCCCCATCTGTTGCCTACGAAGTCGAGTTTCACCAGATCGGGCATGACTACCAAACCCGCGCCTTGCTCCTGCCGGATCAGGTCGAAGTGGAAGAGGGCTCGCTCTTCAAGCATTTGGGGTCTGTCGCCGAAGGCGATGCCTTGGCGACGAACGTAGTCGCTGCCGCCAAGTGAGACGCAGCCGTTCCACAGCAATCGTGGCAGCGATCACCTGTCTTCTGGCGGGCTGCAGCGATGCGTTGATTCCCGGCCAAATCCAAGCATTGGAAGTTTATCGGGTGGTATTTGCCCATTCGAGCATAGAGTCCTGCACGCACATCGAGCCGAGCAATGCCGAACGGGATCACGCCGGTATCCTGCACGTTCAACTGAACCTTCGTTCGACGACCGATGCAGACCAATACATCGATGCGTTCATTTCCTTCAAACTCGATGGCCAGTTCGTTGAAAAGCTCAAGCCTCAGCGCGCGGTGCTGAAGGGGAACCTCACCACCACCCTCTTGTTCAACAGCACCCAGCCGGCGGATGATTACAGCATTCACCTGGATTATGCGAAATAGGATTCGCTTTTTCGCGTGAGTTGATTTATCCGTGATAGAGGGAACGAGCCCGGCAACCGCCGCGACGAAGATGCGGCACGAATATGTCGTACGCCGCCTTCATGGCGGCGGTGGATCGCCCCTCGACGGACCCCGCCCCCGGCCGGGAAAAACCACCAGCAGTTGAAATATGCGCCAACTGTGGCGCCAAGGTCGACACACTGGAAACACCGCCCGTCTGGAATAACAACGTGGTCTGCGCGGCCTGCCACGGTCGGCTATCGACCGCCAACGTACCGCGGTTACTACGGCAGTAGCCGGTCGGTTCGGCAGGGCGCGGACAATGGCGACGCGCATTTTGTTTACATACATCCCAACACGTTTTTACATCCCGGAGAATGTCTGATCTCCACCGAGCATGCCCTGATAGATCAATGCGGCGACAAAGCATATGCCAACTAACAGATAAGCGACGCCCGGCGACTGTTTCTTTCGGTGAATGGTGATGCGCCAAACCAGCAGCATTATCAGCAAGGCGGCAAGCGACGTTCCGAGCCATTTATGAATGGCCATACCCTTGACACCGTTGTCGTCCGGCATCCAGAATAGCCAACCGAACATTGCGGTGAACGGTGTGATCAAGCCTGCGTATAACATCGTCCACCATCCCACGGTCAGCAATGACTCGCGGCGAAACAGCCGGCCCGCCAGGTCGCTGAAGATCGACACCGGCACCAGCGCGGCCGTGAAGTTCACCAGAATCGGATGAATCCTCCAACTGCTGTCCCAGTGCTGGAGAACTTCGATGAATCCGACGCTCAGTGGAAAACTTGAGTGAAACATGATCATTGTCCTTTCTTGATTACAAGCGTCATTCCGCAAATCGGACACCTGCCCGGCTTGTCAGAGCTTATCTGCGGGCGCATTGGGCAGACGTACAAGGTTTTGCCGGCACTCGGTACCGTTGTAGGTGTCACCATCGGCGCCGCTGGCGCTGGCGATTTCATGGAATCCTCAATCTAAACGCCCACATCGATGCCGTCACGGCGAAGTTCCGAGGCCGTCGCGGCCATGGGGACCGTGCCCGGAGGAAATTTGTAATCGCCCGGATCGTCGTAGCCGTTAAGCGCTTCGCGCACTTTGACGAGTGTGAACATCCCTCCCATGTCAACCAGGCCGAATTGGCCTTTGCCGCCGAGCATGGGAATGCTGTTTTTCGGGACGGGCATGCCCAGCTCAGGCGTGTCGCCCATTCCATCCGCGCCCATCGTCATGTAGTTGGGAAGGAGCGGCTGCACGACCTTGTCGATGGCGCCGGCATTCACACCAATGAGGTTTGGAACATTGTGGCCCATTTGATTCATGGTGTGATGGGTCATATGACAGTGCATTGCCCAATCGCCGGGATTGTCGGCGATGAATTCCACGGCGCGGGTGGAACCGGCGGGAACCAGGAACGTGTTGCCCGCGTGCCGCGCCGATTCCTGAACCGTTCCGCCGTCCGCTTCGACCAGCGTCATTTGAAATCCGTGAAGATGAATCGGATGGTGGTCCATCGCGCTGAGATTGCCCAGGCGGATGCGCACGCGCTCTCCTGCCTGGGCCACCAGCGGATGGGTAGCCGGAAAAACCTTGCTGTTCATCGTGAACAGGTTGAAATCGGTCATCTCCATGGTGACCGGGCGGCGGGCGCCGGGGTCGATCCGCCATTCGCTGAGCATGATGGCGTAATCACGATCCGCCGGATTATGCCGGCGCTGACGCGGGTGGACCACGAACATCCCCATCATTCCCATCGCGTCCTGCGTCATGGTGTCGAAGTGCGAGTGATACATGAACGTACCGGGCTCGGGGAGGGTGAATTCATAACGGAATGTGGCGCCGGTCGGGATGGGCTCCTGCGTCAGACCCGCCACGCCGTCCATGCCGTTGATGTTGCGGATCCCATGCCAGTGGACGGTGGTGGCTTCCGGAAGGCGGTTGGTCACGTAAATGCGCACACGGTCACCTTCGACAGCTTCGATGGTGGGTCCCGGCGTTCGTCCGTTGTAGCCCCAGCAGGACGCGATCAGGCCCGGGGCGAATTCGTGTTCGATTTCCCCGGCGATCAGGTGCATCACTTTCAGGCCGCCGACGATCTTGAACGGCAACGTCACGCCGTTAGGCGTGTAAACCGGCGTGTAATCGCGCACGGGTAGGCCGGGCGGTTGGGGTGGCGTGTGGGCTGAAGTTTTATCCTTGTTTTCGTTCACGGGATCATGCACTTGCGCTTCGTCCGTCGCGGCTTGGGTTGAGTCGGCGATGCGGTCGAAAAGCATGACTCCGCCGGCCAATGCGGCCGCACCGATCATTTCGCGTCGTGTCATCATGGCACTTCTCCGTAAGAATCGTTTTGTTGTTTGGAATCGGCTCGGCTGGTTGGCAATGTGGCGGGGATCGCGGGGATCAGTCGTCCACCCACCGCGCGTTCCACGTCGGCACGAGCCGTCCAGTAATCGCGCAGTGCTTCAATATATTCACGCGCCGCGTCGATCTGATCCCGCTTGGCTTGCAAAAGCTGGAATACGCCCAGGAACATGCCGTTGTATTGAAGCTGCGTTTGACGGAGCAAGTCCTGCTCGATGGGCAGAACCTGATCGCGGTAGAGCAGCGCCTTTGTCCTCGCGTTCAGCAGCCGCGCGCTTGCGGCGCGCACTTCGGATCGGACATCCACTGTCACGGCGTAGTAACGCTCTTCGCTTTGCCGAAGAACTGCCTGAGCCCGCGCGATCTTCGCCTGGCCCTGGTCAAAGAGCGGAATGGGCAGCGACAACGTCGGGCCGATGCGCCACTGGCCGTCGGTTTCGTGCTCAAACTCCGGGCCCAAATCGACCTCTTGAAAGAAGCGAAAATCGGCGGTCAAGCCAAGCGTGCGGGCCTGAACCAACACGTCTTGGTGCGCGGCGGCCACATCCTGCCGCTGCCGCAGCGCCAGAGATTCCAATCCTTCAACGGAAATCTCCCGAGCGGGAACATCGGGAAGATGGCCAGCGCCTTTCCATTGGGTATCCGGTCCCCAAACACCCATCACGTCGTTGAGGGACTCGCGGGATTCGGCTGCGGCAGCTTGCGCATCAGCCAGATCGACCCTCGCTCGCGCGTCTTGCGCGCGCTGGCTGGCAATCTCCAGATCGTTCATGTTGCCGGCATCATGGAGCTTTCTGGCCGCTTCGAAGGATGCCGCAGCCGCTTGCGCGATTGCCTTTCGGAGTTCCACGGTCTGCACTGCGGCTTGATAAGTGAAGAAAGCCGAACGCGCCTGAGCCGCCAGCGACAGGACTTCATCCGACACCCTGGCTTTGGCCTGATCGAACTGTCCCTGCGCCAGCTTTTGCCGGGCCGGGATCAAAGCGATGTCGAGAAAATCCTCCGCCGCCGCGATGTCCAGGTATGTGCCGGATGGTCCGCGGTTCGGGAATCGTACCCCCAGATCGAACACGGGATTCTTCAGCAGACCGGCTTGAACGAGATCCGCCTGGGCAATTCCCAAGTCCTCGAACGTCGCTTGAAGATGACGGTTGTTCAGCAACGCGATCTGTGCGGCGTCAGATGCGCTCAGTTCGTGGCTCAGAAGCTCATGCACTTTGAAAGCAACAGCCCGATCGTCGGCCGTGTTTCTATTCCATTGCACAATGTAACCGGTGCGATCAACTGCCAATTGCTGTACGTCACTGAAACCCGCATCCTTTGGCACGGCCGCACAGCCCGCCAGTAACCCTACGGCCGCGATTGCACACGCACTCAACAGAGTAGAGCGACACATTTGATTCGGCTCCTTCGACGGCGGATAAAAAAGGCAATGGACCAACTTGTCTCGCGTGGCGCGCAACGCGCGCAAAAGGTCGGTGCAAAGTTGCGGCCCCGGCGGTTGACATTGAGCAACCAGCCGCAATGGGCTCAAATTTGGAGCGGGATCAGATGGTCAGCGCGCAGTGCAGGCGCAATAGAGTTGGCGGGCCGCACAGAGGAGGCGGATCGGTGAAGTGGTGACTTGATTGAAGCTGAACAATTGCACGGGATTGCAAGTTGGGCGTGCCAAGGCTTGCGTGCAAAACGCAATAGTCGAAAGGGGTCGAAAGATGCTGAGCTGCCGAGGATTCACTGACCAGCGTGCCTTGGCAGTGCTGGCAACAGTGATGCGGTTCCTTGCCATTATGACCCGGGCAGTGATCGGCATCGGGTTGACCACAATCATCGTCCCCGCTGCAGCAAGACCGGGTTTGTGATCCTTGACGGCAACAAGCATCATCAACCGCCTGTGAGGCCCCGCACCAACAGTTGACACTCGTCACGAGGATGACAACCGCCGTAAAGCTCGCGAACAGCCTTTGCCGCAACGACCGCATGGCCGAAGTCCTAAGACGCGCGATTGCAATTGTCAAGCTCTCCGCTGGTCTGCACCGACGACTAGACGACTTCCCACCAAGCCCACAAAACGGAATTAGCCATGGACGCCTTCTCCGTTTCCCGTAGCCGTAACGGCTGCCAATGCACATCGAGGCGCGGTTGGTTTGGGTTTTTGACCAAAGTGAAGCGTTTAGTCACATAAAAGATAATTGGGTAGATCAGCAGTTCCATCGGGAAACCGGCCCCGAGGCCGCCGATCATCGGCACGGCGAGCCGGCGCATGGTGGCCCGGCACTCGACGATCACGTTGACGATGGATCGGTACACGCATTTGCGGCGTGAAGATTTGGCCGGCGCCCTGGGCGTGTTGCCGGACCTGTCCAGCACGCGGCAAGCGGCCGTGGCGACGGGAACGGACGATGCGACGATTTCCCTTGCACCCAGCTTGTCACCAAACGGCGCAATTCGGCGCAATTCGGCGCAATCTGGCGGAATGAAAGCCGATCTTGTAGGATCGTCGGAGACAGCGGAAACATCGGCAAAAAACAGAGGTTTCCCGAGTGAAGTTGCAATTGAGGGCGTGTACCGAAGTGGTCAAACGGGTCAGACTGTAAATCTGATGGCTCTGCCTTCGAAGGTTCGAATCCTTCCGCGCCCATTGCTCTCATCGCCCCGGCCGATGCTGTCGAGCCTTAGGAAACCGCCCAGGCGCTTCGTGACCGTAACATCTCCTCCCGGATATAGATCGCGCTCTTGCCGATTCAGAACGTCCAACCCACGCCGAGGATGTATTGTGTTGTCGTCCGATGGGCCGTTGGGGCGGGATGGGAATCGTAATCGACCTCGGCCTTCAATTCTGAAAACATTCTCTTGGTGATCGCGAGCCGCAGGCCGGCGTCCGAGAGGATCAGATAATCGTTCACGTTCTGAACCGAGGGGAAATAAGCGACATCGTTGAAAACTTTGAGTCGGGAATCCAGCAGCGTCTTGTCCACGTGGTACGCCAGCCGAACCGAGACATTCTGATTGGCGGCAGCGACGTTGCTGTACTGCTCGTATACCCAGGAAACGCCGCCTTCCAAATTCGCGTTGAAATCGGGCCTTTCAATGACTTGATATCCGGCGCCGATACCGGGGGTGAGACGGAGATTGAGGAATTGAATGCGGTCCTTTTCGATGCGCACATTGCCGTAGCCGTACCACTGCTTGCTGAAGAAATAGTCGTAATTGGCGCGGATAAACCAGTTGTCTTCGGTGGTCGTGTCAACGCCGTTGACTTTTTGTTTTCCGAACAGATACGCGCCGCCGAAGCCGAGGCGGTCGTTGTCGCCGCGGCGGGTGGCGTCGATGCTGGCGCCAAACTGCAAGGTCGTGGTGGTGGACTGGGCGTACAATCCGTTGACGACGATCGAACCGGTCAAAACCGCCGCCGGAGGGTTGATTCTGCTAATCCTGGACATGGGAATGGCCGGAGCGTTCAACAGACCACCGGGCGCGGTGCTGAACTGACCGGGGGCGCCCTCGGAGATCCGCTGGTTGAGCAGCGTGCCATCGTCCAACTGGACTTTGATCGGTCCATCGGTGGAAAAGGTTTTTACATCCGAGAGGGCGACGGTAATCTTGCCGGCGATTGGGGAGATGATGATGAGTTGACCCGCATCGGCCGAATCAATGGTGCCGGTGATGATGTCGCCGTTTTTGAGCACAATCTGATCGGCCGCCACCCATGCCGGCGACGTGGCGAGGCACAACACAAACGCAACGGCGCATCGGCGCAATCGAAGCGGGCTGATACGATATCGCATATATCATCTCCTTGTGATGGCGAACGATTGGACGAGCATAACAATCTCATGCATAAAGTGAAATTAATGGACCCCTTACCACAGTTGGAAACTGGGCTGGAGCATCATCAGGCGGGGCGCTTGCCCGAGGCGGAGGCGATATATCGCCGAATTTTGGCGGCACAGCCCAATAATCCCGATGCAACGCATCTTCTGGGCCTGATTGAAAGCCAATACCTCCGCTTCGACAGCGCGATCGAGATGATCCGGCGGGCGATTACGCTCAATCCGAATGCGCCGGACTATCACGA
Source organism: Tepidisphaeraceae bacterium (assembly GCA_036267155.1). Lineage (GTDB taxonomy): Bacteria > Planctomycetota > Phycisphaerae > Tepidisphaerales > Tepidisphaeraceae > PALSA-1353. Next base: position 137,861 of record DATAWP010000054.1, read on the forward strand.
CAACCTGGGCTTGGTGTATCAGTCGGTGTCGCGGGTGAACGAGGCCATCGCCTGCCATCGAAAAGCGGCGGAGTTGAATCCGCGGCATTTGAAGGCCCATTTCCATTTGGCCAACACGCTGTACATGCAGAATCGTTTTGAAGAAGCGATCGTGGAATATCGGCTGGCGGTGAGTATCACGCCGGGTTCCTCCGACGCCCTCCAGAATCTCGGCACGGCCCTGCACCGCGCAGGAAAGTTGGACGAATCGGAAGCGAGTCTGCGTCGGGCATTGGCGCTGAAGCCGAACTCGGCGGATGCGCACAACAATCTGGGCGTGGTGCTGGCGGAAATGATGCGCTACGAGGAGGCGATCGCCGAGTATTCGGAGGCGGTGCGATACCGGCCGGACTTCGCCCCCGCCCTATCGAACCTGGGCGCGGCCCTACGGTTGCGCGGCCAACATCAGAAGGCAATCGAGGTGTTGCGGAAATCGCAGCAGCTCGCTCCCAACGTTCCGGAAACGCTGAACAACCTGGGCATCGCGCTAAAGGACACGGGGCAGCTCGATGAGGCCATCAAGGTCTTCGATCGCTGCCTCGCGCTGAAGCCGACGCAGCGCGATGCCCTGAATAATCTGGCCAATGCGCACAAGGATTGCGGCAACATCCAGGATGCCGTCGCACATTACGCCCGCTCGCTGGCGATCGGGCCGGATTACCGCATTCACAGCAACATGACATACACGCTGCAATTTCATCCGGGATACGATGATGAATCGCTGTTTCGCGAGCAGCGGCGATGGAACGAGCTTTACGCGATGCCGCTGGCGCAATCCGTCCGGCCGCACCAGAACGACCGGGATCCGAATCGGCGGCTCAAAGTGGGCTATGTTTCCGCCTATTTCTACGCGCAGGCGGAATCGTTTTTTGTGGTGCCGCTGCTCGAAAAACATGACTTGGAACAATTCGAAATACACTGCTATTCCAGCGTCATTAAGCCGGACAGCGTGACCGCGCGTCTGAAATCCAAGCCACTGGTCTGGCACGATGTTCTGGGCCGTCCGGATGCCGACGTGGCGGAACAGATTCGCCGCGACCGCATTGATGTCTTGATCGATCTGGCGATGCACATGGCGCACAATCGCCTGCCGACGTTCGCGCGCAAGCCGGCGCCGGTGCAGGTGACGTGGCTGGCGTATCCCGGGGGGACCGGGCTGGATGCGATGGATTATCGCATCACCGACGGATTCATGGACCCGCCGGATAAACCGGCGACCTACTACCGCGAGGAATCGATCCGCTTGGCGGATTGCTGGTGCTGCTACGATCCGCTGACCGATGCCGGTCCGGCGGCGGCTCGAAACGGGGGACCGATCCGTTTCGCGTCGATCAACAATCCCTGCAAAAATAACGAGCCGCTGCTGCGGCTTTGGGCTCGGGTCATGCAGTCGGCGCCGGATTCCACGATCCTAATCCTGGCATCGGGCGAGGGGCATCGAAACAAGCTTCGCGGCATTCTCCAGAGCGCGGGCATCGCGCCGCAGCGCGTCGAGTTCGTCGATCGAATATCCCGAACGGACTATCTTCGGCATCACGACTCAATCGATATCTGTCTCGACACGCTACCGTACAACGGGATCACGACAACGTGCGATGCGCTGTGGATGGGCGTTCCGGTGGTGACCCTGATCGGCAAAACGGCCTCGGGGCGGGCGGGATTGAGCATCCTTTCCACGCTGGGCATGCCCGAATTGATTGCAAAAACCGAGGACGATTTCGTGAAGATTGCCGCCGACCTTTCACAAGATCGGCCGCGATTGAACGAGTTGCGTTCGACGTTGCGGGAACGGATGCGTCAATCGCCGTTGATGGATGCCGCGGGGTTTGCCCGAAAGATGGAGACCGCGTACCGCGACATGTGGCGACGTTGGTGCGGCAGGTAGATAGCGACCTTGTATTTCTCTCACCGGCCATGAAAGCTCCGATTCAACAATCGCTGGAAGAGGGGCTGGCCCGCCACGACGCGGGACAGCTCGATCAGGCGGAGGAGATTTATCGGCGGATTCTGGCCAGCGAACCAAACCAAGCCGGCGTGCTGAACAACCTGGCGAATGTGCTGAAGGATTCCGGCCGGATCGAGGAGGCGGTGGATTGCTGCCGGGCAGCGATCGCCATGGAGCCGCAGAATGCCGAAATTCATAGCAGCCTGTGCTACAAGCTGCATTTTCATCCCGGTTACGATCGCGCTTCAATTTTCCGCGAACTGTGCGAGTGGGACCGACGCCATGGCGGCGGCAATGTATCCGTCGAACATGACATGGATCGTTCGCCGGACCGTCGGCTTCGGATCGGATACGTCTCGCCGGATTTTTACGGACACGCGGAATGCTTCTTCGTGCTGCCGCTGCTGGAGGCCCACGATCGGCATAGCTTCGAGGTGCATTGCTATGCCAGCGTTCGGCGGCCAGACAAGGCGACGGAACTTTTAAAAAGCTGCGCCCCCGTGTGGCACGATGTGCTGGGGTTGTCCAACGATCAGCTTGCGAAAAAAATTCGCGAGGACCGCATCGATATCCTGGTCGATCTGACTATGCACATGGCGTTCAATCGACTGCCGATGTTCGCGCAAAGACCCGCGCCGGTGCAGGTGACCTGGCTGGCATATCCTGGCGGAACGGGAATGAAGACGATCGACTATCGGCTGACGGATGTCTGGATGGATCCGCCAGGAGACACGGACCCGTACTATGCCGAGCGGTCCGTGCGCCTGCCGGACTGCTGGTGCTGCTATCATCCGCTTGGCGAAGTCCCGCCCGCGGCCCCGCGCGAAAAAGGGGCGGTGATGTTTGGGTCGCTGAACAATCCATGCAAACTGAACGATTCAACGCTGCGGCTCTGGAGCGCGGTTCTGGCAAACGTGCGCGATTCGCGGTTGCTGCTGCTCGTGGAATCCGACCGGCAGCGCGCGCGAATCCGCGAGATGATGAAACAGACCGGAACCGATCCAGGGCGAATTGAGTTCACTGGGCGCCATCGTCGCGGGGAGTATTTGCGAGTCTATGATCGCCTCGACATTTGCCTCGATCCGCTGCCATACAACGGTATCACCACCACATGCGATGCGCTGTGGATGGGCGTGCCGGTGGTCAGTCGAATTGGCCCTACCGCGGCCGGCCGAGCGGGACTGAGCATTCTGTCGAATTTGCAAATGCCCGAGTTCGTTGCCGCGGATGACCCGCATTTTATCGCGATCGCCGCGGGATTGGCCGAGGATTTCGGCAAGCGAAGCGAACTGCGCAAGTCGCTGCGCAGCCGGATACGAGCCTCGCCGGTAATGGATGGCAAGCGGTTTGCGCGGAACGTGGAAGCGGCATTTCGCAAGATGTGGCGGCGATGGTGCGGCGTTTGACGCCTGAATCCGTGGCGGTTACATTTCGCCACCCTTCGCCGGGAAAATTGGACTATAATTATTGTTTTGAAAAGGATCGTTCATGCGAGCAAGCGACATTCGCCGAGGACAAGCGGTCATCATCGACGGAAAACTTTTCGTGGTGACCAATGCGGACCATAACACGCCGGGGAATCTTCGCGCCAAGGTGCAGTTCAAGCTGCGCGATGTGGGCAAGGGCACGATCATGGATAAGCGCGTCGGAGCCACGGACGATATCGAAACAACCACCCTCGACAGCCGGCAGGTGGAATATCTCTACAGCGACAATGAAGGCCACGTCGTTATGGACCTGGAAACGTACGATCAGACCACAATTCCCAAGGAAGTCTTCGGCGACGACATTCTTTATTTGAAGCCGAATACACAGATCGTCGCCTCGTTTCACGAGGGCAAGGTGGTTTCGTACACCCTGCCGGCCGCGGTGGATTTGGAAGTTGTGGATACCCCGCCGGTCATTAAGGGATCGACGGCAACCAATCAACTGAAGGAAGCAAAGCTGGAGACGGGCCTGACGACGCGCGTGCCGGGGTTCATCGTGATCGGCGAAAAGATCAAGATCAGCACCGACACCGGCGGATACCTCAGCCGGTCGTGAGAATAAGCTCGATCGGGCGTTGTTTGGTAAACGTTACCTAATTGAAGAAACCGCTCCGTCGTTATGGGGCAATCCGGCCAATTGAAGACTTTATTAATAAAGTATTGCTTGATTAAACCGATGGATTTCAACGTCGATTGTGCGGATCACTTAACTTGAAAAGGGGCGCCATGCTTTACTTTTTGCGGGACAAAGCGGCGGAGAAGTTCTGGAATATACGCTGAGCGCGGGTTTGATCGTCGTTGCGGCCATCGCAACGATCGGCGCCGTCGGCACCAAGGTGCTGTAGTACTGGAACTCGATCAACAGCTCAATGTGAATTGAGTTCCGCTGTATCCGAGCGGACACTGAGTGCCGTCAAGCCTCGCGTGCTGCGACGGGGTCGGTCTTGGCCGGCTCGTGCGCGGCCGCGGCTTGCTCGTGCTGACGGTCATGCTCTTCCTTCAGCGGAACCAGAAATTCCACCAGGTTGCTCAGCACGCGAATCTGCGACATCGTCGCCTCCACGCGAACGACGCGATCCGGTGGATAATAATTCAACACCGGCTTGGTGTCGCGGTCGTACACCTCCAGCCGGCGACGAATGACCTCGTCGCTGGCGTCGTCGAAGCGGTTTTCCCTCAGCGCGCGCCGTCGAAGACGCTCCACCATCTTGCTCAGGTCCGTGCAGATCAGATGAATTACCTTCACCACGTCGATCGTTTCTTCCAGCAACTGGGCTTGCTTGAGATTTCTTGGGATTCCATCCAGAACTAGAATTTCGCTGACGGGATGGAACTGGTTGATCATTTCCATTCCCTGAATGTATTGCTTCCAGAGCCGGATAGTGATCTCGTCGGGGACGAGCTTTCCCTTGCCGGCGTATTCCCAGAAAACCCGGCCCATTTCGCTTTGCAGATCGAGCGAGCGGAAAATATTTCCGGTGGCGCTGTGGTAAAAGCCAGGAATCGTGCCGATGATCTTCCCCTGCGTGCCTTTTCCGCTACCCGGAGCGCCAAAGAGTAGGATGGATTTGTATCGCATACAAGGCTGAATTTGGCCACAGACATAAATCAGTTGCACACAGATAAGACACGATAATTTTCGGCTTTTTTTACATCTGTGTGCATCTGATTTTTCATCCGTGGCGAATATTCTTCATTCCGCGGCTTCGATACCTAAGTCCTTGACCTTTTTATTCAGGGTATTTCGGTTGATGCCGAGAAAATCGGCGGCCTTGGTCTTGACGCCGCCGCACTTGGCCAGGGCACGGTCGATCAGGGCATGCTCGATCTGGTCGATCACGAGCTGGTAAATCTCTCCCTCGCGGAGTTCGTAGTCCGCAATGGCCTGATCGGACAGGCGGCGGGTCAGTGTTTCAATGGATTCGCTGGACTGGGTGGTGCGGCGCTGGGCGGCGAACATCCGTACGCTCAGCGGCAAAAGCTGCTCGTGAAAATCCTCGTCGCTGCTCAGCACGACGGCCCGCTCGACGGCGTTTTCCAGCTCACGCACGTTTCCCGGCCAGGGATAGCGCAAAAGCACGTTGAGCATTTCCCGACTGATTCGCCGCAGCTTGCGATCGTTCTGCGCGTTGTACTTGTCCAGGAAAAAATCGATCAGGCGGGGAATGTCCTCGCGACGATTGCGCAGCGGCGGCAAATAGACCGGCACCACGTTCAGGCGATAAAACAGGTCCTCTCGGAAAGTCCCCTTGGCGACTTCCTCCTGAAGATCGACGTTGGTGGCGGCAATGACGCGGACATCGACCTTGATCGTGCGGGTGTCGCCGACGCGCTCGAATTCGCGCTCCTGCAAAACGCGCAGGAGCTTGACCTGCAATTCCGGTTCGAGGGTACCGATCTCGTCGAGGAAGATGGTTCCAGCGTCGGCGGCTTCGAATCGGCCCTGTTTATCGCGAATGGCGCCGGTGAAGGAACCGCGGACGTGTCCGAACAACTCGCTTTCGAGCAATGTGCCGGTAAGGGCGCCGCAATTGACCCGGACGAAGCCGCGTTCGCGGCGCGGGGAGTTGTAGTGGATCGCCTTGGCGATCATTTCCTTGCCGGTGCCGGTTTCGCCCAGCAGCAGCACGGTTGCGCGGCTGTTGGCGACCTGCCCCACCGTGGCGAAGACTTCGTGCATGGCGGGCGAATCGCCGATGATGTTTTCAAAGCGATATCGATCCCTTACCTGAGCGCGAAGCTGGGCGTTTTCCTCCAGAAGATCTTCCTTTTGCCGCATCACCATGCGATTGATCTGGATCGCCTGGGCCAAAAAAGCGGAAATGATTTCGAGGAATCTCTGATCCTCTTGTAGAGCTTGCTCCGAGACGAAGGGTTTATCGACGGACAATGCACCGGCGGTTCGGCCTTCGATCTTGATTGGTATGCAAAAAAAGCTGGTCGCCTTTCCAGTGATCTCCGACGTGAGGCGGCCGGTGCGGTTAAGAAAGTCCGGCTCGACACGCAAGTCGGGAATGATTCGCGCCCGGCCGGTGGCAACCACGTTTCCCGTGATGCCTTCGCCCAGTGCATATTTCCCGCGCTCAATTTCGTCCGCCGTCAACCCAACTGCTGCCTCTGTGCGCAGACGGCCGGTGGATTCATCGAGCAAAACGAGCGAACCTCTTCGCATATCTAATTTTGCAGAAATGAGTTGCATCACTTTTGGAAAAGAATCACGCAAATCGAGCGTGGACGAAAGAATCCGCCCGACCTCGGTCAAAACGGTCAACTCCTGGTCAACGGCAACGCGGGTTGCTTGAACATTAGGCGTTTCAGGCAAGTCCATGATTACAATGTACGCAAAATGCAAGGATAGTCAACGAGTTGGGCATCCAGTGGTTTGCAGATATGGATGCCCGGATTAGAGGCGGGCCTTTTTATCCCCGGACAAAATGGCATCGCAGTTAACCAAAAACAGAAAAGAAAAGGCAGATTTAGTGGTCGATCCGTTCAGCCGATACGGTCAAAGATGTTCGTTCGGAATACGCCGATTCCAACGACAACGGATGCGACTATGTCGCCATTTTGGTTGATGATTGTGCTTCTGGAAGGCGTGGCGGGCTTCGGGATCATGATGTACCTGACCCGGCCCCTTCGAGCACATAAAGCTGCGCAGGCATCGCTTGCGGAGCGCACGGCGACGGTTGATCGCCTATTGGATTTCTCGCAAACCATTCAGGGGGCCGGCAAGCCGGATCAGGTATTTGAAACCCTGAACCATTTCCTTCGAACTGAACTGGGCTTAGCAGGGCTGGCGATTCTCACCAGCGACGCGGATACGGCGCCGCCGATCCAATTGCGCTCGGCTTGGCCGCAGGATTTGGTGAACCTGGCGACCTTGGGTGAAATGGACGCCGCGCTCTGCCCGTGCCTTCGTCAGAATTTGCCGCGAGCATTTCGACCGGAGGGTTCGCCGGTTCGTTGTTCGATTGATTCGCTTCTGAACCTTCCGCCGAGCCACCCGGCCTATTGCGTCCCGCTGAACATCGGCCGCAAGCTTCAAGTGGTGATTCACATGTTGTTGCCGCCGGGTGGAGAGTGGACCGAAACTCGCCGGCAACTGGCACAAACCTATGTGAACAGCGCCCATTCCGTGCTCACGAGCCTACATCTGCTGGCGGAGGCCGAAAAGCAATCCATGACCGACGGGCTCACTGGGCTGTTTAACCGGCGGTCCATGGAACAGTTGCTCCAACGCGAATTGGCGTTGTGCGATCGGCACAATCAGTCGTTGTCGCTGGTCATGATCGATCTGGATCATTTCAAAGAGATCAACGATACGCATGGTCACGCCGCGGGTGATCACATGCTCAAGGCATTCGCCGATTGTGTGCGGATCACGCTACGAAAGACGGATTTGGCGTTCCGGTATGGCGGGGATGAATTCGTAATCGCCCTTCCGCAAACCCCGCTGTATCAGGCCCAGCAGGTGGTGCAGAAACTTCGGCAGGCATTTATGACGGTGGATTTTTCCGATGCCATCACGCATCTGGACAAGCGCCCGACGCTCAGCATCGGCGTTGCGGAACGAAATAAGCCGGCAAATATTCTGACGCTGACAACCCTGCTGGCGGCGGCGGACCAGGCGCTGTACGCGGCCAAGAACAGCACGCGAAATTGCGTTAAGGTGTTTGAGCCCATTCAGGCGGCGTAGACGCTTTCACTTCAAACCCGGTGACCTTCGGTCGCATCGCTAAATAATTCAGCGCTGTCGAGACGGCCCAAAGGTGGCTCGGGCCGTCGTAGCGGTCCGGCTGCTCGGAGCAGTCGTATCCGACAGGGCATCGGTCAATTGCGTCTGAATGTCTTCTTTGCTCTTGGGATCGGCAAGGTATTTGAACTCGTCGGCTTTTCCGGTTTGAAGAACGCGCAAGACGAGCCAGCCGTGATCGCGCACATCGGACATCGTCCAGGTGCGGGCATCAACGTATGTGTCATTGAATCCCAAGCGGTTCTTGGGAATCACCACGAATTGAGATTGCTGGGGATTGCCGGGATCGGGAGTTCGGACCACGTATAGACTTAGCGCAGCCAACCCCCAGCCGCCAACGATCAACAGCAGGCAAAGGAAACGGATCAACGTTTTCACGGTCGCTCCTGGTCGGCTTCCCACACGGACGCGGCCTCCGGCGAAGGACGCGATGGGGAACTGATCGGTCAGTAATTATATTCGCCTTGGCAGCAATGACGCGAATTTGGGGTCGAAAGCAAGCGGATTGCCGCCAGTTATGCGGACCGTGCCGGGGCAAACGATGGTAACGCCATTGACGGGTGAGGGTTATTTACGAATTGGACGGCGTCGTGGGGTTCTGTGCCTCGGCGTCGCCATTGGAATCGGCATCCTGGGGGACAACGTCTGAACTCTCGACTGAATCACCGGATTCGGGCAGATCGCCGTCGGGTAGCGATGAGAATGCGTCGTGGCCCGTGGGTTCGTCCGAATCGTCCTGGAGAGCAGATGGCGAATCAGCGTTGAAGTCGATATCGCCGGGTTGATCGTCGGCGGAAAGATCATCTGCACCAGTGGATGCCGGTTCGGGTTCGGTTTCGTTTTCGGGTTCAGGCTCGGGGATGACAAGAGAAGGGATGGCCGCCTCTTCCGGTTCGGGATTGCCGTTTGTGTCGGACTCGGCTGCGAACGCTTCAAGCGGTGGTGGCGCTTCTTCGGTTGCCGGAGGCGCTTCTTCGGTTGCCGCAGGCGCTTCTTCTGTTGCCGCAGGCGCTTCTTCTGTTGCCACAGGCGCTTCTTCTGTTGCCGCGGGCGGGGCGGCCATCGCCTGGGACGGCATGCGCAGAAAGCTGGTGTAGTACCCCACCGCGAAAAGGCCCTGCTGCTGCTGATATTGAAAGTTGATTAAATCGCAGAATTCCTGCAGCAACGCCCGCGTGGTGGGATCGTTGCGTTCGGCGGCCTGCACGGCCAATTGATGCTTGCGATCGCGGAATCGCATGATCTGTACGAATCGGCCCGTGGTGTCGGCACTGCTCCAGTTTGCGCCTACTTGCTCAAACACCTCGAAATGGTCGCAGCCGAGCCGCAACAGGGCTTGGCGAAACCTCCGCAGAAGGCGCGCGTGCTCGACGCGTTTTTCCCTGGGGACGACATAACTGTTGGTTTGCAGAAGCATCCGGGCAGTCCCTCGTATTATCGTAACCCAAAGCATTGTGCCACAAGGTCCGTGCGCATTCAAACATCCGGCGCGGTTGGCCGCCGGGCGGTTGCCTAAATGGCCGGCATAGACATTACAGGAGCAATAAAGCGGCGCCGAGCGAGATTACGCGGTGGCGCTCGCCCGGGCGCTCTGCGGGGCGGTTCCCGCGGGATCACTGACTTGGGATGGACCAACAACACCCAGAAGCTCGGCGGCCACGATGGGCTTGGAAATGGTCCGCTGAATCTCGCCGGTGTGGAAACATCCGACAATCGCGGCTAAATCGCCGTAGTTGGTAATGAGAATCCTGCGGACATCGGGGCGAATCTTCAGCGAGGCGCCCAGGAGATCAATGCCGCGACCGTGTCGAAGAACCTGCTCTGAAATGATGGCACAGACGGTGGCGTCATCGTGAAGCCAGCCCACCGCACGACGCAGGTCCGACGTGGTCAAGACGTTATAGGTCGTATCGAGGATGCCGGCGATCTGATCCAACGCCCGGCGATCGTCGTCAACGGCGATAATACAATTGGATTTGTGCGGCATACGATCTTATTGGAGCCTTTCCTCTCCCTCTTTTTCTATTTGGCAAAATATTTCCAAACCACATATCGTGTCCCGACGCACCGCACTTTAATATTGTTTGAGGTGCGCAACCGCCCACATAAAACGCAAGTGCTTCTACGATTGCAGATTACGGAATTTCGACCCTGGTCGTTACTGAGAAGCTCCAGGTTCGCGCAAGGAGGGATACAGTTGCATTGTGATGTTCTGAAGTTCCCGGGCGATAACTTGCTCGGCGACGATGCTCTGATTGGCGCCGCGCCGCATGGCTTCCAATCCGGTCGAAGTGAAGGAACAACGGGCGATAATGTACGCATCGGGGTTTAACCGCCGGATGTGGGGGATGGCGGCCAGAACGACCTCGTCGTTGGGGACCATCAAGGCAACCAATGTCGCCCGCTGGACGCCAGCCCGGCTGAGGACTTCGGGATCGGCCGTGCTGCCGGCGATCATGCGAATCCCCCCCGCCGCCGCGCGTTCGCAGGTCTGCGGATTCAACTCGATGACCACGTATTCGATTTCGCTGCGTGCAAAGAATTCAACGAGCGACCGGCCGGGCAGCCCGTAACCGGCAATCACGACGTAAGGCGCTCTCTGACCAGGCTGAGAACTGCTGGGCTGATCCATTGCTGTTTGGGATTGTCCAGCGGCGACGGTGTAAATGTCAATGCGTCCCAACGAATCAATCGCATTTCAATTCCCGCGACATTGCGCCACACTTGATCTCGGGGCTATAATGCACCCCGAACCGGAGCTTCCTTTTGCGGGCATCGTGAGAACCATGATCTTTCCGGTCTATTTCCACGTGGGTGCTCTGCGCATTCCCGCCCATGAGGTGATGGAAGCGGCAGGATACCTGGTCGGCGCTCAATTATTTCTCGCCCTGCGAAACAAGTTTCCATCCGGGCGCCTGGATGCTGAGCGAGGAATGGCAATCATCGCCGGCTGTCTTGTTGGGGCCCTGGCAGGTTCCAAAATTCTGGCGCTGGTAGAGAGTATTCGCGCCTATTGGCCGCATCGAAACCACCTGGGCGTGCTCCTGAGCGGCAAGACGATTGTCGGGGGGCTGGCGGGCGGATGGGCCGGCGTCGAGATCGCCAAACATATCATCGGCGTTCGGCAGAACACCGGTGACCGGTTTGTCTTTCCGATCTTGCTCGGGCTTGCCATCGGACGGGTCGGATGTTTTCTCGAAGGACTGCCCGACCATACCTACGGAGTGGCAACGGCTTTGCCCTGGGGCGTTGACTTCGGCGACGGAATTCGCCGCCATCCCACTCAGTTGTACGAAATCGCCTTTTGTCTCCTGCTCGCGCTGGCCCTCCGCATTCGCATGAGATGGGCATTTCGTAGCGGCGAGATATTTCGGCTCATGATGATCGGCTATTTCTCCTGGCGCTTCCTCATCGAATTTATCAAGCCGCGCGAGACGTACCTGGGACTAAGCCCGATCCAGATTGTCAGTTTCGCAACCCTCTGCCTCGCGCTGCGGAGTTTATCGAACATTCGCAAAGGCTTGCCGATCGAAACGCCAAATCTCATGCAAGCGAGGCTCACTCATGGCTGATCGGCCTTACCTCTTTTTCGAGCTCACAAATAGTCTTTGCACGACGTGCCTGCGAAAGGTCGAAGCCAAGGTGTTGTTCGAAAACGACTGCGTGTATCTCCAGAAATGGTGCCCCGAACACAAGCTCCAGCGTGTGCTGATTTCCACCGATATCGAGTATTACAAGCTGTCGCGCCAAACGCTCAAGCCCGGCCAGTTGCCGAAGAAATTCAACACTCCCATCCGTTACGGCTGCCCTTACGATTGCGGGCTGTGCCCCGATCATGAGCAGCACAGTTGTCTGACGCTCGTGGAGATCACCGATCGCTGCAATCTGACCTGCCCGGTGTGTTACAGCGAGTCGTCACCGCATCGTCCCCATCACCGTTCGCTGGAACAGATCGCCTTCATGCTCGACTGCGTGGTGCGAAACGAAGCCGAGCCGGATGTCGTTCAGATCAGCGGCGGCGAGCCGACCATTCATCCTGATTTCTTCACGGTTCTCGATATGGCCAAGACCCGCCCCATCAAACACCTGATGGTCAACACCAACGGTGTGAAGATCGCACAGGATGCGGATTTCGCGCGGCGGCTCCAAGGCTACATGCCGGGGTTCGAAATCTACCTGCAATGGGATTCATTGCACAGCAAACCGCTGCAAGTCTTGCGCGGTGAAGACCTTTCCCAGGTTCGCCGCCGCGCCATCGAGAGACTCAACGAGTACAACATCTCCACAACCCTCGTCGTCACCCTGCAAAAAGGGCTCAACGACGGCGAGATCGGTGAACTGATCGATTTCGCCCTGAAACAGCGATGCGTTCGCGGCATCACCTTTCAGCCCGTCCAGGTCGCGGGAAGGCTCGACCATTTTAATCCGGAAACCGATCGCCTCACTCTCAGCGAGATTCGCCAATCGATCCTCGAACAATCACCGATTTTCAAGCCCGCCGACATTATTCCTGTTCCCTGCCATCCGGACTGCCTGGCGATGGCTTATGCGCTGAAGTTGAATGGCAACGTCATGCCGCTGACGGGCCTGATCGACCCCAAGATCCTGCTGCATGGTGAGGGCAACACGATCGTGTACGAACAAAAACCGCAATTGCGAGCCGAACTATTCAAACTTTTTTCAACCGCCGCTTCTCCGGCAAGCTCGGAACTGTCGTTGAAGCAACTCCTGTGCTGCCTTCCGCAGGTCGCGGTGCCGCCGTCCATCACTTACGACAATATTTTCCGCATCATTATCATGCAGTTCCTCGACGCGTGGAACTTCGACGTCCGCAGCGTGAAAAAAACCTGCGTTCATATTGTCCATCCCGATGGCCGAATCATCCCGTTCGACACCTACAACCTGTTTTATCGTGACGGAAAGGAGCAGCGGCTTGTGGAGTTGCGGACGACCAGCCGCCATATGGTCTGAACATACGCCGCCGGCAAAATCATTGTCCAACAATCCCAAAGAACCTCGATCTACACACCCCCTCGATTACCGGTCGTCCGGATCCTCCGGTCGCACCAATTTCGGTTGTGGGTCGATCCTCGAATTTGTCGGAGGCTGCCTGTGCGGCGGCATAATGGTTTTTGTAGTCGGGCTTGCGGGGCTTGCCAATATGGGTGGATACGCATGGGCGCGCACAGTGTCGATATTCGTCATCTGCCCCTGTGCCGTGATCGTCGTGATGGTGCTGGTGATCAAGGGCCGCAAGAGAATGACGCCATTTCTGCTGGGGATGATCGTTGGAGCCTGCTGCATGGCCCTATTGGAAGGTATTTGCTTTGGCGCCCTCTCGGGGATCTGAGTTCGGCGCTTGCAAACGACGCACCCCACCGCTAAAACCCTCCCGCAGACGGCCAGACGCGTGAAATTCAACCTGATCGACAAGATCGAAGAGGTTTCGGAAAACCGCCTGGTCGCGGTGAAGTACGTCAGCCTGGCCGAGGAATATCTGGCCGATCATTTCCCCACCTTTCCCGTGCTGCCGGGGGTTCTGATGCTCGAGGCGATGACGCAGGCGGCCGGCTGGCTTTTGCATCGCAACAGCGGATTCGCAAAATCCATCACCGTGCTCAAAGAGGCGAAAAACGTCAAGTACGGCACATTCGTCGCGCCGGGCAATGCGCTGCGGGTGGAGATTGAAGCGGTGAAAATTTCCGATTCGGGCGGCTCTTTCAAGGCATCGGGTACGGTCAACGGAATCCCTGCGGTTTCGGCTCGGCTGGAATTGGCCTATTTCAGTCTCTCGGCAGTCCAGGGCGAGCCGGGCCAACAGATCGATCGCCGGCTGATCGAGCACAACCGCGCCCGTTGGGCGATTCTGGCGCAAGGCAACGCCGCGATCGCCACCTAACCCCATCACAGGGAAGGATGATTGTTATGGGAATGTCTCGAGAAGAGATTTATGCGAAGGTGCAACAGGTTCTGGTGGATGCGCTCGGCGTGGATGCGGAGGAAGTCACTCCGAAAGCCACGCTCCGCGAGGACCTCGGCGCCGAGAGCATCGACTTTTTGGATATCGTGTTTCGCCTCGAAAAGGCGTTCACGACCGATCCGGCCAAACCCTTTAAGATTCCGCGCGGTGAATTGTTTCCCGACGATCTGGGGGCGCTGGTGAACGACGAGCGCTACTTGAAGGACGGCAAGATCACGGCCGAGGGAATTGCCGAACTGAAAAAACGCATGCCGTTTTCGGATTTCACGGAATTCGACAAAAATCCGTCGATGGACAGCGCCCAATCGCTTTTGAACGTCGACACGATCGTGAATTACATGCAGTCCAAGGTTGGGTAACGCACTGGAGCCGTCGTGCGCTGGATTTGGATCGACAAGTTCGTTCAATTCACGCCGAAGATTTCCGCCGTGGCGATGAAGAACGTGTCGCTCGCGGAAGATTATCTGCACGATCTGTATCCGGCCTTCCCGATCATGCCGAATTGCCTCATCATCGAAGGCATGGCCCAGACCGCGGGGATTCTGGTCGGCGAGGCGCGCGATTTTTCCGAGAAGGTGATCCTGGCCAAGATCGGCAAGGCGAAATTTCACCGGCTCGTGAGACCGGGAGACACGATTTATCACTTCGCTCGGATCGAGCAGCTCAGCGAAACGGGGGCATCGGTCAGCGGCGTGGTGCGAGCCGGCCCCGATGAATCTTCCCCGGCGGTGGCGGAGATCGAATTGATGTTCAGCCATATCGACAAGAACATGTCTGGTGCGGCGTTTCCGGAAGAGAACTTCGTTTTTACGGAGCAATTCAAGGAATTGCTCAAGACCCATCGCGGCGGTGGGGACATTCCGTTATAGAATGAGCGTTATGCGGCGCGTGGTCATTAGCGGGATCGGAATCATTTCACCGATCGGCATCGGAAGCAAAGCGCATTGGGAAGCGCTGCTGGCGGGACGGGTGGGTGTTCGCCGCATCGAATCTTTCGATCCAAGCGGATTTCCCGTTCACATCGCGGCGGAAGCGCCCGCTTACAAAATTGCCGATTTTGTCCCCAAGACCTACCGCAAGGCGACGAAGGTGATGGCCCGCGACATCGAGCTGGCGATCGTGGCGGCGGATGACGCGTTCAAAGATTCCGGACTCCAATCGCAGGCGTACATCGACAAGCCCAATTTCGACGGCGCGCGCTTCGGTTGCAACATCGGAGCGGGATTGATCAACGCGGAAGTCAATGAGTTGACCGCGGCGATGACTACCTCACGGTCGGATGCCGAGCCGAATCGGCTGGACCTTCGCCGCTGGGGCACGGACGGCATGACGCAGCTCACGCCGCTGTGGCTTCTGAAATATCTGCCAAACATGCTGGCGTGCCATGTGACGATCATTCACGGTTTAAAAGGCCCCAGCAATACTCTCACCTGCGCTGATGCCAGCAGCCATCTGGCCATCGGCGAAGCGTTCCGCACGATTCAGCGCGGGAAAGCCGACCTGGCGATCTGCGGCGGAGCTGAGAGTAAAGTGAACGCCATGGGCCTGTTGCGGCATTCGCTGCTGAAGCGATTGAACGAGACGCACAACGATTCGCCTGCGCAGGCGGTGCGGCCGTTTGATTCGGAAGCGGCGGGCACGGCGCTGGCCGAAGGCGGCGGATTGCTCATCCTCGAGGAATACGAGCGCGCCCACGCGCGCGGCGCAAAAATCTATGCGGAATTGGCGGGCTTCGCCGCCACTCAGGACGCGTATCGAGTGACCGAGCCGGATCCCACCGGGCGCAGCTATGCCAACGCCATCGCCGGCGCGCTGAAAGACGCCGGTGTTTCAGCCCCGGATGTGGGACTGCTGATTCCCAATGGGCTGGGGATCGCTTCGCACGACCGCGCAGAACTGGCCGGACTGAACCGGGTATTCGGCTCCCGGCTGCCCGAGGTGCCGATGGCGCTGACCAAAGCGCAAACCGGCAGCCTCGCCGCCGGCAGCGGCGTCGAGGCCGCCGCCGCGGCACTGGCCGTGCGCGAGGGGAAAATCCCGCCGTCGGTCAACACGAAAAAGCCGATCGACGGAATGACGTTGAACGTCTCGGCCGAAGCTCGGGACGCGAAAATCGACGTGAGCGTCAGCAGCGTCTACAGTCTCGGCGGCCAGAACGCGGCGCTGGTGTTTAAACTTATTTAAGGACGGCCGATTGCAACTCCGAAAAGGGGATATCTCGACGACTCTCACCCCATTGAGTTTTTGGCAAGCTCTAATGAACGAACTCTTGCGCTGCGGCTCACGTCAGGCATATCAGCACAACAAGTCTTGGATCCCGGTAATGGAGGAAACTACGAAAGCTTCATGTGCAAAATTGGGGTGTGAAACGTGCGGAGAATACCTAAAAATTGACAGAGTGGGTTACACTTATGGACCGGTAGGACTTGACGACGACTGGAACCTTCATATTGCCATCGAATTCGAGAATGGCAAAGATTGGCTCAGGGAATTTAACAAGCTTGCATTTGTTGCTGCGGATCTGCGTGTTCTTGTGGCGTATCAACTCGATTCCGATCGAAATGCGGAACGTCTATTGAAGCAATATCTCAAAAAACATCCAGGCAGGGTGTGGAAAGTACGACGACCCTGGCTAATCATCTTCGGGCCCCATTGGGATCTTCTGAAAACCGATGCCTGGCAAGCACATACCATCGACGACAACTGTAACCTGATCCCCTTGGAATGCGAAAGCCGGCTTCTCGGCACATGCTGGGATAAATCATAGAAACGAAGGCCTCTATCCGAAGGAATGGGACCGTCAGTGCGTTCAAAAAGTTATTAGGTATTATGATCGTTTGAGGGATTCAACCGGTGCCCGAACGGCCGCGAGTGTCACGATAATGACGATCTGGACTATGTAATGGTCGCTGAACTGGCGCATACCGATATGAGGATTCTCGACGAAGTTTGCCGGGAGTATCGCGTGCGCAGATTGGCGGTGTTTGGTTCCGTCGCCCGCGAGCAGGCGCACCTCGACAGCGACCTGGATCTGCTCGTCGAATACGAAGCAAACTATACCCCCACTTATTTGGACATGGCAGCACTGGCCGATGCGCTGCGCCCGATCCTGGGGAATCGAGAAATTGATCTCGTCCTTCCCGATTCACTCCACTGGTTCATTCGCGACGAGGTTCTGGGGTCGGCCCAGACGGTTTATGAAAGATGATCGCCTTTATCTGATCGACATGCTGGAAACATCCCGGCGGATTCAACGCCGGACGCAGCGGATGTCGCGCAAGGAATTTGAGGCCAATGAGGACGTTCAATTGGCGCTGGTCTACCTGCTGCAGACAATTGGCGAGGCGGCGAGGCGAGTGTCCAGCAAGACAAAATCGGATTTCCCCAGAATTCCCTGGCCACAAATTACGGGGATGCGGCACGGCATCGTTCACGACTACTCTCAGGTGAACTACGGTGTTGTTTGGGAAACGGCGACTCAAAGTATTCCGCAACTTATTGCTGAACTTGCCCCGCTCGTCGATCCTATTATCGCGGAAGCGAAAGCGCGAAAGGGTAAGGCCTCGGCATGAATCGCGTCGTCATCACCGGAATTGGTTGGATCACGCCGATGGGAAATTCCGTCGAGGGGGTCTGGAAACGGCTGCTCGATGGCGAGTCGGGGATTTCACGGACCACGCTTTTCGAGGCGGCGACATTTCCGACCAGCATCTCCGCGGAAGTGAAGGATTTCCGGGTGACGGATTTTGTCGAGAAGATGCAGCCGCACGCGGGGGCGGGGAGAAATACGCAGTTCGCATTGGCGGCCTGCGCGCAGGCGTGGACGGCGGCCAAGCTGGATGCAGGCCAATTGGACCTGGACCGAGTCGGAATTTACCTCGGCGGTGGAGAGGGCTCCCTCGATTTTGACGCATACACAGCGTCGGCTCTATCCGGCTGGAAAACGCAGATCAATCAGATGGATTTTGTGAAGTGGGCCCAGGTTGCTTACGAACGAATGAACGTCGTGCGCGAGATCGAGCAGGAGCCGAACATGCCGCTGTCGCACCTGGCGCTGCTGACCGGAGCGCGGGGTCCGGCGCTGAACTGTCTGACGGCTTGCGCGGCCAGCACGCAGGCGATCGGCGAGGCGACGGAAATTCTCCGCCGGGGGGATGCCGATGTGATGATCGGCGGCGGAACGCACAGCATGATCCATCCGTTCGGCGTGACGGGATTCAACCGATTGACGGCGCTTTCGACGGCGAATGAAAATCCGCCGCGCGCCAGCCGGCCGTTCGATGCACGGCGCGGGGGATTCGTGCTGGGCGAGGGGGCGGGCATGGTTATTCTGGAAACGCTGGATCATGCGCGGGCGCGGAAGGCTCCGATCCTCGCCGAAGTCGTTGGGTATGGATCGACGGCCGATGCGTTTCGGATCACGGATCAGCACCCCGAAGGAGAGGGCGCGATCGCGGCGATGAAGGAGGCGCTCGCCGACGCCGGGCTTTCGCCGAAGGACATTCAGTACGTCAACGCGCACGGCACGGGAACGCGCGAGAACGACGGCAACGAAACCGGGGCGATCAAGTCGGTCTTCGGCCAATCAGCCAAATCCTGCCCGGTCAGCAGCATCAAGAGCATGATGGGTCACCTGATCGCAGCGGCCGGGGCCGTCGAGTTGATCTGCTGCGTGTTGGCCATTCGCGACAATATGCTTCCGCCGACGATGAACCTGGAAAATGCCGATCCCGAGTGCGATCTGGACTATGTGCCGAATCGGGCTCGACCCGCGAAGGTCGATGTTGCAATGTCCAACAGCTTTGGCTTCGGCGGGCAGAACGACACGCTCATCATCAGACGATACTCCTCGCCCGGCTGATGAGCAGGGGATTTTCCGGTTACCACGAACCGCCCGAAGGCGCCGGCGGCGGCAATGGCAGCGGCTTCGAGGGCGCGGTCGTCGAACCCCGCGCCATTCCTCGCATCTGATCTTGCATGGTGCCCGGCTCGACGGCGCCGGGCGTCAGGCGCAGACCCCCCACTTCGTCTTTGGATTGTTTCAGCAGTTCGCCGGGTTCCATCACCGCGTGAGGCGTCAGGAAGATGAGCAACTCCGTTTTTGTTTTGTCGCGTGTTTTATAGCTGAAGAGCGCACCGAGCAGCGGAATATCTCCGAGGATAGGAATTTTGCTGATTTGCTCGGTCTTCTGATCCTGCATGAGGCCGCCGATCACAATCGTCTGCCCATCCTGGATCGCGACGCGGCTCTGCGCGGAGCGAAGCTCGTACACCGGAACGCTTACGCCCGCCTGGATCGTTACTGTCTGTCCAGTGAGCGCTGAAATCTGGGGATCGACATCCATGATGACCAATCCATCCGGATTGATATGCGGCGTGACATCCAAAATGACGCCGAGGTCTTGGTATTGCACGGTATTGTGCACGCCGCCGTTGATGTCGGTGTAACTGTCGGTGACGAACGGAACCTCATCGCCCACGGTAATGGCGGCTTCCTGGTTGTCGCTGGCCAGGATGTACGGACGGGAAAGCACGTCGAGCTTGTTCTGCTGAGCCAGGGCTTGCAGCGTGGCGGTCACATTGGTTTCCAGCACCTTGACGACGAGCCCGCCGGGGGTGACCGTCGAAGCGGCGGCGGCCGCGGCGCCCAGCGTGCTTTGCAATGTCTGGCCATTGCCGCTGGGCCGCAAATTCAGAACGGAAAAATCAACCCCATAGTCCAGGGAATTGTCGTGAGTGACTTCCGCGACAAGACATTTGATCAGCACCTGCGGCACCGCCCGATCCAGCTCGGCGATGATCCCTCGCACTTCCTTCTCGTATTTGCGGGAGGTGGTGACCAGCAGCGAATTGGTATCGGGCTCGGCGACCACCAGCACGTTGCCGGTTAATTCGCTGATGGCGCGGGTGACGCCGGGAGGAAGCGTCGCCGATCTCGGTTGATTTTGATTGTTTCGATTGTTGGTGCTGGCGGGACTGGCGGGATTTCCGGTGGAGGCGGTTGTGCGATTCCCCAATGCCCCCTGCTGCATGAGCGGATTGATCTGCGCATTCTGGTTGTTCTGCTCGTTGTTCTGGCTGGGCGGCGCGTTGTTTCCGAACAGAACGTTCAGCGTGTATTCAAGGTGCTGCGACTGCGCGTTGCGCAGGTGGTAGATGAACAAGACATCTTCCGTGGTGTTCTCGGCATCGATCTCGCGAGCGACTTTTTCGATCATGTCGAGCCATTCCCTGGGGGCGCTGATGAACAGGATATTGGTCCGCTCATCGGCATTGATGCTGATCTTGATGGCGCGTTCCTTTTGCTGGGTCGGCGCCTGTTCGAAAAAGAAATCCGACAACTGCGGCGCGGTTCCTTCTTCCTTCTTCGGAATGAACATGTCCTGCAGCAATTTGGCCGCGTTTTCGGCGTCGGCGTTTTTCAGGTGAATGCTGCGCACTTCAACGCCGGCCATCGGGCTGGTATCGAGCCGCCGAACCAAATCCTCCACATCTTTCAGCCGTTCCAGAGGCGCGGTGACGACAACGGAATTCGTTCGATCGTCCGCGACGGCATTGGTTGGGATTTCTTTTTTCGATTCCTGGCTCGGACCGATGTCGATAAACAAGATCGGGAGTTCCGGTCCACTTTTTGGCGGCATGAAAACGGTGTTGATGATCTTGGCGGTGGCTTCGGCGTCGGCGAATTTCAGCGTGTAGACCCGCACCTGCGCCGTCGAGGCCGGGTTGGGCGAGTCGGCGTCGAGATGGCTCACAATCTCATCGATCATCTTCAGCGTATCGGATGACGCCACGACCAGCAGCGTGTTCGTACGATCGTCGGCAGCGGTGATCACCGTCTGTCCATGACGCTCCGACGAAGGGGCTTCGGGCTGCTGCGGCTGCTGCGGCTGTGGGCCAAACCGCTGGTTCTGTTGCTGGGGCTGCGCCGACGGCGATTTGAACAGCGTGTCGAGCAGCTTTGAAATGGCCGACGCATTGGCGTGCTTGAGAGGGATGATCCGGATTTCCGAAGTCTGCGCTTCGTGCTGATCGATCTGCGAGATCATCTGCACGAGCCGGCGGACTCGCGAAGAAACGTCCGTGACGATGATCGTGTTGCTGCCTTCGTTGGCGGTGATGTCGGCGTCAGCGCCCAGCAGCGGCTTTAGATCATCCCTCAGCTTCGTCGCACTGATGTTTTCAAGCGGAATGACCTGCGTGATCAACTCGTCGGTATCCGCGACGTCGGCGGGATCGGCTCCGAAATGCACCGGCACATTCCCTTTTTTCGCCTTTTCCAGGGAACTGATTCGCAGCATGTGGTTTTCTTGAACGACCGCGAAGCCGTTGACTCTCAGGGCCGCGCTGAGCATGGCGACGGCCTCTTCCGCCGACACGGGTGTTTTGCTCATCATCGTCACTCGCACGTCCACGGGGCCGTCTTTGAGAATCTCAAAGCCAATCGTCTGCGAAAAATAGTTGAGCACCGCATCGAGCGGCGCGTCTTTGAAATTCAAGCTGAACGACGCCGGCGCCGTCGTGGGACGCGTAGCGGCCGGGCGAGATGTGGGAATGATCGCAGCTCCTGTAGCCGCAGCGCCGGCCAATAGGGCGCACAGGAACGACATCAGAGAATTCAATCGTATCCCTCGGAACATAACGGCCGTTTCCCTTCGCCAATGTGCGAACAAAATCATGGATGTCCGTTCGATGCTGGCTGCGCTTGCGGGTTCTTTGACGCGTTGCGATTCTGCGCCGGCGCGGCAGCGGCAGCCGCGGGGTTAGACGGATTGGTCGTCGGAGCCGGTTGTACCGCCTCGCCGTTCAGGTTCTGCCCAACCTCAATCCGCACGGCGTTTCCCGCGGTTTCGTATTGGATCGCGTCCAAATCGATGGATTTGATGCGGCCCCGCGCCAGCGAATCTCCAACGACCACTTGCACCACGTCTTTTGCGGTCACGTTTTCCATGAAGGCCGTCATGCTCGTTCCGGCGCGGACGGCTCCTCTAAAAATGAACAACGCTTCAGGCCCGCCCCGGCCCTTGCCGCCGTGACCTTGACCCCCTCCGAAAGGACTTCGCGTTTGAAAGAAGGCGTACTCTTCGGGAAGCACGGAGCCGTTCGATCCTATTGCCCGCGATTGCGCGCGGGCGGACGAGGCCGCGCCGGTTTTCCCGGCAGTCGGGGCGGGAGCGAGCGGCCCTTTCCCGACGTGCATTACGATCAGCGCCACCGCCGCGATCAGCGCCGATCCCGCTAGATAGTAAGTTCGCCGGTTCATCCGGGCCCCCTGGCCAGTTCCGGGGCGCTGGCCGCGCCTGGCCCCGAGGATCGCGCCGCGTCGCTACGGTAAAGCGTCGATATCTCCAGGTGAATCTGCACCTCGTCGCCGCCTTCATATTTTGAGTGCATTTGCACGTTTTCAACTCGCAGCGGAATGGATGCCGTCTCAATTTGATAAAGAAAGGCGGCGATGGCCGGCATGTCGCCCGCCGCCGAAACTTCGAATGTCAGCAAAACAAAGCCATGTTCCTCGCTCATGCCGACACGCTGAAACGACGCGTTATTCGCCCCCGCGCGCTGTTCCCAGTCATGAACGAGGTGCAGAAGCTGTCCTTCGGCGGCGGAAGAGTCCGACATGACCGACGTTCCCAGCCGCGCCGTCAGTTTGCGCAAGTCGCTCTCCTGCTGAAGGAGTCGGATCGCATCGGCCATGGACTGGGATTTGCCATCGCGCTGCTCCGTGAGGGAATCTCGCTGATCGAAGTAGAAGCCGAGCAAGATCCACGCGCATACCAGTGCCGCCGCCGCCAGCAGCAGAGTTTTGTTCACCCGATTTCGATGCCAAAGCGTCATCCTGGCACCCGCCCAATTTTTCAAATCACTTTTGAGGTAAGTAGACGAAGGTTATCGAAAACGACACGTTATTCGCGTTGCCGCGCGTTTCCCGCGCATCGAGCTTGCACATCAAATCCGCGAACCGCCCACTGGCGTTCAGCTTATCCCTGAAATTGAGGACATTTTGCTCGTTGGTGGAGTTTCCGAAGACCTCGCCTTTCATATCCGTTCGGAGATTGAAGCTGATGAGATAAGTCTGTCCATCCGGCGGCAACGCCTGGGTCAGATCACCGATGCACGCAAGATATCGCGGCCGAGTCGCCCCGAACGATTCGGCGAATTGCATGGTGGCGACGTATGGCCGGGCCACATCCAGCGCCGGCTGCATCGCTTGAAGTTGATTGTCCAGGCCGGAAATCTGCTTCTGAATGCTGAGCATGTCCATGAGCCCCGCCAGCGCGATCAGGACAACGGCGGCAACCGCCCACGGCAACCAGACGCCGGGGCGTCGCCAGCGCTCGCGTTTTGACGGCCCCAGTCGAGGACGCAGAAAATCAATGCTTGGACACGCCGCGGTGCGGCGGTTCAACGTCAAGGCGACTGCGGAAAGTCCCTTGACCCCGTCCGATGCGCCCGATTCCGAAACACCCACCCATTGGCCTCGCGCTTCGGTAATGGGAAGACTCGCGGACTGCCGCACCGCGTTCAGGAATTCCGGCTCCATGCCGATGTCATCCCACAGGACCAAATCCCGGCGCCCGTGTTCCTGCGAGTCGCTGTCCAGCGATCGTGCGGCCGCCGCCCTCCGCAACTCGGCGATCACGGGCTGAGGCGACCCGTTGGACCTGATGTAGTGTATGGATCGCGTGTATTGGCCTTTCTGGTCAATCAGTTCCAAGCCTCCGGGCCCAAACAACGCGATGAGCGAAGTGCGCACGTGGCGCGAAGTTGCCGCACCCACCGCGGTGCCGATTGGAGTAATTCCAACGACCTTGAGCCCGGCGCCCGCAGCCAGCGCCATGAGCCGCTCCCTCCATCGCCGCTGCAAGCCCACCAGAAGCAAGGTCCTGGGCTCGGTTGGACAACTGTCGCCCATGAAATCAAAAACCATCGGCCCCAGTGCGGGCATGACTCGCTCGGTCGCATGTAGCCAAAGTACGTTGGACGCCGTTTCGGCATCAGCCGGCGGCATCTCGTAAGGCTCGACGATCAGCCACTTGGCCGGAACGCCAAAAACCACCCGGCGCGTTGAAAGATTCTGTGCCGACAGGAAATTCGCCAACTCCCCGCCCAGTCGCTCGGCGTCATCCAACGTACTATCAGGAGAATACACAAACTCCGCGACGCGCGAATGTGGCGCCGCGTCGGCATCCCACGTCATTTCCGCCACCCACAGAACGCGCTCCCCAACCGAGATCGCCAATAATTTCTCACTGCGACCGAGCGAGAAAATCGGCGCTGTCCACTTCGAGTTTCTAAGGAATTCACGGACTAAACGCCCAGCATCCACGATCAACGGCCATCCTAACCCCATCAGCGGTCACGTGTAAAAAAGTTGCGAATCAAGGAACACGCCAAGCGCCTCGGCTTCACGTTCGTCTTCAGGTGTGGCGACGGCATCCACCAATTAGACGAAGCCGAATTCCATTGGTTGCAACGATGTTTAGGCGATTCTGAGCATCCCGGCGCGCTAACCGGCGCAGGATTTAGTCGAACGGATACTAAACAGATAGGAATTGTTGCAACCGTTACGGTTATAAGATACACTCATAAAATGCGATGGTTGGCGTCACTTTGCGGGATTGTTTTAATCAGCGCCTTCTTTGGCGGCTGCGACAAGAGCGAGCCGGTGTCAGGCCCGGCGGGCTCGGCGGCGTTGGGCGAGGTGCGTTTGGGATATTTCGCCAACGTGACGCACGCGCAGGCGGTGCTGGGAGTGGCGTCTGGGGATTTTCAAGCGGCCCTGGGAGCGACCAAGCTCAAGACCAAGGTGTTCAACGCGGGACCGGAATTGGTTGAAGCCCTCAACGCCGGGGAGATCGACATTGGATATATGGGTCCGGGTCCGACGATCTCGGCGGATGTGAATAGCCGCGGGCAGGCCGTGCGCGTGATCAGCGGCGCGGCTGCCGACGGAGTCGTGATCGTCGCCTCGAAGGATTCGGGGATTCGTTCGATGGCGGATTTGAAGGGAAAGCTGATCGCTACCCCGCAGCTTGGCAATACGCAGGACGTGTCGGCCCGGCATTATGTGACGGCGGTGCTGGGCCAGCCGGATGCCAACAATGTGAAGGAAGTGCGCAACAGCCAGCAGAGCGGGATGATGGCGCGGGGGCGAATTGACGCCGCGTGGGTGCCCGAGCCGTGGGGAGCGCGCCTCGTGAACGAGGCTGACGCGGTCCTGGTGGGCGAGGAGAAGGATCTTTGGCCGAATCATGAGTTTTCCCTGACCGTTGTGGTGACCACGCCGCAATTCCTGGCCGAGCACTCGGATGTGATCCGGAAAATTCTGTCCGTGCATCACCAGTGGACGCTGCGATTGAGCGCGAATTCGGCACAATATGCGGATCAGCTCAACGATGCTCTGGTGGCGCTCGGCGGAAAAAGGCTGCCTGACACTGTGATGCGGGCGGCGCTTCAGAGGACGATTTTTACCGATGACCCGCTTCCCGAGACGTTCAAGACGATGGAGCAATGGTCGTACGATCTGAAGTTCATCAGCGCGGCTCCGGACCTTTCGGGGCTGTTTGAAACCGATATCATTCGCGGCGTCGGCGGTTTGGAACCGGCGACTCGGCCTTGAAGGAAGGCGGTTGGATGTCCGGCGGAGAATCATCGGCCGCTTTGACGCGTCTGGCTGCGAAACCGGCGGCCGCACGGATGGTTGCGAACAGCTCCAGGGCCGGACATCTCGCGCTGCAAGGGATCGGCAAGCGTTTCGACCATTCGACTGAATCGGCGCTGGAGAACATCACGCTGGACTGCCGCAGCGGCGAATTCGTGGTGGTCGTCGGCCCCAGCGGCAGCGGCAAAACCACGCTGCTAAACATCGCGGCGGGAATGACCCAGCCCGA
Organism: Tepidisphaeraceae bacterium; assembly: GCA_036267155.1. Taxonomy (GTDB): domain Bacteria; phylum Planctomycetota; class Phycisphaerae; order Tepidisphaerales; family Tepidisphaeraceae; genus PALSA-1353. Next base: position 163,959 of record DATAWP010000054.1, read on the forward strand.
CAGCGGCACGGCGTGGCTGGACGATCGGAAAATTTCCGCGCCCGGACCCGAACGGGCCATGGTCTTTCAGGAGCCTGGCCTGTTTCCCTGGCTGACCGCGGCGCAAAACGTGGAGTTCGGATTGAAGATGGCCGGCGTGGCCGCATCCGAGCGGACCGACCGCGTCGCCGAGGCCGTGCGCATGGTGCATCTGGCGGCCAGCGCCGACAAACTGGTTCACGAGTTGTCCGGCGGAATGAAGCAGCGGATCGCCATCGCCCGGGCGCTGGTGATGAATCCGGCGCTGCTGCTGATGGATGAGCCGTTCGCCGCCCTGGATGCGCAGACGCGAACGCTGCTGCACCATCAGCTTCAGGCCCTGTGGGGCCAGACGCACAAGACGATTCTGTTCGTGACGCACTCGGTGGGCGAGGCGGTTCGTCTGGCGGACCGGATCATCGTGCTGAACACGCGTCCGGGGCGGATTCGCAAGGAGATTCGCGTTGATTTACCCCACCCCCGAAAATTCGACAGCCCCGACATCGGCGAACTCGCTAAGCTCGTCCGAAAAGAAATCGAAGATGAGGTCAATCGTGTCAACGCCCTGGCAGCGGAAGATTCGTGGCGGCCTAAAGAGAACGCTGATCTGGGTTCTCTTGCTGGCGACGTGGGAAGCGGCATATAGGATCGTCCAGTGGCGCCCGTACATTTTTCCCGCGCCGAGCCAGGTGCTCGATTCCATGCTGGGGATGCTGGGGATTTCCACCGGATTCGGCGAGCATTTGCACCCCGGCTGGCCCGCGCCGGCGGAGCAGGAGCCGCATCGGCGGCCGCTGGCTTCGCGCATTGTCCACAGCCGTTTAGTCGGCGCGTACGTCGTCAGCGCCCTGCGGTTGGTTGTGGGGTTCGGCATCAGCATCATCCTGGGAACGCTCGTGGGCACGCTGATGTGGCGATGGACTTCCTTCGATGAATTCCTGCGACCGCTCTGTCTCGGATTGCAAACGCTGCCGAGCGTTTGCTGGGTGCCGCTGGCGATCTTGGTGTTTGGATTAAACGAGACGGGGATTCTGTTTGTGCTGGTCATGGGCAGCACGTTTGGGATCGCCGTTTCCATGCGCGACGGTCTGCGGGCGATTCCGCCGCTGTATCGCCGGGCCGGGTTGATGCTGGGGGCGCAAAGATGGCGGCTGTATCGATACGTGCTGTTCCCCGCCAGCCTGCCCGCCCTGGCCAGCAGCCTCCGTCAGGGATTCACCTTCGCCTGGCGCTCGCTCATGGGAGCCGAATTGATTCTCGCGGCCGATCATCAGGGCCTTGGATTCCTGCTGAAATTGGGCCAGGACAACGAAGATATCGCACAGGTCGTTGCGATCATGATCGTCATGGTCGTCATCGGGATCCTTGCCGATCGGCTGGCATTTGCGCCGCTGGAACGCCGCGTTCATCACCGATTCGGACTCGGGACGGCCGCCTGACGACCACGGGCAAAGCCCCGATTTTCATGACATCCTTCCGCGGCGCAGCTACAATCCGGTCGCTATGAAGTACTTCTACGGCGAATACGACGGTGAAGAATTCCCCACGCAGGACAAGCTCTTCGGCTTCGACCAACTCATGCAGTTCATCATGGAACACGGTGAACAAGCCCTCAAAGCCATCGAGCAGATGATGAACGACCCCAAGAACGAGGCCCAATCCGACATGCTCGAACAACTGCTGAAAGACGGCATGTTGGACAAGGATGGCCAGGGCCGGCTTCGCCTCACCCCGCGGGCCGTCACCAAGATGCAGCGCAAGGCGCTCATGGAGGTTTTCGCCAATCTTCGGGATGGCCAGCGCGAGGGTCACGAACGCATCACGCCGGGCCTCGGCGGCGAACGCATCGAGGGGACCAAGCCGTACCAATACGGCGATCCCGTCGCCGAACTGGATCTGCATCAAACGCTGCACAACGCCCTGTCGCGTCAAGGCCTTCCGAGCGCCGACCCGACGAACCAAGGCCGCGCCCGCATCCGATTCACCGAAAAGGATTTTGAGTTGCATCTGCACGAGGGAGTCACCAGTTGTTCCACCGTCGTGCTGCTGGACATGAGCGGGTCGATGATGCGATATGGCCGGTTCCTCTCGGCCAAGCGCGTGGCCATGGCCATGCAGGCGCTGGTTCGCGGGCGGTTTCCGCAGGACAGCATCGATTTCGTCGGCTTCTATTCCGGCGCGACGCGCATTCCGGAGGTCATGCTGCCCCTGACCATGCCCAAACCGGTCACGATTTACGATTACCAGGTTCGCCTGAAGGTTCCGATCGACCAGCTCGACAAGGCTCCGCAGCATTTCACGAACCTGCACATGGGATTGCAGCTCGCCCGGCGAATCCTTCGCAAGCGCACCAGCGAGAACAAGCAGATATTCATCGTCACCGACGGCCAGCCGACGGCGCACGTCGAAGGCGACTATGTTTATCTCTTGTATCCCCCCGATCCGCGCAGCACGGTGGCGACGTTGAAAGAAGCGGTGCTTTCCGTCCGCGAGGGTTGCCGCATCAGCACCTTCGCGCTCATCGAGGATTATTGGGGCATGGATTGGGTGAGCTTCGTGGACCAATTGACGAAGCTGACCAAAGGCGTCGCGTTCTACACCAGCAGCGGCGAGTTGGCCTCGTGCATCATGGAAAGCTACCTCAGCGGCCGTAAGAAAAAGCAGTACATTGCGTAAAAACAAAAAAATTTGCCGCAGATGTAAATCAGATGCACGCAGATAAATCAAAACGCGGCGCATTCTTATCGTTCGGCGGGCGATGGCGCCCGTTTGGAGAATGTGGCTGACCCGACAAATCAACCAAAATTGCCTTGATTTTATCTGTGTGCATCTGATTTAAATCTGTGGCAAAACTTCTTTGCGTTTTGACGGGTTGTATTCGGATGCGCACATGAAGCTCAAACTCCTCGGCGTCAGCGGAAGCCTGCGAAGCAATTCCAGCGGATTGCGGGCGCTCTCGCTTTTGTTGGACGCTGCGGGGGAACTCGGCGCCGAAACGCGTCTTCTCGATCTTCGCACCGCCGGCCTCCCGATGTACAACCCCGACGCCGAACCGGATGAGCAGGTCACGCGCGTCCTGGCCGACGTCACCTGGGCCGAGGCGTTTGTGCTTGCCTGTCCCGATTATCACGGCACGATGTCGGGCGCGATGAAGAATTTCCTCGACTACCACTGGTCCGAATTCAGCGGCAAGCTTTTCGGATATCTTTGCGCCTCCCACGAAAAAGGAATCACGGTCATGGAAGGGATGCGATTGGCCGTTGGGCAATGTTACGGATGGAGCCTGCCCTACGGCGTTTCGATCCACAGCGAACACGACGTGGACGCCAGCGGAAACATCACCAACGTCCGTTTACAATCGCGCCTTCGCATGGCCGCCCGAGACATGGTTGTTTACGGCTCGCTTCTTTACGGACAATTCGTCGAAGACATCGCCAGGAACGTCCCGGAAACCTTCGCCGCGAGATATGCCTGAATACAGAGCCACCGCGGCTCCGTATTGACGAACCACCTCCGTTCTCCTACGAATTAGCCGATGCCGCCGAGCGCCGCCGAAGTCATTGAAGCCTTTGAAACCGCCGGCGAGGAGAATCGACTCTCCTCGCTGCGGAAGGAACAGACGGTCATTCTCCCGGCCACGGGTGAGGTCTGGATGACGGGCGACATTCACGACCATCGCACGAATTTCGCGAAACTTCTCCGCTATGCCGATCTGGCCCAGCATCCCGATCGCCATCTGGTCCTGCACGAACTGATTCATGGAGATCATTACGATCCCAACGGCGCGGAGGACAGTTGGCAAACCCTGTACAAAGCCGCCGAGCTGAAATGCAATTTCTCCTCGCAGGTTCACTTTCTGCTGGCCAATCACGATCTGGCCCAGATTCAGGGCGAGGGAATTATGAAGGCCGGGCTGAGCGTATGCGAGGCATTCACGGCGGGTGTGAAGCGCGACTTCGGCGACCGCGGCGATGCCGTCAGTTTTGCCGTCAGCGATTTTCTTCTGACGCTGCCGCTGGCGGTGCGGTGTCCGAATGGTCTTTTCTTCTGCCACAGTTTGCCGACCGACGGGCAGATCGCCAATTTTGATTTCACGATTTTCGACCGCCCGCTGAGCGGTCCGGATTATCAGCGGCGCACCGGGCCGGTGTATCAATTGATCTGGGGCCGAAACATGAGTCCGGCAACGGCCGCCGCGTTTGCTGAAAAAGTTGGAGCCAAGATGCTGGTCACCGGCCATCAGCCGCAGGACACCGGCTGGGGCGTCAATGGCGAGCAGCACCTCATCCTCGCATCGGAACACAACCAGGGGGTGTTTCTGCCGTTGAAACTAGACGAAACGTATGACATGCCTGGATTGCTGAAACACATTCGCAAGTTCGTGGCCGTCGATGCTTGAGGAAGTCGTGGCCGACGAGTGCGTGGTGCAGATTTTCTGAAGGCTGATAGAATGACGGTGTTGAAGATGCGGCGCCGTGTCGGGCGTTTCCCAGAGTGAGTCAGACGAATGAAGCCCATCGTTTATCTTGAGACAACGGTGATCAGCTACCTTACCGCGTGGCCAAGCCGCGACATCATCCTGCTCGCGCAACAGCAGCAAACTCGCGACTGGTGGGAGACGCAAAGAGAAAGATTTGAATTGGTGTGCTCGGAAATTGTTGAGCGGGAGGCAGCGGCAGGCGATTCATCCGCGGCCGCCGAACGCCTCCGCGTCATTCGCTCCATTCCCATGCTCGCTATTTCTCACGACGCCGATATCCTTGCCGCCGACATCATTGCCAAGGTTCCCTTGGCGCAGCATGCACAGACTGACGCGCTGCATGTTGCGATTGCGGCAACCAACGGCGTCGATTATCTCCTGACGTGGAATTGCCGACATTTGACCAATGCGGTCCTTCGCCCAAGAATTGAGAAGGTATGCCGAGACAATGGCCTGCAACCACCGACGATTTGCACGCCACCCGATTTAATGGAGCCATCATGACCATCACCGATCCAATCGTCGACGAAATCCGTCGCGCCGGCGAGGCGTACTTGTCCCAATTCAATTTTGACGTGAAGGCCGCATGCGACGACCTTCGCCGCCGCACGGACGAAGCTCGCCGCGAAGGACGGCGAGTTGTATCTTTCCCTCCAAAACGCATCGTCGCTCCAGCGCCCTCTGCGAAGAAAGCGGGATGAGACGCCGCCGCAGAACAGCGGTTTTTTTTCCCATCATGTATTTTGGCGTGGCTGACTTCATGGATTCCTATCTCCAAAACCTCTTTGCCGAGCGAATCGGCGGCAAGCTCTATGGCAAGGGGACCGAGATCTACAAGTTTGAGAAGATCAAGCGTGCCAAGCGGGGTGCGCTGGCGGCGAATCCGGGCGCGGAATTGATCGACATGGGCGTCGGCGAGCCGGACGAAATGGCGATGCCGCAGTGCGTTGACGCCCTCGCCAGGGCCGCCGCCAAGCCGCAGAACCGCACGTATGCCGACAACGGCGGGCCGATCTTCAAGGAAGCCGCGGGTCGCTGGATGAACAAGGTCTTCGGCATAGCCGGGATCGATCCGGCCACGCAGATCGTTCACTCGATCGGGTCCAAGGCGGCGCTGTCGATCCTTGCCGGATGCTTCATCAATCCCGGCGACGTGGCCCTGATGACCACGCCGGGATATCCCGTGTTCGGAACGCACAGCCAATATTACGGCGGCGAGGTTTTCAATATCCCGCTGCTGGAAAAGAACCGGTTTTTGCCGGATTTGAATTCCATCCCAGCCGACAAACTGCGCCGGGCCAAGACGCTGGTGCTCAATTATCCCAACAATCCCACGGGCGCATCGGCAACGCCGGAATTTTTCGCCGCCGTCGTCGATTTCGCCATGCGAAATAAGCTCGTCGTCATCCACGACGCCGCCTACGCGGCGCTGATCTTCGAGGGAAAACCGCTGTCGTTCCTCTCCACGCCCGGCGCGATGGACGTGGGGCTGGAACTGCATTCGATGAGCAAGGGCTTCAACATGACCGGCTGGCGGCTGGGGTTTGTCGTGGGCAATCCGCTGCTGGTTCGCGCGTATGCCGACGTGAAAGACAACACGGATTCCGGCCAATTCCTCGCGATGCAGGAAGCGTGCGCCTACGCGCTGGATCATCCGGAATTCACGCAGAAGATCGCCGCCAAATATTCCCGCCGAATGGACGGACTGGTGGCGGTGCTGAATCGCCACGGCCTGCCGGCCCGCAAGCCAGGCGGGTCGTTCTTTGTCTATGTCAAATCCCCGCGCAGCGCCGTCGGCAAGGACGGCAAGCGCGTGGCATTCGAACGAGCCGAGAATTTCAGCCAATGGCTCATCACCGACAAGCTCATCAGCACCGTTCCCTGGGACGATGCCGGCGCGTACGTGCGGTTCAGCGTCACCTTCGCGGCGAAAGACCTGGCCGATGAGCAGCGGGTCTTGAATGAACTGGATAGCCGGCTGTCCGGCGCGGCATTCGAGTTCTGATCCCGCGTCAAACGGAGCCCCGAGATGCGCGTGAAATATTTCATCCTTGGGGCGGCCGGCTCATTCGTTTTACTTCTGATTGTCGGGATCATTTTCGCCATCAAGGCGCCGGCGGGACGGGATGACGCCGGGCAAATCGCGGATTCGGGCCATGTTCAAACCCCAGATTCTCGGAATTTGAATTCCCAAATTCCCAACGGTCCAACGCAGGCGATATCAGACTCCGGCAACGACGTCGATCCGGCGGCGGCGGGATATACGGTGCTGGCGTCGTCCGACACCGGCTGGGCGATCTTTGCGCAGCAGCCTGACTCGAACACCGTGCAGGCGGCCATCGTCGCGACGCTGCACGATCTGACTCGCATGCTGGATGACAAACCGATGGTCCAGGGCGCGTTTGCCGATGCTCAGCAGCAGCGCCGCGGCGGGGCCACTTTTACCGGGATGTTTCATGGGCATGCGATCAGGGGAACGATCATGTGCGGCATCGGCGACAAAGGCGCGGCGGTGACGGTCATTTACGCCCGCGCGGATGCGCCGGCCGCGGATTGGGCCAAGCTCCTGGCCGCCCTTCCGCTCGATGCCCAATTGCAGGAACACCCCATCGGCGACGGAGCGGGAACGATCGGCATCCCAGCCGGTTGGAAGATCACCAGTTCCAGCAATGTGGGGGCCGTGGCGGTCACTGGGCCGGGCCGGCAGGACGTGAGCCTGGGTCTGGGTCTGGAGGTGGTGACGCCCGATTCCATGGCCGCCGCCACGCAGCGGCAGCTCAGTTATGGCGGGCAGGTGAATCCGGCGATGAGACTGCTGGTCGCTCCATACACGGCGCCGGTGGATGCGCTGAAGAATCTGACGCCGCAGCTCAGCGAAATGTCGCAGAGCCGGGGCGGGCCGTCGATTGTGCTCGATCAGATCCTGGAGACCGAGACCGTGCCCGCCCAGTTGCCCGGCGGTCAGGCGCAGCGAATCTATTTTTCGTCCGACCACTCCCAAAACGGCCAGACCGTCCATCGGCGAGCCTGGGCACAGATGGAATGTTATCCGGTGGGCAGCGGCACATGGGGGATTTATTGCAGCGAGGTCAGCAGCCCCGATGCGTCGTTCGACCGCGATCTGCCGACGATGGTGGCGATCGCCAAATCCTGGAAGCTGAACGATTCGGTCGTGCAGCAGCACACGCAGCAGAACATCGCGGCCCAGAATCAGCGCTTCGCCGCGTTCGAGCAGTCGATGAGGGAAAAGCAGGATGCTTTCGACAGCTATCTCAAATCCGTGCAGCACAATGAGTTGATCCAGGAGCGCAGCAACGCCAATTTCGATGAGGTCATCCGCGGATACCGGACCGTTTACGACACCGAGACCGGCCAGCGCACGAGCGCGGACCTGGGCAACGTGAACGAGATCGTGAATTCGCTGAACGAGTACGATCCCGGCCGATATGTGCAAATCCCGCTTCGGGATGAGGAATTCCCGCTGAACCAGGGACAGTGATTCGGATCATTGACCTCCATCAAATATCCGATACAATGGGCGCAGATGTCAGCGGACCTTCTCATCACCGGCCGAAACATTATTATTACCCGAAAATATCCCGGGTAGGGCCGACGTTCCTCGTTCATCATGAAACACAAAGCCCTGCCCGATGGCAGGGTTTTTTTATTGGGTCTTTTTTCGAGCACGGCCATGGAAACACGACGCATCGAGATCTACGACACGACCCTCCGCGACGGAACGCAGGGCGAGGGATTCAACCTTTCGCTTCAGGACAAGCTTCAGATCGCGCAGAAGCTGGATTTCCTGGGCGTCGATTACATCGAGGGGGGATTCCCGCTTTCCAATCCCAAGGATGCGGCGTTCTTCAAGGAAATCGCGAACGTCAAACTCCAGACCGCCAGGATTTCCGCGTTCGGCATGACTCGCCGGCGCGGGATGAAAGCCGAGGACGATCCGGGAATGAAAGCACTGCTCGATGCCCAGACGCCCGTCGTGACGATCGTCGGCAAGACCAGCCAATATCATGTCGAGAAAGTTCTGGCAGTGACGCTGGATGAAAACCTGGCGATGATCGCGGAGACGGTGCGGCTTTTGTCTTCTGCCGGCAGAAAGGTCGTCTACGACGCCGAGCATTTCTTCGATGCCTATCGTGATCATCCGGAGTATGCGCTGCGAACGCTTCGCAGCGCGGAGGAAGCCGGCGCGTCGGTGCTGGCATTATGCGACACCAACGGCGGGAGCCTGCCGGAATTCGTCGCCCAAGCCGTCGCAGATGTGAAATCGAAAACGTCGGCGATGCTGGGCATCCACACACACAACGACGCGGCCCTGGCCGTCGCCAACGCCCAGGAAGCCGTGCGCGCCGGCGCCCAGCACGTTCAGGGCACGATCAACGGCGTCGGCGAACGCTGCGGGAACATGGACCTCATCCCGCTCATCGCCAACCTTCAACTGAAATATCATCTCGAATGTTTAACCCCCGGTTCGCTTCGGCATCTGACGGAAGTCAGCCGGTATGTTTATGAGATCGCCAACCTCAACGGGGCAACGGGCCAGCCGTACGTCGGCGCCAGCGCCTTCGCTCACAAGGGCGGGATGCACGTCCACGCGGTTCAGAAGGATGCGGCGACGTATGAGCACGTCTCGCCGGAAACGGTGGGAAATTCGCGGAGGGTTCTTGTCAGCGAATTGTCGGGCGCGAGCAACATCTCGGCCAAGATCGGCCGGAAATTCGACATCGAAAGGGACAAGGCACTTCAGCGCCGCCTGTTGGAAAAAGTGCAGAACCTTGAAAACGCCGGTTATCATTTCGAGGCGGCCGAGGCAAGCTTCGAGTTGCTGGTCCGTAAGGAAATCGGCCGATACAAGAAATTTTTCGAGCTGGATCATTACCGGGTCACCATCAACAAGCACCACGGCGACGAGCCGATCTCCGAAGCCACGGTGAAATTGCGCGTGGATGGCAGGATGGAGCATCACGTCTCCGAAGGCGACGGGCCGGTGAACGCGCTGGACAGCGCCCTCCGCACGAGCCTGCACGGGCATTATCCGCAGATCGGCACGGTGCATTTAACGGATTACAAGGTGCGGGTGATCAACTCGCACGATGAGACAGCCGCGCAGGTTCGGGTGACGGTCGAATGTCGCCGCGAACGGGCCGACGGCACGAAGGAAATCTTCGGCACCATCGGCGTGAGCAGTAACATCATCGACGCCAGTTGGCAGGCGCTGGTGGATGCGTATGAATGTCATTTGATTCACTGTCAGGAGGAACAGGCTGGTTCGAATTCCGTGGAGGCGGTTGAGCATTGAGTGAACGGAGCCAGGCGGTGTCGGCCCGGAAACCGGCACGGTCCGGCTCCGCCAATCATCCGTATTTCCTTTCCGCCCGTAGAATCCGAGGCCGAGCCGTCTTACACTGATGGATCATGACCCTGACTGATGAAATGCCGTGCCAGCGCCTTCCGCGGCATATTGCCGTCATCATGGACGGCAACGGTCGGTGGGCTGTAAGCCGCGGCCTGCCGCGGGTGGAGGGGCATCAGCAGGGCGCCAAAACCGTTCGAGCCATCGTCACGGAATGCGCCCGGCTTCGCCGGGAGTTCGGTGCGCCGGATTTTCTGACCCTGTATTCCTTCAGTCTGGAAAACTGGAAGCGGCCGGCCGACGAAGTCACCTTCCTCATGCGGATGTACATCGACTATCTCCGCCAGGAGCGGCCGACCATGATGGAGAACAATATCCGCTTCAAACAAATTGGTCGGCTGGAGAATCTGCCGGATTTGGTTTTGGACGAGGTGAATCGAACTCTGGCGGAAACGGCCGGGAACGACGGGTTGCAGTTGAATCTCGCGCTGAACTACAGCAGCCGGGCCGAGATCACCGACGCCGTGCGCGGCATCGCGGCCAAGGTGGCCGCGGGAAAACTCGACCCGCGCGATATTCGCGAGCAGACCATCAGCGACCATCTTTACACCGCGGGAATGCCCGATCCCGATGTTTTGATCCGCACCGCCGGCGAAATGCGCGTCAGCAATTATCTTCTGTGGCAAATCAGTTATGCGGAACTGGTGGTAAGTCCGATCCTGTGGCCGGATTTCACGGTCGAGGATTTTCACAAGACGCTGGCAGAGTACGCGGGCCGCAATCGGCGATTCGGCGGAGTCGATCAAACCAACACGCTGCCCGCGGAATCGCGCTAGGCCGCTCTCCGCCTCCGCGCCGACAGCAGCGGCGCCAAGCCGAACAGCGCGATAGATGCGGTCGTCGGCTCGGGGACCACGGGCACCGAGTCGAAGAGGTTATCTTTCCGCCCGGAAGGTTGCCAAGCACGCACAAAATCAGCATGATGCCCGCCGATAGTCGATCAACCGATGCACAGCACATTGCGTCAGCGTCTCACCTACGGCTCGCTCATGATGGCCGTCTTGCTGGCGCTGCTTTATTTCGATTACTGGGCTGAACAGAAAACCCGCGGCTGGGTCGTCGTCCCGACCACTCATCCTCCGCGCGAATTTGGGCTGGCGGGCGTCGGACTGCTGCTGCTACTGATCATCATACTTCCGTTTGCCGTCGCCGAGGTCGCCAGATTGTTCGTGGCCGAGAATGTGCGGCCCTATCGTTTCCTGGCCGGCCTGGGATCTGGCCTGCTGGTGGTTCACGCGTTCCTCACGCAGTTTCCCTGGTTCCAGCACATCGCAGCGTCGACATTGGTGTTCATCATCGTCTTCGTGATGATTCTCGCGGCGATCAGACGCGCCAGCGGAAGGCACACCCAGGAAGCGATCGCCCACATGGCCGGCACCGTTTTGGCGATGCTGTATCTCGGCGGCCTGGCGTGGTTCCTGATGGCCCTGCGGGTGAAACATTCGGTCGATCAGCAGCACGGCTTCCAAGGCTCCACGCAGGCGGTGGTGATGATCCTGCTTGTCGTGAAATTCGCGGACATCGGCGCGTATTTTGGCGGCAGGGCATTTGGGCGGCATAAGCTCATTGCCTGGCTCAGCCCGCAAAAGACCTGGGAGGGGCTTGTCTGTGGCCTGGCGACTTCCGCCCTGATCGGACTTGCCTGTTCCGCGATGTGGCCCCATGCCCTCTCCACCGTCACTTGGCCGAAGGCTCTGCTGTTTGGAGCCATCATCGGCGCCGTCGGACAGGCCGGCGACCTTCTGGAAAGCCTCATGAAGCGCGACGCCCAGGTGAAAGACAGCGGCGATATCATCCCCGGCTTCGGCGGACTGCTGGATGTGATCGACAGCCCTTTATTAGCCGCACCGGCGGCTTATTTGCTTTTCAGCCTGTTTTGATTTCGAGCCCCAAAAGAACCATAAATTCAACTAAGCAAAGCAGATAGCCCCAATTCGCGCCGCCCGCAACCTCCTCTCGCTTTTTTCCCCCAATCTGCGAAAATCTGTCCGACCCCGCCTGATCGATCTTTTGCTTTCGGTCGGCGTACACCTAAACCGCGGCCGACTAACCAATCCCGGCCGCGCTAATTGCCGTGCAGTTGAATATCACTCTCGAACAACCTGACAAAAAGCTGGCCTTGTTCGGCTCGGCCGACCGAAATTTGCGGACGATCCGCGATACGTTCGGCGTGCAGGTCATCGGCCGGGACGACGAAATCCGTCTGGTCGGCGAGCGCGAACAGGTCGGCAAGGCCGCGGCCGTGCTGGATCAACTTCAGCGCGTCCTTCGCAGGCAGGATTGGCTCAGCGCCGAGGACGTAGGCCAAGCCATTGGCCGGGCGGCCGACGATGGCCGGCAGCGATCGGCCGATGAGATCGACGTTTACGCCAAGGGCCGGGCCATCAAGCCGAAAACGCCGGGGCAGCGGAACTACCTCGATGCGATCCTTCACAACGACCTGACTTTTTGCACCGGTCCCGCGGGGACGGGCAAGACCTACCTCGCCGTCGCCGCCGCCGCCAGTATTCTCAAGCACGGGCAGGCCAAGCGGATCGTCCTGGCCCGCCCGGCGGTTGAGGCCGGTGAACGCCTCGGATTCCTTCCCGGAGACATGCAGGCGAAGGTAAACCCTTATTTGCGCCCGCTTTTCGACGCCCTGCACGACATGATCGAGTTCGAGCAGGTCAAACGGTTCATGGTCAACGACGTGATCGAAGTAATTCCTCTCGCTTTTATGCGCGGACGAACTCTCAACGACAGCGTTATTATTCTCGATGAGGCACAGAATACGACCGCGTCGCAAATGCTCATGTTTTTGACACGGCTGGGACATGACTCCAAAATGATCGTGACCGGCGACACCACGCAGATGGATTTGCCCCCCAACGTTCGCAGTGGATTGATCGACGCGATGGAAAAACTTTCCGGCATCAAAGGGATCGGAATGGTTGAGTTGGAGCGCGGCGATATCGTCCGGCACCGGCTCGTGCAGAATATCGTCGATGCGTACGAGCAAAACGGCGACGCCCCGGCCGCCAAGAGGCAAGACGCCAATCGGCAAACCGCCAATCGGCAAACCGCCACGCGACGGAAGGATCAGGAATAATGTTCGGCTTCGAGCACCACTTCCGCAGCAGCCAGCGCCGCTCGTCGATCCGCGAGAGCCGCCACGATTTCAACGCGCGCTCCGCCCCGCCGGCGCGTGATCTGATTCCATCCCTGGCCATCGTCGCGGGATTCTGGCTGGCAATTACCCTGCTGTTGCTGCTCCGAAAAGACGTGGTGCCGTATCGTCCGGGCGATTACGTTCCGCACGACATCATCGCCCGCGTCGATTTTCAGTTCGCCGATCAGGCGCTGCACGATCAACAGGTCAAAGTCGCCCGCGAAGGCGCGCCGCGCGTTTATCGCCAGGTTCCCGGCGATATCTGGAGCCGGATTCAGGATTATCTGCTGGCGCTTCCCGATACGGTTCACGGCCGAGCGCCGCAGGAACTGGATCCGCCGCTGAGCGACATTCTCGACAGCGGCGCGATTACGGAACTGGAGCAGGACCGCGTCGGCGCCGACCGCCGCCAATACGCAACCGATGTCCGCCAATTCATTAATTATGCCCGCAAGCATTTGGTGGCCGAGGATGAGCCGCTGGTGATTCTCCGGCAATCGGATCGGGACGAGGAGAGCCGTCTGGCGGCTAAATTCCAAAGCCAGCAACGACGGGCGGTGCTGCTTCCGCCGCTGCCCGATGCGCAGAATCCGCAGAATTCCACCGGTGAGTTGATCATCGACGTGGCGAATGTTTACGGAACCAATCTTCCCGATTCGTTCCAGGCGCGCCTCGACGAAGCGGCCGAGGGATTTGGCTTGGGGCTGGGGTCGAAAATCGCCCACATCACCTTCGCGGAATTGGCGGCTAATCCCAACTACCAGTACGACGATCAGGCGACCCACGAGGAGCAAAACCAGGCTGAAGCCGCTGTCGGCCGCAGCGCGGCCGTCGAATTCTACAGCCGCGGCTCCAAAATCATTTCCGGCGGGTCCACCCTCACCGAACGCGATTACCAACTGCTCCGTCGGGAAAACAACGCCTATCACGAATCGTTGACGGGCGACATCTTCAAGATCTGGCAATATCGCCTGGGCCTGGCGCTTTTGGCCGGAATCATCACCTTCATCTTCGCCGGATATGTCGCCCGTTATCAGCCGCGGTGCGTGCGCAACCATGCCCGCGCCTTGGCAATGGCCGGGCTGCTGCTGGCGATGCTTCTGCTCACCGAAGTCGCCGGCATCGGAAACAGCTCGCTTTACATATTCGGAATCGCCCCCACCATCATCGCGGCGTTGATCCTGACCATCGCCTACGACCAGCGCTTTGCCCTGGGCATGGCCACCATTCAGGCCATCATCGTCACCACGGCGCTCGATCAGGGATTGGAATTTTTCCTGATCCTGTGGTTCGGCGTGCTGACGGCGTGCCATCTGCTGGATGACATCCGCACTCGAAGCAAATTGATCGAAGTCGGCGCCGCCGCGGCGCTCGCCATGGCCATCGCCACCGCGGCAGTCGGCGCCGTGGAGATGGAGCCGATCCCGTTCATGTTATCCAATTGTCTTCGCGTCGGCGCCGCCGGGTTCGCGGCGGGATTTGTCGTCCTGGGCATTCTCCCGTTCATCGAAAAGGCATTCCGCATTACCACGGGCATGACGCTGCTGGAACTGGCCGACGCCAGCCAGCCGCTGCTCCGCAGGTTGGCGCTGGAAGCTCCGGGCACGTACGCCCACAGCCTGGGCGTCGCCACGCTTTCTGAATCCGCCGCCGAGGCCATTGGCGTCAATGCGCTGCTGTGCCGCGTCGGCAGCTATTACCACGACATCGGGAAAATCAACAAGCCGGACTATTTCGTCGAGAACCAGATGGGCGGCGAGAACCGCCATCTCAATCTCAGCCCAACCCTCTCGCTGAGAATCATTCAGGCTCACGTGAAGGACGGCGTCGAGTTGGCCAAGGAATACAATCTGCCCAGCAGCATCCAGGCCATCATCCAGCAGCATCATGGTAAAACCGTCGTTGAATATTTCTTCAGCAAGGCGATTCGCCAAAGCGACCAGCAGCCGAACGCCGCCTGCCCCGCCGACACCGAATTCCGTTACGAAGGCCCCAAGCCCCGCAGCAAGGAAGCGGCCATCGTCATGCTCAGCGATATCGTCGAGAGCGCCTGCCGAACCCTGTCCGAGCCCACCGCCAGCCGGCTCGAGGTGAAGGTTCACGAATTGGCCCGCCTTCGCCTTGAAGACGGCCAGTTCGACGATTCCGATCTGACTCTGTCCGATTTGCAGCGAATCGAAAGCGCCGTCACCAAGACCCTTCTTGGCATCTACCACGGCAGAATCACCTACCCCAGTGCCGAGACGGGCGAACCTCCCATCGCGAAAATCGGCTGATCGTGGCACGGCCCCGCAACAGTTCTCACCCGCCTTTGCGCCTCGGCATCCATGCGACCGTCGCCAGCCAATGCGTCCCCATTCTTCGCCGCCAACTTCGCAAGGCCCATGCCGTGTTGCATTCGCCGCTGCGCGAGCTATCCGTCGCCATCGTCTCCGCACAACAGATGGCCGCTCTGCACAAACAATTCCTGCACAAACCTGCGACCACCGATGTATTGACCTTCGAACTCGATCACAACCCCCGCGGCCGCGTGATAAGCGGCGAAATCGTCATCTGCCACGCCGTCGCCCGCCGCCGAGCCCGTGAACTTGGCCATCCCGTCGCTCACGAAATGCTCCTTTACGCCATTCACGGATTGTTGCACTTGTCCGGCTTCGACGATAGAACCACTTCGGCTTTCACGGCCATGCACGCCAAGGAAGATGAGATTCTCGCTCGCCTGGGCGTCGGGCCGGTTTTTTCCCGAGGGAGTTCGTAAATGCCCCTCTACCTGACCATCGGGGGAGTGGCGCTGGCTTCGCTGCTTTCCCTTTTCTTTTCGTCGATCACGTATTCGCTGCGAGAATATTCCCGCGCCGGGTTCGCCGAGTACCTGGGGCGCCGCGATGCCGACCGATGGTTTGATGCCATCACCGAGCATACGCCCGACCTGATCTTCATCACCGCGGTTTTCCGGCAGTTTGCCAATATTCTGGTCTGGGTGCTGGTCTTCGCCTCCTTCGAGCAAACGTCCTACAGCGCGGTTTTCAGGTACGCGATGACCATCGTCGTCGCCGGCGTGATCGCGGTGTTTCTCGCCGTGACCATTCCGCACGCCGCCGCGAGATACGCCGCCGCCGAACTCGTTGGATTTTTCGCCCCGGTTCTTCACGTTCTGCGCCTGGTTTTTTCGCCGCTGACGAAGTTGATGCACGGGACCGATGATTTCGTCCGCCGTGCGCTGGGCGCCAGTGAAGATGAAACCGAAGCGCAGATCGACAACGAAATCCTTTCAGCCGTCGAAGAAGGTGAAAAGGAAGGCTTCGTTGATGAGCAGGAACGCGAGATCATCGAATCGGTCATCGAGTTCCGCGACACCACCGCCGGCCATATCATGACCCCGCGCCAGGATATTGCCGCCCTGCCCATTCATGCCACGCTCGAGCAGGTCAAGAATTGCATCGAACAATCGCGGCATTCGCGGATCCCGGTTTACGAGCAGAACCTCGATCACATCGCCGGCATCCTGCACGCCCGCGACCTGATCAAGCTCCTGGGCCAGGCGAATCCGCAGTTTTCCATCGGCCCGATCATGCGGCCGGCGATTTACGTTCCGGAAACCAAGCCGCTCAGCAATTTGCTCAGTGATTTCCGGCACCAGAAAGTTCAGGTTGCCGTGGTCCTCGACGAATACGGCAGCACGGCGGGCATCGTGACGCTGGAAGACGTGCTGGAAGAATTGGTCGGCGAAATATCCGACGAACACGAAAATGACGAGCCAGCCATGTTGAAAAAGATCGACGAAAGAACCATCGATGCCGACGCGCGCATCCGCATCGAGGATGTGAATCGCCTGGTCGGTTTGAATCTCCCCGAGGACGCCGGCTACGAAACGCTCGCCGGGTTCCTCAGCACGAGCCTGGCGCGCATCCCCGACGCGGGCACGGTTTATGAGCACGACAAAGTTCGCTACACGGTGCTCGATGCCGAGCCGCAGCGAATTAATCGCGTGAAGATCGAATTCCTCTCCCAGCCGGCGACGGAACACGCCGGTCACCGGTGAACGTAGATCACTTCCCCGCTGGTGCAGGCCAACTCGCCGCAAACACATTGCACGATGACACGCGCCACATCGGCGGGATCGAGCGCATTTTCCGGCGGAAGCTGCCGGTGCGTGAACATGGATCGAAGCATCGCCGTTTCCACCGCCCCCGGCGCAATGGTATGCACCCGCACATGGATGGCCGCTCCTTCGCGAGCCAACGCCAACCCCAGCAGGTTCACGCCCGCCTTTGCCGCTCCGTAGGCGCCCAGCCCCGCGAACGGATCGCGCGCCGAGACGGACGAAACATTCACCACCACTCCACCGCCCTGGCGCCGCCAGATCGGCCACAATCGCCGGCAGAAAAAATAAATGGCTGAAAGATTGGTGTCGATGAGCGTCCGCCATTCCGCCGGGGAAAGCTCCTCGATGGATCGCAGCATTGCCACGCCGGCGGCGTGGATCAGCGCATCCACTCGGCCGAATCTCGAAGCCACCCGTTCGATCAGGTCATCCACCTGATCCGCATGTGATACATCGGCCGCGAAAACTTCCGCGGCGCCGGCGGCGCACAGCCTCGCCGTTTCCTCCAATTCCGCACGTGTCCTCGATACGAGTGCCAGTCGATATCCCCGTCGCGACAACTCCGCAGCCGCGGCGCGTCCGATTCCCCGCCCCGCCCCCGTCACGATCGCCACGCGATCACTCATTCGAACACCCGGAAGAAGAGTATTTGCCGCAGATAAAAATCAGATGAGCACAGATGAAAATGCAACCGTTTTTTCTTTTATCTGTGTGCATCTGATTTTTATCTGCGGCAAAACTTTTCTCCTATAGAGCCGCCACGCCGATCCGCGCGCTCATGCGATGCGTTGCATTGGCCGGTAATTGAACGGCACAATCGCGCGCGTTGGCCGTTTCCACGCAGACCATCGACTGCCACTCGTCGGGGCCCATATCCTTCATTTGGGCCGACTTCTCGCTCCATGGATTCCACACGACCGTGGCCCCGGAATGTTCTTTCTCAACAATAATCGAGCGTTTCAATGCCGGATCGCGAACCATCACTTTCATCGCCGTGCTGTAGTACAGCCGATCCGTTTCGCCGGTCAGGCCGATCACCTTCGCCTGCTCCTTTTTTCGCTTCTCACCGTCGGCCCGGTCGACGTAATCCGCACCGTCCAACCCCTCCACGGAAATCGAACGGACATCCCCCACCGCCAGATAGGTGTGCAGGGCATCCTCAAATCGTACGTCTCCCTTCGAGATGTTTCGCACTTCCAGCGTCGCATCCAACGTTCGTGAGACAATCACGATAAACCGAAGCGAAAACGAATGCGGCCACAATCGCATCGTCGCATCGTCGCCGCCGCTTGCCAGGACGATTCGGACCGATCCATCCGCCCGCGCATCGCACGATTCGATTTCCCAATCGCGTGTTCTGGCAAACCCGTGCGGCGGCGATTCCGGGAGATCAGCCCGCGGGCCAAACCAGGGAAAGACCAGGGGGATTCCGCCCCGAATCGGCTTGCGGCCGTCGAAGAAACTCGAACGGCTGAGAAACAGCACCGGCGCCGCTCCGCGCGGTTGAAACTGCGCGACCTGCGCACCGAAAAGATATATTTCCGCCGAACCCAAATCCGTCGCAACCACAATCTTCGGCAGCGAACCCCGCCCCGCCTCGATCCGCACCGCGCCTTCAACGCCAAATTTCTGCTGCAACTGCTCAATCTTCAACATGCATTCCTTTCCAAATTGAAGCAGACGGTAATCTATGCCATTCACATCAAAAGAAAAAGCGACACGGCCGCGCCGCTCGTTTCATTCGTTCAACTGCATTTGAGCAACAAGTTCCCGGTAAAGGCGGATCATTGCTTCTTGCAGCTCAACCTCGATCCGTTTCGCGGCCTCGGTCTTCTCAAGGTCCGTCGGCACGGGAATCGCTTCTCCAAAAATAAGCCCGTAACGAATGCGGCGATGCGGCAGCCAGGACACAATTTTGAGATAGGGGGCCGAATTGACGATCACGCACGGCACGATCGGCGCACCCGACATGACGGCGAGGCGCCCCGTGCCGGGCCGAATTTGGCCTCCGTGGGTGACCGCATCCTTTTCGACCCGGATGTGCCCTTCGGGAAAAATGGCGATGGCCCTTTGACGTTTCAGACGGTCGAGAATCGTCCGCACGCCCCGGGAATCCGGTTTGGATCGGTCAATCGGAAACGCATTCATCGATCCGAAGAACCACGCGAGAAAATGATAATCAAACGCCTCCGTGATGCTGACGAAATCAAGATCACGGCGGCTGTGGCGGACAATCAGCGGGACGTCGTAGGTGCTCGTATGGTTTGCGGCGAGAATGAATGCGCCTTCCCGCGCCGTTCGCTCAACGTGAAGGACGGTGGGTCTGGAGGACCACCAAAAGATCCCGGACCCGACGCGCTTCACCAGATGGTAGAAGAATTTGCTCACAGTCTAAGGCACATCGCGGTCATCGATTCCGCATGTGCGGCAAAGTTCTTTGTAGATCGCCTGAAATTCCGCGCCGAGATCGTCGGCCATGAGATGGCGCGCGACCCGGCGGCGCGGCTCGTCGAGCCTGGGATAAACCAACCGTCCGAAATTGATCCAAATACGGGCGCGGCGAAACGGCAGCCACGGACCCACGCAATTAAGCTTCTCCGTGCCCAACATGATCACCGGAAGCACCGGCAGCGCGGCGCGGTACGCAATCACGCAGACGCCTTTTTTGATGGGGCCGCCGCGCAGAATCGATTCACGCCCGCGCGCCACACCACCTTCGGGAAAGATGCCAACCACCCGTCCTGCCCGGCTACGTTCGATGGCCGTGCGGATGGCCCGAACCGGCACCCCCTGCCGATTGACCGGGAAAGCATCATACTCCCTGAGCATCGCGGCGAAGATGTGGTAGCGGTAAAACTCGATCCGCGCCATCCAGTCGATCCGGCGATCCACGAGCGTCGAAACGATGAACGGTTCGAGATGGCTGACGTGGCTGCACGCCAGGATAAAGCCGCCGGGCACGTGAAATCGCTCAGGATGCAGCACCACCGGCCTGACACATGTGAACCCGACAAAACGAAAACATATTTTGGATATGGTATAGAGCGTGGCCATTGTAGATCGAGTGCGTCAGTGGCTGGCCTAGTTCTTCCAACAACAGACCCGCTCGCGGCCAGGCATTACTTGCAGACAGACCTTCAATCGATAGACTTACGCGCGGGGAATGTAAATGAATTCCACCTGTCCAGCAATGACGAATTCTTTGCTTGATCCCGACCTTCTCCAACAAATCAGGGACATCGTTCGCCGCGATCTGAAACTCCCCGCAGATGAACCGGTGCCCGAGGACATGCCATTTTTCGGCGGAAACGTCGATCTGGATTCGCTGGACATGCTGCTGCTTCTGACGAGCATCGAACGGCAGTTTGGCGTTCGGATTCCCAATGAGACCATCGGGAAGGAGGTTTTCCAGAACCTCGCTTCGCTGGCGAACTACATTCAGCGGCAGCGTGCAGCGGGCAACGGTGCGCCCAAGACCGATTGGCTGGCAAAACTGCCGCACGGGCCGGAGTTCCGGTTCATTTCGCGAGTGGACGAGGTCCGGCCCGGTGAGATGGCTCGGGGCGTTTGGACGCTGAACGGCAAAGAGCCGTTCCTGGCCGGGCATTTTCCCGGTTCACCGGTGGTGCCGGGCGTGCTGATCGCCGAGGCGCTGGCGCAGATATCCGGAATCGCCGGCCCCGCCGATGGCGGCGCCGGCGGAAAGATCGCACATATTGACATTCGATTTGAACAGCCGGCCACGCCGCCGGTGGAGATCGCGCTGAGTTCTAAATTGGTTCGGGTGCTGGGATCCCTGCAGGTGTTCGAGGTGAGAGCCGAGGTGGGTCCGACCGTCTTGGCGCGAGGATCGATCACCCTGCACCGCCCGCAACCCGGGCAATCAAAGTCGGAGACACCAACTCGGTGACGCGTGCCGTCGTGAATGCAACCCGTTCCGCGCCGGGATCCCCAGATCAGTCCAAGCCCATGGGCTGGGGTTCAACGAATTGGTTCTCGCGCCTGTGCATGCGGCGGCTTTTTTTTTGGGCCAGGCACGCGCCTTGGTTTCCGAGGCTTTTCAAAAGACCTTTCGTGTGGGCCACCGTGCGTTGCGTTGGACCGGTTCGCCGCGGTACATGGGCCAACGGCCGGCGCATTTTTGGGGCGGATGTCACCCCGGCGCAGCTCGCCGCTTTCGCCGGGAAAGTCACCGGCACGTACTACGATTTTGTAATCGATGTGGGCCGATGCGGCGCCATGTCGGCGCAGGACCTCGCCAACCAGATCGAATCGGTTCACGGACGCGAGGAATACCTGGCCATGCGTCGGGACGGCGGCGGCGCGATTATTCTCACCGCGCACATGGGTTCGTTCGAAGTGGGTTTGGCATCATTGCGCGCGTATGAGCCGAATATTCATGTCGTCTTCAAACGGGATGCGACCAGCGAATTCGAAGTGATCCGTCAATCGCTCCGGGCAACCCTGGGCGTACACGAGGCTCCGGTGGATGCCGGCTGGAACACCTGGGTCGGACTGCGCGATGCGCTGGCGAGCGATCATGTCGTCGTCATGCAGGGCGACCGGGCCGTGCCGGGACAAAAGGCACAATCCGTGCCGATGTTCGGCGCTCATCTATCATTGCCGCTGGGACCGATCGTGCTGGCCCAGATCAGCGGCAGCCCGATCGTTCCGGTGTTCGTCGTGAGAACGGCGTCGGGCCGATGCCGGTTGTTCGTCGAATCCGCCATCCGCGTCGATCCGAACGCCAAGCTGATCGACGGCGTACACCCGCAATTGCTGCAGTGGGCAAAGGTGCTGGAAAAATACATCGCCGCGTATCCGGAACAATGGCTGATGCTTGAAGCCGCATTTGTCGAAGACAATCCACCGACATGAGCCAGAACCGCCAGAGGATCGTGATCAGCGGAGCCGGGCTGGTAACCGGCCTGGGGCTGTCGCGCGAGCAGACGTGGGAGTCGATCCTGCGCGGTCAATGCGCGATGGGGCCGATGAGTGCCATCGAAACGCCGCTGCCGCCGGGGAAGGACGGCGGGCAGGCGCCCGATTTGCCGCACGATTTCGCTCCGGAGCTGCCGCGGGAAGCTCGATATCTGAAGTGGGCCATCACCCAGGCACTCGATGATGCGCGCGTTGAGCCGTCCGTTTCTCAAGGACGGCGATGTGTCTGCCTCCTGGGCACAACCCTGCATGGGATGCGGGCCGCGGGACGATATTTGCGCAGCGGCGACTTGGCCGCGCTCGGCCAGTTCCTCGCGGGGACGACGCTTCAATTGGCAATTGAAAAATCCCTCTTGAGGGGCTGGAGCGCGACGACGTGTTCGGCCTGTTCGTCCAGCCTCGGCAGCATTGCGCTGGGAGTGACCCTGCTGCAGAACGGCCAGGCGGATTTGGTGATTGCCGGCGGATACGACCCGATCAGCGAATACGTGTGGGCGGGATTCAACAGCTTGCGATTGGTGGCCGACGGACCGCTCCGGCCGTTCGCGAAAAATCGCCAGGGGATGAAACTGGCGGAGGGATACGGCGTCGTGGTGCTGGAGCGCGCCGGCGACGCCGCACGGCGAAAGATTAATCCTCTCGCCACGATCCTCGGTTGGGGCGAATCGGCCGATGCGCACCACTTGACGCAACCTCATCCTGAAGGCGCAGGCGCCGTCCGAGCCATCAAGCAAGCCCTCGCCCTGGCAGGGCTGGGTCCGGAGGATATCGATCTCATCGCCGCGCATGCCACTGGAACGCCCGACAACGACGCCAGCGAATTCGCGGCGTTGTCGCGCGTGTTCGAAAATCGGCTGCCGAAGATTCCGGTCGTCGCGTTCAAGAGTCATCTGGGCCACACCCTCGGCGGCGCGGGGACGGTGGAGTTGATCCTCTCGGCGATGGCGCTTCGCAATCAGATTGTTCCCGCGTGCGTGAATGTAACCGCCGAAGAGGTTGAGTTTGACGGTTTGCGTCTGGCGACGGGACAGCCTCGCTCGGAAAAACTTCGCCATAGCCTCAATATTTCGCTGGGTTTCGGCGGCGCGAACACCTGCATGATCCTGGGACCAGCCCAACCGCCGCCAACTGCTGTGACCCCCCCGCAGCCGCGGGAGGTTTTGATAACCGGCATCGGCGTGGTGCTGCCCGGAATCATCGGAAATGACGCGCTCGTTGCGAGACTGACGGCAAATGCTCCGCCGGCATGGAACGCAAATGCCGGTGGCGTGCCGGAAGCGGAATTGCTTGGCCTGCTGAGCGCCCGCCGCGTGCGGCGGATGAGCGATTACGTGAAGCTGACGCTTGCCGCCGCCACGCTGGCCTGCCGCGACGCTGGCATTGACGATGTCCCGGCTTTCGCCGCCGATTGCGCCGCCATCCTCGGCACGCTCCACGGCTCGGTCAATTACAGCACGGATTATTACCGGCAGATCGTGAAAGACGGGCTGATCGCAGCCAATCCGATGCTCTTCGCCGAGTCAGTCCCCAATGCCGGCGCGGCGCAGCTGAGCCTCATGCTGTCGCTGAAATCCGCTTGCCAATCGATCATCGGCACGCGCACGGCCGGGCTGGATGCGATAGCGCTGGCGGCGGCGAGAATCCGAAGCGGATCTTGGGAGCGCGCCATCGTCGGCGCGGGCGAGGAATTCTGCGAACTGGTGAACGAAGCCTATGGCCACTGCGGCGTCGGCGCGCCGGCGGGATGTGCGCCTTTTTCCGGCGAGACGGGTTTCGTCACCGGCGCGGGGGCGGTCATTTTCGTTTTGGAATCGCGTCCATCGATGGAGCAGCGCCGCGGCCGAGCCCGCGGCCGCATCGACGCGACGGCCGCCTGCTCGGGCGATCGGGCCGGGACGATCGAATCGCTCGGCTGGGTGCTGGACGAATTGAAGAATCCCGCGAATATCCTCAGTTCGGCCTGCGGAACGTGGATCGACCGGGCCGAAGCCGCGGCGATCCGGCGCAGCAACGGCGCGCGATCGGTTTCGGCAATCTACGGTCACATCGCCGAATCGTTCAGCGTTTCCCCGCTGGTCGGACTGGCGGCGGCGATGCTCTCGCACAAAATGCCGCGTCTGCTGGGCGGCGCGTGGGAAAACAGCCGTGGAATTTTGGGAGCCACCGGCGACCAAAGCGTTGATACCCTCGCAGCAATCTGCACGGATTTCACGGGTATCGTCAGCGGTGTGAGTCTCAGCATCATTTGATGGAAGTGAGGCGTAACGCTCGATTCGGGTAGGCATCGATCATTTTAGCCGGCCCGCTTGCGGGCCGCGTCTTGCGACGGCCGATCTATTTCCCGCCAACGCGGCCCGCAAGCGGGCCGGCTAAAAGTACTCGAATCATGCGCTACACCGTGGACGCGGACAAAAATCACCGCACCCTTTTCGCTTACCCGCGGGTCGGTTAGACTCTTGCGATGATGCCTGCCGAAGCCCAGCTTCAGCCCCATCCCACGCTCGAGCACTATTATCCCGCCGAATCGGCTAAACGCGGATTCCTCAAAGGCATTTTCGACGACACCGCGCCCGATTACGACTGGATCGAGCGGCTCCTGTCGTTTGGCAGCGGAAGCTGGTATCGACGCGGCGCTCTGGTCCGTGCGGGGCTGGCGCCTGGCATGAAGGTGTTGGATGTCGCGGTCGGCACCGGATTGGTCGCGCGCGAGGCAATGACCCTGACCGGGCCGGCTGGGCGGGTCATCGGGTTGGATCCCAGCGCGGGGATGGTGCAGCAGGCCGTGGAGGCGCTCAATATCCGCGCGATCCTCGGAGTCGCTGAGCAGATTCCGCTGGCCGATGAACAATTTGAATTCGTCTCGATGGGCTACGCCCTGCGGCACGTTTCCGATCTGCACCGGGCATTTTCCGAGTTTTTCCGCGTGTTGCGGCCCGGCGGGCGATTGTGCCTGCTGGAAATCACCGCGCCGCGCGGCCGGATTCGACGCGCGCTGCTGCGAGCCCACATGCGCTGCGTCGTCCCGCTGGTCACGCGCATCGCCACCGGACGGGCGGCATCCCAGCGGCTTTGGCAATATTATTGGGACACCATCGAAGCGTGCCTGCCTCCGGAAGCCGTCCTGGCCGCTTTGCGCCAGGCGGGGTTCGTCGAGAGCCGGCGAACGGTGTCGCTCGGAATCTTTTCCGAATACATGGCCCGCAAAAATTGATCGTAACGATCGGAGGAATACAAGTGCTCTGCCGCTGGATAGTCACTACGATATCTGCCGCCGCCTGCACTTTGATCTGCTCATTTGCTTCTGCCGACCCCACCACTTTGCCGTCGTACACGCTTTCCGCGACAGCCAATCCGTTCCCGCAAGGCCTGCGCACGATTGAAACTTACGCCTCGTACGCCAACCAGCCCTGGTCGCGCGAGCAGCTTTACTGGGCCACCGTCGGGGCCCACTACTATTTCTGGCCGAACTGGTCTTTCGGCCTGGAATTCAAGGGGCTGGAAGGTTTTCAGCCCCAGCAAAACGTCACGTCCTATGGTGCCGATTTGATGCTGCGAACGCATCTGATCGTGCGGCAGAACTGGTCGATCTACAGCGATGTCGCCGGCGGAGTTCTCGAATCGAGCGACCGCATTCCTCCCACCGGAACCGATTTCAACTTCACCATCGAAACGGGATTTGGCTTCACCACGCATCTCTGGAACCGAACCGATTTTCTCGCCGGCGTTCGCTACCTCCATCTGTCCAACGCCCGCCAGGAAGGCCCGGACCGCAATCCTTCGCTCAACGCGGTCGAGGGATACGTGGGCCTTCTGTTCAAGTTGTGATCGTCGGGCAAAACGCTCACGCATTGGTGACATCTTCCTCGTTTTTGACAGCGCCGGGGCCGAAGTTGTCACTGTTACGGTTGAATAATCGAAAAGTCAGCACCGGGTCGCGGGGGCCTTTCAGCCATACCATTTCCCCCAATCCCTGATCGACGAGCTTCTGCAAAGCGGCCTTCGCGTGATCGACGGATCGCCTGTACCGATGGCTGGCCCGCATCAACTGCCGGGGTGTGATCTGCCCGTTGTGAAATTCGACGATCTCCAGGAGATATGAAATCTCTTCGCTTTGCGGATTACGCCGCACGCCATAAATCCGCTCGATCTCGCCGGCAAAATAATCGACGATCTCAACCGCCGCGTGGGCACTTCTTCGGGAGACGCGTCTCCCCCGCCGACGCGGATTTTTCATCACCTGAATCACCAGCGCCAGCCGCGGAATGTACGACACGAGATTCTCCAGATGCGCCCGCAGCAGCGGATCGTTCCGCGAAGCGGCCTGCCCATGCAGGCGATCGTGGGCGGCCACGTACACCTCCATCGCCGCCGAAGTAAATCTCAAAACATTCCGCCTCTTGGCCGGCTCGTACGGAATGGCCAGGAGATCCATCAGCCGATTATGCCACTCGGCGCGGATGGACTTGGCGAACGACGCCCTCGCCGACGGCGGCCCCGGCGGCGCCGGCTGGGCCAGCAGAAACCGCGAAATGACCGCATGCGAATCCGCAAAACAAACCGACCGCGGAGCCAATATTCCCGTCATCCCCAAAAATGCCGCCGAAACAAAAATCGCCGGCGGCGAGGTTTGGTGAAGATCGATCTTCACAGCGGCCGCATCGAAAACCGTGGACGCGAACGAACCGGGAATCCCGGATTTCCCCGACGTGGCCAGCACCCGCAGGCAGGCGTTCATATCTTCGGGAAAGAGAACCAATCCGCGGGGATTTCTTCGCAGGTTCCGGGCGATGATGAGCGGATCGCAACTGGTCAGATAGAAAACCGGAAACTGCGGATGCGGCCTTAGCGGCCTGGGGCCGCGATCCCGCGGGCCGGAGTTTTCCCACTCCTCCATGGAGTCGTCATAGTTGAGCATTTTCACGTCATACTCCTCCGCGAAAAGCTCCTGATTCGATTGCAGCGGATGAAGCACGAGCCGCAGCACCGCCAGATTCCGCGGCTCATGGGAAGAGAGATTGGCCGACCAGATGACCGCCGGCACGGGGTGCGCCTCATGGATTTCCAGCCGCAGACTATTGCCGATGGCCACCCCGGCCACTGCCAGCATCGGCAACACCGCGCACAGCGGATCGACGCGATAGCAGCGATACGCTTCCATCGCGAAATCGCGCATGACATCCGGCAGGGCATGCAGCGGAAACGGATATGGCCGTTTTCGCCAGGCCTGAACATAGATCGGCTCCGCCTGGATCGGACGAACACGGACGGGAAGTATGGTGGATGGAAATATTTTGATTGGAAGCATGGGATGTTGTTTGCCGTGAATAGACGGTCCTCTATATCTATGGCGGGGAGGTGAAGGTTTTGGACGTGATTTGGGGAAATCGGGGAGGAATTATTCCGCGGGTTCGCTTTTTTTGAATCCGCAAAAGCTCAAAGGTCCGCATCGGGAAGCCTTTTTTGACCCCGAGTCAACAACTGGATCGATGATATGGGCAAGGAATCGTTCGGCAAAGCGTGCGGACGACGATTGGGAGCGGTTCTTGGCCGCAAGTCGTTCCCTTGATCTTCTGCCAGCGGCGGTTAGCGGATGCCTTGGCATAGGTACAGGGGTGATTGGCGATGCTAAGCTGGGATGGGATTCGAATGTTTCAATAGGTGACGGGATATTTCTAGCCCAAATGAAGCCGAGCGCGTATGATTTCCTTCTCATGGGCAATGTGCCTTGTGATCCGAGGCATGAAGGGACCCCAAAGGCCTTCTTGGTCATAATCTAAAGCCCGGTCCGCAAATTCGCGCTTTTCCTCTGTTTGTAAGTAGCTGAGGAAAAACTCAACGCGCTCGAAGCGGACAAGCATATCGGTCTCGCGGATCATTTTGCCGATCCTGTCACAGACGGCGCGGTCCTCAAATGGAGTATCGTGCCAAACGAGATCACAATACGCAAAGGCATTGGAGAGGAAGTGGAGGTAATACATTCCGGCGGACGTAGCACGTATTTCAGAAGCGGCCTCCAGCGTATCGGTGCGGCGAGTGTCGAGGTCCAAGAGTTGCCGGTCTTCGGATATAAGTCGTAGAATGGTTTGTTTGCAGTCCTCCTCATTTCCGAACAACTCAGCATGATCAGTTAAGAGGTCCTGGAGGGCCACGTATTCACGTCCCCCATTTTGCGATACTGGAGCATTTGCCAGGTAGTTTAAAATTCGGAGTGCGGTGAAATGACTGGCGTTGGGTCTGCGCGAGACCTCGAACAGGTTGGCGATCAAGCTGCGCGACTCGCGGTAGTAGTGAAAATCGCCCAGAGTAACGCTTTTGGCAAATTCGTAGAATGGCACGATGTAATCGCCCCGCTCGGTAAATGTTTTCAGAATCTTGGAAATGTTTGTTGCGCCGGAAGTAATAAAGCTGTTGAATAGATTTAGAGCTAGACGCATGTTGCCATACGCAATCGAATCAACCAATCGAATAATATTTCGGTTCTTGCCAAGAACGGAATGTTGAAGCAACACGAAGAGGGAAGCGACAGCTCCATGTTCGCGCTGCTCGTCAGTTGCAGACACACTGGCGGCCTGAGACAGTGCATCCTCAAGCGCCAATCGGACTCGGCTGGTAAGCAAGTCTCGAAAACTGGGAGAGGACAGGTGGTACGGGCGAATGTTTGTCGCGGTGAGGTGCTTCTTTAGGAGCGCGCTGGAATAAGATTCTTCCCGCAACACAAGAATAGAAACGCAGCCAAACATATTCGCCAATCGCTGTGCAGCGGTGAACAGTTGGACTTGAGCGTTGATCTTTAATTGGTCAACATTATCGAACACGACAATCGGCATGCGCAGGTTCATCGCGCAATAGCGAAGGGCGCTCTCGCCGAAGCGCGCGTCGTCCTGGTAGAGTCCGATGATAAGGTCGCTTATTCTGGCGGCTGTGTCCGAACTTTCAGCACCGTAGACTTCTCGCGTTATATCTATATCGGTCTTAAATACTTGTTCGAGTACGGCACGTGTCTTCAGAGACTCCTCGACTGTCCGGAGAGCGTAGGACACTTTTTTCCACATTAGGATTTCGAGCTGTTGAGGATCGTCAGGGGCTCCAAGGAAGTCGAGATAAACCAGCATGGCCTTTCCGCCCGGTGCAATCAGTCCGGGAGCAACGACACGAAAAAAACGACGGCAGAACGTTGACTTTCCCGACCCGATACCGCCCATGACCAAGATTGTTGAGCCGCGAGTCGATCGGCCGACGACCGCCGCTGTTATGGCTCGGCCGACGTCGCCGCCTGGATCGGTGGGGGAGTGGTGAGTTGGGCGCGTCGAATTGGCAAACCGAGGAATCTGGTCCTCGATCGCAATTTGTAATTCGTAATCTATAATTTGGATGGGCCGCGAATAAACATAGCACTCCTTTAATATTTTGATCGTATCCTGAACAGCGATGTCGCCGAAAAACTTCTCGACGTAGGGACGCAAATACACGTTGAGGGCGTTCCGCCCGTATGTTGCGTCCGAGTCAACACGGTCGTCCAATGGCTTGTAATATCCTCGTGAGGCTGAAATGCCGTGCCGGAACGCCTCATCGAGCTTGCCGTCCGTGACCGCTTCATAGCTGAGCAAATTCCAGAATTCGGTAAAGTTGGTTTCAATGTCGCCAGGATCGTAGAAGACGCGGGCAACGCCTGATTTCCACGCAGATCCTTCTGTGATGGCACGGAAGAAAATGAAAGAGTAGCCATTAGTCGCGACGGCGAATCGGCAACCGGTGTTGTTGCAGTAACCCTGCACCTGGTTGACGGCATCGGACAATTTCGCGTCTGTTAAGAGTCCCGTTTCTATCCTCAGAATGCGGCGGGGTTGCTTTCGGTAAGGAAACGAAAACGTAATTCCCGCTCGCTTAGCCTCGAGTAGAAGGAGCGGCCGGCCGTGGAAAAACTGATAATCTATGAACCCGGGGTTTGCAAAGGGCTCACGAGTGACGACGTCGGGACGCCGCGGCCATTCCAAGACATCATGGATCAGTCGGTCGAGCACGTTCGCTCGCGTGTCCGCTTCGGTTTGGCGACCACGATGAATGGCCAAATCCGGATTGTCATTCAAAATGGCCTTGTATTTATCAAGCGCGTCCTGATTCATAAAGCCCTTGACCGTGGGTGGGATTATCGTCGGGCGAGGCTCAGGTGCAAGGCTGGAATCGAAAGCACTGCGGCGAGGAGGGGCGTGGGCGTAGGAGATGCGGAACCGACACGCTCAACCCGGACGTGAGCGCTTTACTTGGGTTGTGAAAACGCTCATTTCTCGGTTCCCATCTCCCATCAAAACTCGGGTGCGTTGACATTTAATGTCACTTCTCTTAGCGTGTTCTCGTGGCGAAGGTGATCTTGATCCCGGATGCGGCTCGAGGGTTCGAGAAGGCGCCGACCGGCATGATTCGCCGCATCAACGACGCACTGGAGCGGCTGGAGCGGTGGCCGCAAGTCAGCGGAGCCAAACCGCTTCGAGGAAAGCTAAAAGGCTGCTTTCGCCTTCGCTGTGGCGACTGGCGGATCGTCTTCCGCCCAACCGGTGGCGATCTGGTTGTGATCGCCATTGACAACCGCAGGGATGTTTACGAATAGGACGGTGCAGTGTGCCTCAGATTCTAGAACTCGCCGGGAAGCAGTTTGTCGTAATCGAACGCAAGGAATTCGAGCGACTCACGGGGCATCCAATCGACGCCGGTGCTGCTCTGCCTCCGCTTCCGGCGCCGGATGCCAATGGAAACTATCCGGCCATCGCCTATGGTCGGGCGTTGCTGGCCCGTCGGATTGTCGCGGCGCGGAAGCGTGCGCGATGGACCCAGGCGGAATTGGCTCGCAGGGCGGGTGTGCGGAAGGAAACCGTTCACCGCATCGAGGCGGGCAAGAACAACCCCGATGAATCCACCTTCGCCAAAATCGAAAAGGCGTTGGCGGCAGCCGGCATAACTGTTTAAGCACACTCTTGGAAGAGGTGAGAAAATGTGAACCACCAGCTTGACTTCCCTTAAAATACTTCGCATAATGTGAAGGCGTGAACGTGATTAGCCGAAAGAAGCTAAAGGAGTTTTATGAGGCCAAACCGGAGCGAAAACGGCACGCCAGCGCATTTGACGACTGGTTCAAGATCGCTCGCAAGGCCCGCTGGCAGAATTATCAAGATGCTAAAGCGACCTTCGGCCAAACTGACGTTGCTGCTGGCGACACCGGTCGAACCGCTACAATTTTCGACATCGGCGGCAACAAATATCGCGTCGTCGCTCACGTCGATTACACACGCCAGACCGTGAAGATTGAAGCGGTGATGGATCATAAGGAATACGGCAAGGGTCTGTGGAAGAAGCTGTTTTGAGGAGTTGAATATGCCCAAGACGAAATCCCGCAAGTCTGCACGGACCGGCGATACCTACATGGAACTGGTGCGGCGTTTTCCGCTGAAGACGATCAAAAACGATGACGAGCATGAGGAAGCAACGAGCATGATCTCGGAGTTGATGGGCCGCGATCTCGACAGTGGGGCCGGAGACTACCTTGATACATTGCTCGTGCTGGTGAACAAATATGAGGATGATTACCACGCCATCGATGAAACGATGACGCCGCGGGAAGCACTTCGGTCTCTGATGGAGTCGAATACTCTGAGTCAGGCGGACATCGGCCGGATCATCGGCAGCGAGTCGGCGGTCTCCATGTTTTTGAAAGGTGATCGCGATCTATCGAAGTCTCAGATTAAGAAACTCGCGGACCGGTTTAAGGTGGATGCCTCACTCTTCTTCGGGTAACTCGAGCGGAACTAAAGGTGACACGGCGTGGCGAGTTGATTTTCCTGAAAGCAATGAAAACGATCTCACGCAGAGGCGCGGCTCTGCGCGAGCATATCTTTGATTGATTGCACCTCGGGACGGCTTGAATCATAATGCCGGGCATGCCGGAGAATGGTCAGTCAACGGAGCTTTGGGA
The DNA here is from genome assembly GCA_036267155.1 of Tepidisphaeraceae bacterium. Lineage (GTDB taxonomy): Bacteria > Planctomycetota > Phycisphaerae > Tepidisphaerales > Tepidisphaeraceae > PALSA-1353. Next base: position 196,043 of record DATAWP010000054.1, read on the forward strand.
CGCGATCGTGATCGGCGGCGGACCGGCGGGTTCGATCGTCGCTTTGGCGCTGGCCCGGCTCGGACGGCGCGCGATCGTTCTTGAAAAAACGCAATTCCCGCGTTTTCACATCGGCGAATCGTTTCTGCCGGCCACGTTCGATCGGTTGCGTGAACTGGGATTGGAGCCGGAATTGCGCAAGCTGCCGCACGTCCCGAAATTCGGGGCTGAGTTTGCCATGGGGTATGGCGGAAAACACCTGGAGATCGAATTCTCCGATGGATTCTGCCCGTGCCCCGAGACCTTCAACATCGAGCGGTCGATCTTCGACGAGATGTTGCTGCGGGAGGCCCAGCGCGGCGGCGCGGAAGTGCGCCAGAACGTCACGGTCAAACAGATTCTTTCCCTGACGGATGGCGATGTGCGAATTTTGACCGATGCCGGTGAAATCCGCGGGCGATTTCTTCTCGACGCCAGCGGCCAACAAACGGTGGTCGGCCGGCATCTGGGAACGCGAAAAACGGCGGAGGAGCCGCACCTGCGGAAGGTCGCGTACTTCAACCAATTCGACAAAGTCTGGCGTCCGCCTGGTCGAAAAGAGGGGCAGCCGCTGATTGCCATGATGGACGAGGGATGGTTCTGGGCCATTCCGCTGAACGAGCACCGCACCAGCGTGGGAATGGTCCTGGACGCGGAGGTGGCCCGGCGTATCAGCCAGAGCGAGAATATCAATTCGGATGCAATGTTGGCGTGGGGCATTGCCCGATGCCCGGCCGTGGAGGAGCGAATGAGGGAGGCGGTGGGAACCAACGAACCCAATCGCGTCCTGGCGGATTTCAGCTACCGATGCCGTCCGTATGCCGGGGACGGATATTTTCTCATCGGCGACGCGGCGGCGTTCATGGACCCGATTTTTTCCACCGGCGTATCGGTCGCAACCAACGGCGCGATGGCCGTGGCAAAGTACGTGGATGACATCCTGGCCGGGCGCATTTCCGCGGCACGGGCGAGAAAGAAATACATCTCCCACCTGGAAGAAAGCACCGCCACACTGTTTCAATTGATTCGGCAGTATTACGACCACTCATTCCGCGAGCTGTTTCTCAACGGCACCGGCCCCATGGAGGTCCACAAAGCGGTGATCGGAGTTTTGGCGGGCAATGTATTTCCGCGTCCGCCCTGGAAGCTGCGGTGGCGATTGTGGCTCTTCGACCGCCTGGTGAAGTTGAACCGCAAGCGGCAGTTGGTGCCGCGCCGGCGTCGTTTTTCGCTGCTTCAGAGCAGCCAAATCCCGAATAAGAATCCGGCGGCGGCGTGCGCCTGAGCGGACACGCCTGACCGGGCCGGTTGCGGTAAACTGCACGGGCTCTTAAACTGAAATCCATCTGTCCTTGAAAGGAATGCCGACAACGTGGGAAGCGACAATACCCGGTCTCTGGATACGATCAAAGCGGAATTGAAACGCCTCGTCGTGGAAAATCTTTCCCTTGAGAGCCTCAAGCCGGAAGACATCAAAGACGACACGAGCCTCTTCGGCGAGGACGGCGTGGGGCTGGATTCGCTGGACGGCGTGGAGATCGTTGTTCTTCTTCGCCGCCATTATGGTCTGGACGTGAAAGCCATGCAGAAGGGTCGAGAGATTTTCCGCTCGATCAACACGCTGGCCCCGTACGTGCTGGCCAACGCGACCAAGTGAAGATCGGCCCTTCCCATGGAGCGGTCATCCGTCTCGATTGCGGGCGTCGGTGCGGTATCCAGCGCGGGCTGGGATGCTGCGTCCACCATTGATTCGTTCCGTACGGCCCGGCGAAACGTCGCCGTGAAGCTGCCATTTGAAAGTGCAATCACCTGCCCGACATTTCAGGTCACCGCCGAATTGCCGACTCTGCCGCCGGCGCTGAACCAAAGCCGCAGCCTGCGGCTGGCGATGAAGGCTCTGCGCGAAGCGATGGCGGATGGCGAAATCGACAAGTTCGATCCGCAAACGCGCGTCGGCGTCTGCATCGGAACCACCGTCGCCTCCCAACTGAATAGTATCCCGTTCTACGATGCGTATCGCCGCGATCCCGGCGCGCCGGGACTGGATGCGGTGAACGACTATCTCCGCGCCAACCTGGCCCAGGCGATTGGCCAATTGCTCGGCGCTACTGGCCCGCGCATGACGATCGTGAACGCCTGTTCCTCCGGGACGGATGCGATCGGCGTCGCGGCGAGCTGGATTCGCGGGGGCTTGTGCGATTGGGCCGTGGCGGGCGGCGCGGATGAGATGAACCGCGTGGCCCTGGCCGGATTCTGGTCGCTGGGGGTAATGAGTTCCCAGCCGTGCGCTCCGTTCGACCGCGACCGCGCCGGGCTGAATCTCGGCGAAGGAGCGGGTATTCTTCTGTTGGAATCATCGAATCACGCGAAACAACGCCGTAAAGGGAGCGCCTTCGACGTGGCGGGATTCGGCAGCGCGTGCGATGCGCATCACCTCACCGCCCCGCATCCCGACGGCCGTGGTTTGGATCTGGCCATCAGAACCGCCCTGTCGCAGGCAAAAGTCGCTCCGGCACGGATCGCGTTCATCAACGCTCACGGAACGGCAACTGTGGACAACGACCGGGCCGAGGGAAAGGTGATCGCGCGCGTTTTCGAATCCGGCGTTCCGTTCGTGTCGACCAAGGGATACACCGGCCATACGCTGGGCGCCGCCGGCGGCCTTGAGGCGGTGTTCACGCTGCTGGGCCTGCGCGAGGGGTGGATTCCCGGCAGCGCGGGTTTTGAGAATCAGGCTGACGATATTCCGGTCGCGCCGGTTCGCCGGCGCTGCACCATCAGCGGCGATTGCGCGCTTTCGACTTCGCTCGCTTTCGGCGGCAACAACGCGGCGGTGTTGATTCGGAGGCTCGCGTGACCGCGCGGCGAGCAAGCATCCTCGGAGTCGGAGCCGTCACGCCGCTGGGGCGGGATTTACCGGCGATACAAGAACAATTGGAGCGGCCCGCCCCGGCGTCGTCCGGGGTTCTTCGCGTGAACGATGATTTCCTGCCCGGCCCGGCTCTCAGCCGCCGCATGCGCAGGGCCGATCGCTTTGCCCGGATGGCCGCCGTCGCGGCATCGGATTGCTGGATCGGCGCACCATCCGCGTGCGAAGGCATTGCCAGGCAACGAATCGGATTGATCGTCTCATCCGGCTTCGGTCCCCACTGCCGCGGATTCCGTTTTCTCGACGGGATTCTGGATTGCGGGGACGCCGAGGCGTTACCGACCGATTTTTCGCATTCGGTTCACGGGGCGGCGGCGGCATATATCACCGAAGTGCTGGAACTGCGCGGGCCGTCGCTGACCACAACCGATTTCGAAATCGGCTTTGAGCAGGCCATTCTGTTGGCGCAATGCTGGCTGGAGGAGGGGGTTTGCGATCGGGTGCTTGTCGGGGCGGTGGAGGAAATCGGCGACGTATTGATCCACTGTGCTTCGCGCCTGCTTGGCAAGGAGGGATTTGTGCCGGGCGAGGGCGCGGTCTTTTTGATGCTGGGGCCCGCGGACGACGGTGGATTCGCTCATTTGGAAGCAACGGCGCTGCCCGCGGATTTGGATCTGATGATGTTGGATGTTCCGGCCATTCCGTCGCCGGCGGTCCAAAAACCGGCGGCGGTTGCCCGACACACCACCACGTTCAGTCCTTACTTCGGGCACACGGCCAGCAGTTCCGCGTTTCAATTGCTTGGAGGAATGCTCGCGATCCGCGCCGGGCGGCCGCTGGGACGGATCATCCAGTCGGCTTCCACCGCGGATGCGTCTTCTGTCGCAGTTGACAAGGCCGCGACTTTTAAGCCATCATGCGATCCGCTTGCGTCGTCGCTGCTGCTGACAAAAAGATGAACCTAGAAGGACTCGTTCGCCCATGACAGACGAAATCACCATCGAATCCATCCAGCAGCAGCTTTGCCGGGAAATTGAAGTTCTCGTCGCGCTCAAATCCGGCACGCTTACTGGGGAATCGGATCTGACGGTCCTGGGCATCGATTCGCTCCGCTTCGTCTCGTTGCTGATCGTCATCGAGCAGAAATTCGGCGTCGCCCTGATGAAAACCGGAATCACCAGCGAAGACACCAAGACCGCCCGCAACCTGGCGGCGGCGATTCAGGCGGGACGCAAGAGTTGAATCTGTCTCTTCCATACTCCCCTCGGCGCCGGTATCTGACGGGAATAGATTGGCTCGTCGGGGCGATGGGACACACCGCCCGAAAGACCACCGGCATCGGTGGTTTCTCCCAGGCAATCCTGGATGTCGATGGAGCGCTGGCCGAAGAAACGCTTCGCGCGGCCCTGGATGAACTCTCGGGCCGATTTCCGCTGATTCACGGCCGGGTGGCGCGGGATTGGATCAACCTCGCTCCGTACTGGAGAATTTCGAAATCCCCGCGGAATTCCGTCATTCCGCTGCGAGTGGTGGATTTGCCTCCCGATGATGCCGACCAGGCCGAGCAGTTGTTTGCCGACCACGTCAACGCGCCGTTCGATTCGGAATGGCAGCACCTGCGGTGCATGCTGGTGCGCATCGGCCGGCGGCGATCGCGAATCGGAATCGTATTCGACCATCGGATGATGGATGCATTCGGGGTAGAGACATTTTTCCGCCTGCTCGATCTGTCCTGGCAAAAGCGGGTCGATGAAGTCGCGCCGCGCGTGAAGCAAACCGAGCCGGCACACGTCGATCAATGGACCCGGCGATTCCAATCCGGAAAAACGCTCAACCAAATGCTGTTCCGTCTGCACGAGCTGGATGTCCGCGGCCTGCGAATGCCGCCGGCCGCCATGTTCCGGCCGGTTCGGTTCGTGCACGAGACGCTGTCCGCCGAGGAAACGGCCAATTTCAGCAAAATAGCCGGCGAGGAAATCGGCGTGCCGATCATCCTGCCATCCGCGACCGCCCGCGCCATTCTCGCGGTGCGCCAAGCGTGTGCCGCGTCGCTCCTGCCCGGAACGCATTACACGGTTTTCACTTCCGCCAACATGCGGCCGGTGAATCAGGAATGGGAATCATTTCTTTTCAACCATTTTTCACTGATGCCGTTTTATCTGGAAGCCGATGCTCCGCCGTCAACGAAACAAGCCGCCCTTGCGTTGCGGGATCAGTTCCTCGATCACATGAAGCAGCAGCTTCCCTTCGCGATGGCCGATGCGGCTGCCCTGGGCCGAATCTGCCCGCATTGGATCGGCAGCAAGCTATTGGGACTCGTCGCCGGGGGCCGGATGTGCTCGTTCTATTTCGCGTGCCTGCGCGAGACGGGTTTTTCCGGCGAAACTTTCATGGGCTTGCCGACCGTGAATCTGATTCACACGCCCCTGGTGTTTTGCCCGCCGGGACTGAACATCTGCATGACATATTTCCGCGGGCGTTTCAACCTCGTCATTTCGTATGTGCAAGGCGCCCTGGACGATCGCGCGGCCAGCCAACTCATGCGGGTGTTCAAGTCGTCGTTGATTGACTAGCCGCTGGATCGTTGGGAGCAGCGACATGCGGCGCCGGCGGGGCCTATCGCTCACGAATATATCTAACTAAGAGACTTTTCTCCTGTTGTCGTCCATCGGCTTCGTAGCGGCCAAGAGCACGGCCAGCAGAAACGGCGGCGCGGTAATGGAAAGAACAAACAATGGGGACGAGACTCGGTCTGGCACCGATCCAATTCGCTGGGCAAGCGTGAAGGCGAGAACCAACAGAACGCCGCTGAAATTGAACCATTTCGTGATTTTTCGCAGCCCCCCGAAGATATTCGGCCGCACCGCAATAGCGAACCCGGCAAAACCGGCGGCGACGAATAAATAATTGGGCAGAGCCATCAAGTTATCTACCGCGTGATAGAATTCCCACGGGTACCATGGGATGAGCTTGGCCCAGTAGACGATCTGCAGCACCGCGAGAACACCGATGCCCGCGCGGATCGCTTTCATGGGCGTCTCCCTGCCGCCCACTTTTGCGAATTCCAGAGAAAGTGCGGTCGGATCGCCCAACCGTTTCGCAGTCACCCAGAACGCCTCCTCCATGGTTAGACCAACCGAACATAGGCGCTCGATCCCATCCCGCAGATGTCCTTCCAGTTCCCGGACATCTTGGTCGCCTAAGTTTTGCTGGCAGGAAAGCTGGGCGCGCCAGGATGCGATGGTGTACTCCAAGTCAAAGCCATGGGAAGGGGTTAACTCGCGCATGCGGAGGTCTCCCTGAGTCTTTGAAGGACGGCTTGTACGATGCCCCACTGCTCTTGGTCATGAGCGAGCGCCCGGGAACCGTCCTTTTTCAGCCGGTAATACTTCCGTTTACGTCCGTTCTCCGCCACGTCCCATTGAGAGGCGATCAGCCCCTCCTGCTCCAACCGGTGCAGAACCGGATAGAGCATCCCCTCAGTCCATTCCAGTTGTCCTCCGGATAAAGCGCGGATGTCCCGAATGATAGCGTAACCGTAGCCATCACCACGCGCTAATATGGCCAACACCAGTGGGCGGGCAGAAGCGGCAACCAAGTCTTTGGATAACTTCACTAAAACCTCTCGGTGAAACCATTATACCTAGCACTTCTATGCTTGCAAGTGGAATCTTGCGGGACTCCCCTATACATGCCGCGGTTAACCGTCCCAAATGGATCCCTCGCCATCCGCAACCGCTGCGCTTGCTGATACACAAGCCAGCGCATTCGGCGGTAGTGGATCAATTTGAGTTATTCAACGGAGCCGGGCCGTGTCGGCCCGGACCGGGGCGGCACGCCCCGGCTCTGTAGTTTCAAATTGACGCGCTGCCCATTCGGCCGTCACGGACACCGCGGTCGGTCATCCTCTTTTTTGTCTATCCACCCGCCGCGCGCAGGTCGGTTTGGTCATACGCCCGCCGACCGCGCCAGCTTTCCGCTGACGGTCTTCGGCAGCGAACTTACCTGCCGAAATTCCACCGGAACCTTGTAGGATGAAAGCCGCTTGAGACAGTACGCGCGAAGTTCTCCAATCACTTTCGCGGGATCGTCGGCATTTCCCGCGATGACGACGTGCGCGACCGGTGTCTGTCCGAATTGTGGATGCTCCCGTCCCAGGACGAGCGACTCCCTGACCCCCGGCATGGAATTGATGATCTCTTCCACTTCTTCGGGAAACACTTTCATCCCTGCGCAAACGATCACCGTCTTGCTGCGGCCCAGAAGATGCAGGCGGCCCTGCTCATCCACGCGGCCGAGGTCGCCGGTGTCGAACCAGCCGTCGCGCAGGCACTCGTCGCGCAGCCGCCAGGGAGAAAAGTAGGCGTCAAACATTCCTTTGCCTTTGACCAGCACTTCCCCGACGCCTTCACTGTCGGGGTTTTCAATCCGCAACTGATAGTCGGGCAGAATCCGGCCGACGGTGTTTTGGCCGGCCGCGCCGGCTTCGGTGTTGATGAAGGGCAGACCGATCTCGATGATGCCATAGGCCTCGGAGGGGGCGAGTCCGAATTTTTTTGAAAACTGGTCAAAAATCTCCGGCGGCATTTTCATCGACGTGCTGATGGCCATCCGCACGCTGCCGAGCGATTCCGGCGACACCAGGTTGGAAACGGCCAGCAGGTAAAAATGCACCGGCGAGCCGTAAATGAACGTGAAGCGAAGGCGCTCGGTGGCTTCCAGAACCGAAAACGGAAACCGCTGGTTCGCCACCACGATCATGGCCGCCCGGCGAAGGAACAGAAGAATCGAAACGACAAAGTGGTGGCTCATCCCCAGAACCCAAAGAATCACGTCGCGATCCGAAATCGCCAGGCCCCGGTTGGCCGCATCCGTGCGCTGCTCGATGGAGCGATGGGAAATCACGACGCCCTTGCTTTCGCCGGTGGTGCCGGAGGAGAAGCGGATGAACGCCGCGCCCAGATCGCGGCAGCGATGATCCAGCTCCGCACTGCCCGGGCGCGATCGCCATAGGAAAACATCGTCGATTATTTCCGCGGATTCACCCCCGTCGGACTCCGGCAAACTGTGGTGCGTGAGCACGCCGTTTACGTCGATGCGCTGGATCGTTTCCAGCACTTCGCCCGCGGTCAGCGAATCAGACACCGGCACGACGGCCGCGCCGCAGTCCAGCAACGCAAGGGCGCCGATCACATAATCGATGCCGTCGGCACAGCGAAACGCGATGCGCTGGCCCGGGCCGATATTGCGATCGGCCAGCAGTTTGCCGAGCGCGGTGATGCGGTCGAGCAGCTCGCCGTAGGCGATCGTGCGCGAGCCTTCGACGATCGCCGTCCGGGCGGCGTGCTGGCGGGTCTCCCGGCGAATCAACTCAACGATGTTCATGTTTGATTCCCCGCGAGAGACGACGGCTCGGCCCGGAATCGGCGCGCGACGTTATACACCAACAGCGCCAGCGCGGGCGCAGCCAGGAATGCCACGATGTGCGATCCCACGTACCAGACCAGAAATGGGCTGACATCCGGCCGCAGCACGCTTCGTCCAACCCCGATGCAAAATGCGGGAAGCGCCCGCGGCAGACAGGCCGCCATGCTCGCCAGCACCACCATCTTGTTCAGATGCCAACGCAATGCCAGATACGCGGCCGCGATCGGGCCCCACGGCCAGAGCAGAATGCACAGCAACACGCTCAGTGCCGCCGCCGCGGCCAGACCCAGCGGACTCGAATTTTCCGTCCACAGATGCTTGAGCCATTGTCCCGGCGTTCGGCTCACTGGCGAGGACACACCGGGAAGTCTGCGATGCGGAATGGGCAGCAGGCGGCGCGCTACCAGCCGGGCGTGGAGCAGTGAGATGCGCAGGTTATCCATAAACGGCCGGAAACTGGAAACCCTTTCCGAGCGGTTGGGATACCAGACCCGAACCGGCACGCTCAAGACGCTCAGGCCGGCCCAGATCGCCCGCGTGAGAATTTCCATTTCAAAATTGTAACGCCGGCACACCAGCCGCAGATTCAGCACGTGTTTCACGGGATAAACGCGAAACCCGCTTTGGGTGTCGCGGAGGCTGGCGCCGGATTCGACGCAGATCCAGAAATCGGAAAATTCGCGCCCGAACAGACTGGACCGCGGCATGTCGCCGACGATGGTCTCGCGCGAGCCGAGCAAAATGGCATCCGGCGAAAGCCGGGAAAGGAACCGGGGAATATCTTCGGGAAAATGCTGGCCGTCGCCGTCGATCGTCAGGAGATATTCCGCCCCGCGCTCCGCGGCGAATTGCAACGCGGTCAACAGGGCGGCGCCTTTGCCCTGATTCGACGGATGGCGAACAACGGTGACGTCGAGCGTCTTGAGAAGATCGCGCAAGTCGGCATCGGTGCTGCCGTCATCGACGACCACGACGCCGGCGATTTGCCCGCGGCAGCGCCGGGCCACGTCGGCGATCGTGGCGGCGTTGTTGTAAACCGGAATGCCGCAGCAGATTTGGGTCATGGTCATTCAATCACGAAACCACTTTGCCGGTCGCCCGCTCATAAATACATTTTTAGCCACAGATATAAATCAGATGCACACAGATGGAAGAATCGCCTTTGTAATTCATCTGTGTGCATCTGATTTTTATCCGTGGCAAATTCCTCTTCGCGTCTGTCTTCGCGCTTCCATTTGAATTTAGCCTTCCACAAGCCCCTCGTTACGCGGGCGCTCGCGACTGAACCAATCCCTGAAATTCACCAGCCCATTGCAGGGGAGACAATTCTTTCGATAACCACGCAGAATCGTCCCCGCCGCCGTCGACGGCGAGGCAGACCGCGGCGCTGGTGTCGCTCCACAGGGCCAGCATCGCATTTGCCTCTCCATCGACAACAAACTCCCGAGCGTGGCGAGCCAGCGCCGACAGCGGGCGCGTCTCGTCATGGATGAACAAACACGGGCCGGCGAGTGAGAGGACGATGGCGACTTCGCCAAGCACGCTGGTGGGAAGAGTGTAAATAAACAGATTCCCGCGTCCAAGCGACCGGCCGCTGGCGACATAATCGCGGAAATATTCTTGATTGGCGGCGAGACATCCGTCGGAACCGCCGCATAAGAGGCCGATTTCGGGGTTGCCCGATGCTCGCCATGGAGTCGCGGCCAGCGCCATGCTGGCGGCACAAAGACAATGGCGGGCCTCGGTCGTCATGCGGGGGTAGTAATTCACGGGCCGACCGACCAGTGCCAGAATATCCGCGGCGACCGACAGCTTCGGCGACGGCTTTTGCCACGAGCGTCCGCCCGGCACGAAAACGCCGTGATGATCGGCACAAAACCAGGAGACGGCGCGGATCACGATTGTTCTGCCCCGCCGAGAAGGACCGCGGTGTTCACGCCGCCGAAACCCGAACTGGTCGAAAGCGCCAGCGGCGCCCGGCCGAGATCGACGGGCGTGTTATGCACCCAGGCCGCGGCGGCGGGGTCGGGTACCGCGAGCCCGACGGTCGGCGGCACCAGGCCGAGCGACATCGCCCGGCCGGCGATGAGAATCTGCACCAGTCCAGCCGACGCCAGCGTGTGGCCAATGCCGCCCTTGACCGAAAAAATCGGCTTGGGAGCAGCGGTGGCGGCGCTAAACGCCAGCAATTCCATCGCATCGCTGTACATCGTCGCCGTGCCATGGGCGGCAATGAAGGAAATCTCGCCGGCGGTCCGACCGGCCATCGAACAGGCCTTGGCGATGGCACGCGATAGTCCGCGAGCATTGCGGTCGGGCGCGGTCATATGGACCGCATCCGTGGTGTTGCCCCAGCCGAGAATCGACATCGCCCGATCATCCGGCGAATCATTCGACTCGAGGAGGGCCCACGCGGCAGCTTCACCAAGGGTCAAGCCGCTGCGCTCGGCGTCGAAAGGACGCGCCGGTTCATCGCACAGCGAAAGCAGGGTCGAAAAGCCGGAATAAACGAACTCCGAAATCGAGTCGCACGTGACCACCAGAACTTTTTTCGCGTCGCCCCGGCGGATCGCGGCCGCGGCTCGCGCCAGCGCAATGGCGGAGGAGGCGCATGCGGAGGAAATAACCGTGGCTGGTCCGACGAGGCCCAGCAAATGCTTGATCCGTCCGAGCAGCACCTGCGGCCGCGACTGGAGCGCCAGGTCGGGCCGATGATTGAGGATCGCCCATTCGACGTATTCGATTTCGCCCACCGTCGTGGCGAGGATCAGCGGCGTCTTCGGATCGAGCTTGCCGATCAGGGGAAACAGCAGCCGCTTGAGCATGGCCAGCGCGCGGGATTCCTGGGGCGAAACTTCAAGTCCGGGCACGATGGCCGCCTGGTTGCTGAGGAACCCGCGCTGAGCGAAACGGTCGGTTGAACGGATGGCGGTTCGATTGCTGAGCAGACCATTCCACAGCGCGTCGAGCCCCCATCCGTACGCGGTCGCAACATCCGATTGGGCAATAACGACGTTCATCGCAACTCTGCGAACTCGCCGGCCTTCCAGCGCTTGAGGCATTTTTCCAGCAGCGGCGGGCACACCATCAGAGGCATGCCGCTTTCGTCAACGAACATCTGCACGGTGTATCCGGTGGCGGCCAGCGGCCCGCGCTCCTTGTGGACCGCGTACTCCATGTTCATGCGAGCGGCGTCGTCCCAGACCATCTTGCCGGTGATGGTCACCTGTTCGCCCAGCCCGACCGGAGCGAAATAGTCGACGTGAATCTGCACGATGGGCGCTCGAAGGCGTTCGCGATGGAAATCGGCATAGCCCAGGCCGCACGATCGGCCGATTTCCTCGTTGGCCTGCTCGAAAAGCTGGGCGTAACGCCCGTGCCAGAGAACGGCCATGGGATCGACATCGCTGAAGCGGATGCGATGTTTGAGCCGAACGATCAGCGGAGCGGGCGCCTCCGCCACGGCGGGAAAATAGTTGCCCTTTTGCCGCCTGGGAAGATGGCTCACGGCAGCGCTCCTTGCCCGGCGGCGATGGGGCCGGCCACGAGAGAAAACTCCGCGCATCGCTGATCCTCGGCGAAAAATTTCGCCTTGATGAGAAAATCGCCGCCGTCGGTCGGTGTCATCTGGGCATCAATGACGACCCGCTGGCCCGGCCGCACGGGTTGCAGCATTTTCGCATTTTTGAGCTTGCGAACGTGAAGGTCGGCAACCCCCTGTCGGGCCGCGCCGGCCAAAAGCACCGCCTGCACCATGCAAATCCCCGGAAGGATCGGATGATCCCGAAAATGATCCGGCAGGATTTTCAGTTTTGGATCGACGCTGAGAACCGCGCGAAACCCGCCGTCGCGCGGTTCCACGTGCAGCATCGATCGAATCTGTTCGCGGATCGAATTCATGCCTGTCCTGGTCTGTCCTGGAAAATTCAATTGCGCCACGACGAAGAGAAAGAATATTGGCCACAGATGAAAATCAGATACACACAGATGGAAAGAATTCCATTGCATTTCATCTGTGTGCATCTGATTTTTATCTGTGGCAAAAATTGCATTTCTTTGATTCTGCCTATTCAGCTCCCAAATCTCGATTCTTCACGATGATGCGATAGTGATAATGCCCATTATCCATGACGATTCCGCGCGGGTAAAGTCTGCCGGACGAAGAGGCGTAATCGTAATATCGCACTTTCCAACTTGCTCCGAACCAACCCTCATGGCGTTTTTCCAGCAGAACGGGCGGGTCGCCGCCAAATTCATAGACCAGTTCGCCATGCCTGGTGTCCTCGGTAAACTGAACCGTGTTTGAGTCCGTTTCGATTTTGGCGTCTTTTTCGGGCACGAGATCGAAATACATCCTGCGGATATCCTTTGCGATCGCCAGCAGCACGCTCTTTTGTTTCATCAGCGGAGGGAGCGCGGACCGAATCGTCTCGCCTTGAGAATCGCCGCTGAGTTGAAACAGCTCGACACCAAGCTGGTTCAGGCCAACCAGTTCAAACGTGCCGGCCGGCCGGTTGACGCGAAGAACGCCCAGGATGGCCAGGTCGTGGTGAAAGGGCGCGTGGATGATGATGGTGTCATCCGATGTAAATCGGTCCGGCACACCGCGGGCGAAAGTGTTGCGCACCGCCTGCGGGTTGACATCCTTAAGCAACGGCAGCGGCGCGCGCTGGAACGGCTCGGGGGCGCAGCCGGCGACCAGCGCGAGCAGCAATATCGCCGGCGCGGTCCATCGCCGATTCATGTGGCCTCCGGTTTCGTGCGGTTGAACCATAGAAAGCAGATTCCCGGAATCACCAGAAATGCGGTGAGATACCCGGCCAGTAAACCGGAGGTGAGGCTGACGCTGACGACGAACAGGGCTGGGTGTTTCGCGAATAGCATGACGCCGGTTCCCACGAGCGTCGTCAAAAAGGAGAGATGAATCGACGACATTCCCTGGCCAAGAATCGTCTCGCGGGCGTCCCAGGCGTAGGCGGCGAAAATTCCGTAATCGCTGCCCAGAGCCAGCACGATAATCGCGGCGATCACCGTGAGCAGGCTCATGGAAAGCCCCATCATCTCCAGGACCGCCAGCATGGCAACCAGTCCGACCAGGACGGGCAACAGGATCATCAGCGATTTGAACAGGCTGCGGGTGAGGAGCAAAACAGAAATAACGATGAACGCGACGCTGATGCCGACCAGAAGGTGAGTTTCGGAAATGGCCGATTCCTTGAGCGCGCTGGCCAGCACGCCGCGCGAAACCACTTCGGCATCAGGCCGACCGCGTATCGCCGCCTCCACTGCCGCGACGCTCTGGGGCGTGTCGTCGAAATAGCTCAGCATCTGCCAGTCGCCTTTGGAACGGGCGGTGAATTGGTCTTCAATGCTGGAAATAATCGCCGGCGGCCGGTCGTCGGTCGGGGGATTCGAGAGGCTTTGGAAAAAGGGTTGGAACGCATTGGCGGAAAAGCCGTACGGCTCGCCGGCCGCGGCCAAATCACGGCGAAGGTCCGAAATTCGCCGCGGCGACCAGAATTGTTGCCATCGCGCTTCGTTGGCGCGGCGATTGGCGGGCGAGGGCCAGATGCTGCTAAGCGATACGAATTGTCCTTCGGGCAGTCGAGGGGCGACGATTTTGTAAACTTCATCGTTGGCCTGTTCGGCCGCGTCCTTGGTCCGGGCGGTTACAACCAGAAGCGCCTGTTGCACGTCGGACCGTCCCCAAGTTTTTTGGAAATCGCTCTCGGCTTGCCGCACCGCCGGACTGACACCGTCCAAACGGGTGATGTCGGAATCGAATTTGATTTTTCGGGAGATGAAGATCGCGGCGATCACCAGCATGGCGGCGACGATGGTGAGGGGCGCGGTGATTTTGCCCCACCGCTGCAGCGACATGCCGCGGCCCAAGCCCAAGATGCGTCCTCCGGGCCGAAGGATGTTTGGCAGAATGAACAGCGCCGCCAGCAACGATAGAACCAGCGAGATGCTGGTGAGATATCCCAATTGCCGGTACGCGGGGACTTCGGAAAAGACAAACGCGACGAACACGCCGAGGGTTGTCAGGTGGCTGATCAGAATCGGCCGGCGGATGCGGCGCATGTTGGCGCGGCGATCGGGGCCCATCCGGACGGCGGTGTAGACGTAGATGCCGTAATCGACGGCGCTGCCGGCCATCGCGACGCTCAGGCCGATCACCATGGCGGAGACGTTCGGATGAACCAGTGCGTACAGGCCGATGGTCAGCCCCGTGGTCAGCAGCGGAAGCAGGAATACCGACGCGACTTGCCAGTCGCGAGAGATCAGCAGAAACAGCAGAAGGAACCCGATCGCATTGATCGCCCCCCCCATGCGAATGTCGTGGCGCATGAGCTGTTCGTTCTGCACCGTGTGGATTTGGCCGCAGATGGGCGTGATCAGAATTCCCGGCGGCGCGGCACTGCACAGGCTCTGGAGATGGGCGACCAGCGCTTCGGAACTGGACAGGCTCGTCGCGGTTGTGGATGTTTCCAGCACCAGAATCAACTGGCGGCCGTCGGGATTAATGAAGTGGCCGTCTTTGATTTCCACCCGAAAACCCAGGCCGTTCGTCAGTGCGTAAAGCCGAGTGAGGATTCTGGTGCTGATGCCCAGCGGGTCGCGGCGAATGATCTGCTGGAGGAACGCTCCCTCGGGCTTGGCCAGTTGCATATAAACTTCACGCATGCGCTTGCGAAGCGCATCGGGCGCGGCGGCTTTCTGCAGATCGATCAGATCATTCTCGTCCAGCAACTCGCCGGCGTGATCCAGCAGCCCGATCGCTTCGTCCACGGCGCTGGATTCACTCGGCGGCTGGATGACGCGGGTGATCAGTTTTGGATCGAGGTGTTTTTCCGTAGCGTCGGCGGCGGCGATCAGGTCGGAGACCGAGCCGGTTCCGGTTAATCGAAACCACAAGACGGCTTTGTCGGCGAAAGTCGAATCGCGCAGAAAAAGAATGGTCTGCCTGGCCTGATTGTGCTCCGGCAGAAGGGGCTCGAGGGAGCTGTCGATGCGCAGACGCAGCCAGCCGGCGGCGGAAACCACGGCTACCGCGACGATGCAGATGACCATCCACTTTCCGCCCGGTCGGTCACCCTTTGCTTCATCGCTCATTCGGAGGCATCCTCCAGATTTCGTCCTTGATCGGCTGATTCACCTGGGTGTGGACGAATGTCAGAACGGTCACATTGCCGCCGGTTTCATTCATCACCATCTTTTCGATGTAGCGCTCGTCCTGGGCGAAGACGATGTCAATCCGGGTCATGGCTTTGCCCATCATCGAGTCGGTTTGCGGAACGAACCGCAGCGAAAGCGGATTTTCGCTGAGCACGTCCACTTCATAACTTTTCGAGAGTGCTTTGTAATCGCCGAGAAACCAGGCCTGAATCTGCTCTGAGACGGCCTTGAACGTCGGATCGCCGCCGAGGTGGATCACGTCAACCCGGTTGGTATCTTCATCCCATTGCTGAACTTCGTCGCCCTCGATGCGAATGGCGTATCGGACCGGCTCACGAACGATCCAGATCAGGCGGTCGGGCTTTTGCAGCGCGAAATGCCCGCGGATCGTGAGGGTGTGATTCAACATCGCCAGCGTTTTTTGTTCGACAAAATCCGCCTCCACCGTGGCGACGTCTTTCAGCTCGCTTTGAAGATGGTTGAGCTGCTGGAGAGAAATGCGCGTGGTGGGACCGCTGGCCGCGGAGGGCTGGGTCGTGGAATCCGCAGGGGAATTTTCGGCTGTGGACAAACCGGCCAGCCCCAGAACCACGCAAGCGGCGAAAATTTGGGCGATTCGAGTCATGGGATCATCGCTTCCAGGAATTCATTGCTGGGCCGCCATATCTTGACCTGGCCGGTGGCCATGAGCTTTCCATTTTGATGAAGGACATCGCCTTCGACAACGCCGAAATCGCCGAAACGGGTGATCTTGCGGACGATGACAGTGAGCCGGTCGCCGACAAAAGCCTCGCCGGAAACGATCAGGTCCTTGATCCCGATCAAAAGGCCGCGATGGACCTTGCCCACCTCGCCGGTGAGATGAAAGCCGTGGCAAGCCGCAAAGGACTGGGCGATCATCTCGATGTAGGCCAACTCGTCAAGCCGGCCCGAAGCGTCCACGAGGACGGAATCCTGCCTGACGACGAACTCGGTGCGGGCGTAGCGCTCGCCGATCTGAACGAGCCGGTCGATCATGCGCATCGACGGGCCGTGGGGGATGATGCCCTGAACGCCGATCGGCAGCGATGGAATTTCGACGCCCTTGGCTTTCCAGCAAAGCTGGTCCCCGGCCAGGTAATCGCCGGTGAGTTGGTAGGCCGCCCCGCGGCAACCGTAGCAGTCGACCGTCTTGCAGCAGGTTCGGCACGGCTCCTTCACCTTTTGCTCGAACGCCCGGATGTTTTCGAGCACTTCGCTGAGATTCAGAATTTCCGCCAACGGCTCAACGCGAATATCGCCGAGCGGAATCGTGACCCCGACGCAGGCAAAGATCGTCCCGCAGGGCGTGACATGACAGGCGAAAAGATGACGCTTGCAGGACCTGCCGATGAGCGACGGCGATGTTTCCCAATCCCGTGCGAATTCATCGTGGTCGATTCGCCCAAGCTCCTCGAACAGGAGTTTCGCCCGCTCGGGCGCGATGAACCTGGGCTTCTCATCCGCCCGAGACCGCGGCGTGATGATCTGAACGTACGGTTCCATTTTCTGCGATCGGGCCCAACGCCATATCGCGGGAATCTCGCCCAGGTTTTCGTCGCAGATATCCGTGCGAACCGCCAGTCGCGGCGCAATCGAATCGCCATAGCCGGCTCGCTTGAGGTTGGCCAAAGCGGCGTGGGCCGTGTCGTATGCGTGATCATTGCCGGCCAGACGGTTGGCTATGTCGCGATTCAGCGAGTCGAGCTTGAGAACCACGGCCACCCCGCGCTGGCGCAGAAACCGTGCCGTCGCGTCGCTCAGGGCGGCGCCGTTTGTGAAGAGTTCGACCTGCATCCCCGCCGCGTGGATATGGTCGATGAGTTGGAGAAGATCGGCATATGAAGTGGGCTCGCTGTCAACGAGAATGCACCGTCGAGCGCCCAGCGCAGCGGCCTGGTCGAGGAGACCAAAAATTTCCGGCAAAGACAGAGTGGGCCGAGCCGCTTGCGGCGATGATTGGCAGGCTGCACACTGGCAATCACCCGGGCATGCCAAGTCGATTTCCAACGACAGCAACCCGGTGCGCTCGGCGCATGCGGCGATTTCCTCGCGGCTGAAACCGAGGCCGTTAATTCGAATTGAGCAATCGCCACGCACGTTGCGCTCCTGCAATGGCCTCTCTACTGCTCCGGTCCTCAGCGCCACGCATTGGTTTGAGAAGTCCTCAAGCCGGCAGCGTTTCCAGATGCTGCCGGATTCTATCTCGAACCAGGTTCTTTAACTTGTAGGCGGACAAATCGTTGTATTGCTCGCGGGTGATGGCGGGAAGCTTGGCAACGGTGATCCGGCCCGGATGAAGCACGATCGATCCGCGCCTGGGAATGTTCTCATTCCCCGAAATCGCCAAAGGCACGATGCTGGCGCCGGCGTGCTGGGCCAACCGAAATGCCGAGCCGTGGAACGGCCCGAGCCGGCGCGATCCCGAGCGCGTACCTTCGGGAAAGGTGATGATGGAGACGCCGCTGGCCAGCAGACGAGTGCCCGCTTTTATGAAAGCTTCCAAGGTCATCTGGCGGACTTTCAAATACTCCGCGAGCCAGGCAACGGGCCCCACCACGGGAAGTCTCGACGGCCAGTTGTTCAACACCTGGATGCACTCGAAGGGAAGACACGCCATGAGGAACGCATCGGAAGACGAGCGATGATTGGAAACGAACACGAACGGGGGCGAATCGTTCGGCGCGTAATCGACATACCGCACGCGAACCAGCGGCCAGCCGCATTTCAGAACGGCCGAACCGTAATTGCTGATGGACCGGCGAATGACCCATTTGGTTCGCCGGCGGCTTCGGGAAATGAGCAGGAACAGGCTGACATACGGTATGCCCACCAGAAGGAACATGCAGGTGACGAGCGGGACGGCCGACCAGAAACAAATGTTGAGCCACAGGATAGATGCCAGAGAAATAGGCGAATTGGCATGAGCCGCCGGGGGCGTCATCGAATCAGGCCCCTTTTTGCTCGCTTTTGATCAGGATCAGGTAGTTATAGAGGTCCTGCATGGTCCGGATGGAGCGAACGCGCTCATCGTCGCGGACCTGGATGGAGAATTTCTTCTGGATGGCCGCGACGAGATCGACGATATCGAGGCTGTCGAGGCCAAGATCGCCGAAAATCTGGGCCTGGGGGGTGATCTGTTCGCGCGGAATCTCAAACGAATCCACGAAAACCTCGTTCACCGCTTCAATTATCTCAGAATCAGTCATTCCTGGCTCTCGCCCACGGCTCCGCCGCGAGTTTACCAAGCGGCCGATTCGAACACAAACCGCAAATGGATCGGGGTTTGGCGGTTTTCGTTGCCGTGACGACTCGAGATGCCGCCTGTAGTAATTGTCGTGAAATGTCCGATAATGCTTACGGAATTCCGCGGCAGGGAGGCCGCCGGCTTTGAGTGACGTACTGGATCAATCCGAAGTAGACGCCTTGCTCGCAGCCGTTGACACGGGCGCCGTCGGGCAGAAGGAAGCGGCCCCGGCCGCCGCCGGGCCCAAAGGCAAGTCTGCCCTCGACGTACAGGTCTACGATTTCAAGCGGCCCGAGCGCGTCAGCAAAGACCAGATGCGGGCGCTCGAAGCCCTGCACGAAGGCTTCGGCCGAAATTTCGGCGCTGCCATTTCCGGATATCTCCGCACCATTATCGAAGTATCCGTCGCCCACATCGAGCAGCTTACCTACAGCGAATTCATTCACTCGCTGCCGAACCCAACCTGCTTCAACCTGCTCAAAGCCGAGCATTTGGACGGCCAGCTTTGCCTGGAAATCAGCCCGCTGATTATTTATCCGATCGTCGATCGCCTGCTGGGCGGCAGCAACGCCGAGTTGTTCATTCCCCAGCGCCCGCTGACGCAGATCGAGCAGCGGCTGGTTCAGCGAATCACCGACCGGGCGACGCATCATCTCTCCGAAGCCTGGAGCAATCTGACGCCCGTCACGTTTCGCGTGGAGGATTTCGAGAGCAATCCGCAGCTCGTGCAGATCGTCCCGCCGAACGAAACCGTCGTGGTGGTTGGATTCGAACTGAAGATGGGCAGCCGCGCCGGCACGATGGCGCTGTGCATCCCGTATAACGTCATCGAGCCGATCATGGGCATGCTGGCGACGCAGAACTGGTTCAGCTACCAGCGCAAGGGAGCGCAGGAGGATCATCTTCGCCGGCTGACCCAGAACGTGAGCAACGCGCCGATCCAGCTTCGGGCATTTTTGGCGCAGACCTCCATCAGGCTGAACGACCTGCTCACGCTGCAAGTGGGAGATCTGATCACGACTGAAAAGGAATCGGTTAACGACGTGCTGATTCAGGTGGAAGGGAAGAACAAGTTCGTCGCGCAGATCGGCCAGTATCGGGGCAAGCGAGCGATCAAACTAACCAGGATTCTCCAGCAGGCCGATGTTCCGACCGAGAAATCGGGTGCGGGGGAAGCCAGATGAGTCGTGCCGAGTCCGGCCGCCCCGCGGCAGTCGATTCTGCCGGGCGTTGGTTGAGCGCTTATCTCAAACGCTCGGAACTCCCGCTGCATAGTCTCGCTTTTCTGCTGCCGGCGATGATTCTGTTTGAGATTGGCACTGCCGTGCATCCCGCGGACCCGATCGCGTTCCGCATGTTGCAGATCTTCTTCGAGCAGCTTGGGGCTCCCGGCCGGTTCATTCCATGCTTCGTCGTCGTCGGGATACTTTTGATCTGGCACATGGCGCGAAAGGACCCCTGGCGGGTGCATCTGGAAACGCTGTGGGCGATGCTTTTTGAAAGCTGTTTGCTGGCAATGCCGCTCCTGGCGCTGGGCACTGGGGTGGCGCGATGGAACATCCACATCCCGCTGGGCGCCAGAATGGATGGATGGCAAAGCAACGTCGTATTATCATTGGGGGCAGGCATTTATGAAGAGTTTGTTTTCCGCCTGGTCCTGATGACGGTGATTTCAGTGGTTTTGGCGAAGCTGTTGATTGTCGACAAGTCCTTGTCCAACCTACTAATGGTGCTCGGTTCGGCCACTTTATTTTCGCTATACCATTACTTGGGCAATGAACGGTTTCAGATGCAAAGTTTCGTGTTTCGAACAGCCGCGGGCATTTATTTTGCAGGGTTATTTATCACGCGCGGATTCGGGATAACTGCTGGATGCCACATTGCTTACGATGTCGCCATCGTTGCCTTGCAGGCATTTGCCCCACATTAACAGCTGATTATTTTCTTCGTTTTCCAATTAAATCTTCTATAATCTTTCTCGTCCATGGATCGGACGGCGGCGTTGATTGCCGTCGCTCAGGATTCGGTGGGTGATCCGTCCTTGGGGGCGGGTCGTGCTTCGCGTGGCGGATTGGAAAGGCGCAGGCAGGATGCCTGGCATTTCCTGAAACTCTCGCCGATGGCGAGCATGTCTATCCGCACAGATGTAAGGTTTCGACAGTTTAGGACTTTGTTCCTTCTGTCACATTGTGAAGGGAGACTCCCCTTCTAGAAAGAGAAAGAGCAGGGACGCTATGAGCAACCGTACCAAGCAACGTCGTTCAGGGGGGCTGACCCTCCTGCTTTACCAGCGTACACTTCATCCGGAATTATTCCGCATCCTCGCATCCGAGCGGGTGAGCCGCCGCGCCTATGAAGCCGATATTTGGCTTGTCGAAGGCGGGCACGTCATCAGCCTGATTGCCGGGAAAAACACACTGACCGAAGTGATCGTCACCAAGAGCGATCCGATGACGGATCGGGGTCTTCTGCTTTCCACCCCCTGCCGGGGCGAGAAATACCATGAAGACACCTATGGCAACATTCGTTACATGATCAGCACTCAGGAAGAGCAGCTCACGCAGACGCTCTACGATGCCACCAAGCATGAGATCTCCAGCTACGCCGCCAAACGCGAGCTGATGACCGCCGAGGTCCCCAGCAAGCAGGAGACCGGCGGATCGCTGAGCGTTCTGGATATCGAGCGCCGAAGTCATGAACTGCTCGTCCAGAGTTTCCACCTCTTCGATGAGAACCAGATGGTCATCAAAACCCAGGCGATCATTGAAGTGGTCAAGAACGCTTAAGAATCGACGCCGATTACGCGAAGCACACGGCCCAGGTCCCATAAACCTGGGCTTTTTTATGCCCGGAACTGGCGGTCTAAATAAATTGCGCCATTACCCCGATCATCTTTAAAGCTGGAAACCTAAAATAGCTGGGGTACAGCAATTTACCGCTGTATCAGGGAGCGTACGGGATGGGCATGGTTACTGTTGAAGTTTGGGATGCCACCGGCAACAAGCGGCAACCGGTTGAGATGCCGGACGATGCGCCCGTCAATCGCCTTTTGGCCGTGCTGCTGGAGAAGATGAAATTTCCGCAGTACGCGCCCGACGGCCAGCCGCTGAGCTACAAACTCCATCACCGCGCTTCTGGCAAGCAACTTCTCGACGAGCAAACATTGGCGGATGTCGGCGTCAAGGATGGGGACGTCCTTCGTTTGCAGCCCGAAATCACCGCCGGCTGAGGCGGCCTGCTTCCCAAAAATGCCAGAAGAAAAAATCCAAATCACCTGGAGCGAGCTTAAAACCGCCAAGGTTGAGAAGCGCATTCGTGAGCAACAGGCCCTGGTGCGCAATCGCCGTTATGCGCAGATGAGCCCCGACGACCTGCCCGCTGCTCCAACCGGCCGTTCGTCCATTTGGTACAACTCGATCTTCCTTCTGGCCGCTTTCGGTTTGCTCGGCGGCATTCTCGCCTGGGCCGGCGGGGCGCTGATGCACCTGAGGCCCGATCTCGTCCAGCAGGCCGATCAGGCCATGACCTACATTCGGGAAATTCGCCAGACCGAGCGCACCTCGCCGAACGGCTACGGCCTCACTCCCCAGCAGGCTGATGACGCCATCCATGACATCCTCGTCGCCTCGGGCAACAATCCTTATCTTGCAATTGAATTGGACACATCGCTGAGCCCCGATCGGAAACGGGAACGTCTCGAGGAAATCGCCCGGCTCGATCACCGGAAAGATCTGATCACCCACATCATCGGATTCGGCCTGTGCGGCCTATTTATCTCGGTGTGCCTCAGCATCGCCGAGCCGGTCATCGACCACAATCTCTACGCGGCGGTGAAGAACGGGTCGATTGGCGCCACCCTGGGGCTGCTCGGCGGCCTCGCGGCTTCGCTGGTCGTCGATCGCATCTATCGCGCCGTCGGCGGCGCCGAGCATGGTTTGCTCCGCCAGGCCCTCGCACAATCCATCAGTTGGGGCGTGCTCGGCTGCTTCGTGGCGATTGCCCCCGGGGTCGTCGCCAAAAATCCCAAGCGGTTCCTCATCGGCCTGGCCGGCGGCGCCCTTGGCGGAATCGTCGGCGGCGTCCTCCTGGATCCCCTCTCGCGGCTCACGGCCAGCCCCGAGTTGGGCCGGCTCGCCGCCATCGGCAGCATCGGCCTGCTCACCGGCGCCGCCACCGGCATCATCGAACGCGCCGCACGCACCGGCTGGCTCAAAGTCACCGCGGGCCTCATCAGCGGAAAACAATTCGTTCTTTACCGCAATCCCACCTACATCGGCTCAGCGCCCGATTGCCAGATTTATTTGTTCCGCGATCCAAAAATCGGCCGACGCCACGCCGCGGTTCATCTGCTCAAGGGGCGGATCGAAATCGAGGACCTCCCCCTCGGCGGCGACACGCGGGTGAATGGCCAACCCATCGCGCGGCACATTCTCCAAAACGGCGACCAGATTGCCGTCGGGGGAACAAGATTTCTCTTTCAGGAAAAGGTTCGAGAGGAATGAAGTATTTTTTAGCCGGCCCGCTTGCGGGCCGCGCTTTGCGGAGAATCGGTGCGCCCATTCGTACACGGCCCGCAAGCGGGCCGGCTAATAAAACGTGCCACACTCACGCTACGCCCGAATCACACCGCCGTTGAAGTCTCCACCTTTAACTGCTGCTGGGCCATGCCGAAATACACCCCGCGAAGCGTCAGAAGTTGCTGATGCGTGCCGCTTTCCACGATGCGGCCTTCGTCCATCACGAAAATCTGATCGGAATCCATCACGGTGCTGAGACGATGGCTCACGACAATGATGGTGCGCTGCCGCTTCAGATCCTGAAGCGTTCGCGTGATCATCGCTTCGTGATGCGGATCGAGCGCGCTGGTCGGCTCGTCGAAGACCATGATCGGAGCCTCGGTGAGAAGCGCCCGTGCGATGCCGATGCGCTGCCGCTGGCCCCCGGAGAGATTCCCGCCGCTTTCGCTGACGACGGTCTGGTATCCCTGCGGCAGTTTTTCGATGAAAGACGCCGCCCCGGCCAGGCGAGCAGCTTCCTCGATCTGCGATTGTGCCGCGGCCGGCCGGCCGTAGGAAATATTCTCCGCGACCGTCGTCGGGAGAATCAGGTTTTCCTGAAGCACCAGGGCCACGTGAGCGCGGAGGTCCTTGATCTTGACCGTGCGGATGTCGATGTCGTCGAGCGTCAGCGAGCCGGAAGTCGGATCGTAAAACCGCGGCAAAAGGCTGAGCAGCGTGGTTTTGCCGACCCCGCTGGAGCCGACGAACGCGACCATCTGCCCCGGGCTGATCGTCGCGTCGACGTCCAGAAGCACGGGTTCGCGGGGGCGATATTCAAAGCTGACCTTGCGCAGCATCAGAACGCGCGGCCGCCGCGGCAGGTGGGCGGCACTCGGCGAATCCTTGATGTCGGGATCGCGATCCAGCACCTCAAAGACGCGCTGCGCGCCGGCGACACCGCTTTGAATGGTCGCCCCGCTGCCGCCGAGAGATTGCAGCGGCGCATAAACCTGATTGACGTAAGCGAGAAATATCCACAGTTTGCCGGCCGTCATGGCATCGTCGCGATGGAGGACAACGACGTCGTGATACACCAGCCAGCCGCCATATCCGAGAATGATCGCGTACCCCAGACCGAAGATCCCCCCCACCAGGAGCCAATACCACGATTCCTGCCAAGCCTGGCGGAGGTTGACGCGTTTGCTGTCGTGGACGGACCCCTGGAATCGATTGAATTCGTCCGCCTCGCGGCCGAAGGCCTGCACCAGGCCAATCGCTGCGACCGAACGCTGAATGACCGTCGTCAGCCGCATATCGACTTCCTTTGCTTCGAGCCAGCGCTGTTTCAGCGGCCCGGCAAAAAGCTTGGTCGTCCAAAGCAACAACGGGGCTACCGACAAGGTGATGAGCGTGAGCCGCCAATTCAACCGAAGCATGATCCCCGTCATGATGATCAGAGTCACCGCGCTGACGAGCACGCTGTTGACCAGCACGGTGAGTATCGTCTGGAATCCGCCGGTGTCGTAAGAAAGGCGATAGATCGCATCACCCTGCGGCTGCGATTTGTGGTAGCCGAGGCTCAATTGCTGGAGCTTGCGGAACAGGTCGCAGCGAACGCGGATCAAGCCGTTGTAGCCGATGTACGCGCTGAGCAGCCGCTGAGCCATTCCGAGCAGTTCCTGCAAAATGCGCAACCCCGCCGCCAAGGCCGCCAGGACGATGATCTGACGCGGCCGATCGTTCTGGGCGACGCCTAAGAAATGGGTTAACCGGAAGAAAACACTATAAACAAGAAATCGGCCGGTAAAGGTCGTCAGGATGCAATCAATCAGGATCGACCAGAAGAACGGCTGGAGCAGCCCGGCCAACGTGGACAGGCCGATCAGAACCAGCGACGCGATAATCAGCGGCAGGTCCTCACGGAAGTAGGCGATGGCGCGGAGATAGAAGCGCATAGGGGAAAATTAGAAATTCGAAATTCGAAATTCGAATGACGAATAAAATTCGAAATCGGAATGGCCGAACGACCGTCTAGAAGCCGTCCTCTTCGTCTCGAATTTCGATCATTCGAATTTGATTCGCCATTCGAATTTCGGATTTCGGATTTTACGCAATCGACAGCTCCCCATCCTCGTCCAGCTCCGCAGCGGATGATCCATCGGGCGCCACCTGCGGGTCGGGCCTCACCGCCTCGGCAGCCGGCGCCGCCGGAATGGGATAAAATCCCGCTTTTTCCGCGGCGGCGTCGATCAGGCCCAGCACCGGGGCCGAGACACGCCGGCGATTGACCAAATACATCGCCCACCATCCCACCGGGATCAGCACCGCCGGGCGGCTGAACGGCCACAGATGCAGCAGCAGCAATCCCGCCAGCAGCATCGTTCCGACCATCAGCACCTGCCCGAACCGGCTTTGCCTCAACTCAACGCGCACGCGCGTCAGCATTCCATTTTCATTGTGATGCTCCGTCGCCGTCGTCAGACGGACTTTCGCATATCGGCTGCCGTAAATCTCCATGTCCCAATCGTGCCAGCCGCTGTCCATCCGCGCCCGCCAACCGGCGGCACGCACTTCTTCGGTGATTTGATTGAGCAGCGGCATGCGGTCGAATTGTTTGCTCCAATATCGCAGCGCGCCCGGCTCGGCCGGATCGAACGGCAATTCCGTCGTCCGCTGATAACCGCTGGCCTCGCCCTTGAGCACCTTGGCGCGCAGGCGAACGCTGTAGCGCGCCCAGCCGCGTGCGATCGGCTGGCGGAAATGCAAATACGCGATCAGCGGGCGCGTCAGCCAATGCCGATGCCGCGGCATCGGCGCCTGACAGGCGGCCACGATGGCCAGAGCCACCGGCGTCAGAAACATCCCCAGCGCCACGAAAAACAGCGGCGCAAACGCCAGCGACAGCAGCAGCGTGAACCCCACCAGCAGGTGCCATTCGATGCTCATCATCATCATGGCCACGATCGACGCCGGCCTGCGATAGATCGTCTGGAACAGCCCGGTGCCGAAGACGCCGTGATAAACCACGTCCCCGCCGATTTTAACGCCGATCTGGTCCCCGCTGTAAATTTTGCCGCGCCAGTGGCTCGCGCCCAGCGAGTTGAAATGATCGGGATGTTTGTATTTCAGCAGCGCTTCGGCTTCCCCGTATCCACGCTGCTGTTTGAGGTACGCCTTGACCGTGTTTCGCCGATAGTGCCAAACCAAAGCCGATGTCGAGAATCCGATGCTTCGCCCCAGGTTCTGAATCCGCCAGATGACGTCCACATCATCGCCGGCCTTGCGAAATTGCGAATCGAATCCGTTCACCCGTTTCAGGATGGCGGTGTAGAACGCCATGTTGCAGCCGGGAACGTGCTCGGCGGTGCGGTCGTCGGTCATGACGTGCGTCGGTCCACCGGGCGAAAGCCCCACGCAATCCGCGACCCAGGAGCCCTCGTCGGGAATCAGATTCGGCCCGCCCATCCCCGCGTGTCCGCTCCGCACCAGCGGCAGCGCCAGGTAATAGAGCCAATCCTCATCCGCTTCGCAGTCGCTGTCGGTATACACCACCACGTCGCCCTTGGCGGCGTTCATGCCCACGTTCCGGGCGTGGCTCAGGCCCATGTTGCTCTGCCGGATGTTTCGAACCCAGGGGAATCTCTGCAAAATTTCCTGCGTGTTGTCGGTCGAGCCATCGTCCACGAAAATGACTTCGAAGCTGGGATACCGCAGCCGCTGCATCGACCGGAGACACGATTCCAGCGTGCTGGCGCCGTTGTACGAGCAGATCACGATGCTGCACATCGGCAGCTTCACATCCGCCGTCTGCGGAACGCGCAGGAATACATCGCGCACCGCCGCAAACGCCGGCTTGGGCTGGCGATCGCGGGTCGTCAGGCCAAACGCCCACTCTTCGATCTGATATCCGTGGCGGAACCAGTCGTCCGTGAAGCTGAAGATGAACGTGCCGACGAGCCCTTCCTCGAAGACGGCATGGACGTGGCTGGCGAGAATTTTCGCCTGCCCATCGGGGGTGTGCTCGCGCAGCGTATCCACGCCATATTCGCCCAGCATGAGCGGCTTATCGCCGGCGATGTTCTGAAGCCGGGCCAGGTAATTGCGGAAAACACTCTCCTCGTGCAGATAAACGTTGTAGCAGACGAAATCGACGGCGCTGGGGTTCACATATTCGGTCGTCGGATAATTCGCGAAAGTGACCAGGCAACTCGGCGCTTCGGCCTTGGCGATCAGCACCAGTTCATCGACGAACTGCTCGATCTTCCGCCGGCCCACGTAGCGCACGATGTCGGAAGGAATTTCGTTGACGACGCTGATCGCCAGCACGGCCGGATGATTTCCGCACGCCCGCGCCGCCGCTCGCACCGCCTCGTGAGCCTGTCGAGTTAATTCCGCGTCGCCGATGAACGTCAGATTCTTCGGCCACGCCACGTCCACGAAAATTTTCAGCCCCATCTCCTGGGCCAAATCCATGAACCAGACCGGCGGCGTGTGATAGATGCGAACGCAGTTGGCGCCCAATTCCAGCATCCGCTCGAAATCGCGGCGGATTTGGGCGCGGTCCGGCAGGGGCAATCCATCCGCATCCGGTTTGAACGGGCCGTAGGTAACGCCCTTGACGTAGAACTTCTCTTCGCCGAGCCGGAAGAATTTCCCGTCCCGCCGAACGCGGTCGGTCTTCGCCTCCGTGCGACGCCGGCGTCCTGAAAACCCCGCTAACGGCGCGACAGATTTGCGTGAAGACGTGGATGGTTGCGAAACCGCCACCGACATACGGACATTCCTTCACCCAGCCAATAAAAAACCGCGCGGCCAACTACAAAACCCAAACTCTCAAAACCGTAGAAGTCTATTCTAGGAAAGATTCGCCGCGCTGACCATGCAAATAAGTTTCCTCCTAAATCTTTTGTCGTCAGAGAATAAGCGTCAGGTAAGGCCAGAAAAAGTATCATGCCGCAATATCCACAGCTTTGTCCAATAACTCGGTAAGAAATGCCAACTTATCCGCCAAAACGTGCAATTGACGTGAGGGGAACTTATTGCCTATTGCCTAGCCTATTGCCTATTTCCTATTGCGTCCGGGCTGCGTCGCTTTTCAATAGGCAATAGGAAATAGGCAATAGGCAATAGGACATCGGCCGCCGCAACCCGCCCCGCTCCCACCCCTCTCACCGTCCGTCCGGATGCCTCGCTACCAGCGTGCTGAGCCTCTCATCCATCGCCTTGCATGCGGCGATGGCGTCGAACCCTTTGATCGCATCCAGGAACGCAACCTCCGCGGTGCCCTCCTCATCGGGATGGAGATGCCAGAAATCCTGGATTCGGCTCGACAGCGAATCGGGTTTGCCATCGTACAGGCAGGTATTGCGAAACCGCTTGGGGATTATCTCCGTATAGACCCCGTCCTCGGGCAAAATCGGCCAGCACCCCGCCGTCAGCGCCCGTACCGCGAACAAATCCACCGGCGCCCAGCGCTGCGTGCTCAGGAAAACATCCGCCCGAAGCAGGGCCGCGGTCTGCGCATATTCATCCCCCTCGTCGATGGCCGTTCGCGCAAAATTATTCGACAGTTTTTCCAGCGGCCCGACCGTCAAAAGCGTGAACCGCTCGCCCCGCATCGCCAGCGTCGAAAGGCCCAGGTTGAGCAATTCCATATCCGCGTCGCGCGTGCTCACGAAAATCGTGCGCTGCTGCCTTTGGACGGGGCTGGACATCTGAATGGCGCTGGCGAGATGCAGGTCGAACGGCGGCGGCATCACGCGCGATTTGGCCAGCATCTCCGGAACCGGATTTCGGCTGGACAGTTCCGAGTGCCGCTCCACCATCGCCGCCGCGCGATAGGCGAACAGATTCAAATGAAATTCGCTGTTGAACCAAAGCTCCAGCGCCGCCTGGGCCGTGTTGAGGTTCACCAGATCGTGAGCGGCGTTCGATTCCGGCCCGTCCGGATCGGGAAGCTGATTGTTGTGGAAATAAACCACCGATGGCTTGTGATCCAGATACGGCACGAGCCGAATCAAATCGGCGAGGTTCAGAGCCTCGCTGGTGAACAGCAAGTCGAGCCGTCCGGCCCAGTGCCGGGAAAGCTGCTCGGCGAACCAATGCGCCGCCGCCGAGAGCCGCCGCTCGATCCGCCGCGGCGGAAGTTTCAGCAGCGTCCACCGGTGCCGGCTGCACCGCATCACCGTTTCCAGCATCGCCTTGCGAACCCCGCCGTAAAACGGCTCCAGAGCAAGGATGTCTAACTGCGTGGACATAACCGCACAAAGGATAGCGTCGAAATCCGAAATCCGAAATCCGAATGACGAATCAAATCCAAAATTCGAAACCCTGGACTTGCCCGATTTCGAATTTTGTCATTCGAATTTGATTCGAATTTCGAATTTCGAACTTCGAATTTCTACAGCCGCTCGCGCAGATATCCCCTCACCTGATCCAGCCCCACCCTGACCTGACCCATCGCATCCCGGTCCCGAACGGTAACCGTCCGATCCTGCAATGTCTGCCCATCGATCGTCACGCAGAACGGCGTGCCGATCTCGTCCATCCGGGCATATCGCTTGCCAATAGATTGCTTGGCATCGTATTCGCACGTGAATTCGGTCCGCAGATCCAGATACAATTTCTCCGCGACTTCCGGCATCCCATCCTTGTTCACCAACGGAAAAATCCCCACTTTGATCGGCGCGAACTGCGGCTTGAACTTCAAAAACATCTTGCTCGGCCGAGCCTCGTCCGGCGTAAACGCCTCGCACAAAAGCACCAGCACCGCCCGCGTCAGCCCCGACGCCGGCTCGATCACGTTCGGAACATACCGGCTCCTGGCCTTGACCTCCTCGGCACCGACCCCCTGCTCCTTCAATTTCAGTTGCAACTCCTGATCGAAATAATCCAGCTTCTGGCCCGAATGCTTCGAATGCTGCGTCAGATCAAATTCCCCGCGATGAGCGATGCCTTCCAATTCGCCGAACTCCGGTGCCGTAAAGGGATATTTGTATTCGATATCGACGGTCATCTTGGAATAATGGCTCAATTCATCCTTCGCATGATCGCGGAACCGCAGATTCGATTCCGCGACGCCGAGCGACCGCCACCATTCCATCCGCTTGGCCTTCCAGAATTCGTACCATTTGGCCGCCTCGTCCGGATGACAGAACCATTCCATCTCCATCTGCTCGAATTCGCGCGAGCGGAAAATGAAGTTTCGCGGCGTGACTTCGTTGCGGAAGCTCTTGCCGACCTGGGCGACGCCGAAGGGAACCTTGACCCGCGAGGTATCGATGATGTTCTTGAACTCCAGAAATATTCCCTGGGCTGTTTCGGGCCGAAGATATGCTTTGACCGGATCGACCGCGCCGATTTCGGTCGTAAGCATCAGATTGAACTGCCGAGGCTCCGTTAGCGTGCCGAAGTTTTCTGCCTCGGGCCAAATCACTAAATGTCTGTTCTCGTCAGAAATCGCCGTATAAGGCAGTGGGCTATCCTTATAGTTGTACGCGGTGCCTGGCCTGTGGCGGGCCGCTAGTTGGGAAAGCCTGAGTTGAAGCTCCTTCGGCGGACGACCATTCTTCTCCCAATATGCGAACGCCTCTTCCGCTTCGCTTCTATTGGTTACCGGAAGTGCGAGAAAGATGCGCTTCTTATCAATACCCTCCAATTCGCGAACCCAAACATGGTCTGCTCTTAATCGCCGCTTGGTTTCCCTGTCATCCACCATCGGATCGCTGAATCCCCCCGCATGTCCCGACGCCACCCACGTTTTCGGATTTTGAATAATCGCCGAATCCAGCCCGACCATTTCAATCGGATGCCCATCCGGCCCGATCGGCGGACAGAGGACCATCTGGTTCCACCACCAATCGCGGATGTTGTTTTTGAGCAGACAGCCGAGCGGGCCGTAATCCCAGAACCCGTTCAATCCGCCGTAGATTTCGCTGGCTGGATAGATGAAGCCGCGGCGCTTGCAGAGGGAAACGATCTGTTCCATCACCGATGCGTCGGGCATGCCATTTGTCTGTTAAGAGAAGAATATCTCACGCAGAGGCGCGGAGGCGCAGAGAAAAGAATCACACTAGGAATTATCTCTGCGCCTCTGCGTGAGATTGAATTTACGACTTACCAGGAGCCTTAACCGCCTTGAGTACGTTGAGCCGTTTGGTCAATCGGCTGCGCCTGCGGGCGGCGGTGTTCTTGTGAATCGTGTGCTTCGCCGCCACCTTGTCCAGACGCGACACCGTTTTTCGCAGTTCCTGCTCCGCCTTGGCGAAATCGTTGCCCGCCAGGGCGCTCAGGTAGACCTTGGTCTGATCCTTGATCAATTCCTTGCGAGCCCGATTGCGGGCGCGGCGCTTGATGCTTTGGCGAATTCGTTTCTTTGCCGACAGTGAATGAGCCACGGATGGCCTCCGAAAACCAAGTAAATTTCCTCGTCCGCCCAATCGGCGGCAGGGCTGGGAGCATAGTGATTGGATGGAGTTTGTAAAGGTTGGCCGGATGGGGATTGGGAATTGCCTATTGCCTATTTTCTATTGAAGGACTCTTCGATCGCCTCTTTCAATAGGCAATAGGAAATAGGCAATAGGCAATTTATTAATCGCTTCGCCGCGCGCGAAACAGCAGCCACAGGAAAAACGGGCCGCCCAGCAGTCCCGTCAACACCCCCACGGGGAGCAAATTCGCCAACAGGTTCTCGCCGCTGAGATACCGGCTCAGGGCGTCGGCGGCCATGAGGAGAATCGCCCCGATGGCCGTCGAGACCGGCAGCAATCGGCGCTGATCCGTCCCCACGAGCAGCCGGCCGACGTGCGGGCAAACCAGCCCCACGAATCCGATCGGCCCGCTGATCGCCACCGCAGCCGCGGTCATCAGCGACGCCGCGATCAGGGCGATCCATCTCAGCCGATGAATGCGCACGCCCAGCGATTCGGCTTCGCCATCGTCGAGGCTCGCGACGTTCAGTTGCCCGCTGATTTGCAGCAATACGATCCAACCAACCGCGATCAGACTGAAAGCCGCCCAGCGCTGCTGGCGGGTGATCATCTGAATCCCGCCGACCAGAAACCCGATCGGCCCCCCGTTGCCCGGCATCTGCTCCACCAGCGCGTTGATCAGCAAATACAGCGACCCATTGATCGCATTTAGGATCACGCCGACCAGAAGCAGCGTGACCGGCTCGAGCCGTCCGCGCCGGCCGGCCAATCCCAGCACAATGCCCACGGCCACCAACGCCCCGAGGAACGAAAACGATTGCTGGCTCAGCGGCGCCAATATCCCCAGTCCCCGGACCATCGTGGCGAACAGCGGCAAAGTCCACGCGTACGCCAGCAGCGATGCTCCGCTGCTGACGCCCAGGAGATACGGATCGGCCAGTGGATTCCGCAGGATCGCCTGATACGCCACGCCCGCCCCCGCAAGGGCCGCGCCGATCAGCGCGGCATTCAACGTCGATTCCAGACGGAATTCCCGTATCTCCAGCCGCGGCCAGCCGGCGCCTTTCGATCCGACCGCCATGCAAAGCAACATCGCCCCCGCCACGGCCGCGGCACAGGCGAGCAACGTCACGACCAATCTTTCACCACTCCAGCGGTTCATTGATGTGGACGCTCCACCGTTTCGGGATGCAGAATATCGGCGAATTTTCCGGCCAAATCTCCGATCCGAAAGCTCGGCAACTCGCCGTACCATTCGGTCAACACATACACGCGATGATTCTTTACGGCCGGCAAGTCCGTCAGTGTATTCCAGATCTGATCGCCCTGCCGCACGACCTGCGGTTTCTTATCTCCGTCGGGAACCAGCCGAATCACCACATCCGGAGCCATCGACAGGATCATCTCCCGATCGACTTGCGGATACGGCTTGCCGAGCGATTTCGCCGCATTTTCCCCGCCGGCGATTTGCAAAATCTCATCCAAAAACTCACCGGGCCCGGCGAGGGCGAAATTCAGGTCATCCGTCACGATCAGCGTCCGCACGCGAGGTCGGCCCGCCACCCGCGCCCGCACCGCGTCCAACTTGGCCCGCAGGGCCGCGACGGCATTGCGGCCTTGTTCCGGCCGGCCGATCGCATCGCCCAGCGTCAACATTCCCTGATCGATCTCGTCAATCGTATCCAGCTTCAAATTCACGATCTTGATCCCCATGTCGGCGCATTTCTGCTGGATGTAGTCCGGCACACGGTCCTGGGCGTATTGGAGCAAAAGCACGTTCGCCCCCAGGCCGGCCAGCTTTTCCCAATTGATGCTCTGGTAATCGCCGATGCGGGGTTTCCCGGTGGTTCCGTCGCGGTCCTCGTCGAAGTCGCTGACGCCGACCAGCCGATCCGCCGCCCCGATGCCGATGACCAAATCCGTCCCCGCCGGCGTGATCGAAGCGATCCTCACCTCCCCCGCGGCCCCCGCCGGAACCGGATGGGGCAACTTCCGATCCCATTGGCCGACGAGCAGGCCCACCACCAGTGCGAGCACCGCCACGGCTGCCAGGCCAAGAATCCGAGGTTGACCCATGCGGCGCGGATGGTAGAGTTGTTGAAAATACCTGTCAAACCACGCCGTTTTGAACCACCCTCGGCGTGATTGGGCAAAACATCGGGACCCACGGATCGCGCATGGAGGCTGACATGTCGGAAACAGACACGTTTCTCAATCGTATCGGACGAATCTTCAAACGACCCACCGCCCCCAACGGCGGCAACGGCGACACCGGTAATGGCGACGGCCAGCACGCGCCCGGCGCGATCGTCGAAACGAATCCCATCACCCTGCGCCCCTGGCGGAAAAACACCGCCGCCATCACGCAGCTTCAGAGTGGGTTTCATTCCCTCACCGACCTGATGGACGAAATCCGTCTGAACATGGTCGCCCAGGGCCGGCGGCAGGATGAGTTGATCGGCTATCTTTCCGCCCTGCCTAAGCTGATGGAAACGATCCCCGAGAACAATCGCCGCCAGGGCGAAACGCTCAAGGCGATCCACGAACAACTCCAGCGTCATGCCGATCAGGAAGAAACCCTCGGCGAAATTCTGGAAAAGCTCAGCGAATCCGGCGGCGAGCAAAAAGATCTGCTCGAAGGGCTGCGCGAACGCGTGGAAACCCTGAACCATCAGGACAAGGCCATGGCCGACAGCCTGAATTCCGTGAGCGTCACATTGGAGCAGGCCAGCCGTCATTCCGCCGTCGGCACGCAAGTGTTGGAAAATCTTCGCGAGAACCTGAAATCCCGCGACGGCGATCTGCAGCGCGTCATTCACCGGCAGAACATTCGTTTCACGGCACTGCTGATCGTCGCGATCTTGGTCTCCGCCAGCGCCGTCGCCGGTGTTTTGGTGATGGCCTACACGCTGATGCACGGCGGGATAAAATAAATCTTTGCCTCCACGTGACCGTCCTCACCGACTATTCGGGCCGTTCCGTGCGGCTCACCGATGAACGAAAATGGTAACTGTTTACCGCAAAACGAAATTACTTCATTAGGACGGTTTTCGGCGTGCGTCGGATCAGATTTTTATCGGTTGCAGTTTTCGTCACGGCCGAAATCGCCGGCTCGAATATCAAAAATCGTCGCCGCCGCAAACGTCGCCGGCTGGCCTGTTGACGTTCCGGCCAGCCGTCGGCGGACCAGAAGCGGAGTCGCCGCGTTCCGCGGCCAGTTCAGCGGAGTTTCGAACTCAAGTTCGACCTCAACCGTGCTTCACAGCCCGCCTTGTCCGACCTCCGCCCGAAAATTCGACGGTGATGATCACGGACGCATCGCGTGCCGGCTCTTGGGGCAACCAACAGGAGGTCGGGCAAGCGGGCGTGAAGGACGGTTGAGGTCGAGCACGCGCTCGAAACTCCGCTGCGCTTGACGCCGCAGGCGGCGACTCTGCTCTGCGTCCGCAGACGGTTTGCCGGACCATTGTCAGGCGGGCCAACGGGTTCAGCGGCGGCAGCGATTTCTGATATTCGAGCCGGCGAATTCGGCCGTCAGGAAAAATCGTAACCGACCATCCTCTTCTTCACCCGTTGGCTCGATATCGCAATATAGATGATTTGCGCCCCCCGAGACGGTAAACAGTTACGACAAATGGCTATGCGTCGTGATAAAATACAAGCTGGATGATGCCTTTATCATAACCGCATATTTGACTGACAAACTGAAATCGGGAACCGTGATATGGCGAAAACCACCGTGAAAGTTTGGTTCGACGCGGAGGCGGATTTCCTTGAGGTTATCTTTTCCGATGCGCCGGGAATTATGCGGCAAACCGGAGATGATGCCGTCATGGAGCGTGTCGATGAAAAGGGCCGGCTTTTGGGGTTTACTATCCAAAACGTGAGCCAATTGGCCCAAGAGCATCGACCCTTGTTGGCCCATCTGGCAAGTTAGACGACTCGTGTGCGCGGCGGCGTCCGTTCACCCCCGAAAAACGGTCTTCTCATCCACGAAGCAGATCGGATTGCCAAACGGATCGCGGGCGTAGAAACTTCGCTCGCCCCACGGCCGCGTTTGAATTTCTTCGTCCAACTCTTTACATCCCGCCGACTTCGCCCGGCCGAACACGGCCTCAAGATCATTCACCGCGAAATAGACATGCTCCGGATTGGCCGGCAGATCGACCGCCTCCCCATCCGCCCGCGGATCAAAGCACGCCAGGATCGTCCCGCCGCAGTCGAAGTAATGCCTTCCGCGCGAGACCCGCTTGCCGGCAATCCCCAGCACCAGCCGGTAAAACGTCTCGGCTTTGTTGATGTCCGTAACCGGAAGAATCACGCGGAACAGGGTCGGCATGAGATGATCAGATTCCCCTATTCCAATCCAATTGACAATACCGCGACGACGGCCCGCGTCGCCGGCCAATGCGTCCGGTCCCGCCGCCCATTTGGCAGACGCCCCGGCTAGCGACGGAGCCAATATTCGCGGGTCAACCAAACCGCGGTCGCGGCTTGATCAGGCAATACGGCGAGAGATGGACGATCCCTTGGCCTTTTTCAGCAGGCCGAACGAGGCCAACATTCCCAAGCCCAACATGCTCATGCTCAGCGAGTTGGGTAAAGGCACGGCGGTTGAAGAGGATGTGTAGTTGTAGCTTACTTCGACGCTGCCGGAAACGGTCGTCGATTGATCGCTGAACGAGTCCGCGCCAGCGAAAGACACATCGGCCTGAAATTCAACCGGCACAGTACCGATGCCGATTGCGCCCTGGAAGTCGGGACCGGAGATGTTGACGCCGCTAATCAGCTCGGTAACTGAATCGCTTCCTCCGGTGACGGATGACGTAAATGGAGTGTTGAATTGGGTGGCGCTGGCGGGATTCGGGAGAGTGATGCCATCGTAGTTTTGGCCATTGAAAAAGACGAGCCCGCTGCTCTGCGATTCCAGGCTGTCGCCAATGTTTCCCGAGGTTTGCGTTGCGGTGAGTTCATTCGTGATCGACCAGACGACGTCGATCGAATCAAGGGCGCCAAGCGCGGGATTAAACTGCGTGGCGTCTACCGTGAAATCGTGAAGCTCGAATTGAAAGCCGTCGAGCGTGAGCGAGGTAAGATTGTAAGTGGTCGAAATCGTGGCCGCGAGTGAGGTGCTGGGGATCAACGCCGCGAGGGCGATGATCGCCAGCAGGCAACCCGCGGCGCGGGAGGATGAAATACGAGTGGTAACCATGATTACCTTCCAATCCGGTTGGCGGTTTCAAAAAGCAGCCTTGAGAAAGGTCCCGTTCCGCACATGGCACGATTGCCATGCGTGCACCACGCTGCAATTCGCCCGGCAGGATCGAGCGAGGTAAACGGAAATGTCAATGTAATTTCGGACTTGAGTGGTACCGCGGAGTTATAGGACGTCCGGATTGGCAAGATTTGACGGTTAGTCCGCCCGTGCAAGCGGATTCTTGGATGATCCCAAACGCGCGTCGCCACATTCGATCCGACCCGGTGGCCCGGTGATCGGTTCCAGCAAATCGCCAAAAGCCATCATCTTCCGTTTTCAGCGGTATCTTCCGGCCGCTCATTCGCAAGCGCGAAATGACGAGACACCGGTTGAACTTTTTCTGCGTTCTTGCGCGAAATTCGCAGAGTTCAGCCTCGTCATAATAAGAGCCGGCGCAACGTCTCGGCTGTCAATATGCGCCCATTCCGTTTCCCCGTCACATGGTTCTTTGCCGTGCTCTTTGCGCTTCAGGTAATGAATTCGGCGAAGTTCCGTCCTTTCCCGGCGTCTCTGGTTCCGAACCCTCTCTGGCATTATTTGGCCAGTCCGAGTCTCCTTGGTCTGCTCATGATCCTCTGGCTGCAGGGACCGGCGGGCATTCAAAGCGTGCTCCATAAGCTGACCTCCTGGGCCGCCGGACAAGCATGGCCGATGCTGGCCGTCTGCGTGCTTTTGCCATTGGCCTGCCTGCCGCTGTTCATCGCTCTCCTGGCCGCAAGCGGCGCTCCCGTTCCATCCCTGTCGAAGATCAACCTGTCGGCCTATTTCTATGCCGCGTTCATCGGCAAGGGATTGCTCGGCCCCGGGCTCTATGAGGAGATCGGTTGGCGCGGTTTCGCTTTGCCGTGCCTGCAGCGCCATCACTCCGCCTTGGCGAGCCGTCTCATGATCGGCCTGGCGTGGGCCCTATGGCACTTCCGTTTTTCGTCTATCAAAGCCCCTTCCCCTGGCGCTATCTGGCGCTGTTCATCCCACAGGCGATCGTCGATTCGGTTATCTTCACCTGGGTTTATAATACGACCGGTGGAAGCCTGCTTGCGGTGATCCTGCTGCACGGAGCCATCAACACCCGGCAATATCTGGCGGATTGGCACCTCCTGCCGGACACGGCAACGACGCAAATTCTGGGGGGGTGCCGTTTCTCCTCATCGCGGTCGGTATATTGTGCCGGTACGGGCCTTCAAATCTGAGTCGGCGCACGCGTGTCGTGGCTCCACTGCCCGAGGCGTTGAATCGAACCGCCGAATCGGGCCGGGTGCACGTGAAAACCTCCACGTCCAAATGACGAGCCATCGGAGTGACAAGACACCAGTTGAACTTTTCTGTGTTTCTTGCTCAAAAATCGAGGTGTTAAGCGACTTACTATCCTATTGACCGTACCGACCACCTCGCGCAGCGAAGTGCAACGCCCTGTCTTTGGCTGGTGATGCGGCTAGAATATTCATCGGATGATCGACTAGGCGAGCGGGCGCTCATTCGCGTTGTGTCGATCGAAGCAGCGAGGCCATTGGCGCTTGTCATCATTATGACGTCTCCACCCACCTTACAATGGTCTGAGCCAATGGAGGAGCTTTTTCGCAAGCATGTTCTGCGACGGGTGTGTGACGACCCTCGCACGGATTGGGACGACGGAAATAATGTCAGTCTCGGCTATCCCTTCACCGTGATCCGCGACGAGGTTATCCAAAAAGGCCGAGCAGATTTCGGAGAACCACATCGGAATTCAAAATACGGCGATCTCACCCCAGAGGACAAGGTTCTGCTGTACTGCTTCGCGAACATGAGGCTTCATTTTTTTGAAGCACTCCAGGCCTTCGGGCATTACAAGTCGAAGTTGCAGGAATTGTTTAGCTCGGACCAGCGAACTGTGATCGCAGACCTTGGCTGTGGGCCCGGGACCGCCGGACTGGCGTTATCTGATTGCCTAAAACAACCCAAGCTTCGGTACATTGGACTTGACATCGCAAAGGCAATGAGACGAAAGGCGCGCAACATGCTTGAGGCTGCGATAGAAGAGCAACTGCTTGCGGATGGATCGAAAATCCGCACAGTCGCCTCGTGGGGCAAGCTGGCTAATGTGCCGTCGAGGTTCAAGAAGACAAAGGATGTGCTGTTCAACGCTACGTATCTCTTCTCCAGCGATTCGTTAAGCGTGGATGATGTCTGCAATGCTGTCATGGCTTTCAAGAATTCGTCACGGGTACGTCGGCTGCTCTTTGTCTACTCAAATACCCGTGCGGACGCTGCCAATGCGAAGTTTGTGACATTTAAGACGCAGTTGCAGAATGAGTTTACAACGGATGGTTTGATTGAAGCTACGGGCAGCTATCATAAAAAACGGGACAATCAGGAGACCGTATCAATGACTTTCGTACACGAACTTTTGGACTTCAAAAGGTGATTTATGATCCAACAACCCGATCTTTTTCCTCAAATCCTTCAAGACAAACCGACGGTGCCAAACATCGAGGGAATGACCTATGTTTCCGACTTTCTTAGCCAAACTGAGCAAGAAACTGTTTTGGAAGAAATTGACCGCCAGCCTTGGCGAGATGATTTGAAGCGTCGGGTGCAGCACTACGGATACCGCTACGACTACAAGGCTCGACGAGTGGATCCCTCGATGTTTTTAGGGCGATTACCTTCGTTTGTTATGCCAATGGCTAACAAATTGGTCGAACGGTCGCTGTTCTCACAACGACCGGACCAGTTGATTGTTAACGAATATCTGCCTGGTCAGGGAATCACGGCTCACATAGATTGCGAACCTTGCTTTGCGGGAGCCATTGCGATGGTGAGCCTCGGATGGGCATATGAAATGGAGTTTATCCATTCACAAACACGTGATGTTCGCGCGATCTTGCTCGCAGCAGGGAGTGCCCTCGTTATTACAGGCCCGGCGCGCTACGATTGGCAACATCAGATCAGGGCGCGGAGAAATGACCGCGGCGTTCCTCGGCAACGCCGAGTCTCGTTGACATTCCGCAATGTACTGTTGTGCGATGTAGGGTAACCAGCTGTTACCAGCAGCGATCAAAACATCCGGAGTGCAGTTCAAAATCTCGTCACTACTCGCCCGTCTGGGCAATTTAGGCGGAATAGAAATCGGGGTGACAAGACACCAGTTGAACTTTTCTGCGTTTTCTGCTCAGAAATGACGGTAGCCGGCGTGCGATCACTACGTTGAACGGATGATCGTTAAAAGATTGGCAGCCTTCCGCCTAAACTCGCGAGCAGCCATGCTGACGGATGTTCTCGCAGAATCTTCTGACGGCGACCCCGGTAGTCCACCAATCCTTTGGTAAGGCCACCAGCCGTAACGATGCCGCCCGAAACGGGTTCAACAAACGAAGAGGCAAAGGCAATTACCGCCACGCCGAACTCTTTTGACAGGAGGAGTGATCCGGCTGACATCCGCAGCGCGCGCTTCAACTCCAATAGATCGTCCTCCATTGCCTGCGTGTATTCGTGAATAAAGTCTCTAATGGTATTTGGGTTATCAGCGTTCTCCCGGATGCCGCTGACTGTAGAGTCAAGCCTGTCAAGAAAGGAGCGACGAAGATCCTTAAGCAGCGTATCCTCGCTCTTTCGCAGCGACACCAAGTTGGCCAAAGACACCTTAGAAAAGTCGGGACCAGAAAGCGTCATGGCAATCAGACGTCCATGCCAGCTGTCGGCCTCAGCCGATGGAGCTTTCGAATCCGCATCGCCAAGAAGATTTGCCAAGGCATGATACGGATCAACTTCGTCAGTAATGAGCCGCTTTCGATTACCACTGCAGCAGACCGCTAACAGCGACATCATGTAGTAGCCAAACAATGGTGCCGTTGATGCGTGTGCGACACGTCCTTCGTGCATAATGGTCTTGGCGAGCTGCGATTCCTCCAGCATTTGCCAAGTTTCGTCCAGCAGCTTTCGTGGATAAAAGTCATAGGCAGAGTCCGGATTCTCAAGCGGGAAGTTGAAATACGGCGGAATGGGCCGGGTGCAAACATCCATGAGTTCGTCGTGCAGCCGTCGCTTATCATCTTCTGTTGGGACGTAGCTTTGGCCTATGATTTCAAGCGCTTCGTTACCATCCGGTATGTCGGTATACGGACGAAAGTCCGTCCAAGGGACGATAAAATCCAGCTTGTCCCACAAGAACATTGAGGTCTTGAGGAA
The DNA here is from genome assembly GCA_036267155.1 of Tepidisphaeraceae bacterium. Lineage (GTDB taxonomy): Bacteria > Planctomycetota > Phycisphaerae > Tepidisphaerales > Tepidisphaeraceae > PALSA-1353. The sequence continues at coordinate 237,150 of DATAWP010000054.1, forward strand.
CAATTCACTCTTCGGACCCGTAAACGGATAGTACAGGGCAGCTTGCATTTGTTTTCACCTATACGACATCGCTTTCGACGGTAATCAACGCGAGGGACGTGAGCAGTTGCCAGTTCCCAAGGGCCGCGTGCCCCTTGTCAAAGACCGGACGGGGTTGGGAAACGGCCTTCTCACCGAACACCGCGACTGCGACGCTACGCACTCGCTTGTAGAAGTCCGCCTCGGTATCGATGATCGGACATGTGATCCCATCCTCGTCGGCACTAGCTTCGTCCTCGTCCGACACCTGATAGGTGAACGTGGCATAAATCAGCCCGATGACAGGCCACGCCGGGAAAGCGGCCTTTCGATGCTTCATCTGTCGCTGACGTTCCTCACAAACCGCGCGCAGTTCTGTATCGGTATCTTGGTGCTGAGCGTGCTTGCCTTCAATGGCGCCGTCCGCTTGGTTGTCTTTTTCTCCATCCATGGCGAACACGTCAATGCGACCGCCTTGGATGGTTTTTTCAACGGTAACCCAGTTCCACGTTCCCTTCGCGTATCGCTCGTTCAGCGCAATACGAACCTCGCCATTGAACCATTGCTCCGACCGCGGGCCAGCACAAACGATTGCCACGTGGCTTTGTTTGGCCAAGAGATGAGCGGCGGCGAAGTCTACGAGCTGATTGGCGGTAAGCGGCATTCACATATTGTACCGACAGGCATTTCTGCGGTATAGCAAGCGGCATTAAACTCATGCGCAGATCCAATCGTCTGTGGTAACCTGCCACACGAGGCACGTGCAAGATCGATTATATTGGGGAGATTTTGAGTTAAAGAAATCGGGGTGACGGGATTTGAACTCATCGGATTGCCCCGGCGATTGATTTAATCACATCCAGCGCCAAGACGCTTCTCCGCCCCAATTGCCTTGTGGCTATTTCCCCGGGCCGACCGTGCAAACGCACCGCCGCGGACGCGGCCCGCGTCGCCGGCCAAAGCGTCCAGTCCCCCGCCCACTTCGCCGACGCCCCGGCCGACTGTTGGCGGCGCGCTTACAATCGCGTATACTTCCACCAGTGACTGCCGAAGCGCGCCGAGCGATCGCGGTTATTCGCAAGTGCATCGAAGCGGATCGTTACGCGCTGACGGTCCATTTTCTGACGCGAATGGAGCAACGCGGCCTGTTCTGGCCGGACGTGGTCGCGGTCATCGACCGTCCGCGCAGCGTTCGGCCGCAACGGATGGACGAGTACGGACGACCAAAATGGATCATCCGCGGCAACCTGGCGGACGGCCTCGATATTGAAGTCGTCTGCGCCATCGAGACCGATCTGAGCGAAACCGAATTCATTACGTTGTATTGGGAGGACTGAAATGCGATCAGCAACTCTGAGCCATTGGAAGCCGGGCACGGACCTTCCGTACGTCGTATCGTTCGGCCAGAACGCGATGCTGGCGATCACGCTGCGCGCGGCGTGGCTGAAGGCGGACCGCAGCGGCCAGCCGCTTTTGCTGCCGCCGGCAGTGCGGGCACTGGATCGACTGCGGGCGATGTTCACAACCCAGGCGACCATTACGCCAGGCTTCATCATCAGTCTCCGCGAAGCGATGGGACTGACGCAGCAGCAGTTCGGTCATCGGCTGGGCGTGTCAAAGATGACGGTCAGCCGCTGGGAGCGAGCGAGAATGCGGCCAGGTCCCTTAATGACCGCGGCAATCCGCAAGTTGCAGGCGAAAGCCCGGCGTAAAGGCGTGAAAATCGATGGTGAAATCTTTACCCACGCGAGACGATCCGCCTAAAGGCGGCGGCGCGGTGAATCGAACAGACCGCGACCCGATCGGCCTGATGTGCCGACTGGATTTTCAGTCCACCTGACGGGGTGACAAGGCATCCGTTGAACTTTTTCCGCGATTTTGTGTAGAAATCGGCGGTTTACTAGCCTCTCAAATGAGGGTTGCCGAGAGAACGGGGATCGACGGACAACGCATAGAATTTTGCCTCCGCATTCTTCACGGATAAGATAGCCGGGCGTGAGTGTTGCAAGCGGAAGCAGACAAATTCTGATTCATGGATTGTCCATGATTTTGGTGGGACTCGTATGGGGTCTGGCCGTGCCGCATACGCCGTATCCCAGGCTGGCGCTCGCCGCTCATATTGGGTTTGAAGGCAGCGGGGTTTTGTTCATCGTCGTGGCAGTCATTCTGCTGAAGCTGCCGCATGGCGTGGGACGCAAGTCGGTCTGGATCATGTTGCTGTCAGTCTGGCTCACATGGATCATGCTTCTGTCGGAGATAGCCAACGCCTGGTGGGGCACAACTCAAATCCTGCCGATTGCCGCCCATCAGGCCGGCGCGACCGGCGGAGCGCCGTGGCAAGAACTCGTTGTAAAACTGGCTCACATCGTCGCCGGACTGAGCCTGATCGTTGCGTGGATACTGCTGATCATCGGATTCATCCGGACTGCCCCCGCCGGGTCTGCTGATTAGGCTTGGCGTTGGTTTTGCGCCCGCTTTACTTTCTGCTCTCTTTCCAATCCTGTCTTGGGTCTCCCAGCAAAAATCGGAGTGACAAGACACCGGTTGAACTTTTCTGCGTTTTTTGCTCAGAATTGAGGGTGGTGAGCGACCCTGATCGCTACTGCGCCTGGAGACGCTTATAGTCTTCCTTGCCAGCGCTCCTCGACGGCGTTTTTTATCTGCGGCACAGGGACCGTTGGATAGTCACAGTTCCGCTGCAAGAGTTAGAAGTATATCAAGGTTGGAAGCACATGAGCCGGCGTGATCGTTGCATACCGGGCTTGATGCAGCGGTTTTGGTAGGGTATTGTTTGGGCTCGATTTTGAAAGCGAAGGCAACAGATGGCAAAACGTGGAAACGAGCAAACGCCGCCGCGATCGAACAGCAACTTGCGCGTGCGATGGGTCGAGGTCGAGTTGAATGGATCCGATGCAACCATCGAGGAGGCGCTTCGGACTGTTGAACGAATGCGCCGGCCCGTAATCGAACCGCCGCCAATGCCGAAGCGGATAGTGAGCACCACGACGCCGGCGAACGGCGAGAATGCTGCGCCGCAAGATCCGACGCTTTTTGATAGCGAAGGTCAGGGCCAAACCGAGGGTGGAGGCGCCGAGCCAACGCCAGATTCCAACGGCGATAATCGTGCAGGAACGGAGGCGCAACGCAAAAAGCGTGGTGAGGGCGTGAACCGGGATCGCAACGCCGGCCTTGCCATAGTTAAGTCTCTCAACCTCCAGCCGGACGGCAAGGAGTCCTTGAAGGGCTTTGTTGCTCAAAAGAAGCCAAAGACGCAGGAAGAACACATCGCCGTCTATCTCTATTACCTGACGAAAGTCTTGGAAGCAGAGAAGGTCGGATTCAGTCATATTTACACATGCTTCAAGGAGACGGGCGAGCGGATGCCAGGTGATCTGCCTCAAACCTGTCGGAATGCGGCAAGCAAGAAGGGCTGGATCGACACGTCGGACGCCGACGACCTGAAGGGCACGACACGAGGCGACAATCTCGTTGAGAAGGACCTTCCGCGCGCACCCGATAGTGCGGGTGAAGGAACGAAATAGCCGTGCATCTTTTATTGGGTGAATTCTGTGAGTTGGTAAAGGGCCTCGATAAACCGAATGCGGAGAAGGCCATCGCCATACTGTGGTTCCATGATTGCAAAACGGCCGGCTCCGCGATGACGTCGGGTGCGCTGACCAAAGTTATGGACGATCACCATGTCGGCACGCCCCATTCGACGCAGTTAGCTGAGGCGATCAGAAAGACGAAGTTGTGCAACGAGTCCAAGGGCGGATTCGCGTTAAAACCCGGGTCGCGCAACCTTGTGCGCGGCTGGTTCGGCGACATCTTGGCGGGCGTGCAACCGCGGATCAACCACGCAGAAGGCTACGTACCCGAGGCGGTCTGGACCAACACGCGCGATTACATCGAGAGGGTATGCCGGCAGCTTAATGGGTGCTTTGCACAAGCCTATTATGACGCTGCGCTGGTAATGCTGCGTCGACTTCTTGAGACGCTCATTATCGAGGCGTACGAACATCTCAACCGCAAGTCCGAAATCGAGATCGGCGGCGGCAATTATCACATGCTAGCGGGGCTCGTTGAGCGAGCGACGGGGAAAAACAATCATCAGGGTTTGAACATTGGGCGGAACACCAAAAACGCGCTCGATGCGGTTAAGTCGCTTGGAGATCGCTCGGCACACGATCGCCGATTCAACGCATGCGCGGCAGACCTCACTAAGATCCAAGTCGATGTTCGTTCAGGCGTTCAAGATTTGATTCAGATTGCGTCGCTACAACGATCCGCGGCTTGAAAAGATTAAAGCGAGTCCTTTAGTCGTTGAGTTTTCCAATACAGAACAATGGGAAGGTCAATCGGCACAATGTGCTCAAGCACCACAGTTTTCAGTAGACGACGTGCTACACTGAAGATTTTTTACGGCATTCCAATCGGAGTGACGGGACACCAGTTGAACTTTTCTGCGTTTTCTGCTCAGAAATGAGGGTGCCGAGCGGGTTATTGCTTCGCACGTCGTAATTGCTCTGTTCAACGTCCGTCCCGGATAGGCAAAGCGGCGTTTCAGCCGATGGCAGGTCCACGTGTCTGGCGATGTTGGCGCGCAGTCCGCTCGTGGGCCAGCCGCAGACGCGACATGTGATTGAAAGTGCCTACCCACAACGCCATGATCTTGGAAGCGTTGTCCGATAGAATTGCGACAGATCGGGAACAGAGCTCTTTAAGAAGAAGTAAATATGAAGTCACCCGCTGGTAAGTACCGCCCGTTTCCCACCATTCATCTGCCTGACAGGCAGTGGCCCAATCGTACGCTCCAGCGGGCTCCCCGATGGTGCAGTGTTGATCTGCGCGATGGCAACCAAGCCCTGGCTCAACCGATGAACGTCTCTCAAAAGTTGGAGATGTTCGACGCATTGGTTCGTTGCGGATTCAAAGAAATTGAGGTGGGGTTTCCCGCTGCCTCCAACACGGAGTTTGAGTTCGTCCGTCGGCTGATTGAGGATAAACGCATTCCTGATGATGTCACCATTCAGGTTCTCGTGCAGGCACGGCAAGACCTCATCGAACCCACGATGCAGGCACTCGTGGGAGCCAAAAGGGTGATTATTCATCTGTACAACTCCACTTCCCCCGCACAACGGCGTGTCGTCTTCGGCCTTGAAAAACCCGACATCGTGAAGATCGCCACGCGGGGCACGCAATGGATCAAGGAAAGGCTGGCTGTCTTAGCAGGAACCGAAGTGAGACTTGAGTACTCGCCCGAGAGTTTTTCAGGAACCGAAGTCGAATTCTCGCTGGAAATCTGTGAAGCCGTCATGGATGTCTGGGAACCCACACCCGAGTCTCCCCTCATCCTCAACCTGCCTGAGACGGTCGAGGTGGCGATGCCCAATGTCTACGCGGACCAAATTGAATGGTTCTGTCGCAACTTGAAGCGGCGGGACCGTGCGATCATCAGCATCCATACTCACAACGATCGAGGCACGGGCGTGGCCTCAACGGAACTCGGCCTTCTCGCAGGCGCTGATCGAGTTGAAGGTACGTTGTTTGGCAACGGCGAGCGAACGGGCAACCTCGACATCATCACGGTGGCTTTGAACCTTCACATGCACGGCATTGATTGTGGTCTTGATTTCGCAGACCTCAGTACCGTTGAGGAAGTCTATGAACGCTGCACGGGCATGAGCATTGACCCTCGTCATCCGTATGCGGGTGAGCTCGTGTTCACCGCGTTTAGCGGTTCACACCAGGACGCCATCAAGAAAGCGCTGGCTGAATGGAAGAAGCGCGAAGGCAAGGCTCACTGGGATGTCCCCTACCTCGCCATCGATCCCCATGACATCGGCCGCACGTACAGCGAGGTCATTCGGGTCAACAGTCAGTCGGGTAAAGGCGGAGTGGCTTACCTCTTGGAGAGCACGTTCGGCATCGACCTGCCGAAAGAGATGCAACGAGAATTCGGCCCGATCGCCAATGACGCGGTGGATCGTCTCTGTCGTGAAGTTAGCGCGGAGGAGTTGAAGTCCTTGTTCTGGCGGGAATATATCGAACGTCAGGAGCCGTACGTTCTTAAGCACTTCCGCTCCGGCGACACGGATAGTGTAGCTCACTGTCAGGCACGCATTACCCACAACAACCAGCCACTGGAGGTCGCCGGCTCAGGGAATGGACCGATTGCAGCATTCGTCAATGCGTTACAATCCGCTGACGTTCAGGTCTTTGAGGTCTGTGACTACCGTGAGCAAGCAATGGGTCGTGGTGCGGAAGCCAGCGCCATCGCCTACATCTGCATCCGCACCCCTGACGGTAAAACACGATGGGGCGCCGGAGTCGACACAAGCATAGAGCTAGCGTCTATAAAAGCAGTCCTCAGTGCTCTCAATAGGTTGTAATTGATCTCGACTGCTCGATATGCGTAATTCCCGAGATTGTCAGATCCCGAACACGATCGAGTTCAAAGCCCGTTGGTTGGTCCCCGTAAGCACTTATTTCGGATGCAGATTCCGGATAGGCATTGAACCACAGAAGCGTCCACAAACTTCGATGCCATAAGGAATAAGAGCCGAATTCAGCCTTTCGCGAAATTTCGTCCAATCAGATCGGAGTGACAAGATTTGAACCTCACACAATCGCCGCGGCAATCGCCTCGATCACATCCCGCGCCAGAACGCTTCGGCGGCCCAATCGCTTTCCAGCAATCTCGCCGGCCCGGCCGTGCAAATGCACCGCCGCGCACGCGGCGGCGAAGCGGTCTATTCCCTGGCCGATCAGCGAAGCCAGAATTCCGCTCAGCACGTCCCCGGCCCCGGCTTTCGACAGCGAGCTGTCGCCGGTGTTGTTCACGTAAACATTCTTCGCATCCGTCACCACGGTCCGGTGGCCCTTGAGAACCACCACTTGCCCGAACGCCGTTGCGGCCTCGGCGGCGATGGCGATTCGGCCTTTCTCGTCGCTCGGCACGTCACTGCGGCCGATGAGTTTCGCCAATCGCTTCATCTCGCCGGGATGTGGAGTCAGCACGGCCTTGGCCGCGAAGAATTTCGGCCATCTCTGCAGCGATGCCAGATAATTCAACGCATCGGCATCCACCACCATCGGCTTGTCCAGCCGGAACAGCGCATCGAGCCGCTGGCCGATCGACCGCGACTGGCCCAGTCCCGGCCCGATCGCCAGAACGTCGGCTTTATCGGCTGCGTCGAGCAATTTCCGGGTCGAGGCTTTGCTCTCATCCAGCGATAATCCGATCAGTTCCGGCACGACCGACAACGCCGCGGCCAACACTTGAACCGGCATGGCGATCTGCACCAATCCGCTGCCCATGCGAAGGGCCGCGGCGCCGGCCAGCGTCGGCGCGCCGATCATGTCCAAACTTCCCCCGACGATCAGCACCCGGCCAAACAGGCCCTTGTGCCCGTCAACGGGTCGGGGCGGCAGCGGCGGTGGGAGTTTAATCCTATGCATGGCTGAACTGGCTGTGCGGGATCGCATCGAGATCCAATTGGCTGATCCCTCCAGCCGAAAGCAGAACGTCCGCCAGGGCGGCGATCATGGCGGCATTGTCGGTGCAGTATTGCAGCGGCGGAAAGAAAACCGGAAGAGGAAATTTCGACATCGCCATTCGCAATCCGCTGTTGGCGGACACGCCGCCGCCGATGATGACGCTCCGGGCCGAGCATCGCCTGGCCGCCCGGCGAACTTTCTCCACCAGCACATCCACGCAAGCCGCCTGAAACGAAGCGGCCACGTCGCGAATCTCGCCCGGCGTCAAACTCGCCGCCTCGCGCTCCCGGCCTTTGTATCCGCGAACATGATACAGCACGGAGGTCTTCAAACCGCTGAAGGAAAAATCCAGCGATTGACGATTCAGCCGGCTCCGCGGAAACCGGATCGCGCTGGGGTTGCCCTGCCGGGCGAGTTGGTCGATCACCGGCCCGCCGGGATATCCCAGCGCCAGGATCGCCGCCACTTTATCGTAAGCCTCGCCAACCGCGTCATCCAAAGTCGATCCGATCAGTTCCACATCCAGAAAACCTCCGATGCGATACAGCGCGGTGTGGCCTCCGCTGCACACCAATCCGACGGCGGGCATGGGAATCTGAACTCCCGTTTCGAGCCGAACGCTGTACAGATGCGCATGCACGTGATCGACGCCGATGAGCGGCTTGCCCAATGCCCACGCCAAAGTTTTCGCGGCCGTGACGCCGATCAGAAGCGACCCAATCAATCCCGGCCGATGCGCCACGCCCACCGCCTCGACATCCGCAAGCTTCACGCCGGCGCTGTCCAGCGCTTCGATGACGACGGGCAAAATATTCTCGATATGCGCCCTGCTGGCGATCTCCGGCACCACGCCGCGATAGCGCGCATGCAGCTCGACCTGGCTCGCGACAACGCTGCTGCGCACGCGCACGCCGTCGGCCACCACCGCCGCGGCCGTCTCATCGCACGTGGATTCGATTCCGAGAACGGTCATATTCCAAAAGGAGCCGGGCCGTCCCGGCCCGGTTTTTCCGGCCCGGTCGTTCCGGGGCGAGACGCCCCGGCTCTGTCACGGCATCGTCGCCGGCTGCGTCGTCGCGTGCTTGTTCGTGTCCAGAATCACCAGCCCCACGATCGTCGTCAGGGCCTGCTGATATTGCGGATCGGTCGGTTCCGTCGTCGGCTGCGTTGCCGGCATCGTCGTCGCGGGGTGATAGCGGATCGCCTCTTGCCGCTCCATCAGGTCTTCGATTCCGGCTTCAACTTGTTCGTCCACCGGCACCACGATCTGCGGGTCCACGCCCCAGTCCTTTGAATCCTTCTTGCGGCTCACGAGCCGGCCGCTGGGCAAATACCAGTGGGCAATCGTCAGCTTCAGCGTTCCGTCGTCGCCGCCCAGTTGAATCACCCGCTGCACCGACCCTTTGCCGAATGTCCGCTGACCCAGCACCAGCGCCCGGTGATTGTCCTTGAGGCTTCCGGCCACGATCTCCGCCGCGCTCGCCGAGTTGTCGTTGACCAGCACGATCATCGGGAAATACGGCAGCGTCGTCGCCTGCGGATTGGCCCGGTCGATCTCTTCCGGCGAATTTCGCCCGCGCGTGGTGACGATCACGCCATCCTTGATGAACAGGTTCACGACATTGATCGCCTGCTGAAGCTGTCCGCCGGGATTGAAACGCAAATCCAGAATCAACCCCTGCATGCCCGCGGCCATCAGCCCGCTTCGGCCGTTGGAACCGATGAGAACGTTCTTCAATTCATCGAATGTGTTTTCGTCGAACTGCGAAATGCGCACGTAGGCGATTTTGGGATTCTGCGACACAAAATAATTCCACGAATCATTCCCATTGCGATCGTGCCCCTTGACGGTGGGCAGCACGATTTGCTGCCGGTGCAGGGTGAAATCCAGGTCCTTCCCCTCGCGATCGACGGTCAGCGTGACTGCCGATCCCAACGGCCCCGAAACCCGCTTGACGACCTCGTCGATGGCCAACCCGGCGATCGACTTGCCATCCACCTTGATAATGATATCGCCCGCATCCATGCCGGCCCGGTCGGCCGGGCCGCCGTCGATCGGCGACGAAATCACCATTTTCCCCCCGATCTGCCGCAGGGAGATCCCCACCCCGCTGAAGGTCCCACCCAGTTCCTTGTCGAACTCGGCCTCGTTGTCGTGAGGAACGTAAACCGTGTACGGATCGTCCAGCGCGCTCAGCATCCCTTCGATGGCCTTCTGCTTCAACTGCGCGTCATCCACGGGATCGACGTAATTATCCAGGATCTGCCGATGGATTTCCACGAGCGTGCGCATCCAGGCGTATTCGTCGTCGCGCTGGCCGAGCGTTCCGGGCAACTGGAATGCCAGGATCGCCAGCAAAATAATGCTCACCAGCCATGCCAGCCGTTCTCGTTTCATGTCAATGATATTCCCCAAATCTCCCGGCGCGTCAATTGTCAACTGGCGGTTTATGATTGCCCGTCATTTCCCCGCCGCCGTCAAGACGTAGGTCTTTGCGACTTCGCTGGGGAATTCGATCACCGATGGCTTCACGTCCGAGACGCTCACTTCCGATCCATCGGCCCGGATCGTCACCGCCGCGCCGGTCTGAACCCGGCACACCCCGCCGCGCGTGGAATCCCGATCAAGCTGAGGAGCCGCGGCTTTTTCATGCGCGGGCGGTATAATTTCATCCATGCGCCACAGAGTGAAAATGATCGGTTATTTGAACCACCTTCGGAGGCTTATCAAACGTGGCGAATGACATCGGGACTGGGGCCAAAAGCGTGCTGCGCGAATGGAGAAGATCATTGAGCAAAAGGAAAAGAAGATCAGCAAAAAGATGGCCTGTCGAAAAAACCACAGAATTTCAGATTGGGACACCACCAACCGCGGAGACGCAGTTTTCGGCGGTGCAATTCTTGTCGTTCGAATTAAGAACTGGTTGCTTAAGTAATGCCGAAAGGAATTCCCCATGCAACGCATTTGCTTTCTGCTTCGAGTGAAGCCCGACCGTCTTGCCGAATACAAAAAATCACACCGCCATGTCTGGCCGGAGATGCTGGCCGCGCTCAGCCGGCACGGCTGGACAAATTATTCGATCTTCCTCAAATCCGATGGCCTGCTGGTCGGCTACGTCGAAACCCCCGATTTCAAAAAAGCGGTCGATGGCATGCAGACCGAAGAAATCAACCATCGCTGGCAGGCCACGATGAAGGAACTTTTCACGACGCTCAGCACCGGCGCCGCCGATACGTCACTGGAAGTTCTGGAAGAAGTTTTCCATCTCGATTGACGGCCGCTCGCGCCGCTGGCGACGGCCGTGACGGTCTTGCACTTGGATGGCCGCGCCTTTCCCCACGCGGACTGGGATGGACACATTTTCGTGGCATCCTACAGGGTATTGCTCTGCGAGTAGCGACTGCCGCTCCGCTCAATCGTTGGTCGGCCGGGGCTGCCATCGACTTGAAGCGTTGGCGATCGTTTGGCGTAAAGCTTCGCCCATCGTTTGGCTTTGTTCCAATTCAACTATGACCCGGTCCAACTCTTTCCAGTAGGCGGCGTATGCTTCTGGTCCGACAATCGCCTCAAAATCAACTCGGAGGGGCGTTCGCCAGTGTTCATAGGCTTCGAGGCGCAGCACACGCTCGTGGAGCGTTGGTATGTTGCGACGATTTGGCGACTGCGGAGCGTCGCCAAGCATCCACTTTTTCCAATGAGAATTGCCTTTGGACGAATTACACGGCTGGCAGGCCGGCACCAGATTTGCAATCTCTGAAATATGACCCGTAGGCCTGCGATCAACGACGATCGGCCAAAGGTGGTCCCATGCATTACATTTATCGCCGCAGTAGATGCATTCAACCGACTCCGGCTTCATCCCGAGAATCGTCAGCGCCTCAAGTATCTCATCGTCCGTGGGGTTGACCACAGGAATAATTGCGCTGACGAAAGCATTGGTAATGCTCGTTTTGCGCGATTTCATCGACTGGACGGCGGGCATACGGAAGGCCCGGCGTAACGCTGCTTTCCGCTGTTTGTCGTCGAAGCCGCTCATCGCCGCCTCCCGACGCGCTCCGTGAGCAAGGCAGCATCGTGGGATCGCCAACTCGACATCAAACGGGCAGCCTCTTTCGAAGCGATGGTCCCGCACGCGGAGCAGAACCATGCGAATTCGATCAGATCAATCCGCCGCTCCCCCGATTCCACCTTCGCCACCCAGGTGTGCGGCACTTGGAGCCGGCGAGCCAATTCGCGCTGCGAAATCCCCGCTTTTTGGCGAATTGCAACCAGCGACGCCCGAAGCGTCGCGTATTCACCCGTATGCGTCGATTTTCGCATTGCACCGATTCTGGGGACGTGGTAGGATGTACCCAAATTCGGTACACCATCCTGCTTCAACGGAGACGCCCATGTCCGAACTCAGGCTTTATGTCCCAACCTACTATGGACAGTTGAACATCCATCGGCCGGATAGCCAAAAAATGCCCGAATTCGGCGATCCGTCCTATCCCGTTCTGGTGCGCCCCTCCGATGGCGTGCGCATCGTCTTGGGATCGCACGACTTCTTCGATCTGCATAAACCCGACATCCAAATTGAGCGCCGTCCCAATGGTTGGGCTATCTTTCTTCATCCCCTGGGCGGCAGCGATGCAAGCGGCTACGTCTATTTCCTCGACGACGGCCGCAGCTTCCTGGTGCGGGAAATTTGCGGGGGGCCTACTCCCATACTCGAAATTGCCGATGGTCCTGACCCAATTGCGGACCTCGATCAGCCCGCGGCGAAGTGATGGCAAGCCGCGCCTCCACGTATGAATCATTAACGATCCCGTCGGGCATGCCCGACATCGTTCCGGTACGTCATGCCGATTATTGGCAGCAGAAGCGTGCGCGAAATTCCGCGCGCGACCGGATCACACTGCGCCAACTCAAGCGTGACGGCTGGCGCGTCCTCGTCATCTGGGAATGCCAAATCAGGAATCGCAACCGCCTCACTGGACGACTGGCTCATTTCCTATCAAACTGACGTTTGATCCATCGGCAGAGAATCATATATGCGCATCGTCCGATCTATGGCGCTTCTGACGGCGGGCTTTTTGTTCATCGCAGCCGGCGGCTGCGCAAAGCACGCCGTCGTTCAATCCCACAATTCGATTGGCTCCCAGTTTCGCTCGCCGACCTATACGGATTGCGCGGTAAGTGCCTGAGGAGAGCGATGTTACCGGACGTACGACCAGCGGCCCTTGCTCACGCTTGAGGGGGGAGTATTTGCCATTTGACGCGGCTCACCTTGCGTTGTACGATTCTTACAACAGTTGGCCGATAGTTCTAACAGGAGTTGCCATGACCTTTGGGGAATTCATCAAGAGCCGGCGAATCGAGCTTGGCGTATCCCTGCGGGCATTTTGCGAAAAGAATGGCTACGATCCGGGCAATCATTCCAAACTTGAACGCGGTATCCTGAATCCGCCCAATGACGAAGCTTTCATGGAAAAATTGGCGGCGGCATTTTCCCTCAAAAGGGAGACGGGGGATTGGTTTGACTTTCACAATTACGCGGCGGTCGCACGAAAGCAGATTCCAAAGGACTTGCTCGACGACGCCGAGGTGGCAGACAAGTTGCCTGTGCTATTCCGCACATTACAGGGTGAACCATTGGCGGCAGAGAAGATGGATGACTTAATAGAATTCATCCGGCGTCGTCGATAATCTGTATGCGATGCCGATTCACATTCCGAAGCTGACATTTCAGCAGATAGCCGACGCGGCCGCCGCGTGTAGTAAAAAACACTCCGATGGGAGTATCCCCGTACCGATCGAAGACATCGTGGATGTAGGATATCGTCTCGATCTTGTAGAAGAACCGGACCTCGAAGCAAGATTTTCGACGCTTGCCTTCATTACGCGGGATCTGAAAGAAATCCGGGTTGATAAAACCGTGTACACCAGGCAACCGTACCGCATGCGGTTCAGTCTCGCCCATGAGCTTGGACATTTGGTCCTACATGAAGCGGTGTACAAGCAACTTCCGTTCAGAAACTCCCGGGAGTGGAAACAAAGTATGAATGATCTTGGAAAGGCCGATTACGATGAGTTGGAGTGGCAGGCCGACACTTTCGGCAGGCTATTGCTTGTCCCGCCGAATGAAATCCAGGCAGGATTTGGTGCAGCCGCCAAAGCACTCGCAAGTGCAGGAAGCAGTTTCAAACAGCTGTCCCGCAGCAGTCAGGACTACACGGTTAAAGCCTTGGCCAAGAGCTTTGAAGTTTCCACGGGCACGATCTGGTACAGGCTGCGGGATGAAAATTTGATCTAAGCCTCGTGCCCAATGCTCGCCACTTCCAGCCTTGCAAATATGTCGATGTGGGGCAGACCATAACAAATCGCCGGGTTATCGCGACCGCACTGGACGACTGGCTCATTTCCTATCAAACTGACGTTTGATCCATCGGCAGAGAATCATATATGCGCATCGTCCGATCTATGGCGCTTCTGACGGCGGGCTTTTTGTTCATCGCAGCCGGCGGCTGCGCAAATCATGCCGCTCCCCCCGCGACCGCTCTCCCCACAAGCGCTCTCCTCGCCGATGTTTCCGGTCCCATCGTTGCTCCATCCTCCAGCTACCTCCAGATGGGCGGGAAAAATCCCCAGGGCGTCGAGATCGGCGTCAACAGCCGATACCTCACCAAAGACGCCAATCCCTGGATTCCGGTCATGGGCGAGTTCCATTACGTCCGTGTTCCCCATCAGCAATGGGAAGATGAAATACTCAAGATGAAAGCCGGCGGAATCACCGTCGTCTCCACCTACGTTATCTGGATCTATCACGAGGAAATCGAAGGCCAATTCGATTGGACCGGCGATCGAGACCTTCGCCAGTTCGTCCAGCTCTGCGCCAAGCACGGCCTGTACGTCTATGCCCGCATCGGCCCGTGGTGCCACGGCGAAGTCCGCAATGGCGGGCTGCCCGATTGGGTGCTGAAAAAGTGCAAAGTCGTCCGCCGGGATGATCCCGCGTTTATGAGCTTCACCCGCGACTATTACGCCCAGATTCGCAAGCAACTCGACGGCCTTCTCTACAAAGACGGCGGCCCCGTCATCGGCATCCAATTGGACAACGAAACCGGCAACGCCAAATACCTTCTGGCCCTGAAAAAGCTGGCGGTCGGCCTCGGTTTCGACGTGCCGTTCTATTCCTACACCGGCTGGAACCACGTCAGGGTTTCGGACGATGGCATGATCCCCTTCTACGGCGGCTACCCCGACGGCTTCTGGCTCGACGAGCCGGGAATCTCCAAAGCCGGCCGCCGCCAATATGTCTTCACCCACATCCTCGACGACGCCAACATCACCGAGCATCTCACCTCCAGGCCCGGCTCGCTCATCCTCGGCCCAACCAGCAAGTACCCATATCTCACCTGCGAAATCGGCGGCGGCATGGCGATCTCCTACGCGCGCCGCCCCTACATGACCGCCGATGACATCGCCGCCCTGCCGCTTGTGAAACTGGGCTCCGGCGCGAACATGCTCGGATACTACATGTATCAGGGCGGCGGAGATTTGATCGGCAAACTTTCCACGCTCCAGGAATCGCAGGCCACCAAATACCCCAACGATCTGCCCATCATCAACTACGATTTCCAAGCCCCCCTCGGCCAGTTCGGGCAAGTCCGCGATTCCTACAACTCCCTGCGTCTGCTGCACACATTCCTGGCCGACTTCGGCTCTTATCTCGCCCCGATGCAATCCTTTTTCCCAGCCGCGATGCCGAGTTCCCTTTCCGACACACAAACTCTGCGCTGGGCCGTGCGATCCGACGGTCATCGCGGGTTCATCTTCATCAACAACTATCAGCGCGGCGCCGAAATGCCGGATCACGCGAACGTCCAACTCCAACTTAAATTGGCCGATGCAACCCAAACCGTGCCCGCCGCGCCGGTAACAATCCCCGGCAGCTCGTACATGATCTGGCCATTCAATCTCGATTTGAACGGCACGCTGCTCAAATCCGCCAGCGCCCAACTTCTGTGCCGCCTCGACGGCGAGATTCCCACCTACGTTTTCTTCGCTCTTCCCGGCGTCGATCCTCACTTCCAATTCGAATCCGATGCCGTCCCCGCGATCGGCGGCACATTCCTCCTCCGCGCCCCCGACGGCCGGCAAGCCCGCGTTCTGCTCCTGAGCCGCGAGCAGGCCCTGCATTCGTTGAAAGCAAATATCTGGGGCGCACAAAGACTGCTGATTTCGCCGGCCAATCTGATCCTCGACGATTCCACCCTGCGGCTCCAATCCGACGATCCGCGGAATTTCCACCTCTGCGTCTTCCCGCCCCCCTCGCAAGCCCCGGTCGCGCAAGGCCGGCAACTGACCCAATCCGCCGACGGCATTTTTGCCCGTTATTCCGCATCAATGCCTGCCAGGATAGTTGATGTGACGATCCGTCAAATCCAGGCGGCCGGCCTGCCGCGAAAATTGCACATGGGTTCGAGAAGAAAGCCCCAGCCGCCGGCCGATTCCGATTTCGATGCGGCCGCCGTTTGGCAAATCGCCGTTCCCCACAACGCGCTCGATCACGCGGAGAACGTCCTGCTGCGGATCAATTACGTCGGCGACGTCGCCCGCGCTTACATCGGCGGCCGTTTGATCGACGACGATTTTTATTACGGCCGCCCGTGGGAAATCGGCCTCAAGCGCTTTGCCCCGGATGTTTTGCAAAAAGGAATCACTCTGAAAATCCTGCCGATGCCCACCGACGCTCCGATTTACATCCAGGAAGATCACCGACCGCAATTGTCCGCCAACGGTGAAATTTTCGAATTTCATGGGGCCGATCTGCTCGACATCAAGCCCCGGATCATCTACGAATTGACGATGCGCTAACCCCACTGGTCTATGTTTCGATTCCCACCTGCTTTTTCTTTCGCCGCGATTTTCCTGACGCTCCTCGCCGGCTGCGCCGGGCCGGCCCTGGTCGCCACCGGCCTTCGCTGCGAATACCGCGAAAATCCGCTCGCCATCGACTCCGACTCTCCCCGGCTCAGTTGGATTCTCACCTCCGACCAACAGGCCGACCGCCAAACCGCTTTTCAAATCCTCGTCGCAACCGATCCCCAACTGCTGAAACCAAAACAAGCTGATCTCTGGGACTCCGGCAAAATCGCCTCCGGAAATTCCATTCAGATTCCCTACGCCGGCAAACCGCTGATCTCCCGGCAAACCTACTTCTGGAAAGTCCGCGTCTGGGACAAGAATTCCAAACCGTGCCCCTGGAGCCCCACGCAGCAATGGTCGATGGCCCTGCTGAAACCCCAGGATTGGCAGGCCCAGTGGATCGGCCGCGGCGACGAGCCGACCGCCGCCGATCTGCAAAACGCCCGCTGGATTTGGCCCAAAGAACCCTCCGCGGGTTCAATCACATCAACGACCCGCATCGCCGTTTTCCGAAAGACCTTCCGGATCGCCGACTCCGCCCAGCCGCAGCGTCTTTGGCTCGTCCTGGCCGCCAAGGGCTCGGCCACCGCGTTCTTCGACGGGCAACAAATCGCCGTCGTGGATGACCCGCGCAACGCGCACACGTTCGATCTGTCCGTGCCTTCCCCCGGCGTCCACGTCGTTTCGATCCTTGCCGATGAAGACGGCGCCCACAGCGGGATTATCGGCGCGATCGTTCACAACATCGGCCCGCATGCCGCGGAAATCATCCCAACGGACGATTCCTGGGACGCAACCGTTGAGCCGAACGACGCCCCGAAATCCTCCTGGGCCCCAGCCCAAAAGCTCGCGGATTACAACGAAAAATCCTGGGGTGTTCCCGGCGTTCAAAGCCCCACGCTTCCCCTGCTCCGCAAGCAATTCACGCTCAAGAGCCCGCCAAAACGAGCCGTGATCTATCTCTGCGGACTCGGCCAGTTCGAACTCCATGTCAACGGCCAGGTCGTCGGCGACGATCTCCTCCAGCCCGGCTGGACCGACTATCGCAAGACCTGCCTGTACGTCGCCTACGACGTGACCTCGCTTCTCAAGCCCGGCCCCAACGCCATCGGCGTCATGCTCGGCAACGGCATGTTCAACGTCACCGCCGGCCGATACTCCAACTTCCTCGCCTCCATGGGTTCGCCGCAGTTGATCGCGCAATTGTTCCTCGATTTTCCCGACGGCTCAACCCGCCGCATCGACACCGACGCCACCTGGAAGATCTCCCCGGGCCCGATCACCTTCTCCAGCATCTACGGCGGCGAAGACTATGACGCCCGCCTCGAACAACCTCATTGGGACGAGCCGAACTTCGACGATTCCGCCTGGACCCATGCCATCCCCATGCCCGGCCCCGGCGGCCAGCTCAAGGCGTCCGACCAAAGCGCGTGGCCCATCAAGGTCGCGCAAACTTTCAACCCCGTTAAAATCGCGCAGCTTTCCAACGGCGATTTCGTCTATGACCTCGGCCAGAACTGCTCCATCATTCCCTCCATCAAAGTGACCGGCCCCGCCGGCGCCACCGTCCGATTGACTCCCGGCGAATTGCTCAATCCCGACGGTTCGGTTTCGCAGCAATCCTTCGCACGATTCAGCGGCGCCTGGTTCGATTACACCCTGAGCGGCCAGGACGAGGAGCAGTGGTGGCCGCGGTTCACCTATATCGGATGCCGATATATCCAGGTTCACGGCGCCGTCCCCGCCGGCTCGATCCACGATCCCCATCAGGCCCAACTGCTCCAACTCCAAGGCCGCTTCATCACCAGCAGCGCCCCGGCCACCGGCGAATTCTCCTGCTCCAACGATCTGTTCAACCGCACCGCCAACCTCATCGACTGGGCCATTCGCAGCAACAGCCAAAGCATTCTCACCGATTGCCCCGCCCGCGAACGACTCGGCTGGCTCGAGCAGGACCATCTCATGGGCCCGTCACTGCTCTTTAACCACGACATGGGCCCGCTGTTCAATAAAATCGCCGGCGACATGCGCGATGCCCAGCATCCCGACGGCCTGGTGCCCGATATCGCGCCGGAATACTTCAAAATGAACGACGGATTCGTCGATTCCCCCGAATGGGGCAGCTCCTGCGTCCTGGTTCCCTGGAGCATGTACCAATGGTACGGCGACAGCCGCGTCCTGGCCGAATCGTACGACATGATGAAACGCTACGTCGATTACCTTTCCACAAAAGCCGACAACAACATCGTCTCCTACGGCCTGGGCGACTGGTTCGACCTCGGCCCCAAGCGCCCCGGCATCTCGCAACTAACCCCCATCGCGCTGACCGCCACCGCGTTCTACTTCCGCGATCTTCAAGTCCTGGCCGAGGCCGCCCGCATCCTCGGCCGTCCCAATGACGCCGCCAAACTGGCCGCCCGCGCCAAAACCGTCGCCGATGCGTTCAACAAAACCTTCTATCATCCCGCCGAGCACTGTTATGCCACCGACAGCCAAACCGCCAACGCCATCCCGGTCGTCTTCGGCCTCGCCCCCGAGCCGGATGTTCCGATGATCGTCGCCAACATCGTCGCCGATATGAAAAAACGCGGCGATGCCCTGACCGCCGGCGATGTCGGCTATCGTTTCGTTCTCCAGGCCTTGGCCGATCACGGCCAGTCCGAGGAAATCTTCAAGGTCAACAATCAATCCACCCGTCCCGGCTACGGCTATCAGCTCGCCCACGGCGCCACCAGCCTCACCGAAGCCTGGAACGCCGACCCCAACGCCTCGCAGGACCATTTCATGCTCGGCCACATTATGGAATGGTTTTACCGCGACCTCGCCGGCATCCAGCCCGACCCCGCCGTCCCCGCTTTTGCCCACGTCATCATCAAGCCCGCCATGGTCGGCGACATCACCTCCGCCGTCGCCCGTTACGATTCCATCCACGGCCCGATCGTGAGCCAATGGCTGCGCGACGGCAAGAAAATCGAGATGAACGTGACGATCCCCCCCGGCGTGACCGCGACCGTTTACGTTCCGGCCAAGTCGAAACACGACGTCGACGAAGACGGCGCCAAATTCCTCCGCATGGACGGCCCCTCCGCCGTCTTCGAAATCCCCTCGGGCGTTTACCATTTCTCCGAGTAGTTGGCGTAAAATGCCACACCGAACGGTGGCTCGCGGTAATATGGAGTGGTGCCAAAGGCCCGTTTTCCGGCTCAACCGGTCTCCGCGAAGCGCAAGGATTAGATGAAAATCACCAACAACTCATATAGTGCCAAACAGGGCAAGTTTCCCCTCGACTCGTTGCTTTAGGGCGTTAACTGACTCCAGTGTCGTTTTAAGCGAACACGCGATTACGGGTTTGTTCGCTTCGAGAAGTAGGACGTTGCTTGCCATGCCAGCAAAGTGATCCAACATTTTGTTCGTGTGGCTGGCGTCCGCAAACGCCTTACTCAAACACTGAAAGAATTCTCCGTCCTGATCGAATTCGCACCAACCAAGTGTTGCGGCTTCCATAAATCCCAGCGTAACGCGCTTCATGCAGGGCTGGTTATACTTTATGCCGCTGGTGTCCTTTTGCGCAATGCCTATGTCGCTGGTAATATTCAATATGTCAGCCTGCAATCCGTTGAGCCAAGATTTGAGGTTGCCGACTTCTTTTTTTCGCTCGTGTTCGACGTCCAAGCGGTGGGCATACATTACGGCTAAAAAGCTCGTGGCAGCCCCGAGTAGCGCACCGAAAAAGCCACTGAGAAGATTGGACATGACGTGCGAATTATACCATGGCGCAACCGCCGCGGCCCTATTTCACTCCATGCCTCGGCGGCTTCGACGGATCATTCCTGAGGCAATTTACCACGTCCTGAACCGCGGCAACAGGCGAATGCGCACCTCCCGCAAACCCCAGGCTCGACGGATCATCCGGCGCATCGAAAACTTCCGGCGCGCATAGCGAATTCCGACAGTAACAGTAACAACTTCGGCCCTGGCGCTATCAAAAACGGCACACTTGTTACCAACCGTCCCCGATCAACGATCATTAACGTAGGTTTTTGATGACTTTTTCCATCGCCTCCCTCCCGGAGCCGATGGTTGGATCACTGCACTTGCAGATCCACGTTCACGATGAACCGGATAAGGGGTCATCACTGATAAACAATCAGTGATGACCGGCTCTGTAGAAAAGCGTTTTTTCGCCTCCTAAGATTCAGCTAACAATGTTAACCAGCAAGTCGCCAAGGGATGTGGCGATGGTCGCGCTGGCTGCC
>DATAWP010000055.1:0-43755 GCA_036267155.1 Tepidisphaeraceae bacterium
CCATCTTTGAATTTATCGAGGTCTTCTACAACCGAAAGAGATTACACAGTGCGTTGGGCTACAAGAGTCCCGAACAGTTCGAGGCTGCCCATCGCGTTTTTCAAAATCCAGCGCCAACGAAAAATGGGTAGGACCAGAGGGGGATGCTTTTTCCGAACTGGAATCACAAGGATCCGATGCTCGAGCGCTTCCCATGCCGGTTGTTCCGCCCTCGTCGCGTGATTTCAAGGAAGGACTCACAAACGATAGCGCAGAATCGGGGGCATTTGGGACATACTGGGACACGCCACCTGACTATTTACCGCAAAACGGAATCACTCTATCTGGACAGTTTTCGGCGTGCGGCGGATCAGATTTTGATCGGTTGCAGTTTTCGTCACGGCCGACGATCTCGGCCGTCGAGAAAATCCTGACCGACCATCGTCTTCTTCATCCGTTGGCTCGGCGTCGCAATATAGATGATTTGTGTCCCCGGCGCGGTAGCCATGCGCTCACGATCCGCTATTGCTCGGATTCGCCGCAGCCGATCTCGTGTACTTCGCGATATTCGCCGGCGGTGCGTTCGGATGTGGAATACGGAACGGGGTATTCGCCAATGGCTTCGACCTTGAAGAACGTCGGCGTCAGCTCGTTTCGCTGGAGCCAGCCGAGAACGACCAGCTCCAGCGCCTCATCGAGGTCTTCAATCCGTTGCTTGGAAAGACCGGCCAGATAGGCCGACGCGTTGTCGCCGAACTCTTCGCGGGCACGGGCGGTCATGTTTGCCAGAACTCCGCGCGCGTGTCCCGCGGCCTTGGGATCGGCCGGGACGCGCTGGCCGACGTAAACGGTCGGCGGTGTGTCCGTGCATCGCCGGGCCGCTTCCATCGCTTCGGTGACCGCTTCTTCCCGGCTGCTGTAACAGCCGCGGTAAAGTTCGCCATTCAGTGAATATGCGTATTTGCCTGCCATGAGATTCCCTACTCCATACTTACGATTGTAAAACCGCCGAGGCAAACGAAACACGCCCGCCTCGGGCACGCGGCGGCCGGCGTTCAATCCCGGTCTCCTATTAGACATACGCCGCATCCACCTCATCGGTTTGAAAGTACCCCGCAGGTTAGAATGTGACGAATGTAACGAACTTGCGGCCGCGCCCGATAATCGGCGCCGTTATCCCTTCATTCCGGTCGTTGCGATGCCTTCGATGAACGTTTTTTGCGCCATGAAGAAAAGCACCAGAACCGGAAGAATGACCAGCACGCTTGCGGCCATGAGCTGGTTCCACGGCGTAGCGCCGTTTTGCGATTGGAACGTCTGCAAGCCCAGCGACAGCGTGTACTGAGAAGGATATTGCAGATACACCAGCGGCCCCATGAAGTCGCGCCACGCCCAGAGGAACGTGAACAGCGCCACCACCGACAGCGCCGGCCGCGACAGCGGCAGCATCACCCTCCAGAAAATTCCCAGTTCCGTGCATCCGTCGATTCGGGCCGCTTCGGAAAGTTCTTCGGGGATCGTCACAAAGAATTGCCGAAGCAGGAAAATGTTGAACGCCGATCCGAACCACTGCGGCACCCACAGCGGCTTAAACGTTCCCATCCAATCAAAGGGCGTGTGTCTTCCGAGCCAGATGAAAATGACGAACAGCGGACCCATGATGACGGGAAAGGGGATCATCATGGTGCTGAGCACGAGTCCGAACAGCAGACCGCGCCCGCGGAAACGAATCCGGGCGAATCCGTATGCCACCAGCGCGCTGGAAAGCGTCGTGCCGAGCACGGAGAGCGCGGCGACGATCAACGTGTTTCGAGTCCACAGGCGGAAATTGGTGTGATCGCTGGAGATTGCCAGGGCGTAGTTCGTCGGAATGCCGTGCCGGTTGGTTTCGATGTGGCGGGGAAGCCAGCGGGGCGGATATGCCATCACCTCGCGATCGGGCTTGAGGCTCGTCGATACCATCCAGAGAAACGGGATCACGGCCAGCGAGCAGACCACGATCAGCGCGGCGTAAGTCGCGATCAAGGCCCAGAAATTCGTTCGTTTGCCGCTCATTTGCCCTGGTAATAGACCCATTTTTTGCTCGACCAGAACGCGATGCCCGTCAGCGCCAGCACCATCAGCAATTGAATCCATGCAAGGGCGCTGGCGTAGCCCATGTGCAGATACGAGAAGGCGTTGTCGTAGAGGTAATAGGTGTAGAAATAGCTCGCGCGATTGGGGCCGCCTTGCGTCATCATGAACGGAATATCGAAAACCTGAACCACGGTAATGACGGCCATCACCAGGTTGAAGAAAATGACCGGCGAGATCATCGGCAGGGTGACGTGATACAGTTGCTTGAGCCCACTGGCGCCGTCAAGTTCGGCCGCCTCGTACAACTCGCGCGGAACATCCTGCAATCCGGCCAGGTAAATCACCACCGTGTTCCCCACGCCCCATACGCTCATCAGCGCCAGCGATGGAATCACCCACCCCGGCTGATCGATCCATGCCGGCCCCTGCACGTGGAGCAACGAGTAAAGCGGGCTGAGCGCCCAATTGATCAGCCCCAGCTTCTGGTTGAAAAGCCATTTCCACAGAATCGCCGCGGCGATAGTGGGCACCAGCGACGGTAGGAAAATGATCGTGCGGAAAAATGGTTGCCCGATCACCCGGCGATTCAGCAAAATCGCCAGAGCCAGCGAAACCCCCAATCCCGCGGGAACCGAAAGGGCGCCGTAATACAGCGTGTTTTTGAGCGCGAGCCAGAAAACGGCGTCATGAATGAGAAACCGATAGTTTTCCAAACCGACGAACACGGGCCGTTGGAGCAGGTTGTAATCGCACAGGCTGTAGTAAAGCGACATGATGATCGGCAGCAGCAGAAATACGGCGAATCCCGCGAGCCAGGGCGAAATGAACGCCAGGCCTTTGGGGATGTTTCGGGTTTCGATCGCGATTCGGCGCATTATCTGTCCCGTTGTCGGATTTTCTGTTTTGCCTCGAAATCGTCGTAACGGGCCTGGAGCCGCACCTGTGCCTCCCGCAGAGCCGTCTCCGGATCGAGTTGCAGCGCCACCACGCCTTGTGCCAGGGCCAGCAGTTCCTGTCCCGCCTCCGAGGCGATGGGGCACTGCATCGTGATGTGCGCGTTGGGGCTCCAGGCCAATTCCTCGAAAACCCTGATGTACGGATTGGGGTGATGGGTGAGAAAATAGTTGCTCACCTTCGCCAGCGGGGAATTCTTGCAGTGAAGCATGCAGAGCTTTTCCATCACGTCCTGCCGATTGATGTAGGCGATGAATTCAAATGCTTCCTTCTTATGTTTGGCCCCAACGGGAATTGCCAGCGCGTCGAACGGGGCGTAGGTGACCAATTTCTGTCCAACCGCCGATGGGAATGGCGCTGCCGCCCAGTCGTGATCCATTTCCGGCTTCCAGTGATGGATGTAATTCGCCATCCACGGCCCCTGCATTTCCATGGCCACAGTTCCGGCGATGAATTCGTTCTCGACGGAATTGAATCCTCCCTGGGAGGTTTGCATTTCCGTCACCGCATCGGCGCCGAGCTTGATGGAATAACTTTGAATCCAATTGAACGCCGCGATCACGCCTGGATCGGTCAGGGTGAAGCGTTTCGTTTTCTCATCCCATTCATCGGCTCCGAACCAGATCGGCATGTCCGTGATATACCATCCCGGCAGCATGGGAATATAGCCGGCGCGATCCAGGTGTTTCCTGCCGTCGGGGCCGATTTTGAATGTGTTCAGCACCGACGCGTATCGGTCCAGCTCATGGAGAGTTCGCGGGGCACGGTCCGGGTCCAGACCCGCCGCACGCAGTTCAGCGGCGTTTTCGTGAAAAATCTTCGTGTTGTAAAACAGCGCGATCGTCGCCGGCGTGCTCACCAGTGAATACAGATGCCCGTTGTAATGACACCCGCGCCAGTAAACAGGCTTGTAGTATCCCGCGGTGATCCCGTGCGCCGCGGCCATGTCGTCCAGCGGCGTCAGCGCTCCCAGCTCGCCGAACTGCGGGATTTTCGTATCCCACAAACCCGCCACGTCCGGCGGCTCGCCGGCCGCGGTGGCCACCAGGGTCTTCTGATCGATGTTGCTCATCGACAGCATATCGACGTAGATGTGCTTTTCCTTGCCCACCGTGTCGTTGAAGTCATCCACGATCTGCTGGATCGCATCCTGTTCGACGCCCGTCCATTTTTCCCAGTATTGAACGACGACATCATTGCGGCGCTGCTCCGGCACCGGCGGGCTCGGTTGCCAGGCAAGCAGCCATACCACCCCCGCAAGCATGGCCAAAAGGATAAAACGCGAAACGTATCGCAAGCGCGCCAATGGTCGTCCATTGGCTAGCGCAGTTCAAGACGCGTGCTTTTTCAGGTGGCCGCGGCCAGCTCGGGTTCTTCCAGCCGCTCCCGGCGAGCGATGGCCTGTTGATAGATTTGAATCATCAATCCGTGATTGCGTGCCGCTTCGTATCGGCCGACGAATTCCCCGCGCGCCGTCCGGCGCATGTTCGCGAGCGCCGACGGATTTTGGTAAAGCTCCAAAATCGTCTTCGCCATGCCTTCGGGATCGCCGGGTTCGAACAGCGCTCCGGTTCGGCCGGGTTCAATCAACTCCTTCATCGATCCCAGGTCGGAAGCCGCCACCGGCGTGCCGCGGGCCAGCGACTCCACGATTGTTCGCGGAAATCCCTCGTACCACAGCGACGGAAACACCAGCATGGCCGCTCGGCCCATCAGCTCGATGATTTCCTCCAACGGCCGGCGCCCCAGCCATTGGATCGACGGTTCGCCCGCGACTGCTTCCTGAACATCTTTGGCCAACGGACCGTCGCCGCAGATTTTCAGCGGAAGCGCGCCGCCGATTCGCTTCCACGCCTCCAACATCGGCCGGATCCCTTTTTCCTCGCTGAGCCGGCCTACGAACAGGGCAAATCCACCGTCGCCCGGTCCTTCACCGGGGTCGGGATCGAGAAAATTCGGCTTGACGTGAAGCTGCTGCAGGTTGAATCCCGCCGCGAGGAATTTGTCTCGCGCAAAGCCCGTCAGCGCGATATACGCATCCACATCTTCCTCATACGTGCCGATCGCGCGGTGGACGCCGAGCATGGCCGTGGCCACCGCCGTGGCCGCACGGCTCCCGCGATAGCATCCGTGTACGACTCCCGGCACGGGCAGCCGGCCAATGCATTTCTCGCACGGTTTCCCTTCTCGGAAGAGGGTAGCGGCCGGGCAGATCAGACGGTAATTGTGCAGGGTTTGAACGACGGCGGCCCCGGCTTGGCGGGCCGCCGAATACACCGCCGGCGACAGAAGCGGAAACGTGTTGTGGAAATGAACGACCTGAGCGCGATGCTCGCGCACCCGCCGGCCGATTTCGCTCGCGGCGCTCCGGTTCCACACCGTTGCCGCGGCCAGCTTCAGCTTGCCCAATAACTCGACCTGGTCGTTATGGACCGAATACGTCTCAACATCGTGGCCGAATCGCCGCAACAACTGCGCTTCCGCCGCGAAGACCTGGTCCTCGCCGCCGCCTTGCTGGTAGAAGTTGTGACAGATCAGGATGCGCATAATCCCAGCGCCTCGGCGGCTTTTGATTTGCGTCGGAGCCGCATCGTGGTCGGCCTGGCTGGCGGCGGGTCGGGTTCCAACGCTTCGGGGCAATTTCGATAAATCCAAACCGCGCCGATTCCCGCGCCATAGACGCACCAGAACCAGATTCCGCCGACCGGCCCTTCCAGAAACACGTCGAACGACGCGTTGATCAGATAGGCCAGCCAATAGACGAACAGAAAACTCAGCAGCCCGGACCAGTGCTTCCGTCCGTGCCGGTGGGCGGACCACCCACAGGAAACCAGGCCGTATCCGAGCGTTAACTGGCAGATGGCCCAAAGCGTCAGCATCGGCACGCCGCCGCGCGCCAGCATTGTCAGGTGTCCGTTGTGGGGACTGCGGAGGCTGTGGTCAGCTGTCACCTGGAACCCGTCGTCGTCCGCCAGGTTCACGCCGAAGCCTTTGCCCTTCCAGAAATACTTCCCGTGGATCGTGTAGTCGATGATGGTGTCCCACCACAGCAGGCGCCACTGCTTGCTGCCCGAAAGGTTTTCATCGTCCGAGTTAGAGTAAATGCTCTGGATGTTGCTGATGATCTGGTCGGCGGAAATGTACCGGCCGTGCTCCGCGGTGGATGTGGCGATGCGAATATTAAGGAGCCACATCACCGCCACGCCGATTGCCAGTGCGGAAAACAAAGTCCACGGCGCCGGCGACCTGGGCCGCAGCAGGGTGACGATCGCCGTGCCGACGCCAAACGTCACCATTGCCGCTCGTCCCGTGAAATAGAGAACGAGGTTGAGGATCATCAACGGCACGATAAACGCCGTTTCCAATCCTCCCACCAGCACGGCAAACGCCAGGATGCCGGTGAGATGCACCACCAGATCGCCGCCTTTGACCGTCACGTACGGCACGTTCGCCCAGAACGCGTTGGGGAGGCGATCGTCGGCGAAGACGGTTATGCAAAAGGAAATCGGGGCGACGATGAGCAGCCACTTGGCAAACACGCGGAACTTCCGTTCGAGCATCAGGAGCCGAGCAGGTTCGGCGGCCAGCAGGCTGGCGAGGACGATCGCGAAAATTCCCCACATCCATACCGCCGCGTCGCGCAGCGCATCCACGCCATCTTTGTCCAGATACGGAACGGTCCGTAGCGCACCCCAAGCCATCAGCGCAAACACGGGCCAAAGCCAGGCGGTGCGCAAGACCCGGCTCCAGTTTTCGCTGAAGAGCAGGGCGACCACGCCGTACATCATCGTCGCTTCGCCGATGTAAAGCGGAGGCGCCCCAAGGTAGGCGAATCCCTTGCCGAGCAGGGCATAGCCCAGCAGAAGGAAGCACAGGACGCGAAGGTATCGGTCGGCGTGTGAGGTCATCCGTGCGCTCCGGCGGTTTGGACGGCCGCGGGGCGTTGGGGCGAATGGGTTTCTTCGCGGCGCCGACGTACCGCCGACGGGAAGCAGTCTTCCAGGAAACCGGAAATCCGGTCGGCGAATTTGTCGATGTCAAATTTTTCCAGGCACGACTCGCGCGCCGCCAGGGCCATCCCGCGTGAAGCGTCGGGATCGGCGGCCAGTTGAAGGACCGCGCCGGCGAACTCGCGCGAATCGCCGGGTGTTACCAGCAATCCGGTTTTGCCGGATTCGATCAATTCGACCAGCGCTCCCTCGCGCGCCGCCACGACCGCACATTTCGCCAGCATCGCTTCGACCACCGCCAGACCGAATCCTTCTTCCCGGCATGGGTGAATGTAGATGTCCACCAGGCCCAGAATCCTCGGCACATCCGAGCGGGCGCCCAGAAAATGAATTCGCGGTTCGGCCGGCCCCGACGCGGCCAGGCGCCGCGCCGATTCCATCTCCCGGCCCACGCCGATCAGCAACAACTGCGCATCCACGTTCTTCCGAACCAGCTCGTGCATCGCGTTGATGGCGGTCGGATGGTCCTTCCAATCGACGAATTCGCCGATGTAGGCCAGAACCAGTCCCCGCGGCGGCAAACCCAGCGATTGGCGCATCTCCGGGCCGTAGGGCCGGTGATGCGGATCGTCGGCGACGTCCTCGACGCCGTTGTGGACGACTTGAGCGGGCGCCCGGTGTCCGGGGGGAAGATGCGCCCTCCGCGCCGCCCACGAGACGAAGAGCATCGGATCGTCTTTGCTGAGGAATCGGATCAGGCCGCGGCGGAACCTTCCCCGCAATGTTCCGCGGATGGCGTGAATCCAGAAAACCACCCCGACGCCATGCCCGCGAGTCGCCCACTTCGCGCAGAGATATGCCTTGAACGTCGTCGCGACAACGATATCGATCCCGCGCTCTTCGATAAGCCAACCGAGCCGCTGCGCCGGCAGGCGATATCCGCGGTCCCCAATGCAGCGCGGTTCGATGTTCAGCGCGGCAAAGGCGTCCTCCATCTGGGCGGACGGCTCGTCGAAGCTGGCGACGTGAAACTCGATCTTCTGCGGGTCGGTGCCCCGGGCCAAATACAGCAGGCATCGCGACACGCCGCCGTGGTGCGGCAAGTCGCGGTGCAGGAACAGCACCCGCAGCGCCCCCGGACACCGGGCCGCGGGCGGATGCGCGGAGTGCCTCCGCCGCCATCGGATCGCCAGGCTGACGTGGGAGGCCACCGCGATCATCGCGATCATCCACGCCGAGATTTTTGTAAAGACTACCGACAACATACGTTTTCTCCGGCGGCGAGGCGCGCCTAAGCCGCGTCGGGCAATTGCCCCGCCAGCGCCGATTCCGGCGCCAGCGTGCGGCCGTCCGTCATATTCCGGCTGAACAGCCAAAGCGTGATGTGATGCAGTGCGTAAGTAATGGCGATGCTCCAGCAGACGCCCGCGAGCCCGAATTCCCGAGTCATCGCGACGCCCAAAGTCACCGCGCCGATGGCGGCGACGACGCTGCCCCAAAGCACCGCGTTCAACTTTTGCCGCGCCCGCAGCAGCGAGCCGTAGACCCCGCACGCCCCGGCGATCACCGGCTGAATTCCCAAAATCCAGAGCAGCCCTGAATACTCCAGATACTTCCCGCCGTACACCAGCTTCACGATCTGGTGATCGAACAATCCAAGGATAAGCCAGTAACAGAGCGGCCCGCCTGCCAGCACCAGCAGCGACAGCCGGTGCAGCCGCTTGCCCTCGGCAGTTCCCTGCGTTCGGACGAACGCGGGCAAAAGCAGCAGGCACAGCGCCGCGCTGGCCTGCATCAGGGGCATGAACAGGGTCGACAGTGCCCGCAGCGCTCCGGACTGCTCAAGCGTTGCCATCGTCGGCAGCAGGAAGTAATAGATGTTGCCGGGAATAAATCCCAGAACCTGTGTCGCCGTCGCCCAGCGTCCGTAGCGCAGATGCTCGGCAATGACATCACGCACCATCGGTCCGCCGGGGCGCATATCGACTTGTCCGATCCCCAGAGCGATTCCCGCCACCAGGCTGCTGAACGCGATCATCATCAGCGCCGAGCCGATCGTCAGCGTGCCCACGGCGTGGACCACTATCAGCGCTGTCATCATCAGCACGAAGTAGCCGAGTCCACCCACGGCCGCTCTTTTTGGATTGAATTGCCCGTAGCACGTTCGCCGCATGAGCCAGAGGAACAGAATGAACGGCGCCGCGATGGCGAACCAATACATCGCCCGCGCCAAATCCGCCTGTCCCCGAATTCCCAGGAACCATCCGACCGCCGCCAGGATCGCCGATGCGCCGAGCGACACCACCAGATGGCCATGAATCAGTGTGCCGAAATACTGCTTGTGTCGATCCCGATAACGATCGGGGGAAAAAACCAGCATCGGTTCGGTGAGCAGCGATGTGTGAATTACGCCCAGCGCCAAAAACGCGGCGAACGCCGTGGCAAACGCGCCATATTCCATCGGCGACAGCCACCGCGCCAGCAGCACGTTCACGACGCAATTGGACCCCGCGAAGAGGCCTTGGTCGGCGATCGCCCAAAATCCCTTGCGGAAAATCGCGCTGTCCGAGCCGCTTTTCACTGGCGCCGATTCGCAGTTCAGCGCGACGGTCATGTTCCAACCCCTCGCGCGGTCCACCGGCGGCCGAACTGCTTCAGCGCGTTGAGGACGAACAATCCAACGAAAATGCTGTTGGTGACGAGATATCGCTTCCAGAGCCGCCCGGGTTCCTGGCTCAATCTGAAGAGCCATTCCAGGCCCCATCGCTGCATCAGGGCCGGAGCGGTGCGCTTGTTGCCCGCGTGAAAATCGAATGCCGCGCCCACGCAAAGCTGAACGGCGCGGATTTTGTCCCGGTTGGTGTCGGCAAAGGTTTCTTGCCGCGGAACGCCCAGACCGATGAACGCCACTGCCGCGCCGCTGCGGTTGATCTTTTGGCACAGCGCGTCGTTTTCCTCGGCGGTGAGCGGCCGGAAAGGCGGCGAGTCAGCCCCGGCGATCCGCAGATCGGGAAACATCTCACGCAGGCTTGATGCCAGAAGCGCCAAAACCACCGGAGTGCTGCCGCAGAGAAATATGCTCAGGCCCTGTTCGGCACACCGCTGGCAGACGAGCCGCATGACCTCCGGGCCGTACACGCGATCTTCCAGGCCGGCGTGGTGGAAAAAGTTCAGCGCCCAGCGGACGGGCTGTCCATCGGGGCCGACGATCTGGCAGGCGTTCACCCGACGCCGGAAATCGGCATCGGTGACTGCGCTGACGATGCCGTGCACCGCCAGAAACGTCGCCACGCCGCCCCGGCCGTTGGCGGCCGCGTCCATCACCGCATCCACCACTTCCTGGTAGCGGGTGAGGCTGACCTCGACGCCGAACAGACTCTTTTTCGTCGGCCAGTGGAATGGAACATCGCTTGCCATGGTCGTATCCGAACTTCCTGTTGGAAAAAATTCCCACCGTGCATCCCGTGAAACTATCTGCCCCGCCGCGCCAGGACGGAGGGAACCGTCAGCAGGATCAGCTTGATGTCCTGCCAGAGGGAAAGGGCCCGAATGTAGCGGCGGTCCATGCGGATCCATTCGGCGAAGCTGACATTGGACCGGCCGCTGATCTGCCAGATGCACGTCAGGCCCGGCGTGACGTCGAGCCGGCGGCGGTGCCACGTAGCACAGCGGTTGCTCTCTTCCACCGGCAGGGGGCGGGGGCCGACCAGCGACATTTCGCCCTTAAGCACGTTGAAAAGCTGTGGCAATTCATCCAGGCTGGTTTCGCGCAGAAACCGGCCCACGCGCGTGATGCGCGGATCGTGCTTGATCTTAAAAGCCGGTCCATCCTGCTCGCTGCGATGGCGGAGCTGCGCCTTTTTCGCTTCCGCATCGACAACCATCGTGCGGAACTTGTAGATCGTGAACGGCTTGCCGCCCAGACCGGCGCGCTTCTGTTTAAAAA
This sequence comes from Tepidisphaeraceae bacterium, assembly GCA_036267155.1. Lineage (GTDB taxonomy): Bacteria > Planctomycetota > Phycisphaerae > Tepidisphaerales > Tepidisphaeraceae > PALSA-1353. The sequence continues at coordinate 10,906 of DATAWP010000055.1, forward strand.
GCACCGGTCCTGGATCAGACACCTTGATCGTCAGCGCCGCGCCAACCATGAACGGCAGCGAAAACAGCAGGATGAGCGATCCAACGGCGATGTCGATGCATCGCTTCCAGAGCGGCAGCGGGCGGACCAGAAGCCCCGCCAGATCGCCGGCGCCGTGCAGGCGCCGCAAGATGTTGGCGTTGCCGCGCCGGATCGATTCCGAAGGAGACAGACCGGACCCGGCGGCCAAGTCTTGTCCCGCTTCCTCGATTCCCAGCGCGAACTGCTCCACGCTCATCTGTTCGTTGTCGCTGTGGGTTTCACCCCGATAACTGAGGATGTTGCACAGAGGGGATAGCCCCCGATAGTTGGATGATTCGGTGAAATGTCCCACGAAAGCCATGGCGCCGTCTCCCGAAGTATCAGGCAGCACCACGCACAGCCGCTGGGCGTCGAACCATCCGACTTCGTCGGTGGCGCGGGCACGGCGGCAAAGCACCTTGGCAAGTCGGTGGACGTGTCGCCGCGCGCCGTTCTTGGCCGCCGAGATCACCACGAGGCAAAACTCCTGGCCGTTTCTTTCGCAGCGCGAACATTCCCGATGCAAAATCGCGTCAATTTCATTTCGCGAATGGAAATTCTTGATTTTGTGAATGGGCCGCGGCTTGGCGCGAACCGTGCCGCCCTCGCCTGGAACCCTGAAGTATCCGGGCGTTTCAACATCATCCAAAAATGTTTCTCGCACCACAGATGTTGCCGTGGCGCTCTCCTGTGCGATCACAACTTCCTCTCCTTCTTTACCGCGGGCATCGGCCCGCGAACTTCACTGGCCGGCACTGGCCCGGGACTTACACCCTCCCGGTCACGCCGGCTTGATGGTCCTGAAGCCCAAGCCCGCCAACGCCATGCGTCGGCGGCGCCCGAGCGGATTTCTCGTTTCGTTCTCCTATTCGTCGTCGTCGGTTCCAGCCGTCAGCACCGGCCGAAATGCTCGAGCCTGTTCCCGCGATAACGCACCGCGCATCGCTCCGGAATCACCGCTCATCATGTTCAGCGGATCAACAGGACCCGGCTCGTTGATTACAAGACCCAGGACATTGGCGCCCACGCTCCGCAATAACCGCAATCCCTGCTCGATCTGCCGCCGCGCCGTTGGGCGCGCCGCCGTCACGAGGATGGATGCCGCGCAACTCGCCGCCAAAATCCTGCCCTCTACCCCGCGCCCCAATACCGGCGAATCAATGATCACCCGATCGTACCGATCCGATAATTCGCCGAGAATATCGATCAGCGTTTCGCTGTTCAGAAGCTCAATCGTGCTTTCCGGAACCTTGCCGCTGGGCAGCACATCCAGGCTCTCGACGCTCGTCGCGTTGATCGCCGGCTGATCCGCCGTCCGTCCGGACAGAACGTCGAACAGGCCGAATGTGTTATCGAGCTTGAATATATTGTGCAGCCTCGGCGAACGGTTGTTCGCATCGACGAGCAGAACCTTCAATCCGCTCTGGACCATCGCCAGGGCCAGATTGACCGCCAGCGTGGTGCGGCCTTCGAGGGGATTCACGCCGGCTACCAGCAGGGTGCGGCCTCCCTCGTCGTCCAGACCCAATTCCGCCAAGGTGCGCGCGATTCCGCGCGACGCCTCCGCCACCGCTCCGGTCGGGTCGAGATGCGTCTGCATCGCACGCGCTGCCAACGTCGCGCCCAAACCTTCCATGCTGGGCAGGACTCCCAGAACCGGCGATCCCAGGCCGGACGCAAGCAGATTCGTTTGCCGGTTGAGCGGCGCCATCTTCTCTTGCCACAGCGACAGGACGCATCCCAGCAGCAATCCCGCCAGAAGCGACCCGCCCAGCACCACCTTCTTTGACGGATGACTCGGTTTGAGCGGCGCCTCCGCCGGCTGGGAAATGCTGATGTTCAAGCTTCCCGCATCCTGATTGACGCTCACCTCGTTGATGCGGTTTGCGACAATATCCAGGTCTTTTTCGATTCGGGCCAGTTCGGTCCTTACCCGGTCGAAATCCGCCGCCCGCGTCGCCTGCGACAGCACCTGCCTGTGCTGCTGGTCGAACGAAGCCTGCAACGCATCTTCCTGCCCCTTGGCGCTGAGCCATCGCTCGCGCTCGGCGCGGATGTAGGTGATCGTCAGTTGATTCAGCCGGGACGACGCCTGCATCACCAGGGGATGGTCGGGCAGATAGGTGCGCTGATAATCCTTCAGTTGCTGCTCGAGCCGGAAGATTTCGGATTTGATCAAGTCCAGGTCCGTCGCCGACGCCGCGCCCAGATCTCCCGCATCATCGGGCGCTTCGATGGCCTTCAGCTTCTGTTGATCGTTGCCGACCATGGCGATCGCCTGGTCGTACGCCGCCTTGGCATTGACGGCGTCAAGCCTCGCGGCGGTCAGGGCGTTGGAAAGGGCCGTTTCCTGCTGCACGAAGGGATCGTTCAGCGAGCTGTCGTAGGCGGTCTCGCCGTACATGTCTCGCAGTGTCGCCAACTCGCGGTCCTTCACCGCGATCGCCAGTTCATCGCGGGATCGCTCCTTTTGCAGAAGGTCCAAAACCTCCGCCGATGTGCTGTGCTGCGTCTTGGTCTGATAGGTGACGTACGCCTGGACGACGGCGTTGACGATCTTCGCGGCATCATGCGGGTTGTGGGCCTCGAGCGAAACGTAAATCAAATCGCTATTTTTTCCCACTTCCGCGTCGATGTACTTTCGCAGGTAGTCAATCTGGTCGCCGACTCCGTGAAGAGTGTCGAGGTCTTTGATCCCGTCCTCGGACAGCGCCATGGCCAGAATTGGCTCGGAGGTCATGATCTCGCATTGCGTGTTGAGATAGTCGTCGCTGCGTTCCAGATCACCGGGGGTCTGTCCGATAACGCCGCGGCCTTGGCCCTCGTCGATATAGACCTCGGCTGTGCTGGTGTATTTTGAAGGGGCAATCAGGAGATAAAGCCCACCGACGATCAACGCGGCGAACATGCACACCGTGACGAGGCGCCGGCGCTGCCAAACGACGCCGATGATTGCCTGCTCGGGCTTTGGTGCGGGCGTCATCCGCGCGCCGTAGGAAGTAGCCTTGGCTAGAAAATTATTCGGCGATTCTGAAATGTTCACTGCTCCCACTCACTCGATTGGTACCACACACGAAAGGTTCAATGCCGATATATAACTCGCGGCCAAGTCCCGTGAATGAAATAAAGCTTGATTTTGGCCCCAACAGCCACCGGCTTAAAGTAAAATGGGCAATCTGTATGGATTGCCCATTTTATAACGATTATCGGACCTGAATAGGTTATAAGACCATTAGTCGGGACTTTGGGTCATTTTTTTTGCGGAAAAACCCGCGAAATTTGCGCTAGCCCGTCCAGTTTTTTCCCACTTTAGCAGTTGTTACAATCTCGCGCATGATCCATCCCTGGCATGATGTTACACCGGGCGGACTCACACCCAGCGAGTGTTCCGCTATTATTGAAATCCCCTTTGGCTCCAGCGTGAAATATGAGTTGGATAAACAGAGCGGTCTGATCAAACTCGATCGCGTGTTGTATTCCGCCGTCTATTATCCCGCCAACTATGGGTTCATTCCTCAAACCCTGGCTGAAGATGAAGATCCTCTTGACGTGCTGGTTCTCTGCCAGGAACCGGTTGTGCCGCTGACGCTCATTCCGCGCGTCCGCACCATTGGCTTGATGACCATGATCGACAGCGGCAAAAAGGACCACAAGATCATCGGCGTCGCCACCGAAGATCCCGAATTCAACGTTTATCACGAAGCCCGAGAAATGCCGCCGCACCGACTGACGATGCTGCGGCGATTCTTCCAGGACTACAAACAGCTCGAAGGCAAAGCGGTCGAAGTGGACGAAATCGAGCCGGCGAAAATGGCCTATCCGATTATCGAAGATGCCCTCCACCGCTACAGCAAGCAGCGGCGAAAAGGGTTCAAATAACATTCACAGAGCTATTTTTTCCGACGAGGTTTGGGTATAAGCGCGCCCCGTGGACCGGCGGAAGCTTTACAAAGTGGTGGCGGAACTGTTGCCGCGCGTCGGCGGGGCCGAAGCGCTGTTGAATGCCGTGACGGACGCGATGCGGAAAACGCGCACGGAATCGGCGTCTGTGACGCCGGGGTTGCTGCACGATCTGCAACCGCTGCTGAATCACGACGATGCGTTGGGTCAGATCTATCAGGCCATCAACGCCCCGGCGTTGGAAGCCGCGTATCGCGCCACGTCTCGCACCGGCAGGAAATTCACATCGGACGAAATCCCGGCTGTCACCCAGCTTTTTACGCCGAAGTGGGTTGTGGAATTTCTTCTGCAGAACACACTCGGGCTTCTCTGGCTCGAAATGCATCCCGACACCCGACTGCCCAGGAATTGGAAATGGCTCGTTGCCTCTTCGCGGCTCGTGGTACCGCACAGGAGAGCGATTGACCTTCGCATTTGCGATCCCGCTTGCGGAACAATGAATTTCGGCTTGGTCGCGTTGGGCATGCTCCGGGAGATGTATCTGGAGGAACTGGCCCATGCGGGCCGGCCCGGCTGGCCCGGGATTCCATCGTGTAGCTGCGCCGATGAAATCGAGACCAACATCGTGCGGCATAACCTGATTGGCTTCGATATCGATCCGTTGGCCATCGAGTTGGCTCGCAGAAGTTTCGAGATCAAAGTCGCAAAGCCGATTCGCAAGCATCAATTGTTTGCGCGGGATGCGCTGTTTGACGATCGCGTCGGCGATTCCTTTGACGTGGTCGTGACCAATCCGCCGTATCTCAGTGCGCGAAACCTGGATGCCGCCGTCGTCCGCCGGCTCAAGGCGCGTTATCCCTCGGCCTGGCGTGATCTGTACGCCTGTTTCATGTTGAGGAGCCTGGAAATATTGCGTCCCGGCGGTCGGGTGGGGATTTTGTCGATGCACTCGTTCATGTTTACGTCCGCATTCGAGCGGATGCGGCGCGAGCTGCTGCAATCGGCCAATATTCAAACCGTCGCCCATTTTGGTCCGGGGCTGTTCAACATCGGAAACCCCGGCACGCTTCAGACCGCCGCCATCGTGCTCGAGCGCAAACCCGCGCCGCAACGCGCCGCCGTCTTTTTCCGGCTCGTTGACGCGGACGAAAAACAAGCGGCGTTGGCCAAGGCGATTCACCGCGGCTCTCAATTCGAATTTCGCCAGGATGAATTGGCGTCGCTGCCGCGATTGGCGTGGATGTACTGGATTTCCAGGGCCGCGGGGCGCGCGTTCCGCGAATTTCCCAAGCTCGGTGAGATTTCTCCGCCGCGTCAAGGTCTGGCGACGACGGACAACATGCGTTTCGTGCGATATTGGTGGGAGGTGGAACCGCCGAATTATTCGGGCGTTCGCGACAAGTGGATGCCCTACGCCAAGGGCGGGCGGTTTCGCCGGTGGTACGAATCGCCGCGGCATCGAGTCAATTGGGAGGATGACGGCCGGGAAATCAAATCGGCCATCGTTCAGCGATATCCTTATCTCGACGGCCAGTGGCAATGGGTCGCCAAGAACAGCGCCTGGTACGGCCGCGAGGGGATTACGTATTCCTATTTAACCAGTGGGAACTTCAGCGCCCGGCGACTGGAACCCGGGACGATTTTCGACGTCGCCGGGTCTTCGCTTTTCCCGAAGGATTCCCAGCGTGACGGAATGCTGGGGGTGTTGAATTCATCGGTTGCGCGGGAACTTCTTTCGGCGATCAATCCCACGGTGAATTTCCAGGTTGGCGATCTGCGGCAGTTGCCGGTGCCGCGTTCGTTTCCGCGTGAGTTGCAGGAACACGTCGGCCGTGCAATTGCCTGGACGCGCGCGTTGGATTGCTTCGACGAGACCAGCATCGATTTCGTGCGGCCCGAGCCGTGGACTCGTGAGCCCGCGCGCTCGGACGAATTGCGGGAGTCGCTGGCCGATGCGCAGCGGTGCGTGGATCGGATCGTCGCGGAACTTTACGGGTTGAAGGGAAGTGAGAAGCAGGGCACGGAGCAACGGAACAATGAATACACGAAGGAAAATCGGGCCAGGCGGTGGATCAGCTACGCGCTGGGAGTTTGGCTTGGCCGATGGGGCGGATCGGCCAAGGGAAACATCGCCGTGTTGTCGCCGCTGGATCAGAACCTGCGCCGCGATTTACGGCGAACGCTCGCCGAGTATGCCGGCGAATGCGAGGTAGAACAGATCGAAGCGGCGGCGGGAGGCATCGAGCGGTTTCTCGGCCGGGACTTTCTGCCATGGCACAACCGGCTCTATCGCGGCCGGCCGGTGTTTTGGGGGTTCAGCGGCGAAAAGACCGTGGCCGTTCTGTCCACGACAACCGACCCGCGGATGATGCGAACGGCGTTCGGAGCGATGGGGCAAACTCTTCCCGATGGATGGCGCCGATGGCCCGACGACGGCACCGCGATCAATCTGACGCCGCTGGCGCCCTGGATCGCCGACCGAGGGCTTCAATCGTATGTAACGGAATTGGCGGGGGAGCTTGAGGGCGGGCGATTCGGTTTCTCGCAAACAGCCAAACGGTTGGCGCGGGCGTTCAGTCGAGGATCGAGCGTTGGATGCGTTCCTGCTCGGCGGACCTGTCGGGTTTCTGCTCGGGCGCGTCGTCCAACTGTCCGATGAATTCCGCCCCCACGATGAACTTGCCGTTGCTCTGCGCCTCGCAATGGGCGACGCGGCAAACCAGCGGCGCGGCGCTCTCCGGCCCGTTGGTTCCAGGAAGCGAAATCAGGAACGAATTTCCCGATACCATCGCATGGTCGGTCGCAAGCTTCGCGCCGCGCGGCGAAAGATCGCGTAGCTCGGCCATTGTCCACGAAGCCCGTTTCACCCCGGTCTCCAGCTTGATCTTCACGGGAACGCGGATCTCCGCGCGCTGGGCGCGGCGTTTATCTTTCCTCTGCTGCGGGCGCGGCTCCAACACCCGCATCAGCTCGACAAGCTTCGCAAATTGTGTGTCGGTAAAGTTCATAACACGGATATTGCTGATTATCGGCTGTTTGGCGGCGGCGGTTCACAACTTCGCGATGATCGCATCGGCGAAAGCGTCGGTCCCGGCCGAGCCGCCCAGGTCGCGGGTGAGGTGTTTGCCCTCGGCCAGGACGGCGTCGTAGGCATGTTTGATCTTGTCGGCCAGGGTGGTCTCCTGCATGTGATTGAGCATCATGACACCGGACATGATAAGAGCCAGCGGATTGGCGATCCCCTTGCCGGCGATGTCGGGAGCCGAGCCGTGGACGGCCTCGAAGATAGCGATCTCATCGCCGATATTGCTCCCCGGCACGACGCCGAGTCCGCCCACGAGCCCGGCGCATAGATCGCTGACCAGATCGCCGTAAAGATTTTCCATGAGCAGCACGTCGAACCAGGCGGGGTCCTGAACGAGCCTCATGCAGCCGGCGTCGATGATCAATTCCTTGTATTCGATGTTGGGAAATTCCTCATCGTGAATTTCCCGGGCGCAATCCAGAAACAGGCCGTCGGACATCTTCATGATGTTGGCCTTGTGGAAGACGGTGATGCTTTTGCGGTGGCGGCGCGTGGCATAGTTGAAGGCGTACCGGGCGATGCGCGTGCAGGCGGCGCGGCTGGCGACCTTGAGGCTCGTCACCACGCCGGGCACGATTTCGTTTTCAATCCCGCTGTACAGTCCCTCGGTGTTCTCGCGGACGATCACCATGTCCACGCCCTGGTAGCGCGTCTGAATCCCCGGCAGATTGCGCACCGGCCGAACCGCGGCGTATAGGCCCAGCTTCTGACGAAGCTGGACGTTGACCGACTTGAATCCCTTCCCCACCGGCGTCGTGACCGGACCCTTCAGCGCAATCTTGTGCGCCATCACGGCCGCCAGCGTGCGCTGCGGCAAAACATTGTCCAGCCCCTGTTCCAGCGCCGAAGCGCCGGCCGGCATTTCGACCCACTCCACCGACATCCCCGCCGCTTCCAGAACGCGGCGGGTCGCGCGAGTCACTTCAGGACCGATTCCATCTCCCGGGATCAACACAACCGTGTGCTTGGCCATGGGGCAATCGTCTCCAATCAACCGATCCAAAGCAATCCCGCCAGCGTGAGGATCAGAACGATCAGCGTGATCAAGGCGTAGAGCCGATCTCGCTCCTGAAACGCGAAGAGGATCGACGAAGCGGCGACGCGCATGATCGGCGTGAACAAAAGCAGATAAATCCCCGCTTCGATGATGTATTTTCCGTGGCCGTGGCGGATGCCGTTCCAGATGACGTCCGGGCGGTATTCGAAGCCGTCCGACTTCATTCGATCAACGGATATGGTGCCGTGGGCAAAGGTGAAAATGATGCCGATGAGCATGACCAGCGCCGAGCCGATGACGCCGCTGCGCAGCACCCAGGCGGAGACGTTTGAGATGGAGGTGCTATGTGCGCCGGAAGTTCGCGAAGGCGTCGGATCCATCAGTATTTTCCTCCAAAACCGCGGATCAGCATCTGAATTCCGGCTATCGCCAGCAGCAGGGCGAAGATTTTTCGCAAAAGGGAATTGGACAATCGCTCCATGATGAGCGTGCCGACAAACGCGCCGGCGAGAACGAACACGGCGACGGGGACGACCAGATACGGAAGAACCATTCCGCGGCGCAGATAGACGCCCGCGCCGGCAGCGGCGGTCACGCCGATCATGAAATTGCTCGTCGCGGTGGAGACTTTGGTCGGCACCTTCATCGCGACCTCGTGGGCGAGGACTTTCACCACACCGGCGCCGATCCCCAGGATGCCGGAGATGATTCCCGCGGCGAACATGATTCCCAGGGCCGGAGGAATTCCGGTGACGTTGTACTCCACCTCGCGGCCCAGATGTTTGTCGAAATACGAACCGTTCAGACGAAGGGCGGACGCGATGCGGTCGTTTTTAACGCCGATGGGAAGTTCCTCGCCGAGCTTGGCGAAGATCGGCAGCAGCGACAACAAGAGCAGCAGGCCAAAGAGAATGTAAAGCGCCTGGGGATTGATGTGCCGGGCGAGGTATCCCGCTCCCAGCAGGGCGCCGGACGCGGTGGAAAGCTCCAGGAACATCGCGATTCGAACATTGGTGATTTTGTCCTTGACGTAAACCGACCCGGCCCCGCTGGAGACCGCAATCACCGAGACGATGCTGGCGCCGATCGCCTGCTCGATCGGCAAACCCATGAGGATGGTCAGCACCGGCACGACGACGATCCCGCCGCCGAGCCCGCTGAGCGATCCGACGACGCCCCCGACGAAGGAAGCGCCGGCGATCTCGCTCAGCCAGAAAATCGATTGAGAGACTTCAGTCATGTCGTCGCGTGGAAAATAGGTCCAATACCGGGTCGGGGCAATGGGGCAAGCGGCAAATCCCAAACCAGAAAACCAGAAGTCCGAAGCCGGAATGGCCCGACCAGTCTTCGTTTCGGATTTGAGTCATTTGGCCATTGATGCGTTATTCGAATTTCTGGTTCGGACTTGGATTCTTTATCGACTTTTCCACCGCCGTGCGCCTCGCATCGGTGGATAACCTGGGCTCAACATCCGTCCAATTCCCGCCGGAAAAAATCTTCGCTAATCTAACCGTTGGTCGAACCATTTGTTAACGGCGGATTCATGTCCGGTTATCCAACATTTAGTAAAGTTTTCTTTGACGTATACCAGATGTTGTGTATATTGCCGGAATCCCGTTAAGCGGGCCTTTGAATTGGATTGGCCCATCGAATAGAGGTTTTCGGGCACGTTTGGGAATAGAAATTGCATCTGGAATAACGACATTGCCCCAGGGCATGTTGGTGGTGTTTCGTCGCGCCATGGAATTGTGAAGATCGTGCAAGCCGGCCCGTGTTTGGGAGTGAATTTATGGGCATCCTTTGCGACACTCAAATCCGCGAACTGATCGGCATCGAGCCGTTCGAGGACAACGTCAAACGGGCGGGCAAGATCAGTTATGGAGTCTCCAGCTACGGCTACGATCTTCGCGTTGGATCGGTGTTCAAAGTCTTCACCAACGTGAACTCCGAAATCGTCGATCCGAAAAAATTCTCCGAACGCAGCTTCGTCACCATCGACACGGATGAGACCCGCCAGGACCACGTGCTGATTCCGCCGAACAGTTTCGCCCTGTGCGAAACGGTTGAGGTCGTTTGCATGCCGCGGGAATACCTGGCCATCTGCGTGGGCAAGAGCACCTACGCCCGCTGCGGGATCATCGTGAACGTGACCCCGATCGAGCCGGAATGGCGCGGCCGCATCACGCTGGAAATCAGCAATACCACTCCCTTGCCGGCCAGGATTTACGCCAACGAGGGGATCGCCCAGCTCATCTTTTTGAAAGGCGAACGCATCTGTTCCAAGAGCTACGCCGACAAGGCTGGGAAATATCAGGACCAAAAAGGACTAACGCTGCCAAGGGTGGATTGAGGCCACCCGGCGGCCCGGTTGCAGCGCGTTGTTTAGGCGACGCGACGTTGTTTTGAAGTTGAAAAAAGGATTGATTTACCGCTGAGACGCAGAGAACGCTGAGAATCAAGAGATGAATGAAAGCCCGCTCATATTTCATCTCTGCGCTTTCTGCGTCTCCGCGGTGAAAACGAATTTGCATTTCAGGGAAGGATTTACGACATGAGAATCAATCGTCGTTTCACCAAGCCCGGTCAGAGTGTTCTCGATACCGTTGAATACGAAAAACGCACGAGCCGGATCACCAATCCGGACGGCAGCGTGGTGTTCGAGATGAATGATGCGGAGATTCCGCAGAGCTGGTCGCAGTTGGCGACGGATATCATGGTCAGCAAATATTTCCGCAAGGCGGGCGTGCCGCAGCGGGATGAGGCGGGAAATCCGATCCGCGATGCCAGCGGCAATGTCGTCACCGGCCCGGAGCGGTCGGCCAGGGAAGTCATCCATCGGCTGGCCGGCTGCTGGCGGTATTGGGGCGAGAAGCACGGATATTTCGACACGGCCGAGGATGCACAGTCGTTCTATGACGAACTGTGCCACATGCTGCTGCACCAGATGTGCGCGCCCAACAGCCCGCAATGGTTCAACACAGGCTTGAACTGGGCGTACGGAATCACCGGGCCGGCGCAGGGCCATTATTACTGCGATCCAAAATCGGGCGAAATGATGAAGAGCAAGGATGCATACAGCCATCCGCAGCCGCACGCGTGCCAACCATATCATGCGCCGGTTTCAACGCCTCAAGGTCCTATTCGGATGGGCGAGATCGTCGAAAGGAATCTGGTCGGGTTGGAAGTATTTGACGGAACTGACGGCGGTAAGGGCGTTACGCGGGTCAGAGCAACCAAGTCCAACGGTGAAAAGACTGTTTATCGCATTGTTTTGAAAAACGGCGCAACCGTTGAGGCTACCGGGGATCATCTGGTTTGGACGGTGCACGAGCGACGGACGGCCGGACAATGGCTGCGCGTCGATCAGTTGAATCCAGGCATGCGGCTTTCGTTGTCCACAAGAACGCAAGTCAGCAAAACCTCCCAGGAAATGGAAGTTGCTGAATGCGCGCTCGCCGGTTGGCTTCAAGGCGATGGCTTTGTCGGCCAATATTCGGAGGGGACCAATCGGAGTCTCACGGTCGAGTTCATGACCATTGACGAAGACGAGCACGATTTTGTGATGGCGCTCATTGCCCGCGTATTTGAGGGGATTCATTTTAATGTTCGGGCCGTCGAATCGGCAAATCCTGATCTGGTTATCCGGCGAATCCGTCTTTACGGGGAAAAGCTGCGTCCATTCGTCGAAAAATATGATCTGCTCCGCGAAGGCGCGGACCACTCGCTTCCCGCCGCGGTGTGCCGCGCGGGACGCGAGGGGCAGTGCGCTTATCTGAAGGCTCTTTATCAAGCCGACGGAACCGTCCGACGGAGAATTCGCGCCGGTAGAACGGCTGATATCGTTTTAACGACCACTTCCTTGCCGTTGGCTTCAGGTGTACAGACGTTGCTTCTGAACCTTGGCATCTATTCTCGCATTCAAGCGGGCGTCGATTCCCGATCCAATCGCCGGCCGAGTTGGCACGTTTCGATCGGACATGCTGATGCGCGCACTCGATTCCGGGATCTGATTGATTTTGTCTCCACCGCCAAGATCGAAAAATGCCGAAGCGCATGCTCCGATGAGTTTGCCGGCAAAAATTTACCTCCCATTCGCGAGGAATCGATTCTTCGTATCGAACTGCTCGGAACCCAACCCGTCTTCGATATTCAGACAGAATCCGGTCAATACCTTTCCAATAACGTCATCGTCCATAATTGCTTCATCCAATCCGTCAGCGACGATCTGGTGAACCCCGGCGGGATCATGGATTTGTGGACGCGCGAAGCGCGCCTGTTTAAATACGGCAGCGGGACCGGATCGAATTTCTCCCAACTTCGCGGCGATAATGAACCGCTATCCGGCGGCGGGAAATCGTCGGGATTGATGAGCTTTCTGAAAATCGGCGACCGGGCGGCGGGGGCAATCAAATCGGGCGGAACCACTCGCCGGGCGGCCAAGATGGTTTGCCTGGACCTCGATCACCCGGACATCGAGCAGTTCGTCAATTGGAAAGTTCGTGAGGAATTGAAAGTCGCGGCGATGGCCGAGGGGATCAAACGTCTGCCCAAAGAGCATCAGGAATTGGCCGCGCGTCTGGGACTCAAGCTGGATTACGATTTCAACGGCGAAGGATACATGACCGTCAGCGGGCAGAATTCCAACAATTCCGTCCGCATCCCCAATCGGTTTTTCAAAGCCGTCGAGGAAGATGCCAACTGGAACCTGACTTGGCGGACCAATGGCAAAGTCGCCAAGTCGGTGCGTGCCCGCGAACTGTGGGATCAGATCGCCTTTGCGGCGTGGCGGTGCGCCGACCCCGGCGTGCAATACGATGACACCATCAATCAATGGCACACCTGCCCCAAGAACGGGCGGATCAAAGCATCCAATCCCTGCGTGACCGGCGACGTGCGCGTTCTCACGCCGGGCGGAATCTGGCGGCGGATCGACCAGATGATTCATCTTCCCAGCCGGGTCGTTACCAGCCTCGACGGGCATGAAATCCATGCCACCGAAGGAGCGTTTCCAACCGGCACGAAGGATGTGTACGAGCTTCGCACCGTCGGGGGATACAGCGTGACCCTCACGGCCGACCACAAAACCTGGACTCGTATCCGTGGCTGGGTGGAGGCCAAGGATTTGACCGCGGACGACGAGGTAAAACTTCCCAACCAGCCGGCGACGGTGCAGGAGATCGGCGAGCCGCAGGATGTGCGTTTTTTCCAGTTGCTCGGGCTGTTCTTTTCCTCCACCAACGCCAGCCATGAAGCGATTCGTCTGGACGCATGCCTCGGCGGCGAATTGATCGAGCCGTTCGCCCGTTACGTCGCTCAGACCTGGTCGCAGAAGACGTACGATGATGATTACGTCAATCAGCTCATGATCACGGATGAGGAGGTTTCCGGAGGAACCGCGACGGCGTCGCTGACCAACCGCAGGCTGCTTCGCCGGATCAGGGCGTACGTGCGATACGAGTTATCCGAGCGGCGACTCAGCGACGACGTTTTCACCTCTGGTTTAGCGGCTCAGAAGCATTTGCTTCGCGGGTTGTTCACGGCGGATGCGGCGATCAACAACGGAAATCTGGAATTGACCAGCGATAGCCTTGGGCTCTTGCGGGATGTGCAGCTTGTCCTGCTGGGGTTTGGAATTCAGTGCGCGATCTTTGATGTGGGCGAAGGCGGAGCCGTCGCCCGCGGCATGGTCGCTGCCGCGTGCGGCGGCGGCGATTCACCTGCCGTTCTCGGAGGCGCGCCCGGCCGACAGTCGGGGAATCTACCGACCGCGCCAAACGCGGACGCAGTCTTCAGACGCCACGGCCTGCGTATCGATCCGGGCAGCCTCCGTATGTTCGCCAAATACATCGGCCTTTTGCCGGGCAAGAAAAGTCATCAGCTCAACTCTGCCGTCGAGTTGGCCCCGGCAAACCGCGGGAATTTCGATCGTGTCGCGGCCCTCACCCACCAGGGCCGCCGGCAGGTCTTCGACCTCACCGAGCCGCTCACCAGTTCCTTCATCGCAAACGGAATGGTCGTCCACAACTGCTCGGAATACATGTTCCTGGACAACACGGCGTGCAATCTGGCATCGCTGAATGTCCTCACGTTCTTCGATTCCGAAACGCTCCGCTTCGACATCGAAGGGTACAAGCACGCCATCCGGCTCTGGACGATCGTGCTGGAAATCAGCGTCCTCATGGCCAGCTTCCCATCGGAAGAAATCGCGAAGCTGAGTTATCGCTATCGCACGCTGGGCTTGGGTTACGCGAACCTCGGCGCGATGCTGATGCAGGCGGGCATTCCGTACGACAGCGAGACCGGCCGGGCGATCTGCGGGGCGCTGACGGCGATTCTCACCGGCGAAAGTTACGCCGCCAGCGCCGAGATGGCGCGCGAACTGGGTGCGTTCGCCGGATATGGGGATAATAAAAACGAGATGCTGCGCGTGATCCGCAATCATCGCCGGGCCGCTTACGATGTGGCCAACAACCCCGCCGCGCGCCGGGGCCTGGGCGAATATGAATCGCTGGAGATCAGGCCCGTCGGGCTGGATGCGTCCCATTTCGCGGAGAATCATCCGCTGGCTTCGACGCAGTTGCTCAAAAGTGCCGAGGAATGCTGGGACCGCGCCCTGCTCCTGGGCGAGCGATTCGGCTATCGCAACGCGCAGACGACCGTCATCGCGCCGACCGGAACGATCGGATTGTTGATGGATTGCGACACCACCGGCGTCGAACCGGATTTCGCGCTGGTGAAATTCAAGAAACTCGCCGGCGGCGGGTATTTCAGGATCGCCAACCAATCCATCCGGCCGGCGCTGGTGAATCTCGGCTACAGTGCCGAACAGATTCACGAGATTCTTCGATACGTGATGGGAACGCTCACGCTGCACGATGCCCCGCACGTGAATTATCAAAGTCTCAAACAGATGGGCTTCACCAGCGAGCAACTCGACGCGATCGAGGAATCGCTGCCCGGCCAATTTGAAATCGCGTTCGCCTTCAGCCCCTGGACGATCGGAAAAGAGACGCTGGAGAGGCTGAACATTCCGGAGGCGACCTGGCAGGCGCCGGGATTCAATCTGCTTCAGCACCTGGGTTTCTCCAAGCGCCAGATCGCCGAAGCCAACGACGCGATCTGCGGACGCGGGACGGTCGAGGACGCTCCGCATTTGAAGCTGGAGCATTACCCCGTGTTCGATTGCGCTAACAAGTGCGGCCGGCACGGCCAGCGGTTTATCCCCGTCGAGGGGCACATCCGCATGATGGCGGCCGCCCAGCCGTTTGTCACGGGCGCGATTTCCAAGACCATTAATCTTCCCAATGAGGCAACCGTTGAGGATATTAAGAGCAGCTATTACCTGAGCTGGAAGCTGGGGCTGAAGGCCAATGCGCTATATCGCGACGGGTCGAAACTGTCGCAACCGCTGAACGTGAAGAGCGATCAGGACCTCGACGCGGCGGAGGAGGATGACGAGGAAAACGTCGAAGCCGCCCGCATGGAGGTTGCGGAAGAAGTCGTCCACGCGGCTCAGGCGCTGTTCTCCGCCAAGCCGACCAGCAGCGACAATCTCGTGCCGGCCCACACCCACATCGTGGAAAAGATCGTCGAGCGAATCGTCGAGCGCCCGCTCCGCCGGCGATTGCCCGACACGCGCAACGCCACCACCCACAAGTTCGACGTGGCCGGGCACGAGGGGTACATCACCGTCGGTCTGTACGATGATGGTTCCCCCGGCGAAATCTTCATCCGGATGGCCAAGGAAGGCAGCACGATCGGCGGCCTGATGGACACCATCGCGACGCTGGTGTCGGTGAGCCTGCAATATGGAGTGCCGGTGGAATCGCTGGTGCGGAAATTCGAGCACGTGCGTTTCGAGCCCAGCGGCATGACGCGGAATCCCGAAATCCCCTTTGCCAAGAGCCTGGTGGATTACATTTTCCGCTGGCTGGCGATGGAATTCGTGCACGGCTATCGCGCGGCCAACGCCCCCAAGCGCGAACCGCGCCCCGCGGCCGAGGCGGCGGCGACGCCTGCTCCCGACCCGGTTGCCGATGCGCCCGCCTCCAAAAAAGGCGGCAACGGACATGGGCCGAGGATCGAGCCGGATACGGCACGGCCGTTTGCGTACAGCGAGCAGGAGATGAAATCGGAAAAACTCGCCGGGCCGACCGATGTGCCGGGCGCATCGAATCTTCGTCTTGCCATCGTGGCCGATCCGCTCAGCCAGCAAAGTTCCGAATTGCAGGCCGACGCCCCGGCGTGCGACATCTGCGGCAGCATCACCGTTCGCAGCGGAACCTGTTACAAATGCCTCAACTGCGGCAATTCGATGGGGTGCAGTTGACCTGGTACACTGACAGCTTCTGCTATTCCAGAAAAGCGGATTGAACCGCGGATCAACTCTTCTGTGCGGTGCAAAAAGGCGCTACGCCAACGCCGCTTGACGGATCGACATCCGCTGCAGAGCGCTGATGGCGCGATTGATCAGAAATAGTCCCCGGCGCCCTTCGATGCTGTTTTCCAGTTTTCGGAACGCCACCCCGATTCGTATCGACCCGTCCGCTTTCGCATCGGCGCGATAGACCACCAGGCCGTCGAGGATCGTTTCGGATTCGGCAAACCGAATCTCGAAGCGCAATCGGTCACCCTTGGTCACCGATTCCGGGCCAGCCCGATGAGGAAGAATATTCAGGCACATGCCGCCGGTGCTGAGATCGACCCACTCAATCCGAAACCGCATCGACGGTTTGGGACGGTCGCGCAGCACCCAATGCGGAGGTATTTTCCAAACGACGATGGAGACGGGCGAATCGATCGGCACCGGTGTGCGGAAGTGCGCCCGGCGTTGCATGACGGCGATGGCTGAGGGAACCGAACAACAGGCGATCGCCGCCGCTCCCTCGGCGCCAGGCTTTAACTCGATCGATCGCACCTCAGCCTGGAAGCTGACACAGCGGCCTTTGGAACCAAATTCGAAGGTCACCTTGATCCCGCTTACCAAGACATCGTTCGGCACGCCTTGGGGCCAGGTGGAAGTCTCGAACCAAAAGCTTCGCTCGCTGCGCCTCACGAACCGGGCGTCAAACATATGCGTCCGCTCGGCGTGACGGATTCCAGCGACGGCGTTCCACTGCTCGTCAATGGCCTGTTCGAAAATGGAACGAGCTACAGCGTCGGTCATCCGGATAACTGGCGAAAGCGAGCCTGCCCAGAACTCTGGTCTGTAATGAATTATCGTCGGGCGATGCCACCTGAATGAATGGAAGCAGTACTTTGATTGCGAAAATGTGCCGCCAAAAAGCGAGCCGGAATTTATCGGGCGTTATTGGCCTTTGTTCTTGTTGGGACTGCCCAAGAGTTGCTGAATGGTGCTTTGCCCTTTGCCGCCGTTGCTATTGATCAGGTTGCCGACGGTGCCCCCAAGCTTTTTGCCGAGCGACCCCGAGAGATTCTGAAACTGCTTGTCGAAATCGCCGCCGAGTTGCTGAGAGAGATCGTTAAGATCGCCGGAAAGAAGAACTTTGACTTCAGGCGGCAAATGAGCGGCATCCGCCGCCTTCGCCGCCAGCGCCGTCGCCGCTTGCAATACGACATCCTTGATCGCGGCGCCGTTCTGGTTCCCGTCGGCGTTGCCGATGTTCTTTAACGTGATCGAATCGATCGGCACCTGGATCGAATTGGTCAGACCCGGAATCCCAGGCATAAACGTCACCTGCGCGTTGTTCAAATCCAACTCATCAATCACGAGCTTGATCGGCTGTGCCGGCTGCCCGCCGCTGGTTTTGGGCGTCGTCGGCATCTGATCCATGAGTGCCTTCAAATTCAGCGAAGCGCCGGATTGCTCGACCACCAGGGCCGGGTGGTCGATCGTGATCTGCTGAATGTGTATCGGGCTGCCGACCAATTGGCCGTAATGCACCTCCACGCCGATGCTATCCAGAGTAAATGTATTCGGCGCGGAGAATTTCGGCGGGGATCCGACCTGTAGATCATTGAGCTGCACCTTCCCGCCGAGAAGCGACAGCCGGGCCGATGCCAGCGATGTCGGCACACCGAGCGATGCGGTTGCCTGGGTTTGCACTTCCGTTCGAACGATCGAATTCAGCGCGAAGTAGATTCCAATAAGTGCGACAACAATAAGCACCACGACGGCCAAAAGAATTCGTTTGAACCATTTCATGTTTGCTCCATTTCATTTGTCTGCCCTGAATTCTCCGCACGTTTCGACGGCACGCAATGATCAAATTAGGTTAAATTGACGCGGGAAAAAACTTGCCCTTTTTTTCAGCAACCTGGTCTTTTGGGTTGACATGAAAGGCGGCATTCCTACAATCGCACTTGCTTGACCGCCTAAGCCGCCCAGCAATGGGGCGGCGCGGAGAACCCAATGCGGGGAGATTTTTCTCCACTGCATCGTCGATTCGGACAGATGTTTTGTTCGGGATCGGCAGGGGCGAATCGGCATAGGTAACGCGAGGGCAAAACTCTTCCTGGGGGGTTTTTGCTTAAGCGGCCGAGGGAGACTTTCAACTCCCAGCCCGTCAGCTAACTCCGTAGGCTCGTGAAAGGGATCAATGCGCCTTCTGGCGTTTCGATCCTTCCGGTCTTCCCGGTTTTTGCCTGGGCAGCGGCGTCGTAAAGCCGTTTTCCAGGCCTTGCAGCGCCGCCACGGCGCAAGGAGATCTGTATGTCGCTTCCCTCCGAAACGCTACGGAAAGCGATCGAAAACCTCATCGACGCCAAGCTGGTGGACGCGATGGCTCGCCCCGACGGCTTAAACCGGTTGCTGGCTCATCGCCGCACCGGCGTTGCTTCTCCGGACATCCGCAATGCGGAACGCCGGCTCGAGGAAACCGTCGGCGAGTTGCTCACGTTCGCGGAGCACCTGGCAGAACAGGCCGCCTAGATAACGGAGTATCGCCTAGGGCCTTCTGTTCAAAAATTCAGGGGATGGATTGACGAGGCGGTCGGCTTGCCCCCAGCGGGTGCGCCGGCCGCCATCGTTTTGCGAGGCGCGGAAAAATGGCGCCACCGATGTTGGCGAGATTCAGATCGGGAAGCGGCGGGCGTTCGGCATGGGGATTGATGCCGCGGATCGTCGCCCCCATCAGCCGCAGCGCCGCCCCAAGCTTGTCCCGCCGCCGAATCCTCGGCCGGTGCGAATTGGGCCGCAGCAGCAGCGCCGTCACATCGTCCTGCAAAAGATTTCCGTCATGTCGCTCAGTGATTTTGCTTAAAAGTGACTGGATGAAGGTTTCAACTGGTTCCAGATCCATCGAAGCGGCGATGTCCCGTAGTCCTTCCTCGCCGAGGAATTCGCCGTCTGAATTACGCGACTCGATCAACGCATCGGTGTAGCAGAGCACCAGATCGCCCACTTCCAGTTCCACGGCGAACTGTTCGTAGTCGGTGATGTCGAGGATGCCGAGCGGAATATTCCGCGTTGATCGCTCCGCATCGTGCGATTTTTCCAGGATCGACCATTTGCCGCTGCCGGCGCGGTAAAGCAGCGGGCGCGGGTGCCCCGCGTTGCAAACCGACAGCGTCCGCGTCGGAGAAAAAAATGTCGTCGCCACCGCCGTCGCGAAACAACCCTCTCCCGACATGGCCGCGAATTGCCGGTTCATCGAGCGGACGAGCTTTGTCTGATCCAGAAAATTGACGTATCGGCGCATGAGCGTTCGCAATCCCGCGGCCGTGGCGGCCACGGCATCGCCATGTCCCGACACATCCGCCAGGAGCAGCCGGCTGATCCGGCCCGTTGCGCAGCTCGAAGCGTAATAAACATCCCCACCGCGCCCGGCGTTTCCAAACGGTTTGCTGTAAACCCACGCGTCCAGCCCGCCGAGTTGTACGCCGCGCTCGGTTAACTGGCTCCCGCCCCAGACCTCCATGCACTGCATGAATTGTTTGTCATCGCCAGCCATGCCGTCATTGTAGCCGGGTGAGAAGTGCAAGTTGCAAGCAAGTCATTAACTTGTACTTGCACTTGCAACTTGTACTCATTCGCCCAGTTCCGCCTATCATAAGGCCATGCAACCCGACTATTTCTCAAAAAAATTCGCCGCGGCGCTTCCGTACGATCGTTATGTCCAGACCGGCTCCGACGAGCAGCGGCGCCGCTGGCAGCAGGTGTACGACGCTGCCAAGCTTACCGCCGCGCAAAAGACCCTCATCGCCGGCTTCGTGCGGCCGATGAATGTGCTAATCATCAGCGGAATCTGGTGCGGCGACTGTGTCCAGCAGTGCCCGCTGATCGCGCGAATCGCCGAGGCCAATTCGGTCAAGATTTCTTTACGGATTCTGGATCGGGACGAGCATCGCGATCTGGCCGAGCCGTTCCGCATCAACGCCGGGGATCGCGTGCCGGTCGCGCTGCTGCTGGCCGAGGACTTCGAATTCTGTGCCGCCTTCGGCGACCGAACGATCAACCGCTACCGCGCCCTGGCCCAGCGATACCTGGGCGCGGCCTGTCCCACCGGCATCGTCGGCCCCGACAAGGAGGAATTAAACGCTACCCTCGCCGACTGGCTCGCGGAAATCGAACGCGTTCAGCTCATGCTTCGCCTGAGCCAGCGTCTGCGGGAAAAGTATGGCGATTGATGTTATCGCCCCCAAAAAGCCGTGCGATGCGTCCAATAAGGATCATTCCTTGTCATTTTGCGCTTTGGACCTCCCAATTGTGCTGAGGGACGATATCCTTTCCTCGGGAGCGTTTCCCTCGATTCATGTCCGAGTCAGCGACGATTATTCTGGCCGGTGGCGGCACCGGCGGTCACCTCTATCCCGGCATTGCAGTGGCCGAGGCGCTGCGTGAGATTTTGCCGAATGCGCAGCCGCTGTTTCTCTGCACCACGCGCGAAATCGACCGGGTGATTCTTAAGCCGACGGGGTTCGAGTTTATTACCCAGCCGATCGTGCCGCCCCGGCTGGTTGATGTTTTGAGATTCTTCTTCGCGTATCGGGAGACACGCGAACTGGTGCAGCTGGTCCTGTCGCAGCGCAAGCCGGCGGTGGTGGTGGGTCTGGGCGGGTATGCGGCGGGCGTCGCCGTGAAATTCGCGGCCAGGAAAAAAATCCCCGCGGCCATTCTCAATCCCGACGTCATCCCTGGAAAAGCGAATCAATATCTCATGCGTTACAGCCGAGTGATCTGCTGCCAATTCGCGCAGGCCGAACGGTACATCCCCTCGGAATATCGCCAGAAAATGAAAGTGACCGGATGCCCGATCCGCAAGCAGATCCGCTCGCTGCCGCCGCGCGATCAGGCAGCGGCGCGATTGGAGATTGATCCGCGGCTGCGCACGCTGGTGGTGACGGGCGCCAGCCAGGGGGCCGTCACCGTCAACGAAGCGATGCTGGCCCTTGCGGGCGCTATGAAGCTCGACGGCTGGCAAATCCTGCACCTTGCGGGGCAAAAACATGGCCAAAAGGTGCGCAGCGGATATCGCGAGAAGAACATCGCCGCTCGCGTGATTGATTTCACGCCGGACATGGCCGACGTGTGGTCCGTGGCGGACCTCGCCGTGAGCCGCTCGGGCGCCAGCAGTTGCGCTGAGTTGACCGCGTGCGGGGTTCCGTCGATTCTGATGCCGTATCCATTTCACAAGGACCTGCATCAGCGCGCCAATGCCAAGGTGTTGGCCGAAGCCGGCGCGGCCGTGCTGGTGGATGATGAAAAGGACAGCAGGAAAAACGCGGACAAGCTGCGTCCGATTCTGGAGCCGCTGCTGAACGACGCTGCGCGCCGGCAGAAGATGTCGCAAGCCGCGAGGCAGCTCGGCCGACCCGACGCCGCCGACGCCGTCGCGGCGGCGGTGCGCGAACTGGTGGGGTGACGCTACCGTTGCATTCGGTATTCTTGACGCGATGGCCGGCTTGCCTAACAATCGAATCCTTCAAGAAGGAGCGTATGCCGCATCAACGAACCATCCTGCATCCGGCACTGCAGCCGTTAAAAGACAAATTCTCTGATGTGAAATTCCTCGTCGGCGAGCTGCGCGACATGGTGACGGTCGTTGTTCCGCGCGAGCACCTTCTTCGCGTCTGCACCTTCCTGCGGGACGAGCCGAGCCTCCGCTACGATATGCTGGCGGAACTCAACGGCGTTGATTATTTGAATTATCCGGCCGCGGAGCACCGTTTCGGCGTCAATTACGGTCTGACGAGCATTTCACACAATAATCGACTTTGGCTGAAAGTCTTCCTCGATCCCGCGCTGGCGACCTCGCCGAAAACCGCTCCGCGCGATGAAGAATTGGCCGATAAAGGCGATCCTGGTTTGAAAGTGGACAGCGTCACCGGCATCTGGCCGGGCGCGGAATGGATGGAACGCGAAGTGTACGACATGTTCGGCGTGATCTTCGTCGGGCATCCGGACCTTCGCCGAATCCTGACCTGGAACGGCTTTGGCAGCTATCCGCTGCGCAAGGATTATCCACTGCGCGGCGTCGGCGAACGCGAGGAATTCAAAATCGTGACGCGCGAAGGGGCGTAGTGTGGGGCAGCCAACCTCCCAGCGTGATCCCAAAAGCCGATTCTCGGATCGAGTCCAGTTCTACGTCCGCTCCCGCCCGAAATATCCGCCGGCTTTTCTGGAATTCTGCCGATCGAAGCTCGGCCTGCGTCCGCAACATCGTGTTGCGGATATCGGATCGGGAACCGGATTCCTCAGCGAATTGTTCGTGCGCAACGGCAATGCGGTGATGGCGATCGAGCCCAACGCCCCGATGCGCGCCGCAGCCGAAGCGGCGCTGGGCGACGCATCCCATTTTCACAGCATCGACGCAACAGCCGAGGCAACAACTTTGGACTCCGCCAGCGTTGATTTCATCGTCGCGGGGCAGGCGTTTCATTGGTTTGATCGCGTCCGTTGCCAGGAGGAATTCAAACGGATTCTGCGGCCCGGCGGTTGGGTCGTGCTGGTCTGGAACGAGCGGCGGTCCGATGATCATGGATTTGCGGAACACTACGAGCAGATCGTTCGGGAATTTCAGACCGATCTGAAAGAGGTTGCGCATCAGCACGTCACGGCAACGGATTCAGATGCGATGAAGAAATTCTTCGAGCCGGCGGCGCATGCCGTTGAAACATTTGCCAATCCGCAGTTCCTCGATTTGGATGGGGTGATTGCTCGCGCGTTGTCGTCGTCTTATTTGCCGTTGCCGGGCCAACCGCGATGCGAGGAAATGATCTCTCGGTTGCGGGAGGAATTCTCGAAATACTCGGTCGGCGGCAAGGTCCGGCAGGACTACGATACCAAGGCGTTTTACGGCCGGCTTGCCTAATCCATGTTCGAATCGCTCACCCAACGTCGCTATCTCATCCCATTTAAGGCGTCGCGGCTGGCGCAGCAGGTGGCGGATGTGCTGGTCATCGGCGGGGGAGTCGCCGGCCTGCGGGCGGCCATCGCGGCTTCGCAGGAAGGGGCTGATGTCCTGGTTCTCACCAAGGATACGATCAGTCAATCCAACACGTGGTACGCACAGGGCGGAATCGCCGCGGTTCTCCAGCCTGAAGACAGCGTCGAATTGCACGCACAGGACACCATCGCGTGCGGGGCCGGGCTGTGCGATGAAAAGGCGGTGCACATCGTCATCGAGGAAGGGCCGCAGCGGGTGCTGGAATTGCTTTCCTGGGGAGCGCACTTCGACAAAAAAGCCGGCAATCCGCACGAGCTTTCCTTCGGCCTCGAAGGCGGCCACAGTTTTGCGAGAATTGTCCACGCCTATGGCGACGCCACCGGCAAGGAACTGGCCCAGACATTGATCAACAACGTGAAGGGCCACGAGACCATCCGGGTTTCGGAGATGTCGTTCGTGGTCGATCTTCTGACGGATCAGGGTCAGTGCGTCGGCGCTTTGGCGATGATCAAAGGTGAAATCAACCTGATCTGGGCGAAGCGCACGATCATCGCCAGCGGCGGGGCCGGGCAGTTATTTCGTGAATCGACCAATCCGAAGATCGCAACGGCCGATGGTCACGCCATGGCCTATCGCGCGGGGGCTGCGCTGCAGGATATGGAGATGGTGCAGTTTCATCCGACCACGCTGTACGTCGCCGGAGCGAGCCGGGCATTGATTACCGAAGCGGTTCGGGGCGAGGGGGCGCATCTGGTGGATCGCAACGGATATCGTTTTATGAAGGACTATCACCCCGCCGCCGAGCTGGCGCCGCGGGACATCGTCAGCCGGGCCATTGTCCAACAAATCCGCAAGACGAATTTCACGCACGTATACCTGGATGTGCGGCATCTTCCGACCGAGCCGTTCAAGGCGAGATTCCCGCAGTTGGCGCAGCTTCTGGAACAATTCGACATCGATCCCGCGCGCGATCTGATTCCGATCCAGCCGGCCACGCATTACATGATCGGCGGGGTGGATTGCGATTTGGTGGGCAAAACCAGTCTGCCCGGGCTTTACGCGGTGGGCGAAGCAGGGTGCAGCGGACTGCACGGGGCCAACCGATTGGCAAGCAATTCCCTGCTGGAGGGGTTGGCATTCGGGGCCCGCGCGGGCGCCGATGCCGCTCGCTGGGCCGTGTCGCACGAGGTGAAATTTCCCAGTCAACTGGAGCACCGCATTGCCCCATCGACCAAAACCGAATTGGATCTGACCGATGTCAAAAGCTCTCTTCGCAGCATCATGTGGCGAAACTGCGCCATCGAGCGCACCGGCGATCGCCTCGCCGAGACGCGCGAAATCATCGCGTTCTGGAGCCGATATGTCATGGATAAAACGTTCACTCCGGCGGACATGGGCGAAGACGCGATTGGCGGCTGGGAATTGCAGAACATGCTGACGGTTTGTTTTCTGATCTCGATGGCCGCCTACACCCGCACCGAAAGCCGCGGGGCGCACTATCGGCTCGATTATCCCGATCGCGACGATGAGCACTGGCGGCTGCACCTTCTGTGGCGCAGACCGATGGAGACGCCGATTCCGGAACCGATTGATTAAGCCTGGGCAGTTATTCGGCAGAGGGGTTCAAGAGATCGATAATCTGCTCCACGGCTGCAACGGATTCGGGACAGGACCCGTTTTGCGGCGGCGGATCGCCGCGGGGATTTAGCCAAATGCCGCGCAAACCCACCGCCCGTGAGGCGGCGACATCGAGCAGGGGGTTGTCGCCGACGAACATCGTCTCTGCCGCAAGTACGCCGAGTTTGTCCAAAGCCATCTGAAAAATGCGCGGGTCCGGCTTGCGGATGCCGACCTCCTCGGAAATGACCACCACGGAAAGAAGAGGCCGGATGCCCAGCACGTCCAGTTTGGTGTTTTGCGATAATGTCATGCCATTGGTGATGACGCCGAGCTTGAGGCCGCGGCGGTGAAGGGCCTGGAGCGTCGAGGCAACCCCGTCGCGCCCGATGCAGCAGCGAGGAAAGCGGTCGCGCCAAAACGAGAGAAGTTCATTCTGGCTGGGAACCCGCCGCCATCGCAGAGAAGATTGTAAATGAGAGCAAAAGTCTTCTCGCGAGGCATATCCGCCACCGTCGCCGGCAAGGATGCAGCGGTAGATTTCGTCCGGTTCGCTTCCGTTCAGGTCGAAGCCAAATCGCTCGGCAAATTCGGGCGCAAATCGCTCAATGGAGCGGGTGCGGTCGGTCAGAGTTTCGTCCAGATCAAACAGGACGGCGCGCGGAGCGGGCATTTTTGCGAGCATATCGCCTGTGCCGAGTTACCGCGAATTCCCTGGCGGCGGAGCGCGGTAGATGTAAATCCGCCGGTCAAACGGCGGCAAGAGGGAAAAATATTCCACGTCGCCAAGCAAGAGAGACGATGGGCGCGGGTCGGGTGATGCCTCAATATCAAATACGGCGTTGATGATTGGCGTGTAGCCTTGGCCTTTTTGATACGCATTTGGGGGATTTTGAATATCCGGGTTGTTGATGTGGCCGACCGCCTCCAATTGTGTCCAGGCCATCTGTTCAATGCCGTCGTCCACGTCGGTCGGCGGGATGCCGACGGCCAGCAGGCTCCGCATCGCTTCCACCCGCGCTCGGGCCAGTGCAAAGACGTCTTGCGTGATGGCGATGGCATAGAGTGCGTAGAGGCACAATGCGACCACGGCAACTCGCCAAGTGAGTCGGCGCATGCCGGGTTGCATCGGCGCATTCTGCCACCACAGAAGCATCGCGATGGCCAAAAACGGCGTCAGCGGGAGTGCGTAGCGGTCGAAGACCAGATCGCGGCCCGTGCGCGACAAGAGAAAAACCGTATAAGTCGCCGCGAGAATTCCGATGCAGAGCGATGCAGGCCGCATTCTGGTGATGCGGTCGCGGAGCCGCGCAACGGTTTCGCGTGAATGCGGCAGCGATCCGAACGCGTCCGCCACGACCATTGCCGTAATGAGCCAGATCAACGCGCCAATGGCTTGGCGAAACCATCGCGGCAATACCGACGGACGGTGCCCGATCAGTTCGATTTTTCCAAGAATCCCCTGCGGCGTCACCATGTTGCCGAGCCATGGCATTTCAATAAATCTTGGATCACGAATCAGAAATAGCGCCGTCAGCAGGATCACCGCGAGGGCGATCAGTCCCCGCGGGCTTTTCCAACGGGTCAGCAGATCCCGCAAGGCAGCGGGACCGGCCGGCAGCATCGCCGGCAGCGCGAGCATCGCCGTCGTCAACCAGAGTGCAAAGAAAGTTTGCCACAGACGTTGCGGGTCTTGGAGAATCATCTCAACGCTTTCGCTGAGCGACAGATCGGTAATCGCGTAGGGCTGAGCGTTGAACCATCGCACGGTCGCGAGGGCGCCCAGTAGGACGACGATCCACGCCGCCGCCGCCGCGGCGAGGAACCCGGGATTGCGGCGACGGACGATCATCAGATACGGCACGATCGCCAGTGGCACGATCCACACGATCTGCCGGTCCATTCCGCCCACGAGCGCCGTCAGCGCGCCGGTCGTGAGCCATGACAGTTGCCCAGCGGGCGCAGTCGATTCCGCGCAGCGGATGAGGGCGTACAGCGATAGGAGCATGAACATCAGTCCCGGCACGTCGCTCATGAACGACGTCGCCAGCGGAAGGAACATCGGGCCGAGCGACATCGTGAGACTGGCAAACGCCGCCGACCTGCGAGACAGCCCACAGTGCCGGGCCAGCAGATAACAGATCGCGGCTGATATCATTGCAAAGGGGAGAGTGCCAATCCGCAAGGCGGTGAAGGAGAAGCCAAAAACCCTGATGATGAGCGCCCCCCAATACGCCTGCGGGATAATAGCCGGCGCGGCCCAACCGTTGTAGGTCAGGTGTCCTGTTTGCGCCAACTGCCGGGCGGTGAAGGCGTAGGACCAGTCGTCATTGAAAGGAAGTTCGGCGAACGGCCAAGTCAGAAAGAACGCGATGGCCACTGCAACTGCGCAACCCCACGCCGGCAGCGCATCGCTTCGTCGCATGGAGTCTCAAACTACAAGCGCCTGCGATCTTTGGCAACACACGGCGGAAAGACGCGCTCATTGCTCGATTTGCGCACGCTTCTTACAATTCCGTCCCCGATGCCGATCTCAATTGATGATCAAATTCGCCTTCTTTCCCGCCGGTGCGAGCGAATTCTCACCGAGGAGGACCTGCGCCGAAAACTGAAAATCGGCAAACCGCTTCGCATCAAGCTCGGCATGGACCCCACGGCTCCCGACGTGACGCTCGGGCATGCGGTGCCGCTGAAGGTCATTCGGCAGTTTCAGGAATTCGGGCACAAGGCGGTTCTGATCATCGGCGATTACACCGCACGGGTGGGCGATCCATCCGGCCGGAATGTCACCAGGCCTGTTCTCAGCGCAGAGCAGATCGACGCGAACGCCAAAACTTACGTTTCTCAGATTGGCAAGATTCTCCTCACCGATCCGGACCACCTGGAGGTGCGATGGAACGGCGAATGGCTGGGAGCAATGAATTTGATCGAGTTGATCAAGCTAGCCAGCCGCAAATCCGTTGCCCAGATGCTCGATCGAGATAGCTTCAAGGAACGGTTCCAGGCTGGCGGTGACATTCGCATCCACGAGCTTCTCTATCCGCTGCTGCAGGGTTGGGACAGCGTCGTCATCGACGCGGATGTGGAGATGGGCGGCAGCGATCAGCTTTTTAATAACCTGGTCGGACGGGAATTCCAGAAAGAGGAAGGAAAGGATCCCCAGGTGGTCATGGTTACGCCGCTGCTCGTCGGCACCGATGGACAAATGAAAATGTCCAAGAGCAAGGGGAACTACATCGGCGTGACCGATCCGCCGGCTGGGCCGGAAGGGATGTTTGGGAAGGTCATGAAGCTTCCGGATCATCTTTTGGAAAACTATTACACGCTGCTGACCGATCTTCCGCCGGAGCAGTTCAAGCCGGCGATTGCGGCCAATCCGCGCGACGCGAAAGCGGCGCTGGCCAAATGGATCATCACCTGGCTGCACGATGCGAAGGCCGCATCGGAAGCCGAAGCGGAATTCGTGAAGACCACGCACGGCGGCGTGCCGGAGGATATGGCGGAACTGCCTATTAATAGGGGTGTCCACCATAGTCTTGCTGGACTTCTCGTAACAGCCAATTTTGTTAAGTCCAAGAGCGAGGGTTTTCGTAAGATCGAAGAAGGTGCCGTGCGAATTGATGGAACCAAATGCACTAGTCGCAATGCGACAATTTTTTCCCCCGCGCTGCTTCAAGGAGTCCAAGCGATTATCGAACATCCGGACGCCATTCAGCTATCTGGTCCGGCTGTCGTTCAGTTGGGAAATCGGAAATTTGTGCGATTGGTTCCTTCAAATTAAATGGAGATTCAAGGATGTCTCGAAAATGGCGCATCGCGGTGATTGGCACGGGAGTGGTGGGCGAGCTGCACGTGCGGTCAATGAAGAAATTGCCCAATTGTCAGCTCGTGGCCGTCTGCGATGTGGAGACGGACAAGGGCCGCAAGGCGCTGGACAAGAATAACGTCTCCGTTCCAATCTATTCCGATCTTCACGAGATGCTTCGCAAGGAGAAGCTCGACTCGGTGCATGTCTGCACGCCCAGCGGCGATCACAAAGGGCCGGCCATCGCCGCGATGGAGAAAGGGCTGAACGCGCTGGTCGAAAAGCCGATGGAAATCGAGCCTCGGCGCATTGACGAGATGATCGCCGCTGCGAAGAAACAGGGCGTGAAGCTGGCGGGGATTTTTCAGAACCGGTGGAACGACGCCAACCGCATCCTGCGGGATGCGGTGCGGGAAAATCGTTTTGGCAAGATCGCCTGGGCGGGAGTGATCACGCCGTGGTATCGCACGGACGAATATTACGAAGAAGGCGGGTGGCGCGGGACGTGGAAGCTCGACGGCGGGGGGGCGGTAATGAACCAGGGCGTTCATCAGGTCGATCTGATGCAGTGGATCGTTGGCCCCGTGAAGACGGTCAGTGCGTATGCCTCCAGCCGAATCCATCCGAAAATCGAAGTGGAAGACACGCTCACCTGCGCACTGCAATTCGAAAACGGCGCCTACGGCACCTACGTCAGCACCACGGCCATGTGGCCCGGCGGGGCGGTGCGGATCGAGATCGGGGGAGAGTTCGGCTCGGCCATCAGCGAAAATGGTTTGAAACGCTTTGAATTCAAAGATCCCAAGCCCCAGGACAAGGAACTGCTCGATCAGTTTGATCCGACGAAAGCCAAGGACAGCGGCGGCGGAAAAGCCGCCACGGACATCGGTCTGGATTTGCATGGCAAGAACATGCTTGCCATTTATGAGGCCTGGGAACGCGGCGAGGAAGCTGAAACCTGCGGCCCCGAAGCCCGCAAGGCGGTGGCGATTATCCAGGCCATGTACGAATCCGCCCGAAAGAACGGCAGCCCCGTCGACGTGAAGTAGTCGATGTGAAGTAATTGACGAGCCAAGCGACATTCGGTCGTGGTCCAGCCGGCATTCCGGTGTCCAATCCAACAAATCCGGCTTTGGAACGCCCTTTGATGACTCTCCGGTAACTCTTACATGGAGAATCGTATGGGACGCGAAGACGAAGCTGCTGGGAAAGCGAAGCAGGTTAAAGGGAAGGTCAACGAGGTGGTCGGAGCCGTCAAAGGGGATACCGGCCAGGAAATCAAAGGCAAAGTTCAGCAGGGGGTTGGCAAGGTGCAGGAGAGCATCGGCAAGCATAGCCGAGATGACAAGAACAAAGATTGATTGCCGATTAGCTTGCTTTTCTCCCGCTCAACGCTTGAACTTGCCGGTCTCGGAAGAGAATCGGCAAGTTTTTTTTGCGCGCCTATTATGCCCACCATGCCCGTCATCGCGATCGTCGGCCGGCCGAACGTCGGCAAGAGCAGCCTGCTCAACAGCCTGGCGGGCAAGCGCATCAGCATTGTGCAGGATCTGCCCGGTGTTACGCGCGATCGGGTCTCCTTCCCCCTTGACGTGGATGGTCGATACGTCGAATTGGTGGACACGGGTGGATACGGCTTCGTCGACCCCAATCAGTTGACGGAACATATTCAACAGCAAATCGAGCTGGCGATGTCGCAAGCCGACCTGGTGCTGCTGGTCGTGGATTGTCAGGCCGGGATCACGGCGGGAGACCAGGAGATCGTCGCGCTGCTTCGTCGGCGGGGGATCAAGACAGTGCTGATTGCCAACAAGGCTGACGGGCCCAATGCGGATGCGGCGCTGGGCGATTTCGCGCGGCTGGGATTGGGGACTCCCATCGGAGTTTCCGCCTTGCGCGGGCGGAATCTGGATCTCATTCTGGCCGCCGTGAAAAACAACGTCGATTTATCCGATGCCCCGCGGGACATGCCGGCGCCGCAGATGATGCTGGCGATCGTCGGCAAGCGAAACGCCGGCAAGAGCACGCTGGTCAATGCCGTGGCCGAGCTTTATGAAGGGGACGGGCAACGCGTTATCGTTTCGGAGGTTCCCGGAACGACGCGCGACAGCATCGACGTGCGTGTTGAGAAAGACGGGAAGGCGCTGGTTGTGATCGACACCGCCGGGGTCCGCAAGAAAAAGCGGATTGCAACCAACGACATCGAGTTTTACAGCTTTCATCGGGCGCAACGGTCTATTCGGCGAGCGGATGTGGTGATGATGCTGATCGACGGCACCGAGCCGGTGAGTGAGCCGGATAAAAAACTGGCACGGTACATCGCCGAGCAATTTAAGCCGGTTCTTCTTGTCATTAACAAATGGGACCTGACTCGCCAGCGACTGCGTGAGACCCACAAGGAGGCCACCACCGACGCCGTGGATGACTCCCAGTTAATGGAGGAATTCCGGGTATATCTGGATGAGGAACTGAAGCAAATTGATTACGCGCCGATTGCATTCATCACCGCCAAGGATGGGAAGAACGTCCAGGCCGTTCTCGACGAGGCGCAATACTTGTTCAAGCAGGCCAACACTCGGCTGACGACCGGCCAGCTCAACCGTGTGGTCCGGCAAATATTGCAGGAAAAGCATCCGAGCACTCCCAGCGGGCGAAAAGCGCGGATTTATTATGCAACGCAGACGGATGTCGCGCCACCGACCATCGTGTTGTTCGTGAACAATCCGGCGTTTCTGGATGATGCGTATCTTCGATTCATGACCAATCGGTTTCGGGAATTGCTGCCGTATCCGGAAGTCCCGATCCGGCTGATCGTTCGCGGCCGCCAAGGCCGGCCGACGGCGTCGCTGGATGAAATGTCGGACAGTGAATTGCCGGAGGATTCCGAGAAAAAATCGGCCGAGGAGAGCAAGTGATTTGATGTTCGCCGGTGAAAATCACCGAATTTGCTTGACGGCGGACTTGGCGATGCGAATAATGTGGCATTGGTTATCCTTTCCTCGGCGAACGTCGGTTGTGGTGAGTGAACTGCAACATCAGCGACGTCTGCCGCAAGCCGGTTGATATTCGATCCGGGTAGCCGCGAATTTTCGCGACACGGATTGACAACGGCTAAACAAACGATAACATTCGCCTCCCCGCTGAAGTTTCATTAGCTTTTCGTGGGCGCGGATGTTGCGGTAACGCAAGTTGTCGCAAAGGTTTGCGAGTACGCTCTTTGACAATTGAATAGTCGGACAGCCGCGAGGATGTGTGTCCGGAAGCACTGGTGTACAGTGTGGTCCGGATGAAATTGATTCCCGATTGAATAAATCGGGATTAAGATCTCAAACATCCTTGTGGTGCACGCAAAGTGATCTTCCTTGATCAAGTTTTGAGTATGCCATCGAAGATGTTTGAGCCTTGCAATTCGCTCCATTTAGCCCGGCGTGATTCACGCCGGGTGTTGATGGTGCGACTGACCCCCTCCGCACAGCCGCGGTTGGGGCAGTAACAGCCGATTGGGTCGGTCTTGATCCTGTCGGTGGACAAACTCATTTCGAGGATAAACGCTGGTTGTGAAAGTGTCAGACTCGATGAGGACCGCGCATGCAAATGCGGGGTTTGACATCGGGCATCAGGAACGGCCAGTGCCAAGAAATTTAATTGAAGAGTTTGATCCTGGCTCAGCCTGAACGCTGGCGGCGTGGCTAAGACATGCAAGTCGTACGGGTGTAGCAATACACCAGTGGCGGACGGGTGAGTAATGTATCGCTAACGTACCCCGGATTCTGGGATAGCTGCCCGAAAGGGCAGGTAATACCGGATGACATATCCTTTTCGCATGAAGAGGATCTCAAAGGGAAACCGTTCTGGGAGCGGGCGATATCGTATCAGCTAGTTGGTAGGGTAACGGCCTACCAAGGCGACGACGCGTAGCCGGACTGAGAGGTTGGCCGGCCACATTGGGACTGAGACACTGCCCAGACTCCTACGGGGGGCTGCAGTAACGAATCTTCCGCAATGCACGCAAGTGTGACGGAGCGACGCCGCGTGTGGG
>DATAWP010000056.1:0-1916 GCA_036267155.1 Tepidisphaeraceae bacterium
GCGGCGGGATTGGCCGGAGTTGACGCTGGTGTCGAGTTTGTCGCCGTGCATTATGTGTACGGGGACTTCGCTGCTGTTTCGGATTCCGCGGGTGGTGATCGGGGAGAATCATAACTTTCGTGGGGCAGAGGAGTTATTCGAAGAGCGCGGGGTGCGGCTGGTGAATTTGCGACATGCGGGATGCATGGAATTGATGGCGAAGTTCATTCGGGAGAAGCCGGAGTTGTGGAATGAGGATATCGGGATTTGAAGCGTGGCTTTTTTTTTGGCGATGGGGAGATTCAACGGTTATGCGGTCTTGTGCGGTGTTATTCGAGGGTCAATTGCAATCCCGTTCGGCACGTGTATTGCATTGCTGATATCTAAATAATTCTAATCATTTTCTTACTGGCGCTCGCGCGGTTTTTGTGGCATTATTCTTGCCATGATCCTTGAGCCTGATAACTCGCCCCGGTTGACGACGCCGCCTTTGCCCGGGGTCCGTCGCCGCAAGCGCGGGCCGGCGCCGCGGCCCGCCAAGGATATCCAGGCCCAGGATCTCCATGGTTTCAAAAAGCTCCAGCGCGTCGCCGAACTCCTCGCCCACCTCCACCTCGTCGGCTGCGACCGCGACAAGGCCCACAACCGCGAACTCCACTTCGATGACTACGTCCTGCTCATGCTGCTCGCCCCCCCCCCGTAATGTTCAACCCCATCCTCGATTCCCTGCGCACCCTCCAGATGGTCTCAGACCTCGAGGAAGTCCGCGAACGCCTGGGCATCGAAAAACGCATCAACCTCGGCAGCTTCAGCGAATCCTGCCGCGTCTTCGAGCCCGAGTTGCTCGATGAAGTCATCGCCCAACTCTGGACCCAGCTTCCCGCCCATCAGCGGCCGGAGATGTTCAAGGATCTGCCCGGCAAGATCAAACTCGTTGACGGCACGGTCATCCGCACCCTGAGAACCGTCGCCGGAGCCATGTGGCTCAAGAACAAGGCCGGTTGGCGACTGCATCTGCAATTTGACGTTGACGCCTACGTGCCTTCCTCGCCGGACATCACCGACCCGCGCAACAGCGGCAAGAGCGATGAGAAAAACATCCTGCGCAAGCATCTCCAGGCCGCTTGCACCTACGTCATGGATCGCTGGTACGCCCAGTTCCGCCTGTTCAACGACATTCACAACGCCGGCAGCCATTATGTGTGCCGCTTGCGCGACAACAGCGTGTACAGCGTGGTGGAAGATCGGCCCTTGACCGAGGCCGACAAAGCCGCCGGCGTGCTCAGCGATCAGATCGTGCTTTTGGGAGAGAAGCGCAGCGGCGCGGATCGGCCCGATCATCCCATCCGCCTGATCCGCGTGGCCTGCACGCCCCACGAGAAACGCGGCAACTCGAAAACCAAAACCCTCACCCACGGGGGCACCGCCGGCCCGCCGAGCGACGGCGTGTTGCGCATCGCCACCGACATGCTCGATGTGCCTCCAGAGATCATCAGTTTTTTGTTCGACTACCGCTGGACCATTGAAGTATTCATCCGTTTTTTTAAGCAGGTGCTGGGTAATCGGCATCTCTTGAGCACGAAGCCCGAGGGCATTCGCATTCAGATTGCCGCGGGAATTATCTGCTGCATGTTGATGCTGATACTTACGGGTGTGAAGCCGACGAAGCAGTTGCACCTGTTGATGAGCCTGTATTTAAGCGGCTGGGCGAGCGCCGCGGAGGTATCGCGCGAGATTGAAAAGGAGCGGGCGCGTCAGTTGAGGGCTTCGCAAAAAAAGAGTTGAAATGATGTCGAGGACCCCGGCGTGAAAAGAAAGCCGAGGCGTTTTCTGCTGCGCGGAAATATCGCGCTGGCCGCCAATCCCACGCGTCTCGGGCCCAATTCCTCGCCCCAACACGCCCCACGGCCGCCCGCCGCTCGATTCCGCAATTTGCC
>DATAWP010000057.1:0-48532 GCA_036267155.1 Tepidisphaeraceae bacterium
CTCAACCGGTTTAGTTCCCACCTGACCATCATGCAGGATGGCCACAATCTGTTCCTCGGTAAATCGCTTCTTCATCGCAGCCCTTTCTGGGCCGCGATTCTATATCATCAAGCTGGGACATTTTCGGGGGTCAGGACAGTCTCAATGTCGCTCATTGAGGTGTTATGATAGGAAGCAGTGTTTTGGCTGATCATACCGTGCGTCAAATCGGTTCGTCTTGCGGACGAGTATAATTCTGAAGCTTGTTCATGAATTGGGCGATCTCATTGACCCGAGTTCCCTTCATGATCTGTTCAAAGAGGTCTCTCGGCAAGCCCGCAAACCAGTGACGGGCTAGTTCATTTTGCCAAGAATTCTCCTCCACAAATTCCGTCCTGTTCAGCACCAGCGATTCCACAGGAGTTTTCTCAAACTGAAGAAATTTCAAGTGCTCCCACTGCGCTTTAGCCCAGTCGGAGGTCATCTTAAACATGTATTCTTCCGCGGTCGGCGGATCGTCATTGCCGAGCGACACAAGCTTAAGACAGGCGAGTACCTGAGGCATTCGGAAAATGCGTCCGAATGGAATACTGTATTGCATGATCGGCGGTTTGAGGAGTATCAAAAACGCCTCGCCGAGGCCCACCGTCTCGTCTACCCGACCATTCACCAGAAGTGTTGGATATCCTAGATTTATCGCAAACTGCCCCCGAAATACCTTGATAATGGCCATGGTGCTCCTTTCGCATTGCCCAAATATCGATGCTAGGACCAGTTCAGGCGGCGGGTCAAATTAGCTGCACGCGCGAAAATAAAACGGGAAGTCATTCTCCGTTCTGCCGCTCGTCCGCTTCGCGCAGCCCTTTGCTCCACTGGGTCTTTGCCAAATGGCTGAAGACCTCAACGAGATTCCCGTCCGGATCGCGCAGATGAAGCGTACGGATGCCCCAACCGGGCATATCGTTCGGCTCGGTCACAAGAATGGTTCCAGCCCGCTTTACTTCGGAAGCAAACGCATCGAGGTCTTCCGTTTCAAATACCAGAGCGGCCTTGTCCTGAGCGCTCGCCTCGATGGGAAGACCGGACGTGCCGACCACGCGGGCCATCTCGTGGCGCGTAAACAATGCAAGCGCGGCCGAACCATCGGCTCCGGCGAAGCTGGCATAACTGTCGCCAAGTTCGCCCCAGGTCACCTTCAGCTTCATCACGTCTCGATAGAAGGTGAACATTTCGGGGAACCGCGTTGTCAGCAAACGAACATTATCGAGGCGCATCGCAAATCTCCATCGGCACGCAAACGGAAGGCAGTCAGTTCTCCGCCCATCCCACCCTTGTCAACTCCTCATTCAGACTTACAACGTTCACTTCTTTTCTATCCTATTCCGAATCGTACGAAACGGATGATTAGCAACAATTTGATGATTGGGACACTTTTTGGCGGCGCCTTACGCCGGGCAATTTTGGGCAAATCCGTAAATGGCTGCGGCGTCGGGTGTTGGGCTCGTTTTTATATTTGTATTCACTAACTAATCGTCGAAAAACTGTCTCGACTGTCTCGCGCGTTCGGCTTTGCTCGATCGTCGCGGCTCGTCGATCGATAGCCGGGCTTGGCGGCTGAAGCCGCCAAGCCGCGCGGGATTCTCTTACTTCCACTCCACACGCTTGGCGTCGCCCCAGAGGTTCTCCAAATCGTAATATAGCCGGGCGTCCTGGCTGAAGATGTGCAGAACCACATCGACGTAATCGACCGCGATCCAGGTTTCGCCTTCGTAGCCGGAGCGGTGGTAGCTCTTGAACCCCATTTTCTCGGCCAACTCGTCGAGGTCGTCGCAGACCGTGCGCATCTGGCGCGGGCTGGTGCCCGTGGCGATGATGTAAAAATCCGTCACCGGCGAAACGCCTGTCATGTCCAACAAGACCACGCCGTGACAGCGCGTGCTCTCGGCCAGCCGCGCTGCTTCGATGGCGAATTTCTTCGAGGCCTCCAGCCGCTTTTCGATTGACGCCGCCTTGGGCGGCAATTCCGTTGCGATCTCCCGTCCTATGATCCACCTGCCTTTCTGAATCGAATCTCGATCACTTGTGCCGGACAATATAGACGGATTGGAATGGATGAAAATCCGAATCCGGGATTGGACACCAGCCAGGTGTCGTACGTGCGATGAATGCCGTTGATGAGGTTTGCCGGCAGGGAATCGTGGCGAAGAACGGGAATCCCGCCGGGCAGGCAGACCTGGCCGCCGTGGGTGTGGCCGGCCAGGAAGAGATCTGCCTGGAGAAAGCGCGATCTGCGGATCAGATCGGGGTAGTGCGACAACAAAATGCGAACGGTTCGCGGCGGCTTGCTGCCGAGCGAGTGCAGAAAAACCGGATCGAAATCCTTGCGCTCGACGCCGGCGATTCCGATCAGTTCCAGCGTGGCCGATCCCGAATGCAGCGCCAGGCGGCGGTGATCGACGAGGGTCAGGTTCAGGCTCGCCAGCGGAGGACCGAGCAGATCGCCGTCGTGATTCCCTAGGATCGTGACCGTTCCGAGGCGCGATTTGAGCGAATCCACGAGACGTCGGACGAGCGGCATCACCCGGCCAACATCGTGCTTGTTCTCGACGAAATCGCCGGTGTAGACGATCAGGTCCGGCGGGTCGGTCTGGGTGCGGGCGATCAGTTCATCATACGCCGGGTCCCATCGCCGCCGCATGTGCAGGTCGCTGATGTGCAGCAGGCGGAAGCCTTCCAATTCGCTTGGCAAACCGGGGATTGGAAGCTGGGCATCGAGCCATTCAAAGCCCTTGGCGGTGAGTATTTGCAGGCGGGGACCGATCCGGTCTCGCCGAATGACCGGTTCCAACCCCGGCTCGTGGCTGGTTGGCGGGATATCGTTTACCGGCCGTTGCCGCCCCGCCATTGTCTCCACGCCTATGTCCGTCGAACTTTGCAACACATATTCACCTTGCAGCACACTCCCTGCTTCGGCTAAAATACGCATAGATCGTCTGAGTTCCAGCATTCTCGCCATTCGTACCGGCCCAAGCCGATGAATCACTCCCACCGCAGTCCTGTAGTTTACGCACTTTACGTCAATGCAGCGCTACTTTTAGCGATTTTAGCGGCACTTTTAAGCCGTGGCCGGCCCGTAATTGTGCCCCCCGCCAGTGCCCAGTCCGCCGCGGAGCAGCCCATCGCCGGTGGCAACGGCGTATTCATCATGCCCTGCCAGCTTCATCCGGAGGTCTGGGGATGCTATCTATTGGACACCCAGCGGCAAACCCTGTGCGTTTATGAATACCGGGCGGGCGAAAAAGCCCTGATTCTGTCGGCAGCCCGAAATTTCCGTTTCGATTTGGACTTGAAGAACTATAATACGTTTCCGGCCTGGTATGATATCCAGAAGGCCGTTGACGATGCCGTCAAGAATCAACGTATGAATGAATCGCGACTTCCCTCTGTTGTTCCGCCGCCTACACCCGACAACAACCCCTAGGAGATCACGCTCATGATGGCCAAGATGTTTTACACGCTGGACGAGGCCAAGTCCGCCCTCGGCAAGAACGAAGACGACATCAAGCAGTTTGCCCGTGAAGGCCGGCTTCGCGAATTCCGCGACGGGCCCCGCCTTATGTTCAAAGCCGACCAAGTGGAAGCACTCAAGGCCGAGCTGAGCGGAGGCGGCGATTTCACCGATCTGACCTCCACCGACAGCGGCATGGCGATCGGTCTTGCCGACAGCAAAGGCGGCGGTGGCGTAGGCAGCGGCTTGGGCAGCGGCTTGGGCAGCGGCATCGGCAGCGGTGTGGGGAGCGGCGTCGGAAGTGGCGTGGGTAGTGGAGTCGGCGGCGGCGTCGGCAGTGGGCTAAGCAACTCGGGATCAGGCTCGGCACTCGGATTGGTTGATACCGATGCCGGTCATTCATCCGGCTCGGGGATGACCCTCAAGGAAGACACCGCCCTGGCAGCGGACCTCGGTCTTTCCGGCTCTATCGGTGGCGTGCCATCACCTGGCCGGCCCTCCGGCAGCGTCGCGGGACTATCCGGCACATCCCAGGGCAGCAGGGCCGGCGTCGACGTCTTCCAAAACGACGAAGTCGAACGCGTGGACCCGGCCGCGCAAACCGCAATCTCACCTGGAATCAGCGAAATGGGCGGCGAAGGCGTCGGCTCCGGTTCCGGATTGCTTGACCTCACCCGCGAAAGCGACGACACCTCGCTTGGTGCTGAGTTACTGGACGAAATCACCCCCGGCGGCACGGCCGCCGGACGGCGCGTCCCCGGCGACACCGCCACCGGAGCGCAAAAGATGGTCGAAATCCGCGGCTCCCTGAACGATTCCCCAAGCTCCAGCCGGTCTTCGATGGGGATTCCATCCATCGAAGAAGCGCCCGATCCCATGGCCCCCGCCTTCGGCGCGGCCGCTCTTGGCGCTTCGCTGGTCGCTCTTTTTGGCGCGTATGCCCTGGTCAGCGGCGTTCTCGATACCAACACGGATATCCTTCAAAATGTGGGCAAATACGGATTCCTCGGCGTCGTCGTCGCGGGCCTGGCCGTTACCCTCGTCTTCTTCGTCGTGGGGTTGATCATCGGTAAGACCACAACACGATGAGCCGGGACGCTGAAGCGGGCGAGTCAGCGCCCGACCGTCAAAATTCCCATTTTATCGGCAATCGCTCTTGCAAATCCGGAATTTTTTGGCAGAATGCCGCGCGTACGCGGAAAAAAAGCGATTGACAGTTCGCTTGCCGCATTCACAATTCATTCGCATGGAGGCCCACGATGGCACGGATGCTCAAGTGGCTTGGAATAGCCGCACTCGCCTTTTCAGTCACCGGTTGCGTTTCTGCTGAACAATATAGCGCCATGAAGCTCAGCCGCGACCAAGCGGTTGAACAGCTCAATCAGGCTGAGACCGACGCAAAGAGCGCCCGCTCCCAGTCCGACGCCTACAAGGCACAACTTGAGCAGATTGCCAATTCCGGCAACACCACTCAGGCCATGCTGTCCAACTACTCTCAGCAGGTCGCTCAGTTGCAGGCCCAGAACGCGGCGATCACGCAGAAATATGAAGACGTTCTCAATCGCCCGCCGCAGGTCGTCGAGATGGGCGAACGAGCCCTTCCGCCAGACCTGAGCAACCGCCTCACCGAATTCGCCAATGAGAATCCCGACATCGTCACCTTCGACGCCGCCCGCGGCGTTGTGAAGTTCAAGAGCGACGTCACCTTCGGCTCCGGCAGCACGGACCTCAATGAGCGGGCCGTCGACACCCTTCAGCGCTTCTCCTCGATTCTCAATTCGCCCGAAGCCGTCGGCTATGAGCTGATGGTGGCCGGCCACACTGACAACCAGCGCGTCACCCGATCCTCGACGATTAACGCGGGCAACTTCGACAACTGGTATCTCTCCGCTCACCGCGCGATTTCCGTGGCGGCGGAACTGGTCAAGAACGGCGTGAACCGTGGCCGCCTCGGCGTCGCCGGTTATGCCGACCAGCAACCGATCGCCTCCAATGCCACCGAGGCCGGCCGCGCTCAGAACCGGCGCGTTGAAATCGTCATTCTTCCCACGCATCCGCGCAGCCGCTCCATGGCCAGCGCCGGCGGCGGCGAACGTTCCACTCAGCGAATCGCCCCCCGACCCCTGGACAAAGACTCTTACTCCTCCACGAATGAACGCACGGCGTTGTCGAAGTAATCGCAACGCCGAAGACCCGCGGTCTGCATTTTTCTCTCTCCGCATCGCCCCGCTCCTTAACAACGGCGGGGCGATTTTATTTGGCCGCTCTCCAACAATCCCTCGGAGCCGGGGCGTGTCGCCCCGGAACGACCGCCGAAAATCACGCCGTTGCGAATTCCGCGCTCGATCGTTTTCGCACCCACGCCTCTCCTGTCCGATAAAGTTAAAGTTATCCACCCCACCATCCCGATGAAACTACGGGATAAATCCCGGTGCGTCAGGGCAAATTGGAACTACGCGCATCGGAAGCCGGCCGACGGAACGGCCTTGCTCATCTAGGGCTACCAAGGAAGGTCGCACATGCGGACCATTGCCATCATCAACCAAAAAGGCGGCTGCGGAAAAACCACCACGAGCATCAACCTGGCCGCCTGCCTGGCGCGGCTCGGACAGAAAACCCTTCTTGTCGACATGGACCCCCAGGGACACTGCGCCGTCGGTCTGGCAGTTCCCGAGGAACAGATCGAACGCACCATCTTCGATTGCCTGATCGAAGACCGTGATGGAAAGCCCTGCCGGCTCGTCGATTCCGTCTGGCAGATCGCCACCGATTTCGACCTGGCCCCCTCGAACATCAAGTTGTCGGCCTTCGAGCAGATGTTCGCCGGCCGCATCGGCCGCGAAGACCGGCTCAAAAAAGCCGTCGAATCCATCCGCCAGAATTACCGTTGGTGCATCATCGATTGTCCCCCCAGCGTCGGCCTGATCACCTTCAACGCCCTGCGCGCCTGCGATGAAGCCATCGTTCCCGTCGAGACCGGCTATTTCAGCCTTCACGGTCTGGCCAAGATGATGGAGACGCTGGAAATCCTTCGCGAAAAGTGCGGCAAGGAAATCCTGATCCGCGTGTTGCCCACTTTATACGACACCCGCACCAAGCTGGCCCGCGAGGTTCTCTCAGAACTCCGCAACAAGTTCAAGGAATATCTCATGGAGAGCACGGTGAACTTC
This sequence comes from Tepidisphaeraceae bacterium, assembly GCA_036267155.1. GTDB lineage: Bacteria > Planctomycetota > Phycisphaerae > Tepidisphaerales > Tepidisphaeraceae > PALSA-1353. Next base: position 6,658 of record DATAWP010000057.1, read on the forward strand.
AACACCAAGTTGAAGGAAGCCGCCAGCTTTGGCCAGCCCATCACCGAATACGATCCCGGCAGCCGGGGCTACAAGGATTTTGTGAATCTCGCCCGCGAGTTGATGGGGCACACCCCCGTGGATTTGGAACCGACGCCGATGGACAAGCTTTCGCGCCCGGCCGAACTGGTGCAGCGAGCCAAGCAGCTTGCCCAACTGACGAACGTGCAGTTCGGCCGCAATTCCATCCTCGCGCCGGTGAATGGCGGTTCCGAGCCGGCCCCGATTCCCGTAGGCGCCCCCGCTGCTGCCGCCGTCTCGACCACCGTCTCACGCACGCAAATCCTCGCCGGCCGATTGAGCGAGCAGTCTGTCGCACAGGTCGCACAGCCCGCAACCGTCGCTCTTTCTTCGGACGAAGAAGAACTCGCCGACGCAGCCAGCCATCCGCGAATCACTTCCTACTCCGGCGGCAATGGACATTCTAATGGCAACGGTAATGGGAACGGAAGCGGTAATGGGAACGGCCATCCAGCCAACCCGCTGTATTCCAAAAGCACCGCTCAAAAGATCGACGAATTTTACGGCGTAAAAAAGGTCGGCGACGAGGTGGTTTTCGCCGCACGCTTCGAGCAGGCTAAGAAAGTGCTCATCGCCGGCGATTTCAATAATTGGTCCCCGATGTCCACCCCCATGGTCGGCCGCGGCCGGCCCGGCGATTTCTGGACTTGCCTGCCCCTGCAGCCGGGCAGATATCGCTACCGCTTTGTCGTTGACGGCAAGTGGATGACCGATCCGCACAACAAATACGTCGAGGTCAATCAGTTCGGAGAACTGAACAACGTCATCGAAGTGGATTAGATCCACCCACTCCAGCGGCCTGCCGACTCCGATCGGCAGGCAAAGGACTACCCATGGACTCCAAGCGATCGCTCAGCGAAATCAGCCACTTATTTCTCAGCGACGTTCGGACCCGCCAGGCCGGCGCCACTCGGCCCAGCCGAATCCCCCCGCGTCAGCAGATCGACCCCAGCGTCGATATGACCCCCGAGGAATTTGCCGCGGCCCTGGAGGCCGACCCCAACGCGGTTCTAACCGATGCCGCGCCCCAACCCGAGGCTCGCACCCCCGCCGCACCGCAGACATCCGCTGTCCTCTTTTCTCATCTGCTTGAGCAGCGCGCTCAAGGCGTTCGGCAATACGCCCGACATCTCGCCGCCCAATCCGGACACGTCGGCCTGATCGAAGTCGATTCCACGGAACTCAGCCTGAGTTGCTTCGAAATGAACGGCGGCGCCGCCGCGACGCCGATCACCATCAACGCCGCCGACGCCCGGCAAATGAGCCAGACCCTCGCGGAGTTGGCATTCGATGTAAGCCGCTGGTTGATTTCCCTTCCGAATCCCCGTTCGCCCGAGGCCCGGGAACTGCTCCGCCTCACCCCGCATTGGATTCTGCTCACCACCGCCGATCACGAGGACGTCGTCGCGACATACCGAACGCTCAAAGGACTCGCGGAGGTCGGCAAGCCTCGCCTGACGCTGGTCGTCCTCAAAGCCCGCGACGACGCCCAGGCCGATGCGGTCTTCCGAAAGCTCGATGCCGTCAGCCGGCAATTCCTTGGCTGCGCCCTCGAAGCCGAATCTCCACTTCGAGCGGCTCCGAACGTCACCGAACATTCGGTCCTGAATTGCCGGGTGAGTCCCGAACGGCCGCAGGGAACGCCCGCTCCGCATTGGCACGTTCTCAGCCAGTTCATTTGCAATGCCGTTGGTCCCCAGACAAAACCCAACAACGAGCAACCCACTCACATGAAAATCAACACCATCGAAGAGATTCCCATGTCCGAACCGCAGTTCGCTCCGTCGCCGGCGCCGAAGATGGCTGTCGTCGATCGCTCTGTTTCGCAAGTCATCGATCTTCCAGCCGATCACACCGAGCAATCCATTTTGGATGCGGTTGTTCGCCAGGGTGGCGCCGATGGCCAATGGGTTCAATGCCCCATTCATCCGCCGATGTGTCCGCAGGCCGTCCTGGCCGTCGGCCGGGATCATCGCCTGATGCTGCTGGCCGTCGCAGGCCGCGGCCTCAGCCAATTCCGCAACATCGGCCTGTCCCTTCATTGGATGGCCGAGAACGGAGAGTTGATTCGCATGGCCCTCCCGCAGTTGGCGATCGACGCCTCCGCCACGCCGACCGTGCGACTTTTGGTCGACCACGACGATCTATGGGCCGACGCCCTCCAGCCAATGCTGCAAAGTGAAACGGTGACGGTCCAATCCTATCGCCGTCTGAAATGGGGCCCCAAAACCGGCCTCCTGCTCGAAGCCGCCTAGCTTTCCATTCCGACAAAAGCCGCGGGATAGCCATCCCGCGGGATTCTTCCGCCAACTCCCTACCTACCAACAATCCCCACATATCTCCGATAAGCCTCCTCCCACTTCCCCGCATCCCCCGGCTCATACCGCTTCACATTAAAATTCTCCCGCACGATCCCCCGCGCCTCGCTCAATGATTTGATCCGCCCCACCCCCATCGCCTGCACCAGCACATTCCCAATAGCCGTCGCCTCCACCGGCCCCGCCACCACCGGCCTTCCGCACGCATCGGCCGTCATCTGGTTCAGCAACTCATTTTGCGTCCCTCCGCCCACGATATGAACGATCTTGATCTTCCGCCCTAAAATATCCTCCAGCCCTTCAATCGTCCGCCGATACGCCAGCGCCAGACTTTCCAGACACGCCCGAACATATTCCCCGCGCGATCCCGGCGTCCGCTGGCCCGTCTCGGCACAAAACCTGTCGATCTTTTCCACCATCTGCCCGGGCGAAAGAAACGGCGAATGATCCACGTCAATCAGCGACCCGAACGCCTCGGCCCGCCCCGCCATGGCCGTCAACTCCGCGTAGTCGTGCCCGTACCCCTGCTTCTGCCAATAACGCCGACACTCCTGTACAAGCCACAGCCCCATGATGTTCTTGAGAAACCGCACCCGCGGCCCCACACCCATTTCGTTGGTGTAGTTATATTTGAGCGCTTTGTCCGACACGATGGGCTCCTTCAATTCCACGCCCATCAGCGACCACGTACCCGAACTGATATAACAAAAATCCTCCTCATCGGCCGGCACCGCCGCCACCGCGCTGGCCGTGTCATGACAGCCCGGCGCAATCACCGGCGCCGACTTCGCCCCACATTCTTCGGCAACCTCGCCGCGCAGATTTCCCAACACCGTCCCGGACGCCGCGATCTCCGGCAAAATTCGCGTGGGAAGTCCCAGCCCCTCCAGGATTTCCGTCGCCCATCGCCGCCTGCGCGGATCGTACATCTGGCTCGTCGACGCGATCGACAGCTCGCTCTTGCGTGATCCGCACAACAGGTAGTTGAAAAGATCGGGCATGAACAGCAGCGTGTGGGCCGCGTCTAAAAGTTCTGAGCCTCTCTCTTTCATCGCCACAAGCTGAAACAGCGTGTTGAACCGCATGAACTGAATGCCCGTGGCGTCGAAGATTTTCTCCCGCGAGATTTTGGCGAACGTGCGTTCCATCACTCCGTCGGTGCACGGGTCGCGATACATGATGGGATTGCCGAGAATCTCGCCGCCGGCGGCAAGAAGCCCAAAATCCACGCCCCATGTGTCCACGCCGATCCCCGCAAGTTCGCCATCCAGATGGGCGCACGTTTTCCGCAGCCCGGTCTTCAGTTCTTCCCATTGCGCCAGCAGATTCCATTGAAATCGGCCAAGAATCCTGCCGTTCGGATTGGCGAAACGATGCTTCTCGGCCAACGAAAGTCTGCCGCCCCCCAGCGTCGCGAGAATGGCGCGCCCGCTTTCGGCTCCCAGATCGAACGCGAGGAAATGATCCACGGCCATGCACAAGCCTCCTTCTGCCGATATGGTAACATGTCGCCATGCCTCGGACGCGCGTGAAAATTTGCGGAGTTTGCCGAAGCACCGACGCCGCAGCCGCCGCCCGCGCCGGCGCGGACGCCATTGGAATCGTTTTTGACCCGAATTCAAAACGTTGCGTTTCAGTTGATGAAGCAATCAAAATCGTCGCGGCGGCGCCGCCGTTCGTCACGCCGGTTGGTCTTTTCGTGAACACCACGCCGGACGAAATCCGCCGCATCCTACGGCTTGTTCCATTGGCAGCCGTGCAGTTGCAGGGCGACGAGCGACCCGAGCTTGTCGCAGAACTAAAACCAATCCGGATCATCAAGGCCTTGCACCTCGCCGCCGGTGACACGGCGATGCTCGACCGCTGGCGCACCGCGATTGACAAACTGGACCTGACAAACCTGATCGGCATCCTGCTCGAAACGGTCACCAACGGCCCAGCGCGCGGGGGAACAGGCATCCTCAACAATTTCCCCGGCCTTCACGCCATGCAAACCGCCGGCAATTTTGCCGGTTTGCCGCCGATGATCGCCGCCGGCGGATTGACCCCGGCAAACGTCGGCGACGTGATCCGTTCGATGCGGCCGTTCGCTGTCGATGTCAGCAGCGGCGTCGAATCGGTCCTCCGGGAAAAATCCGCCAAAAAAATGGAGGCATTCGTCCGCGCCGTTCGCGCAGCCGACGGACCATGAGTGATGCTCTCGAAGATTTGGCCATGCCCTTCCCGAACCTCATCGCCGATCTCCAGCGCCTTCTTTCCGACAAGGCCGTTGTTTCCGATCCATCGGAACTTCGGGTGTACGAGAGCGACGGCTTCACCATCGCCAAGGCCCGCCCCGCCGCGGTCATTTTTCCGATCGGCACGGCTCAGGTGGTGGAGATCGTGAAGCTGCTGAACCGCCACGATGTCCACATCGTCCCGCGCGGATCGGGCACCGGATTGGCCGGGGGATGCGTCGGTTTCGACAACGGCGTGATCGTTTCAACCGCGCGGATGAACCGGATACTGCAAATCGATCTCGAGAATCATGTGGCCCACGTCCAGGCGGGCGTGCGGCATACCCAGCTTTCCGAAGCCGTCGCCGCCCTGCCGGGAGGCGCGGGCCTGCATTTCGCCCCTGATCCTTCCAGTCAGCGGGCCAGCACCATCGGCGGCAACGCCGCCACCAACGCAGGCGGAATTCACACGCTCAAGGATTTCGTATCCGCGAATCACGTCTTCGGCATCGAGATGGTCCTGGCCGACGGCGCCGTTCTCCACATCGGCGGCGAAAACGGATCGTGCGAGCGCGGCCCGATCGATCTGGTGGGATTGGTCTGCGGCAGCGAGGGTACGCTGGGAATCATCACGTCCCTCTGGGTCCATCTGGCCCCCAAACCGCTGGCCTACCGCACCATCGTCGGAACATTCGCTTCATCCAGCGACGCATCATCGGCCGTCGCCCAGATCATCGCATCCGGTCTGCTGCCGGCCGCCATGGAAATGATGGATGGCCAGATGGTCCGCGTCGTCGAAGAGGCGTTCACCTTCGGATTGCCCGCCAACGCCGAAGCCTTGCTCCTGACCGAAATCGACGGGATCGACGAACTGCTCGATGAGCAGGCCCGGCAGATCGTCGAGATTCACCACAAATACAACGCGATCACGGTCCAAAGCAGCGGCGACGCCGCCCGTCGGGAATATTTGTGGAAGGTGCGAAAGAGCGCATTCGGCGCCATCGGCCGAATCAGCCAAAGCTATTGCACGCAGGACGCCTGCGTTCCCCAGAGCAAGCTGGTTGAAGTGCTGCGGCGGATCGACGAAATCGGCCGCGAGCATGGCCTGCGCATCACCAACGTCTTTCACGCCGGCGACGGAAACGTCCATCCGATTTTCCTCTACGACGACCGCGACGAGAACCAGGTCCAGAACACGCTCCGGGCCGCCCAGAAAGTCCTGCAATTCTGCGTAGACATCGGCGGCACCATCACCGGCGAGCACGGCGTCGGCGTCGAGAAAATCCACCTCATGCCGTATCTATTTGACGAACCGACGATGAATCTTTTTGGGCGTGTTAAGCGGGCGTTCGATCCCCAGGAGCACATCAATCCCGGAAAGATGATCGCCAGCGATAAGGTGAAAATCCGGCTGCTCAAACCGGGGCGGAAAGTCCCCCAGTGATGGCCCTGTTTCCTAAACCAGTTAGCGGCGGCGCGCAGCACCGCGGGTGCTGCGCACCGCCGCCAATCCATCCCTCAACGTCGCCGAACGGGCAAACGGTCGCGGGAACCGGTAAAATTGCATGTTGGAGACGCCGCCGGTAGTAACCATGACCAATCAGAGTCCCGCTCAATCTCTGAACATTCTCGTTGTCGATGACGAGGTGAATATCCGCAAGACTTTGGCGATCGGCCTGGAAGTCGACGGCCATTCGACGACCGCCGTCGGCAACGCGCGCGACGCCGTCGCCGAAGCCGCCAATCAGCCGTTCGACCTGGCCTTCGTCGATCTTCGTCTCGGCGCGGATTTGGGATCGGACCTCATCCCGCAATTGCTGGCACAAAGCCCATGGATGCGCATCGTCATCATCACGGCCCACGGCTCCATCGACAACGCGGTCGAGACGATGAAGCGCGGAGCGGCCGACTATCTCACCAAGCCCTTCACGCCGGTGCAGGTAAAGCTGGTCGTCGAGCGCGTCGCCCGTCTGCGGGCCCTGGAGCAGCAGGTGGCCGGCCTGGAAGAAATCGTCGGCCAATCCAGCGGCGAAATCAACCTCCAAAGCACCGACCCGGCCATGCAGCGAATGCTCAATCTCGCCCGCCAGGTCGCGCCCAGCGACACAACGGTTCTCATCCGCGGCGAAAGCGGCACCGGGAAAAGCGTCCTCGCCCGAGCCATTCACGGCTGGAGCAACCGCGCAAATAAGCCCATGGCGACGATCTCCTGCCCCACGCTTTCAGCTCAGCTCTTGGAAAGCGAACTGTTCGGACACGCCAAGGGCGCATTCACCGGCGCAATCCGTGACAACGCCGGCCGAATCGCCAGCTCCGACGGCGGCACCCTGCTCCTCGACGAGATCGGCGACCTGCCCCTGCCGCTTCAGCCCAAGCTCCTCCGTTTCCTCCAGGATCGTGAATATGAGCGGGTCGGCGAATCGCGCACGCGCCGCGCCGATGTGCGCGTCATCGCCGCCACGCACGTCGATCTCGAAGCCGCCGTCGCCGCAGGCACGTTCCGAGAGGATTTGCTCTACCGCGTCAAGGTAATCCAGTTGGATTTGCCCCCGCTGCGCGATCGTCCAGACGATGTCGCTGGATTCGCAGAACGATTTCTGGCGGAACTGCGCCGCGGCCGATCGATCATCGGATTTACCGGCGAAGCGATGGCAGCCCTGCGATCTTACCGCTGGCCCGGCAACATCCGCGAGCTTCACAACGTCATCGAGCGCGCCCTGCTCCTGTGCCAAACCGATCAAGTCGGCATCGAACATCTCCCCGCCGAAGTCGCCGGCGGCAGACCGGCGCCGCCCGGCGTCGGAGACCCCGTTTCGCTCGATCAGCTTGAGGAGATGCACATCCGCCGGGTCCTGGCCCGAAGCAAATCGCTCGACGAAGCCGCGAAAACCCTGGGCATCGACGTAGCCACCCTCTGGAGAAAACGTCGAAAATACGGGCTGTAAACCGGCCGACCCCGTTCTTTTCAGTTCTCAGAGCCTAGAAGACCGGCTCGGATTTCCCCCCATCAAAGTCCGCCAGAACCAAGAGCCGCCAGGGCCTGTCTGATGAATTATCGCGCTGGCCAAAATTGTCTTGCTTTCGTAGCGATAACTTGTTTTAATGCGCTGCACTTGGAGAATCGGAGCTGCGGAGCCTGGTTTGTCGCAATCATTTCTCCGTGGGTCGTAATATAGGAAGACTGGAGAATTAACCAATCTTGGTATTGGAAGGGTGAATTATGAAAAGACTTCTCCTTATTAGTTCGTCGTTTGCGCTCGTTCTACTCCTTGCGGGAATGCCCGCGAGCGCAGCAATCGTCACAATGGGTTTCACCGGGACGGAAGGCAATAATTCCGGCGGCGTGTACACCTATCCCTACGACTTCACTATTGACTCTTCCTCCACAACTTACCAACTGATGTGTGACGACATCACGCACATGATCAGTGCCCCCGAAAATTGGACCGCCACGACGCTGAACGTCTCCAGCCTGAACGCAACTAATGTGCTCGGTCTGGAATTTCCTTCTGCTGGCGTTACGGGCTACCTGGAAGCGTCCTTTTTGTTCGCGGAGGAAGTCGGCGCATACAACGCGAGCAATAGCGACCCCGAAGGTCTTTATAACTGGGCCGTCTGGGATTTGCTCACAGCGTCGGATATTTCCGGGGCTCATCTGAGTGGCACCGATGAAGCTCAGGTTCAGACCTACTTGAACACCGCAGAAGGACTCGGTAGCACCTTGACTCCGTCGCAATTCAATGACGTGGTCATTTACACCCCGATCGACATGAGTAGCGGTGGCCCCCAAGAATTTTTCGGATATGACACGCCAGTTACGCCGGTTCCGGAACCCGCCACCCTCGCCCTGCTCGGCGTCGGTGCGGTCGGCCTGTTGGCCAGACGGCGAAAAGAGACGGCCCACGGCGCTGCCTGATCCCCACCGACGGGTGCTACGAATGGCAAGGAGTGAAGCCGCTGTAACAACCGGCCAGCTTCGGGACCCGGACCAATTCCTCGAGCAACTGCGTGGCCCGGGTCGCCCACGTCTGTCCCCCGATATATTGTTTGCGAGCCGCTAAATCTACCGGAAGCTCTCCCGCCAAAATCCGCCGCGCCAGAACGGCCGCCTCTTTCGCGCTGTTCGCGATATGGATATGCGGCAGATGCTCGTACGCCTCGCGAATGGGAGTGCTGATGACCGGCTTTTGGGTCGTCAGATAGTCGTACAGCCGCAATGGCGAACGGCGGTTGCCGGAATCGTCCGCCCTTAGATAGCACATCGAGATGTCAAAGTGCTGCATATATGCGGGTATCTGTTCATGTGGCTGAGGGTCGAGAAAGAGAAAATTGTGCCTGCGCTCCAACAGATTCACGAAGTCCCGGCGCCAATTTTGATCTGATTCCTCAATGTTACCGGCGAAGCAAAGCCGCGCCTCGGGGAGACTCGCCGCCAATTCAGCGACGAATTCCCAATCGTACGTCGCGTTGATCTGGCCGACGCTTCCGAGGATCGGCCTGTCCACCGGCAAGTTGGCCGGACGCGGCAAGCTGCCCGCGTTATGCCGGTTTTATGTTTGACTCTATGACTTTTAATGACATAATGTAGCGATGTACGAGGTGCGCAGCGCCGAAGGGGCGCGGGAGGATTTCAAGTCGCTTCCATTGCGTATCCAGGGGAGAGTGCAGGATGTGTTTGCTCGGCTTACCCGCTGGCCGAACGTGAGCGGGGCCAAGCCGCTTCGGGGATCGCTCAGGGGAGCGTACCGCATTCGGACGGGAGATTGGCGCGTGCTGTTTGTCGTCGATGCGCAGGCTGGGCGCGTGACTGTCTTCCCCATCGACAATCGCAAGGACGTTTACGAAGACTGAAGGTGTGCCATGCGTCGCGATATCATCACCCACAAGGGCCGTCGTTGTGTGCCAGTGCCCATTGAGGAATATGATCGCCTGACCGATCAGGGTCCGCCTTTTCCGCCCGTGGACGCCGATGGCACGAGCAACGCCATTGACTTCGCTCGCGCCGCCATCGCGCGGCGGTTGATTGCGGATCGCCGCTCCGCCGGCCTAAGCCAGCAGCGGCTTGGCAAACTGTCGGGCGTCCGCCAGGAAACCATTTCGCGAATCGAATCGGGCAAACAGACCGCGACGGTAAGAGTCATCGACAAGCTGGACAAGGCGATTCGCCGGGCAGTCGCACAGACCAGGAAACGCAAGGCCGGTTAAATCGGTTTCGCATTGGCCGGAGGGTTTTGAAAGGTGACATCCAACGTCTTAAGGGTGGATGTCAGCTTTTCTTAAATTATGGATGTCACAAATGCTGTTCACTTAAGCAAACAAAGGGTCGTTCTTACGCTGGAATCGCCACTTCGAAACTATAATTGACCCTTAAATGAATGCCATCCATGGATGTCACCTATTCGCCATTATCGCGGGTATGTTGAACTCAGATTAAGGGTCGCAGTAGTCGACGGTAAGGGTCGCAGTTGCGGTGCAACCGGCTGTCCTGGCTGTTTGTCGGAGGTGGCGGGCGGAGGCAAGGGTCCAATTTCGATCACGCCATAATTGGGAAACATTCGAGCGAAATTCCTCTGTAGCTCGTTTGCCTGCGGTCCGGTCCTAAGTTGCGTTTGATACTCGACGACCGCCTTTTCGAAATCTTGATGCAGCCTTCGGATGTTGATGACATACCGGTCCGTGGAGTCCGAAGGATTTGTAGGCGACGTTATCAGGGGTCCATCCTGACGCAAAGAAAATCGGTAAATTCTTCCCGTCGAATCTTCGCTGTATAAGCCGAAGGAATGCAACAAAGAATTCCGCAATTGATAAATGATTTCCCTATCTGACTGCGATGCCAGCTTGAAGCATTGTTCAAGGAATTTGCGAAACCTGTAGCCGACCGAGGTATTGTCTTTGCCCTCCAAGAATTTTGCCACGAGGTCGACGCCTGCCATCACTGCCATCGCGCCCGGCCAAAGAGGGGCGGAAGGTGTGTCCGGTCCGGCCGATATGATTTCCGTTCCATCGTTCGGATTTAGCCCCATGCAGATGAGGATATCGCGTCGCAACAGATAAAGAATTCCGAATAGGCCGGGCGGCTTCTTTTCTGTGTGAGGGTGCATGAGAAACAACGATTCGTCGTCGGCATAAGCCATTTCTACCTCCTCTTTTAAACGTGCCCAGTATAGTCGGACGCGGTCATACGTTAAATTGCGTTTCAATACAGCCAACAACTGCCAAAAACTCTGCCGACAATTGGTAGCTGCTTGCTGCTCGCATTTCGCCCTGTTTCACCGAAGGATCCGAAACGCGCAGATGCGTCCTTTCCGATGTCTTAACACCAGAATACCGAGCGATTCCGAGAGCGAACGGTAAACAGCTATTCCGCCCCAAAAGCCTCTGCGCACGCTGCCGCGGAACCGGTCCGCGCCTGCGACAGCAGTTTCGATAGCCAAAAGTTCGAATCCAGTTGCCCTGACGATTGGCCGAGCCGCCTCAAGTTTTGGCGGGTCCGGGTCCGATAATGTGGGAATATGGACGTCTCGATCTATCGCCTGCGCACGCGGGATGTGCTGACGCTGTGCGTGATGGCGCTTCTGATGCTGGGCGTCGTCATGGTGCAGTCGGCGTCGGCCGGGGCGGTTCAATCGTCCGCCTGGCAGTGGACCGCCAATGCGATCAAGGATGCTATCTTTGCCATCGCGGGATTGGCGACGTTCCTCATCGTGGGGTGTTTCAATTACGCCTGGCTCGGACGCGCAACCAAAACGCTTCGGCGAAATCCGATTATCTGGCTGCTGGTGATCACCGCACTGGCAAACCTGCTCGTGCTCGTTCCGCATATCGGGATTTCGGTCAACGGGGCGCGGCGATGGCTGCGGCTGGGACCGATGCAAATTCAGCCGTCGGAATTGGCCAAGTGGGCGGTGGTGCTGTACCTGGCCTATTGCCTGGCGCGGCGGCCACTGAACGTGGATCGATTTTTCAGCGGGTTCATTCCTGTCCTGATTCCGATCGCGGGCCTGTGCCTGCTCGTCGTGACGCAGGATTTCGGAACGGCCATCCTGATCGCGCTGGCGGCGCTGACCATGCTGTTGGCGGGGAAAGTGCGGCTGCGATACCTGGTGATCGTGATTCCGCCGGTGCTGGCGGCGGGATTGTGGTTCGTCATGCACAAGGAGTATCGCTGGAAGCGCATCACGGCCTTCGCCAATCCCTACGCAGCCCCGCGACGGGAAGGATACCACATGATCCAAAGCCTGCTGAGCTTTTCCAGCGGCGGATGGACGGGGCGCGGGCTGGGGAATGGAATACAAAAGCTGGGGTATCTGCCGGAGGATACCACCGATTTCATCTTTGCCGTCATTTGCGAGGAGTTGGGGATTTTCGGCGCGATGCTGACGATCGCGCTGTATCTGGGCGTGCTGTATTGCGCGTGGCAGACGGTGAAAATGAAGGCGGACAATTTTGGCCGGCTACTGGCTTTCGGGGTGGGGTCGATGGTGGCGCTGCAGGCGCTGATCAATATCGCGGTGGCAACGGTGAGCGTTCCGACGAAGGGGCTTTCGCTGCCGCTGGTCAGCGCGGGAGGAAGCGGGTTGATCATCACGTGCGCGGCGCTGGGGCTGCTCAGGAGCGTCAGCCGGTTCAAGAATCCGGCGGACGAGACTCCCGCAACGGCGAACGAGTTCCGCGTCCCCCCGGCGACTGGGCGGCGGCCCGTGCATCGGGTAACCGATTCGCTATTGAGTCAGTTCACGACGCAGTGATTGGGAACCCGCGGCGCTGCGCAGCTCGACGGTCTTCGACCCTGAGGCTCAGACCCGAAGGGAACTCGCCGAAGTCACCGCCGTTAAGGATCCAGCTTTTCCTCGGCTTCGGGACGACGAATGTAAATGGGGCACAGCGACATGGCGTCGGTGAATTGCCCTGCTCTGGCCATGCGCCAGCCGAGTGTCGCTACGGCGCTGGCGCGCGCACGCCAAAGGGGTTCATCGGCGATGTGAATTTCAGCGTCACCTGCGGGAATGAATTTGCGGTGATAGGGAATTCCCTCACCGATCAGGTGCACGGGACGCGGGGTTTTGGAGAGGATTTCCGCGAGGGACGAAAGCTGGGCCGGCTCCACGGGGATCCATTCTTGGCCAGTGCGAACGAAGGACGCCGTGAAAACCTGGTCGCGCTTGGCGTCGAGAACGATCACGATGTTCTTTGCGCCGGGCGGAGCATTTTCGGCCAGGACGCTCACCGACGGCACCGCCACGAGCGCGGCGCCAGTGACCAAGGCGAGGGTTTTGGCCAAGGTGATGCCGATGCGCAAACCGGTGAAGGAGCCGGGGCCGGCGGAGACGTAAATCTCTTTGATGTCGCTGCTGGTCCACTTCAATTGTTTGCAGAGATGGTCGAGGGCGGGAACGATTCTCGCGGCGTGCTGGAGCCCGTGGGGGAACGTCTCGTCCAACAGGGTCTTGCCGTCTTCGGCGAGGGCCACGGAACCGATTCGCCCGGAAGTCTCGATGGCCAGTGCGCGGATGGTCATTGCCGGCTTGCGGGTACGGCGGAAGCATCGCCATCGGCGCGACTGGAACGGCGGCGATCCCGCCAGAAGAAAAAGATAATTAGAATGATGGCCAGCACACCGGCGGTGGCCCACATCGTGTGCCGGAAGATTCGGACACGGTGGCCGATGACTCGTCCATCTTTGCCGCCCCAATATCCGAGAACCATGAACAGGCCGCCGCTGACGATCGCCGCCAGGCCGTCGGCGATGATGAATTTGTGGAACTTGAGCCGGCTCGTTCCCGCGGCAACGATCATAGCGCCGCGAATTCCCATGAACATCCGGCCAACGGCCACCATCCAGGCGCCGTATTTTCGGAAGAGATTTTCGGCGCGGTCCAGACGCCTCTGGGTGATGTGTTTTCCAATCAAGGGAATTTTTACGATGCTGTTTCCGTAACGATGTCCGATGGCGTAGAGAATACAGTCGCCGCCGACGATGCCGAGCCAGGCCAGGGGCGCGGCGATGGCGAGGTGCATCCGGTGGTCGGCAATGAGAATTCCCGAGGCGATGAGGGGGACATCTTCGGGCAATGGAAAACCGAGGCCGCATGAGAACAGAAGCCCAAACAGGGCGCCATATCCGCCGGCAACGAGCCAGCGCTGAACTTCATGCGGTTCAAAATAGGCGGCCAATACAAACATCAAATGTAATACATGGACTGCTGGAGGTTGGAGATTTTGCTTACCTGTTCCATCAGTTGTTCAAGGGTCATTTTATCAAGGACATCGTCGGTTGCCTCGGTCAGGCGTTCATTTACAAGTCGAACCGCGGCCTTTCCGGGGGAAAGATCGGAAGAGGCGACGCCTTCCTTTTCCTTGATGGTAAGGCGGCCTTCGAGCCGGCGGATGAGATCGCCGACGCCGATCTCGCGTGGGGGCCGGGAGAGCCGATACCCCCCGCCGCTGCCGACCTTGCTGTCCAGAAAACCCCCTCGGCGAAGGGCCAGGAGAATGGCCTCGAGGAATTTGTTGGGCAAATCTTCCTGTTGGGCCAAGTCGCGGGATTGGATAAAGCCCGTGGTCCAAAGCCGGGCCAGTTGAACCACCGCCCGCAGGCCGTATTCGGTACGTTTAGAGAGCCGCAATAAATCTCCGCACTAAAACCATAGGAATAGTAAAGGTTTTACCGGGTCGCGGTCAATTGAATGAGGGTCTTCGACTTCAAATCCGGCTACACGATCTCGATGTCCTTGGGATCTTTCAGCAGAACGCCGAAGGAGCTGAGATAATTAATCATCTTAATGCCAAATCCGTCGCTCGCGGCTTCGCCGCTGAATATCCGGCCGAGGCGCTGCTGGAAGTGGCGCGAGATCCGCGCCCCAATCGGATTGCTTTTGTATTGCTGGCCGACGCGATAGAGATTGAAGAGCTTTCCGCTGTACCAGCCGTCGATGATGATCTGCCACAACTTCAATTCCAGATGTCTTTGTTCTTCGTACTTTTGCATGGCACGGGAGGAGCCGTTTTCTATCGCGTCAAAAAGTTCGAACCCGTCCTTCATGCCCAGGTAGACTCCGGTGGAAAAGACGGGGTCGAGGAACCCGGCCGCATCGCCAATCATCGCCCAGCCCGGCCCGTACATTTTCTGGGGGGTAACCTGATAGTTGTTGTATTTGATGACCGGGGTGATGCGTGATGCGCCGTTGAAATATACTTTTAATGTGGGCTCTTCCCGGATGTATCCGTCAAACTGATCTTCGATGCGGCTTCCGTATTTTTCCAGATGTTTCGGATGGATGACAATTCCAAGGGAAACTCTTCCGGGCAGCGGAACCCGCCAGGACCATCCCTTGGTGAGATAGTCCACATGTACATGCCCGGCGTCGTTCATAAACGCCTTGTCCAAATGCGCGAACAAGGCGACATCTTCGCGTCTCCCCTTGGTGATCGGGACATCAAGGAGTCTGGACATCAGCCGGGCGCGACCCGTGGCGTCCACGATGAGATCGGGCGATGCGCCAAAAAAACCGTCGGTCGCATCCAGCGTTTCTTTGGACAAGCGAACGGTATTTGGCCGTTCCCCTTTTTCAAGTTTGGCCGTTGCCTCGAATATTTTGGCCCCGGCTCTCTCGGCGGCGTTGAGCACCGCTTGATCGAACAAATCTCGCGGGGTGTTGTAGGCGTAGGGCGGCATTCGTCCCCTGGCCCAGGTGAAAACGGCCGAAATCACTTCCTGCATGTTCAAACATACGGTGGCTCCCGGTTTGAATACGCTGAAGGATTTCACTTCGTCTTCGATGCCCAATTTTCGGAGCATCGGCACGACGGCGGGCAGCAACGATTCGCCGACGATGATCGGCGGACGTTTGTGGCTGTGGAAGATCGCCACCTTGTAGCCGTGCCGGGCCAGGAGGGCGGCCAAAGAAGCTCCGGCGGGACCGCCGCCGATGATTGCTACGGTTATAATCTTGCGGGAATGGGAGCTGGATTTTGGCATAAGCCATCGGACGCGCTGCCGAATATTCGAATGCTCCGCTGCATTCGAAGACCGGGGGATGGCCATCCCGCGGCTTGTGGGGATTATACCGTCGTCGGATCGGACGGGAAGGTGGAGGGATTTATTCTGTTCAAACCGCCGTGGCTTGCTGCAATTCCTTACGGCGGTCGGCCATCTGGGCCTTCAGCCTCGCCAGGATCGAACTGTGCATCTGGCTGACCCGGCTTTCACTCAGGTCCAGAGTCAGGCCGATCTCCTTCATCGTCATCTCTTCGAAATAATAGAGGATGATGATGAGTCTCTCGGCCCGGGAAAGGCCCTTGGTCATCAATTCCTTGAGATCCTTGCGCTGAATTTCGCGGACGGGATCGGCTCCGCGCTTGTCCTCCAGAACGTCGATCTCGCGAACGTCCTTGTTGCTGTCGGTTTCGAACCACTTGCGGGACAGCGAGACGACGCCGACGGCGCTGGCGTCCTTAGCCATCTTCTCGAATTCGGGGATGGAGACCTTCAGGCGGCTGGCGATCTCATGATTGGTGGGTGATCGGCCAAGCTCGGCCTCAAGGGCCTTGGCGGCGGTGTCGAGCTTGTGGGCGCGCGAGCGGACCAGGCGGGGAACCCAGTCCATCGACCGCAGCTCGTCGAGAATCGCGCCGCGAATGCGGGGGGCGCAATAGGTCTCGAACTTGACGCCGCGGTTGAGGTCGAAGGCGTTGATCGCGTCCATCAGCCCGAAGATGCCGGCGGACATCAGATCGTCCAGCTCGACCTCGTCAGGCAACTTGACGTGAATCCGCTCGGCGTTGTAGCGGACCAGGTGGAGATAGTTCTCCATCAGGATGTTCCGCAGCTTCTCCGATTTGGATTTTTTGTAGTCGGTCCAAACTTGCTTGATATCTTTGATTGGCGGCTTGGGCATGTATCCTCCCGGTCCGTGGGTCTTGAACGCGGTGCGCATTTTGATTTATCGGTCACTTTGGGTCGGGTTGGTCCAACCTTTTTTCACTTTTTCCTCGTGGGACTTTAGATTTTCTTCGAGCATCTTGCGGGCCATGGCGCCGACGACCAGTCCGATAACCAGCGTGGCCATCATGGCCGTCAAAGCCCGCTCGACCGTGGTGGTAAAGGTGTTGTCGGCTTCCAACCCCCCCACCACCAGGCAAACGGTGAAGGCAATCAGTGCGGCGACTGCGGCAATTCGACTGACCATGATGAAAACTCCTATTTCCTGAACCATCGGCTCATTCGGTTGAAGAATCCCCCGCCGCCGTCGAGGCTCGGCGCCACGCCACGCTCCAGACGCATGGCGAGTTGGCTGATGCACAGGCTGGCCGGGCAGCGTGGACTGGCCAGGAGAAACGGCATCCGGCGGCGAACGGCATTCAGCACTTCCGGATCGGACGGGACAAAGCCGGCATCCATCACGTGCACGGACAGGAATTGCCTTGCGACTTTGGCGATCCGCTCGAAAACCAACCTGCCCTCGCCCTGGCGGCGGACCTGGTTGACCAGAAGGCTCAGCGGCCGATCGGGCGCGTCCCGGCTGATGACTTTGATGACGGCATACGCATCGGTAATGGCAGTCGGCTCTGGGGTGGTGACGACCAACACCTGGTCGGCACAGCGCGTGAAGCTGAGAACGTTGGGGCTGATGCCCGCGCCGGTGTCGATGAGGATGACATCCGTCCGGGCTTCCAGTTCAGCCAGGGCGCTGACCAGACGCTGGCGATCGTAATCGCTGAGATCGGCCATGCGCGCCAGGCCGGAGGCGCCGCCGATCAGGCGAAAACCGCCCGGGCCATCCACCATCACATCCGACAGCTCGCGTTTGCGGGAGATGACGTGCGAAAGATTGGAAGGCAGATCGACGTTACACAGAACGTCGGCGTTGGCCAAGCCAAGGTCGGCGTCCATCAGCACGACGCGCTTGCCCGCGGAGGCGAATTTGATGGCCAGATTGACGGCGATGTTGCTCTTGCCGACACCGCCTTTGCCGCTGGTGACGGCGATCACGGTGGCGCGGCTGGTTTGGCGAGCGATTCGCCGCAGTTGCGTTGCCTGATCGATCATGAGGGACATGGCATTTCCTTGTTTGGCTACCTGGGTCGATTACTGCGTCGGTCCGGACAAAATAAGTTGCGCGAGGCGCCGGGGCTGGCCGACCTCGATGTCATCGGGCACGTCCTGTCCAGTCGTGACGTAGGACAGGCTTTTGTTGATCTTGTGCACGACGTTCAGCACCACGCCGACGTGGGCGGCTTCGTCGAGCTTCGTGAAAATGATCTTGTCCACGCGCACCTCGCTGAAGCGGGCGATCGCCAGCTCAACGCATTGCTGGCTGGCGGTGGTGGAGAGGACCAGATGAACCTCATCCGGCCTGGCGGCGGCGAGCAGTCCCTTCAATTCGCTGAGCTTCAGAGCATCGTTGGGGCTTCGGCCGGCGGTGTCGATGAGAATGAAGTCACAATCACTCATGGACCGGACGGCAGCAGCAGTCTCCTCGGCGGTGCCCACCACTTTCAGCGGGGAGCAGATGATTTCGGCATATTTGCGAAGCTGATCGATAGCGGCGATGCGGTAGGTGTCGAGCGTAATCAGACCGACGCGGCGCTTCTCGCGGAGCTGCAAATTGGCGGCCAGCTTGGCGATCGTGGTGGTTTTGCCGACGCCGGTCGGACCAATCAGGGCAACAACGTGCGGGCCGACGGTCTTGGTGCGGACGATCGGACCGGAGGATGGAAGGAGCCGCTCAATCTGCTCGGCAAGCTTCATGCGGACGAAATCGGGCTGCCTGGCGTGCTCGGGGCGGATTTGCTTTTGCAGCGTCCTGATCATGTCGCCGGCCAATTCCTCGGCAACCTGGCTCTGGATGAGCCGTGAATAGAAATCAAAAAGCTCCTCGGGGATCTCCGGGGTGCGCATGCGGCTCGACTGAATGACCAATTCCTTGACCATTCCCTTTAATCCGGTGACTTCCTGCATCAGGCCGATCATGGCGGCGTTCTGGCTGGCGGAACTGGCGAGCAATTGACCGCGCGTATCCACCAGGGGCTTCACCTGTGCGGGCATTGGAGCCGGGCGGACCTGCGGTTTGGAACCGCGCGAGCCGACGCGCGGTTCACGGCTGGCAGTAATCTCGAAAATTTCCCGCTTCCGCAGACCCAGCCAACGATTTTTGTAAAAGCTTCGCGTGTGCAGGATCACGGCGCCCGGACCCATTTCGTGTTTCACCTCGGCCAGGGCAGCGCTCATGGTGTTGGCTTGAAATGTCCTGAAGTCCATAGCAATGCACCTTCAACCATCCACAGACGGTTCCCGTCGAACGGTTATGCGTTGAGTCCAACCAGTGCGACAGCTTCGACCGTCGCCTCCGGCACAATTTCGTTGTAGCCCAGCACGGCCAGGAGGGGCGCGCTGGTTTCGATCATCTTTCGCACCGCGCCGCGAATCTGCGGCCCGCACAACAACACCGCCGAGCGACCCGCCTGCGTCAGCTCGGCGCTCTTGGCGACGATTTGCTGGACGATCTGCTGGGCGCTCTGCGGCGGCAGCGTGTTCGTTGTGCCGCGCTCTGAACGCTCCAGATGGCTGTTGATCAGCTCCTCGACGGCCGGATCGAGCGTCAGACACCACAGGCGATCGCGCTCGTCCACATACTGCTTGCAAATCGTTCGGGCCAGGGCATGGCGGGCGTATTCGCTGAGAACTTCCAGATCCTTGGTTCGAGAGGCGTAATCGCTGACGGTTTCCAGAATGGTTTCCAGATCGCGAACCGGCACACGCTCGCGGAGCAGGTTCTGCATCACCTTCTGCAATTCACCCGGCTTCACCTGGGTTGGAATGACCTCCTCGATCAGGGCGGGCAAGCGGGTCTTGAGATTGTCCAGCAGATTCTTCACCGCCTGACGCGAGAGCAGTTCGTGCGCGTGGCTCTTGATCAATTCGGTCAGATGCGTGGCGATGACGGCGCTGGCCTCGACGACGGTGTAATTGTTCAGATCGGCCTGCGGGCGCTGGGATTCGGTGATCCAGTATGCGGTCAAGCCGAAGGCAGGCTCGGTGGTCTTAATGCCGCCGGCGATGGGACCGGTCGTGGCTCCGTTGTCCATCGCCAAAAACTGCTCGGGATAGGCGACGCCTTTGCCGACAACCTGGCCCTTGATGCGGACGACGTAATCGTTCACGCCAAGCTGAATGTTGTCGCGGATGCGCACTGGCGGGACGATAATGCCCAAGTCGATCGCAACCTGCCGACGAACCATGCTGATACGATCGAGCAGATCGCCACCCTTGGCGGCATCGACCAGGCGAACCAGTCCGTAACCGACTTCCAATTCCATCGTGTCCAGGTCGAGGACTTTTTCAATTTTTTCGGGTTCTTTCTTGGCAGTCTTATCTTTTTCATGAGCAGCGGTGGCACGGGCGGCTTCCTTCTGGCTGCGCGACAACGTGACCGACAAGATGCCGCAGCACGTGCCGAGGATGAACAGCGGAACCTTGGGCATGCCCGTAAACATCATCAGCACGATGAAAATACAGGCGATGAAAAGGGCCTTGGGCTTGGCGAAGACCTGGCTGATCACCTCGTCGCCGAGATTGGTCTTGCTGCTGGTGCGGGTGATGATCAAACCCGCGGCCAGCGACACGATGAACGCCGGCACCTGGCTGGCCAAGCCGTCGCCGATGGACAACTTGGTGTAAAGAGAGAGGCAATCGAGCAGGCTCCAATTGTGCTCGAACATTCCGACGTAAAGACCGCCCAGCACATTCACGAAAGTGATGATGATGCCCGCGATGGCGTCGCCGCGGACGAATTTGCTGGCGCCGTCCATGGCTCCATAAAAATCGGCCTCCTGCGCAATGTTGGACCGGCGTTTTCTGGCCTCGGTTTCGTTGATGATGCCGGCGTTGAGATCGGCGTCGATGGCCATCTGTTTGCCGGGCATCGCATCCAAAGTGAATCGAGCGGCGACTTCGGAAATTCGCGTGGCGCCTTTGGTGATGACCGCGAACTGAATGACCACGATGATGATGAAGATGATCACGCCGACGGCCAGCGAGCCTTTGGTGACGAAATCGGCGAAGGTGTAGATCACCTCGCCGGCGCTGGTGAGCGCGGTGGTGGTGTCGGCGGCCCGATCGCCCGCGGTGAGAATCAGCCTGACCGTCGCGACGTTTAAGACCAGCCGGAAAAGCGTCAAGGCCAGCAATAGCGACGGAAAGACGGACAATTCCAGTGGGCTGGAAACGTATATCGTTGTTACCATCACGATCACCGAGAGCGTGATGTTGAAGCAGAGAAGGATATCCAACACGCCGGTCGGCAGCGGAATGAGGATCACCAGGACCAGGCTGATGAAAGCGATGGGGAAGAGCATTCCACGGCTTTCGCGGAGCTTGATCAGAAAAGGATGGGCGGGAATGGCAGCCATAGGAATTTGACAACCTGCCGAGGGAAGTCGGCAGGCCGTGGTTTATGCGGGGACGTGCCGCCTTGCCTTTCCGGTTAGTTCGTAGACGTAGGCGAGGATTTCGGCGACGACGGCGTAGAATTCCTCGGGGATTTCTTCGCCGACGTCGACCATTCGATAAATCGCGCGTGCCAGGGGCGGGCGCTCGATGATGGGAACGCCCGCTTCCACCGCCAATTCGCGGATGCGCTGGGCCATGAAATCAACGCCCTTGGCGACGAGCCTGGGGGCGCGCATCTTCGATTCCTCGTATTTCAGGGCGACCGCGTAGTGCGTCGGATTGGTGACCACCACGTCGGCGCTGGGAACGTCCTTCTTGAGCTTTTGCATGGCCCGCTGGACGGCGATCTGCTTGCGCCGCTGCTTCATGAGCGGATCGCCTTCCATGTTGCGCATCTCGTCTTTCACCTCCTGCTTGGTCATCCGAATCTGCTGCTCGACGTGATATCGCTGATAAACGTAGTCGAGGATCGCCAGCACCAGCAGCAGCACCCCGACACGAATGCCGATGGAAAAGACCAGGTCGGACCCGAGCGCGAAAATCTGCAGGAACGACAGACGCTGGACGGAGATGATCTGCCCCAGCCGGCCGCTGAGGGCCGACCAGGCCAAAAGCCCAACCAGCGTCACCTTCAGCAGATTCATGATCAGTTGCAAACCGCCCTGGCCGAAGCTGAACATTTTGCTCCACCCGCGGACCGGGTTCAGCGCGGCAAAATTGATGGCGAGGCGCTGAGGACTGAAATTAAATCCAACCTGCGCGACGTTGGCGACGATCACGATGAAGACCGCCCCGCCGAGCATTGGCGCCAGCGCGATGGAGACTTTGGCGAGGCTATGGACGACCTGCTCGCCGGCCGCCTGGGCATTCAGATTGGACATGGAAGCGGCGGAAAGCTGCTGACCGACGACGTCGCGAAGGGTCAGGATGAGCTTGGGTCCGAACCATCTCATCAGGTACAGGGCGCCGATGAGCAAGACGGCGCTGGTAAGATCGTGGCTGCGCGCGATGTTTCCCTGCTCACGGGCCTCCTGGCGCCGCCTGGGCGTTGGGACTTCGGTTTTATCTCCGGTGGATTCTGCCATAAGCGAACTGTCCGATCGTCGGCGCCGTCACTGCGGCGCGTACGTCTGCAAAACAAGCCGGACCATCCCGCCAAGCTGGGTCCGGATGATGGAGCTGGTCAAACCCAATCCGAAAATGAGAACCATCATTCCAGCCAGGGTGCGCACGGAGATGCCGGCGCTCATGATATTCAACTGCGGCACGGTTTTGCCGATGAACCCGAGAATCACATCGACGAGGAGCATCGTCACGAGAATCGGAGCGGCAAGCTGCATCGCCAGCAGCGTGGCGCCCTGGAATACGGAAATAATCGTGTTCAGCAGCGGGCGATCGAGGGAAACGGACAAGAGCGGCAACGCGGCGAAGCTTTCGAAAACCCCTCGGATCATGGCCAGGTGTCCACCGATGGAAAGAAAGATTAGAAGGGCCAGGAAGAAATAGAGATCGCCGACGACCGAGCTTCCGCCGCCGAACTGAGGGTTGAGTGTTTGCCCAAGGTTCAGCCCCATTTGCAGGCCGATGAGTTCACCGGCCCATTGTGCGGCAACGAAAATGAAGCTGAGGATCAACCCCATGGCCGCGCCGAAGACGATCTCGCCGCCGATGGCCATAGCCAGGGCCCAGGATGATGTCGGGATGGCGACGTGGATGGAAAGATTTGGAGTGATGGCGGCCGCCAGGACACAGGCGATCATGGCCTTGATGCGCTTGGGGATTTGCGTGCTGCCCAGCAGCGGCGCCCAGATCATCATGCCGGCGATCCGAAACAGGACCAGCACGTAAACCGGAATGAAGTTGAGCGCGATCTGAAGCATGATTTGAATCAGTGAACGTGCCCGCTGGTAAACATATCGAATGCGTATTGCATGAGCCGATGACTCATCCACGGCATCAGAGCAATAGCGGCGGCGACCATCGAGACGATTTTCGGAATGAACGTGAGCGTCTGCTCCTGAATCTGCGTCAGCGCCTGCAATAACGAAATGACGATGCCCACGACCAGGCCGATCACCAGCATCGGTGCGGAAATCGCCAGGGCAAGCAAAAGCGTATCACGGATCAACTCGGCGGATTGTTGCGGAGACATGCGGAACACCCTTCCTTGAGTGTCACTGTTCGCCACGAACGTTCATCCATGAACGTCTTTGCTTGGCGGCGATCAGGTGACAAAACTACCCATGAGGCTGGCGGTAATCAAGTGCCAGCCATCAACCAGAACGAACAGCAGCAACTTAAACGGCATCGAAATCAGCGTCGGCGGCAACATCATCATTCCCATGCTCACCAGCACGGACGAAATCACCATGTCGATGACGACAAACGGCAAATAAACTCGGAATCCAAGCAAAAATGCGGTCTTCAATTCGCTGAGCATGAAGGCGGGAATCAGCGACATGGTGCCGACGTCTTCCCATTTCGACGCGCGCGGCAAGTGCGCGAATTGCATGAACAGATCGACGTCGGATTCGTCGTGGCTGTGGCGAAGCTGCTGGATCATGAACTCGCGCAGCGGCTTTTGGGCTTCGGAAAGCGCCTGCATCTGAGTGAGCTTTCCGTTCATGTACGGCTGAATCGCGCGGTCGTTCACGCGCTGCCAGGTGGGCCCCATGATCAGAAACGTCATGAACATCGCCAGGCCGATGAGGATTTGATTTGGCGGAAGCTGCTGTGCGCCCAGCGCCTGGCGGAGCAGCGCCAGGACGATGACGATGCGCGTGAAGCTGGTCATCATCAGCAAAATCGCGGGAGCCAGCGAGAGAACCGTGAGCAGAACGATGATCTGCATCGCGGCGGAAAAATTCTCGCGCTTGGTGAGGTCGGGAATCCGACTCTCGACGCCTGCGATTGGATTGTCGGCAGAAATCGCGGCCGCGCTGGGGGAATTCGCCGGCAGAACATCCTCGGCCATCGCGCGGCACGGCAATGCAAGAACCAAACATACCAGGCAAACGCCCCGCACGATCCGATTCACGAGAGCATCCTTTCTCTTCGTGGCTTAACGGGTTGCTAATCTATCAGGTGTTTTTTGAAACGGTAGCGTAAGCGCGGGAATCTGGGGATTTTTCTTGTTGTATTTTGTCGCGTTGCCGGCGCAATTTATGCGCGGCCGAGTTGGCGCGCCACGTCGCGCACTTTGTGGGACAGGCCGGCCAGTTCCTTTCGAGTCGCTTCGAGAGCTGGATCATCGACGACCGGCGGAGCATCGGCGTTGATCTCGTGCGACTCGTCGAATCGCTCTTCGGAGTCCGGCGAAGGAGCCTGGGCGAAACCGCCACGGGCGCGGCCGAAGAGTGAATCGAATCGGCGGGCTGCGGTGATCGATTCGTCCCGGGCCTGGGCAAGAACGCTGGCGGCTTCGTCGGCGTCGGCAATCTCACACAAGGGGTTGAGGTGCGAGCCGGTGTCACCCACCAGCACAAGACGTTTGCCGAATTGAATCACCAGAAGGTGTTGCTTCGGTGAGATTGTGCAGCGGGCTAAAACCTTCACCGCGGACGTGGCGCGGGCCGCCGCGGCGCCCGGGAAAATCCGCTTTGCACCGGCGCGGAGAACGAAGATGAGACCGAGCACGCCGGCCAATGCCAACACCACGCGAGTGGTGTCGAAACTTGCCGATGGCGCGACGATCGGGATGGGTTTAGCGGCCGAATCCGAGGAATCGGGGACAAGGGATTGGTTTTCGAGCGAATCTTCCGCCGAGGCTGAAAGGGCGGCGGCCGACGAGGGTTTGGATTGGGCGTGCAGCGGTTGGCAGAGGAAAAGGAGAACCGACAGGGTAATGCAATGCGCCGGAATACGGGAACACCGGCGGAACCCGCGGCGCCGCGCCCCGCGGCTAAATGGGGACAGAATGCGCGTCACAACCCCTCCTCTTTGACCGCGGCGACGATCTCATTGACGCGCACACAGAAATTGTCGTTCAGAACCAACACCTCGCCGCGAGCCACCAGACGGTCGTTGACAAACACGTCCACCGGATCGCCGGCGAGTTTGTCCAATTCGACAACGCTCCCCTCGGCAAGCTTCAGAACCTCCTCGACCAGCATCCGGCTGCGGCCCAGCTCAATTTTGACGTTCAGCTCAACATCACGAAGCAGTTCGATACTGGAAACCTGTGCATCGGCCATCACCTGCTGAAAGCTGGGGAGCTTGAACGACTCGGCATCGGACCCCGGGAGTTCGGATGCGACCGATGCGCCGTCCTCGAAATTCGCCTGCTGAAGGAGTTGGTCGATGGAAGCCGCCTTGGAGGGGTCGTTGCTGTCGATGGCATCGGGGCCGTCGAAGTTGGCCTGCTTCAAGAGAGCGTCAATGGATTCCTGGCTCAGTGCAGCATCATCAGCGGGGTCGGTGGCGTCGGTCGGGGCAGATGCGGCCGTAGGTGTCGGCGCTTCCGCGGAGACTTGCGCAGCGACTGGGGCGGGCGCGGGATCAACGGGAGGAGCGGCTGCCGGTGGTGCAGCGGCTGCGGGCGCCGGGGCAGCAGGCGCAGCCCCCGCCGCTGTGTCGGCAGGCGGCGAGGTCGGCGGAGGCGCAGCAGGCGTCGGCTGCGACGCGGGAGGCTGTGCGGGGGCTGGTTCTTGCTGTGGAGTATCGGCCGGAGGCGGCTGATCGGCCATGGGTCACCATCCTTGGTGATCGGATGCGCTTCGGCTTCCTAGCGGCCGCCGGGCGATCCATCAGTAATCGGTGCGAAACGGAATGCACCGCGGGATCAGGACATCGTCGATCATTCCATCGCCGACGATTTCGTCCAACTGATATTTCACTTGTCGCCGAAGCGTTTCAAGCCCCGGCTCTGATCCGCCCCCGAGCTTGTCGGGATCGGACTGGGCGATTATCGTCCGAACTCGGTCCTGGATCAAGGCGTCATGGTCGGCAATCGTAGCTTTTACTTTGTCGGCCACGCCCTTCTTACAGGATAGGTATATCTGCATGTCATAGAGAAACGTTCGGCCGTTCTGCCTGTTGGGGAACCGGGAATCGAGCAACTGAATTTCAACGGTGTCGTTGTTATCCGCGGAGGCCGAAGCGCCTCCATCGGCCGACTTTTTGTCCGGCATGGTCAGATCGGCGGCGTTGGCGTTCTTGGCCCCGCCGGCGATGAACTTGAACCCCGCGAACAAAACAACCGCTTCGATCAGCATAACGCCGCCGAGCAGGACCGGCATTTTCGTGAAAAACCCTCCGCCCTTTGCGGCGGCTGGCGCCGCGGCAGGCGCGGCTTCGGGTTTGGCTGGGGCCTTCTTTTCCGCGGCCGGCGCCGCGTCGGCCTTCTTCTCCGTTTTTTCTGCCATGATTCGGTCCGTCCTTTTCTTTCGTCCGATAACCTGCGGCCGGCGCGCCGCACAACTTAGGTTCTATCGGCTCGAAAAAGACCAAACTCGACGAATCAGTCGGCAATCGGACGGCGAATAATGCGGGCGTAATCAATCGCACGGCGGGTCACCTCCGCCAGGGTTTCCCGGACCATCATCTTTTCGCCGGTGTCGCAGCAAACCACCGTGTCCGGCGTCGCCTCCACATATCGAATCTTTTCGGCGTTCATAACGAACGCCTGGCCGTTGAGACGGGTGAGCGTAATCATGAAATGACCCTTCCAAAATTCGAAACTCCATTTTCGAAATTCGATTTTCTCATTTCCTACCTCTGCGTATTCAAAAGATCGGTCAGCAGTTCATCGCTGGTACTGATGACTTTGCTTGAAGCGCTGAACCCGGTTGATGCCATGATGAGGTTGATGAATTCGTTGGAAAGATTGACGTTGCTCTCTTCCAGCGCTCCAGATTGAACGGTGCCGGTCCCGTTTTGGGTTGCGCCGCCAATCAGCGGCGTCCCGCTATTGGGACCCGTTTGGTAAAGATTGCCCCCATCGTTGATCAGGCCATCGTCGTTGTTGAAATTCGCCAGTGCCACCTGGCCCAGAGATTTGGTCAGGCCGTTGCTGAATTGGCCGGTGATGGTGCCGTCCCCGCCAACCGAGAAGGAGGTCAGCGTTCCGATCGGCTCGCCATCCTGCGTGCTCATGACCATGTTGGAACTGGTGCTGGCGTAGGCGGTCATGCCGCTGAAATTCAGGTTGATGTTATCGGGGCTTTGCGCCCCCGTTCCGGCGCGGTCGATGGCAATTTGCGTTCCCGTCGACGCCAGCAGCGCTCCGCTGCTGCTGAACGTCAGCGTTCCGTTGCCGAGGATGGAGCCGGTGGCCGCCTCGTTGTTCGGACTCGTCGCGTAAAAGCGCCAAGTCGTCCCGCTGGTGCTGGCGCTCTCGAGCACGGTGGTCAGGTTGACGGTGATGGGATTGCCGAGCGAATCATACGCGGTGATGGTCGTATTCGTGCTTTCACCGGAGGGGTTATCCGTGAATGCGCCATCGGTGCCGGCGCTCATGGTAAAGGGCGTCGTGTCGCCGGTGGCATCCACCAGTCCCTGTGATCCGAGCGTCAATGCGTTGGCGGTTCCGGTGTTTCCGATGATGGTGAGTTGAGCCGTGGTTCCGGTCGTCTGAAGGGTGGTGCCGGGCGTGGGATTCCCCGGCTCGGAAACGGTGGTGTCGATCGCCATCGCCTGGTTGATGAAATTCTCCAGGTCGTTGACGGTTGACGTGGCCGTGACGGTGAAGGAATCGGACGGCAGATCGTTGGTTCCGCGGGTGCCGGCCAGCGTGAGCGTGTCGCCGACGTTGACCAGCGCCGCGGGAGTGCCGCCGGTGGTGACCAGATCGCTCAGCAAGGTTGTGCCCGTGGGCGCGGTGCCGCCGCTGGTGGTGAACGCCTGGCTGGTAAGAATCGTGGCCCCATTGGCGAGGGCGCCACCGGAATTCAGGTTTCCCTCCAGTGTGACGTTTTTCGTGGCGGCGGCTTCGGTTTCCTGGCCGAGCGGGATGGTGAGGCTCTGCAAGGCGCCGGGAATGACGTTGCCAGTGGCATCCACGCCATATCCCTGTACGTAAGCGCCGCTGGAAGTCACGAGTTGGTTGTTGCCGTTGAGGGTAAATCCGCCATCGCGCGTGAATTGCTGGCCCGCGGTGGAATTCAGCACGAAAAATCCGTTGCCGCTGATCGCCAGGTCCGTGTCCACCCCGGTCGTGGAGATCTGCCCAGGCGTGAAATCCGCGGTGATCGAGGCAACCTCGGAGCCGGTGCCTTCCTGGCTTGCGTTGGTCCCGCCGAAATCGCCGTTGGGGCCGCTGCTGGCTTGGTCGGTCACATAGAACTGCGGTGAAAACGAGACGGTGCTGGACTTGAACGCGGTGGTGTTCGCGTTGGCGATGTTGTTGCCGACGACATTCAACCACGCCTGATTGCTGTCGAGGCCCGACAATCCCGTGAACAGTGAACTGGTTAATCCCATGACAAATCCGAACTGTGAAAGTTCCCGTTTTAAGAAACGTCGGCCGCGACTCCGCCGCGGCCGTCAGCATTCTCAGCCGTTTTCTCCTTCGCTTCTCAGGACGCGCTTGGCACGGTTGAGCTGGTCGGTGCATTGTTCGTGATGGCCGTGACGTTGTTCAGCGGCACGGTGTCGCCGGTGTCGATCGTCAGATTGACCCCGTTGGTGGTGACCTGAACCGCCGTCACGCTGCCGCTCACCTGGTTCGAACTCTGATCCGTCCCCTGGACGTATTTGCCGATCATGTTGGAAGCGGAAGCGATCTGGTTCTGCTGCACCATCGTCGTCAGGCTGCTCTGCAAAGAATCGGACGATTGGAGCTGGCCAATCTCGCTCATCTGCTCAAGCATCTGGTTACTGTCGGTTGGATCGAGCGGGTCCTGGTTCTGCAACTGCGTGACCATGAACTGGATGAAATCATTGGGCGTTAGCGAATTGTTGGAATTGGTCCCCGAGGTCGAGGACGACGAACTCGAAGCCGCGTTCCCGAGTGCCGAAGCAAGAGAGTTGATGGAACTCATAATGCAAACATCTTCGGCAGCGGATCAGTGCCCTATACACATTTCCGACGGGGTAATCTGGCGGAGCGCCGAAGGTGCGCGGGCATTCGGCGAATGCTGCGCGTGCGAGGAATCGAATTGATCGTGCGAGGGTCGATGATATGATTGTCGCGCGCGGTCGGATGAATACGAAAGGCCACCATGCCACACTTCGACAGAATTACGTTTGATCCTTAGATTTTGGGTGGCCGAGCGTGCATCCGCGGAATGCGGATTCCGGCCGTTAGGAACACCACCACCGAAAAAAACGACCCATCACACACACTGTTCCCCGAAAGCAAGGTATCATCCCTCCCCATCAACAGCTCGCTTTGAGAAAATACAAAAAATGAAACCATTCCAATGCCTAGCTGTACCCGTCGCGGCTCTTGTTCTCTGTCTCGCATTACTCCCCGCAATCGCGGTTGCTGCCGCTCCCGCGGCCGACCGGCGCGATATCGAGCAGAAGATCAACACGCTGCTGGCGCACATGACTCTCGCGGAAAAGCTCGGACAGATGTCTCAGACCGGCTTTCCCGATAAGTTGACGGAGAAAGTGAAAAGCGAAATCCGCATCGGCAGGTGGGGATCATTTTACGGCGGCGCCGACCCATCCATGAAAGCCGAGATGCAGCGCATCGCGATGAAGGAATCCCGCCTCGGCATTCCGCTGATTTTCGGGGCCGACCTGATTCACGGTTTTCGAACGACGTTCCCGATTCCGCTGGGTGAATCGTGCAGTTGGAATCCCGAGTTGATCCAGCAAGCGGCGCGCGTGGCGGCGCACGAGGGCGCCCGGGAAGGCATTCATTGGACCTTCTCACCCATGATGGATATTTCGCGCGATCCGCGCTGGGGCCGGATCGCGGAGACGCTTGGCGAAGACCCTCACCTCGCCGGAGTATTGGCGGCCGCGATCGTGCGCGGGCTGCAGGGCCAATCGCTGGACGATGCGGATTCGATCGCCGCCTGCGCGAAGCACTATGTGGGCTACGGCGCGGCCGAGGGTGGCCGTGATTACAACACCACCTGGATTCCCGAAGCTCTGCTGCGCAACGTTTACCTGGTCCCTTTCGCCGCGGCGAACGAAGCCGGAATCGCCAGTTACATGTCCGCGTTCAACGACCTCAACGGCGTACCCGCCAGCGCAAACACCTTCACATTGCGGCAGGTTCTGCGCGATGAATGGAAATTCGATGGAATCGTGGTGAGCGATTACGAATCGGTGAAAGAACTCATTCCGCATGGATACGCGGCCGACGAACGCGACGCCGCGATGAAAGCGATCAAGGCCGGCGTGGACATGGAGATGGTCAGCACCAGCTACTACAACTATGGAAAATCCCTGATCGACAGCGGCCAACTTGATCCGCGCCTGATCGACCAGTCCGTTGGCAATATTCTGCGGATCAAGTTTCGTCTCGGCCTGTTCGGCGCCAAGGGAACCCAGATGCCTCAGCAGCGCGCGGCGCCAACACCGGAAGCGCTGGATGTCGCCAAGACTCTGGCCGAGCAAAGCCTGGTGTTGCTCAAAAATGACCATGCGGCTTTGCCGCTCGCCAAATCCGTCGGGAAAGTTGCCATCATCGGACCGCTGGCGGACAGTCCGGTCGATCAACTTGGAGCGTGGGCGGCCGACCGTCACAGCCCGTCGCGCACTCCGCTGACGGCGTTTCGGGATGCGCTGGGCGATTCGCGGGTTGCGTATGCGCCGGGCCTGGAAGATAGCGTCGACGAGAGCCACAAGGGATTCCAGGCGGCCGTCGAAGCGGCGCGAAGCGCGGATGTGGTGATTCTTTTCCTGGGCGAGGGCGCGGACATGAGCGGCGAAGCCAGCTCCCGAGCCTATTTGAATTTGCCGGGCGCGCAAGAGCAATTAGCGGCAGAAGTGGCCAAGGCCGGCAAGTCAATGATCGCCGTCATCATGGCCGGAAGACCCCTGACCTTTCACGACCTCGCCCAGAAGATGAACGCGGTCCTCTGGGCCTGGCACCCCGGAAGCATGGGTGGGCCCGCCATCGTCGATACTATTTTTGGAACTTCCGTCCCGTCGGGAAAACTGACCGTGACGTTCCCCAGAACCGTTGGGCAAGTTCCGATTTACTACGACCACATGAACACCGGCCGCCCGGCTCAGGAAACCGGGCCCTACGCTGATGAGAAGTTCACCTCCAAATACATCGACGAGAGATTTACCCCGGAATATCCGTTCGGCTACGGCCTCTCCTATACCACATTCAAATATTCGAATTTGCGTCTTTCGTCGGCCCAGTTGAACCGCGGCGGCCAACTGACCATCTCCGCCGACATCGCCAACACCGGCGCCGTCACGGCCGACGAAATCGTCCAGCTTTACACGCACCAACTCGTGGGCACGCTGACCAGGCCCGTGCGTGAACTCAAGTCCTTCCAACGCATTCGTCTCACGCCCGGCCAGACCAAAACCGTGGAGTTCCTTCTGAACCCCGGAGATCTCGCTTATTACAACGCGCAAGGAAAGGTGCTCATCGAGCCGGGCAAATTCGACGTCTGGATCGCTCCGGATTGTGCTACGGGACTTTCGGGCGAATTCACTTTGCAATAGCGCGGATTGGGTACATTTTTAGGCGGCCCGTCGTTTTTCGGATCGACTATAAGCATTTTAAAGAACACTAATTACGACGATATAAACAGGTGGCCATCACTTATCGAAGCGGCAAAAGCGCCGTTACGAAGATGCGGGATCGGGGATATCATGGATCTCGCGCCTAATGCACAAAATCTCAGTGATCCGTGCGTGGCATTCATAGCGGATTTCGCGAAGGGACACCGTCGATCCGGTACATTCAATTTCGGCACGTCGAGCAGACCAAACGAACTTTGGCAGCATGGAAGATCCATCGGCGGCGTGGAAACTTGCCCAGGTCTTCTGCCGAATCTTTACCACTTGCTGTTTCGACCTGAAGGTTTTTGGTGAGCATCACGTTCCGCGCACGGGGGGCGTGCTGCTGGTCGCAAACCACCAGAGCTATCTCGATCCCGTGCTGGTAGGCGTGCGGCTGAGACGGCCGCTGCATTACATCGCCAAATCCGAGCTGTTTGAAAATCGCTATTCTGCCCGGCTGCTGCGGTGGCTGAACGGCTTCCCGGTGCATCAGGGTGCCGTGGATGTCGGCGCCGTGAGGGAAACGATCAACCGCGTGCGCGACGGGCACGCGCTGACGATTTTTCCCGAAGGTTCGCGGACCAACAATGGCGAGTTGCTGCCCATCGCCAGGGGCGTGAGCCTGGTCGTGCGCCGCGCCAAGGCGCCGGTCATCCTGGTGGCCATCGCCGGCTCATACCAGGCGTGGCCCATGAACGAACGTATGTTTCGGCCAAGGAAAATCCGCCTGATTTATGGGGCGCCGATGGAATTGTCGC
This sequence comes from Tepidisphaeraceae bacterium, assembly GCA_036267155.1. Classification (GTDB taxonomy): domain Bacteria; phylum Planctomycetota; class Phycisphaerae; order Tepidisphaerales; family Tepidisphaeraceae; genus PALSA-1353. The sequence continues at coordinate 39,101 of DATAWP010000057.1, forward strand.
ATCTCAGCGAAGAAGAGATTCTGAGCACGATTGAGCACACGCTGCGCCAGATGCTCGAAGAACTGCGACGCACCACCGGCATAAATCCGCCAGGATCGTCTCCCAACGACCAATAACCAGAGATCACCCCCGCGGACGCAACGTCCTAAAGTCGCGAGGCATTATTTGCCGAAAGGGTCCGGTAAGCATGGCGAGGTCTTCGCCGAGCCTGACGTAGCGAAGGAAATGAGCATATTTATGTCATCCATCATCGGCGTCGGACAGAATGTTTTGCACTATCTGCAACACCTCGGCGGCAACTTACAGTCGGCGTCGCAGCAGTCGCAATCGGCCGGCAGTGGACAACCCTTGCAAAACCCCGGCTTTGGCGATCGCCACGCTTTGATGGCAAAAATCGAATCGGCCGTCACCACGGCCCTGCAGTCGTCGCCATCAAATGCCTCGGCCAATCCCGATCAAGTCATCCAAAACGCGATCACCCAGGTTCTGAGCGCCAACGCGGGTTCAACTCAATCCACGGCTTCCACCAGTCAGTCCCCAACCGACAATGAGTCCGTTCAGGCGAACTTCATCCAAACCCTGAAAGAATTCGGCATCGATCCCCAACAATTCCGACAGGACCTTTTCTCCGCCCTCCAGAACTTCAAGGGCGGCGCCACCGGCGCAAATGCCGCTTCACAACTTTTTCCATCAGGCTCAATCCTGAACACAGCAATATGAAATCCAAAAACGAACAGAAAACCTGGACGGGCAAAATGAATAGTTTGATGCGCCGGGCGATGCACATCGGCGACTCGCCTTTGCGTGAGTTGAAGTACGGCGCGTTGCCGACTTTCGCGGACGTGCTCCGCGTGATTGGTGGAATTGCCGCGTTAATGGTGGATGGCTCGAATCCGCGAGGGCGGCAGCGGCCACTGGGAGAAACCCGGATCGGGCCATGACCGTTGCTTGTTGCCTCCGTGCAATCCACGGGTTGGAACGCGCTCACACTGCCGCAGCAAGCCGAACTCCGGGGGATTCGCCGCAAGAAAGTCGTCTGCTCGACGTAGGGTTGCAGTTCCGTTCCTTCCATGATTCGCAGGTCATGCAGAGGCGCCGAGAAATCACGGAATAAATTCCCTTCACTGCGCCTTTGCACCTCTGGGTAAGGCTCATTCCCGATCTCTATCGGACCTATCTTTTGAGCACCATCCGCTCGAAATCCGCCTGGAATATATGCCGAAACAATAACGGCAAAGGGCCTTTCGCGATGGATTTCAAAGAAGATGACCCCTCAACGCAGATCGTCGCCCGACGGCTCTGTGCCGCCTTCTGGCTCGTGCTGGCGGGGATTTCGTTGGCCGCATTCCTGGGCACCGTCAACGACGTGATGGAAAGTCCCGGCACCGATTTACGCTGCCGCGTGGTGGGTGCGCGGGCCATGATGCTGGGAATGGACCCGTACTTCATGCCCGCCAAAACGGATCAAGTGCAAACGCTCCAGGATCCGGATCGATACGCCGCGGTATGCACCCGCTGCACTTACGCGCCGACTCTGCTTTGTCTTTACATGCCTTTCGCAAATCTATCCTATCAGGCGCAGCGTTACATCTGGTTCGGCATCGAATGGTGCGCATTGGCCGGGTCGATCGTATTGCTGCGGGAAACGCTCCGGGGCCGCCTAATCAAAAACGTCTTCACGGCGATCGCCACCTTTTTTTTCGCCGACGGCGTTTTCTGGCGGCTTCACCTCGAGCGGGGCCAGTATTACGTTTTCATCGTTTTCCTGTTGTCATTAACGGCGTGGTTTTGCATTGGAAAATCGGGCGATGAAGAAACGCCGACGGCACGTGACCACTGGTGGAACGGAATCCCACTGGGAATTGCCGCAGCCATGAGGCTGACTCCATTGGCCGCGCTGCTGCCGCTGTGGGTGAGCGGGTTTCGCCGGACGGCGGTTGGGGCCGCGGTTGTTTTCGGCGCGTGCATTGCCGGCGCCCTGGCGGTGGCCGGGCCGGGGCCGTGGGAAAGTTATTTTCGCAGCGTGTCGATTCAATCGCGGTTGGTTCTCGACAGCGACTTTTTTAACAGCGAGCGGGCCAAGCTTCCGCCGCTGCCGGCAACCGCGGAAGGAATGACCTTCAAGCAGCGGATTGCAATGCCGTGTGCAAACGTCACCTTCGCGATGGATATTTTGCAGCCAATGTCGGACCGCTTCCATTGGATGCCAGGGCGGGATCAATGGCAGCTCATCAGCCGCGGAGGCGCGGCCGTTGTTTGCCTGCTGTTTCCACTTGCGCTGCGCCGGCGTACGTTGGGGCCGGCCGAGAAACTCGCGGCTGTTTTTCTGTGCGTTCTATCGGTCGATTTCTTTCTTCCAGCGCGCATTTCGTATGCGGACATCCTATTTTTGGCGCCGATCGCACTGCTGATGCCCTCGATGCTGCGAGATCGCAAAGGATTTATCTGGCTGGCCGTCACGCTGCTGGGATTGGCGATGTGTCATGGCATGCTGCCAACACAGTTGCCGATTTCGCTGCTCCGTCCGCCGCTGTTGATGCTGGGGCTTCTAGCATATCTCGCCGTCCGGTGGACGGACCGACCCTCCCCATCGCCAGCCCAGGCCGTCGAGGTTGAGGAACTTCACGCCCGCGCCGCTTAGGCGGCCATTGGTGTTGACCCGAATCAGAAATCCTGCTTTGATTTTGGCATTCTTCTTCAAAAGGATGCCATGCACCGCGATCCCGGTTTCAAAACCATTATTCAGGTAGCGATTGTCTGTCGCGATATTGACGCGACCGGCAAACGATGGGCGGCGCTGTTGGGCGTTGATCCACCCAAAAGTTTTGCCACCGGCCCCGGAATGGCAAGCGATATGGTTTATCGCGGCAAGCCATCGGATGCGCGATGCAAACTCGCGTTCATTGAGGCCGGCGCTTGTCAATTAGAATTGATTCAGCCCCTTGGCCCCGGCAGCAGTTGGCAGGAAGCCCTGGATGAATGCGGTGAATCCATTCACCACATCGCTTTCAAAGTCAAAAACCTTGACGGCTCGATTCGCACTTGCCAGGAACTGGGAATGCCGGTCCTCCACCAGGGCCGGTTCGGAAGCAAGGACGGCTCCTACGTCTACATCGACAGCAAAAGCCAGCTCGGCGCGGTCGTTGAATTGTTGCATTGGGACAAGGATGGCAAATGAATCAGGCCGCAACCGTCACAGTTTCACGCTCGCGCCCGTTCGTGCAGATTCATAAATCGCTTCGATGATGCGCATATCCTGCAAACCTTCCTCGCCCGTCGCCTTGGACGGAGCGGCGCCCGCGATCGCCTGCGCGAAGCCGTCCATCTCGCCGACAAATTGATCTGATTGAGCGATGTCCACGGCCTGAAGCTCGCGGCCGTGGCTGATCTGAAATTTCACGCCTCGATAGGCCTGACCTGGTTCCAGCACACAATATCCTTTGGTTCCATGCACCGCGTATCGGTTGAAATTCGTCGCATAGCTCGATAGGCCGCTTGCCAGCACACCGCTGGGAAATTTCAACTGAAAATCGCAGTTCTGCTCGACCTGCGTGAATCGCGGATCGTTGGTATCGGCATAGGTGTGTGCGAAAACTTCCGTCGGCTCTTCGCCGCTGAGATACCGGGCGGCACTGAGCGAGTAGATCCCAATGTCCATCATGCAGCCGCCGCCGGCTAGTTTGCGGTTTAGCCGCCATTGCTTGGGATCGCCGATGGTGAATCCCGTTTCCGCCTCGATGATTTCGATCGAACCGATGTCGCCCTTCCGCAGCGCGTCGATGCACGCGAGGGTCGCCGCATCCCAGTGCATGCGATATCCGATCTGGAGCCTCTTTCCCGCGGCCTTGGCGGCATCGATCATCTGTTGACACTCGGCAACGGTGTTTGCCATCGGCTTTTCGCACATCACATGCTTGCCGGCCGCAAACGCTCGCACGGTGTATTCCGCGTGCATGCCGTTGGGCAACACGATGTACACCGCGTCGATCTGCGGATTGTCTTTGATCGAGTCGTAGTTGTCGTAATTGTAAATGTTCCTGGAATCGATCCCATATTTTTCAGCGACGGCCTTGGCCTTGTCGGGATGTCCGCTGACCAGAGCGACCGGCTTGCAATACTTGCAGCGGGTGATTCCGGGCATCAGTTCGTTCAGCGCGAAGTATCCAAGCCCCACAAACGCGAAGCCCAGCGTCTTGGCCGGCTTGGCCGGCTCGGCCGCGAGCGACAGGGAACTCCCAAGTCTTGCAAGCGACGCCGCCCCGAGCACGGCAGCCGAGGAAGCCAGAAATCGCCGTCGTGAAACAGGGCCGTTGAGCATCTTGTCTCTCCGGATTTGAGGTGAAACTGGTTGTAACCGGATGGTGGGCCGCGGGTCAATCCGAGTTCACATTGGAAATTCTGATTGATCGCCCGCTTCACTGGAGGCGCGGAGCGCGCGGAGACATGCTTCGCGGAGGCGAGTTTTTTGAATTTTAAACAAAATATTTCCTTGAATTTATTCTCTGCGCCCTGCGGTGAATGATCTGGATTGGTTTTTAGAATAACCTCCTGAGCGAGCCGGCTCAATTGAGGGCAGCGAGATTTTATGATTATCGATAAGTCATCTCGTCATGATCCGGAGCTGGCGGAACTGGATGTGACGAGCAACTTCTCTTTTCTGCGCGGGGGGTCGCATCCGCAGGAATTGGTCTATCGTGCCGCGGAGTTGGGATACGCGGCCGTCGCAATCACGGATCTGAATAGTCTGGCCGGGGTGGTACGGGCGCACCAGGCGGCCAAGGATGCGCAAATCAAACTGTGCGTGGGCGCCCGGCTGCGATTTACCGATGCGCCGGACGTGCTGGTGTGGGCACAGAATCGCGGGGGGTATGCCAATCTCTGTCGTCTGCTGACCACGGGCAAACGCCGGGCGGAAAAGGGATCGTGCACGCTTCGATTGGAGGACCTGCTCAATGCGCCGGCCGGCCTTTTGGCGGCGGTTGCGCTGCAGCGGATCGATCCACAGACGGACGAGGAAGATGGCGATGGTCTCGAAGCCGCTGCCGCGGCGCTGAAAGATGTTTTCGGCGAGCGGCTGTCGCTGGCGGTCTCGCGATTGTACGGGCCTGAGGACGGCAAGATCTTTCGGCGGATCGAATCGGTGGGACGTGCCCGCGGCGTGCCGCTGCTGGCGACCAATCAGGTGCATTACCACGACGAGCGACGGCGGGTTCTTCAGGATGTGCTCACTTGCATCCGCCACGGTTGCACGATTCAGGAAGCAGGCTTCCGGCTCTTTCCCAATGGGGAACGGTTCATCAAACCGCCGGGGGAAATGCAGCGTTTGTTCAGCGATTTTCCGGAAGCGCTGAAAAGAACGGCGGGGATGGCGGAGCAATGCGCGTTTTCGCTGGATGAGCTGCGATATGAATATCCCGATGAAATCGTTCCGGCCGGCAAAACACCGGCATCGTATCTGGCTGAGCTGACGTGGGAGGGCGCTGCGAGTCGGTATCCGCAAGGAGTTCCTGAAAAAGTCCGCCGGCAGATCGGTCACGAGCTGACGCTGATCGAGCAACTCAAGATCGAGCCGTATTTTCTAACGGTGTACGACCTGGTTTGCTTCGCGCGCGGCCGGGGCATTCTTTGTCAGGGGCGGGGATCGGCGGCGAATTCGGCGGTGTGCTATTGTCTGGGCGTCACGTCGGTTGATCCAACCCAGATCGACTTGCTCTTCGAGCGTTTCGTCAGCGCCGCCCGCAATGAGCCGCCCGATATCGACATTGACTTCGAACATGAACGGCGAGAGGAGGTGATCCAATATCTCTACGGGAAATACGGCCGCGAGCGGGCGGGAATGACGGCGGAGGTGATCTCTTATCGTGGCCGATCGGCCGTGCGGGATATCGGCAAAACACTGGGTCTGGGATTGGACGCGGTGGACCAGATCGCCAAATCCCTCAACTGGTGGCACTCCGGGCCGCTGTCGCCGCAGCAGCTTGCCGAAGCGGGACTCGATCCGAACGACTACACCATTCGCCTGCTGGTGGGACTGACGGGCGAGTTGAGAGGTTTCCCTCGCCATCTCAGCCAGCACGTCGGCGGCATGGTCATGACGCGCGGGCCGTTGTGTGAGTTGGTTCCCATCGAGAACGGCTCAATGCAGGACCGCACCGTCATTGAATGGGACAAGGACGACATCGATGCGGTGGGAATTCTGAAGGTGGATGTGCTGGGGTTGGGAATGCTGACGGCGCTGGCGAAGGGCATGAAGTTGATCAACGGCGCTTATTCCGCAGAGCAGCCGATTGAACTTCATACAATTTCTCAGAACGATTCCAACGTCTACGACATGATCGGCGACGCCGACACCATCGGCGTTTTCCAGATCGAAAGCCGGGCGCAAATGTCCATGCTGCCTCGGCTGAAGCCCAAAGATTTTTATGATCTGGTCATCGAAGTGGCGATTGTTCGGCCAGGTCCCATTCAGGGAGACATGGTTCATCCCTACCTTCGCCGACGAAACGGTGAGGAAATCGTCGATTATCCCAGCGACGCGCTGAGAAATGTTCTGAAAAAAACACTGGGCGTGCCTTTGTTCCAGGAACAGGCGATGAAAGTGGTAATGGTGGCGGCGGGGTTCAGCGCGGAAGAAGCCGATCAGTTGCGCCGCGCGATGGCTGCCTGGCGTTATTCGGGCCATATCGAACGGTTCCAGGAGAAAATCATCAATGGAATGCTGGCCAACGGATATACGCCCGAATTCGCCGAGCGGTGCTTCAACCAGATCAAGGGCTTCGGCGAGTACGGATTTCCCGAAAGCCATGCCGCCAGTTTCGCGCTGTTGGTGTACGCCAGCGCGTGGATCAAGCGATATCACCCCGCGGCGTTCTGCTGCGCGCTAATCAACAGCCAGCCGATGGGATTCTACGCGCCGGCGCAGATCGTACGGGATGCACGAGAACATGGCGTGGAGGTGCGGCCCATCGACGTGAATTTCAGCGATTGGGATTGCACGCTGGAAGATTCGCAATCATCGGCGTCCGGCAATAGAGACAAAAACACCTGGGGCCATGGCGGACCTGCGCTGCGGCTCGGTATGCGGCTGATCAAGGGAATGCGAGCCATCCATGCCGAGCGCATCGTCGAATCTCGCCGTGGTGGCGCCTTTACCTCCGTCGAACATTTTCATCAGGCGACGAAATTGCCCAAATCCGCGATTGAACAATTGGCTCAGGCTGACGTTTTCGGTTCTTTGCCGCGCTCGCGGCGCACCGCATTGTGGCAGACGATGGGGCTGACCAATGAGCACGCCCCGCTGTTCGAAGACCGTCGCGTCGCGGACAAGCCATCCCCAGTCGTTCTTGCTCCCATGCCGTTGGGGCAGGAGGTCATGATCGACTACGCGGTATCGGGCTTGTCCCTCAAACAGCATCCCGTTGCATTCGCGCGCGAACAATTGATTCAGCGGAAGATCATCACGGCGGCCGAATTGAAGCAGCGCGCGAATGGCTGGGCGCGAGTTGCGGGGATCGTGTTGAACCGTCAGCGTCCGGGAACGGCCAACGGGATCGTTTTCGTCACTCTCGAAGACGAGACGGGCGTGGCGAACCTGATTATTCGGCCGAATATCTTCAACCGATATTCGCGGATCGCCTGCGGAGCTTATCTGCTCCAGGCCGATGGATATGTCGAACGGCAGGGCCAGGTCATTCACGTGATCGTTCTGCAACTTGAGGATTTAAGCCATTTGCTGAGCGGCCATGAATTTCGGTCACGGGATTTTAAGTGATCGTCTACTCCAGCCGCAGCTCCACGCTGCTGCCGCCTCTTTCGTTCAGATGGAACGACTTCGTTTTGCCGGCACACGACAGCGCGTACTCGCCGAGATAGCCGGTGAATCGAAGCTGCCCGCGACCATCCGTGACCATTTTCGTCGGGGGCAGCCACCATTGCTTTTTGACGAGATCGAACAGCGCTTCGTATGCGGGCTTGGGTGATTGATCTTTGCGAACGAGGCCGGAGGGCGCTTTGAGCCACCCGCCGTCTTCCAATCCCCACCAAGTAATCGCCTCGACGGCCGGATGCGCGAAGAGCGTTTTGTAATGTTGTGCGACCTCCTCGGCCTGGCGCGCCTCGCCCTGCGGCGTGGTGGGCCAATCGTCTACCTGATAATCATTCAGATCCACGATCTCCGGCGGCATGATCTTTCCGGAAACGAGCGTGTTTTCGGTGAAGTGAATCGGCAGTTTGTAGCGCGCATAACGTTCCAGAACTCCCATCGTTTTCTCGATGCCCCAATAACCCTGGTGCATGTGCGATTGAATGCCGATCGCGTCGATCTTGATGCCGGCCTCGAAGCATCCCTCCAGCAGGCATTCGTATGCGGTTGAAACGTCGAAATCATTCAAGAGCAGGGTCGCGCGCGGATTGGCCGCGCGGGCGGCGTCGAAGGTCATGCGGATGATGCCGATCCGGCCCATTTCGCGGGCGATGCGCGTGATGCCGTTATCGTACTTGTCGAACACCGGCATGATGACGACTTCATTGATGACATCCCACATGTCGATCAGGCCGGCAAAGTCGGCAACCTCGCGCGCGATCCGCGCCCGCTGCGCCTCGATGATCTCGGCATTGGATAACTTCCCCAGCCATTCGGCGGTGACGGTGTGCCAACACAACGGATGCCCCTTGACCACGCAGCCGCGATCCACGAACCATCGCGCGGCTTTGGTGATCCTCTGGGTATCCGGCTCCCCGCGTCTCGGCTCGAATCGTCCCCAGTAAAACGGAAGCGTGACGAAGTTGAAGAGGTTCAGCAATTTCTCATTGTGCAACTCCGCATTCGCCTTAGCGGATTCTTTCAACTCGCCGTTCGCCAGGCCGATGACGCTTGAGCCGGTGATGCCAAAAAGGAATTTATGATTGCGCTGGGCGACGACCAATTCCCGATTGGCCAGTGGGGCGCCATCTTCCTTGAAGACCGTAATCGTGGCCTCTGACGTGCGGTGCTCTTTGATATTCGTGTCGCAAGACATATTCACGCATGATAACCGCTCATCGGGATTTTGGAGGGCGTAACGCTCGTCCAGGGCTCGGGGGGGCTCGGGGGGAAAAAGCCTCCAGAAAACTACATCGTTGACCTTCGACCCAAGGTACGTGGTAACAAGTTGGCCGTTTTCGATAGCGCCAGGGCCGAAGTTGTTACTGTTGATGGTGCATTTCGACAGAAAAATGGAGGAGGCGGCGGCCCTTCGACAAGCTCAGGACCGGACAGCGGATGGCTGATGCGATGCTTCATGCAATGACATGCCCTCTGGTCCTACCCATTTTTCGTTGGCGCTGGATTTTGAAAAACGCGATGGGCAGCCTCGAACTGTTCGGGACTCTTGTAGCCCAACGCACTGTGTAATCTCTTTCGGTTGTAGAAGACCTCGATAAATTCAAAGATGG
>DATAWP010000058.1:0-11422 GCA_036267155.1 Tepidisphaeraceae bacterium
AGCCAGCAGCAGTTGGTCGGTATGGACCAGGTTGCCCAGGCGATGGAGAGCATCAAGGAGGCGAGCACGCAGAACGTTGCCAGCGCCAAGCAGTTGGAGGCGGCGGCGCACAACCTGAAGGAACTGGGACAGAAGCTGCAAAAGAACGTCGCGAGATACAGGGTCTAATATATATGCCGGCACAAGATCAGGAATTCATCAAGAAGCTGCAGGCTACGTTCGCCACGGAGGCGCATGAGCACGTGCAGTTGATCTCCAAGCTGCTGCTGGAGCTGGAAAAATCCGTATCTCCCGCGGCGGAGATTTCGGTGATCGAAAACATCTACCGCGAGGCCCATAGTCTCAAGGGCGCATCGCGCGCGGTGGATTTGTCGAGCATCGAAAAGATTTGCCAGGCGATGGAGAGCGTGTTTGCGGCGTGGAAAAAGCAATCGGTCAGCCCGTCGCGGCGGGCATTTGATGCGCTGCACAAGACGCTCGACGGGATCGGCGATCTGCTCGCGTCCTTCGCGAAGAAATCGGGAAAAAAAGAGGGACCGTGGCTCGACGAATTGGTTCAGTCGCTGGACCGCCTTCAATGGGAGGAGCCATCGGAGGAGCCCGCGGAAAAGCCGGCCGAAGCCCCGAAACCGGCGGCGGGTGAAGCTCCGAGCCCACCCGCGGGGGTGGAGCGAGTGCTGGAACAGGCCGCCGTTCCCGAAACGGTGCGAATCTCTACCGCCAAGCTGGATTCAAGACTGTTGCAAGCGGAGGACATGCTGGCGGTGAAGGCGATGGCCGTTTCTCGCGTTGCGCAGCTTCGGGAAATCACCTCATCGTTCGAGCCGTGGTGGAAGGAATGGGACAAGATGGCCGGGGACCTCCGCGCCATGCGGCGGGAGTTTGAGCAAAAGGATTTGGCAGACGGTTTGGCCGTGCGATTGGGGGCGATGCTTCATTTCCTCGACTGGAATCTCGATTACGTCCGCTCAATGGAAAACAAGCTCAATTCGCTGGTCGGGCAGACGCAGCAGGACCGCATCGGCATCAGCCGGCGGGTGGACGATCTTCTGGAAGATTCCAAGAAGCTGCTGATGCTGCCGTTCTCCACCATCACGGACATGTTTCCCAAGATCGTGCGGGACCTTTGCTCGGATCAGGCAAAAGAGGCCGAGCTGGTGATCCAGGGCGGCGACGTTGCCATGGACAAGCGCATTTTGGAAGAGATGAAAGATGCGCTCATCCATATTCTGCGGAACTGCGTGGATCACGGCGTGGAAAAGCCGCAGGACCGAAAACGGCTGGGCAAACCGGCGCGGGCCACGATCACGATGGCGGTTTGTCAGGTGAACGGCAAGATCGAAATTCGCGTGTCGGACGACGGAAGTGGCGTGGACGTGAACAGCGTGAAGAAATCGGCGGTGAGCCATGGGATCGTTTCCGCGGGCGAAGCGAGGGACCTGAGCGATCACGAGGCGATGTCGCTGATATTCCATTCCGGCGTCTCGACCAGCCCGCTGATCACGGAAATTTCCGGGCGCGGCCTGGGGATGGCCATCGTGCGGACCAAGGCGGAAAAATTGGGCGGGAAGGCGGCGGTTGAGAGCAAGCCTCGCGCGGGGACGACGTTGCGAATCACGCTTCCGCAAACGCTGGCGACGTTTCGGGGAATCGTTGTTTCAGCGGGGGGACAGACCTTCATCGCTCCGATGGCCAGCGTCGAGCGGGTGCTGCGGCTCAAGACTTCAGAAATCAAAACGGTGGAGAACCGCGAGACCATCCTGGTGGACGCGCGGGCGGTGTCCCTGGCGCGGCTGGAGGCGGTGCTGGAACTTCCCCGGCGATCGGTCGGGGTTGAAGAATCGGCGTCGATCCCGGTGGTGGTGATGAGTTCGGCGGAGCAGCGCGTGGCGTTCGCCGTGGATGAGGTGATGCGCGAAGAGGAAGTATTGGTCAAACCGCTGCACAAACCTCTGGCTCGGCTGCGCAACATTTCCGGCGCGACGGTGCTGGGATCGGGCAAGGCCGTGCCGGTGCTGAACGTGGCCGACCTGATCAAATCCGCGCGAAAGCACGGGATCGCACCCGTTCCGGTTGTCGCTGCGCAAGCGGAAGCATCGGCGCGGTCGAAAAAAGTTCTGGTGGTCGAAGACTCCATCACCTCGCGGATGCTGCTCAAAGGCATTTTGGAAACCGCGAATTACCAGGTGCGGACTGCGGTGGACGGAATCGAAGGGTTTACCGCGCTGCGGGAAGAGCGGTTCGATCTGGTCGTTTCGGACGTGGAGATGCCGCGTATGAACGGGTTGGATTTGACCGCCAAGATCAGGGCCGACAAAACGCTGGCGGAGCTGCCGGTGGTGCTGGTGACGGCGCTGGAATCGCGGCAGGAACGGGAGCGCGGCATCGACGTCGGGGCCAACGCCTACATCATTAAGAGCAGCTTTGACCAAAGCAACCTTCTGGAAGTCGTCCGAAGGTTTATTTGAAGCTTGAAACGATCATTTGAATGCACGTGCAAAAGATCAAAGTTCTGGTGGTGGAGGAATCGAGCGAAACGCGAGCGCTTTTGGTTGACATGTTGGGGGCGGATGATCGCATCACGGTGATCGGGACGGCCAAGAACGGTCGGGAGGCCCTGGAGTTTCTGACGCGCGACGTGCCGGATGTGATCCTGATGGACATTGAAATGTCGGAGATGGACGGCTTGGAGACGACGCGGCAAATTATGGAGACGCGTCCGGTGCCGATCGTGATCTATGGGGACAAGGACGAGTTGTGCGGGCCGATGACCAGCTTCCGTTTGATCGAATCCGGCGCGGTGGCGTGGATGGAGACGCCGACCGGCAAACAATGCAGGGATCTCGACGCGGCCGCGAGGGAAATGCAGCAGACGGTGCGGCTGATGTCCGAGGTGAAAGTGGTGCGTCGCTGGCCGAATAGCCGGCGCAAGGCGGTGTTGGCCGCTCAGGCGGCCGCGGCCAAGCCGCGGCAAGCGGTTCGGGCGGTGGAAATCGTGGGCATCGGCGCCTCGACGGGCGGTCCGTCGGTGGTGCAGAGCATCCTTACGAATCTGCCCAAGGATTTTCCCGTACCGGTGCTCCTGGTTCAGCACATTGCGCCGGGATTTGTGGCGGGGCTGGTTGACTGGCTCAATCAGACCACTGGATTCAAGGTCGATGTCGCCAACTATGGGATGCAGCCGGAGGCCGGACACGTTTACGTGGCGCCGGACGATCGTCACATGGCGGTGGGCAGCGACGGGAAAATCGTCCTGAGCAGGAGCGAGCCGGACGGCGGGATGCGCCCGTCGGTTGCGCATTTGTTCAGATCGCTGGCGGGGGTTTACGGCGCCGCGGCGGTGGGGGTGCTGCTGACGGGAATGGGTAAGGATGGCGCCCAGGAACTGAGCCAGATGAAGGGCCGAGGCGCATTGACCATCGCCCAGGATCGTGAAAGTTCAGTGGTTCACGGCATGGCGGGGGAAGCGATCGCCCTTGGCGGGGCCTCGCGCGTTTTGCCGGCGGACCTGATTGCACCAGCGCTCGTGGAAGCGGTTACCGTGTTCGCCCCTCAATGGAGAGAATCATGAAGGTAGCAGATGGAATGATTAAAACACCGGTGGATATCCTGATCGCCGAGGACAGCCCGACGCAGGCCGAGCTGCTGAGGCACACGCTGGAGTGGCAGGGTTATCGGGTGAGGGCGGCCGTCAACGGCCGCGAGGCCCTGGACATGGCGCGAGCCCAAAAGCCGACGCTGATCATCAGCGACATCATGATGCCGGAGATGGACGGCTACGAGCTTTGCCGGCAGGTGAAGTTGGATGAGGCGTTGAAAAACGTGCCGGTGATTTTGCTGACGACGCTGGCCGATCCGCAGGATGTGATCCGCGGACTGGAATGCCGGGCCGACAATTTCATCATCAAGCCGTATGACGAGCGAAACCTGCTCGCCCGCGTTCAATTCATGCTGATCAATTCCGAAATCCGCGAAGTCAATCAGCCCGCCATCGGGGTGGAGGTTTATTTCAACGGTCTGAAACATTTCATCACGGCCGACCGTTTGAACATTTTGAACCTTCTGCTTTCAACATACGAAACGGCGGTGCAGCGGAACCAGGAGTTGTCGCGGGCGCGGGACGACCTGCACGCGGCCAATCGCGCCAAGAGCGATTTCCTGGCGAACATGAGCCATGAAATCCGCACGCCGATGACCGCGATCCTCGGCTATGCGGATATGCTGCTGGATGAAGACGTGTCGCCCGCCGAGCGCGCGGAGCACGTGCGAGTAATCCGGCATCACGGGGAACACCTGCTGACGATTCTGAACGACATCCTGGATTTTTCGAAAATCGAAGCGGACAAGCTGTCGGTGGAAAACATCGAGGTCGATCCCCGGCAGATCGTGGGCGACGTGCTGTCGATGATGCGGGTTCGCGCCGTCGAGAAAAAACTGAAATTGTCCGTCAACTACGCCACGCCGATTCCGCGGGTGATCCTGAGCGATCCAACGCGATTGAGGCAGATCCTGATTAATCTGGTGGGCAACGCCATCAAATTCACCCAATCCGGCGCGGTGCAATTGGTGCTGGGTCTGGTGAACGAGCCGGGGAACGAGCCCAGGCTGGAAATCTCCGTGGTGGATACGGGCATCGGCATGAAGCCGGAGCAGATCAAGCGGCTCTTTACGCCGTTTCACCAGGCGGACAGCTCGACCACGCGACGATTCGGCGGAACGGGGCTGGGACTGACGATCTGCAAACGGCTGGCGGGGATGTTGGGGGGCGACATCACCGTTCAAAGCCAGGCGGGACAGGGGAGTTGCTTCACGGTCACGATCGCGACGGGCGATCTGACCGGCGTATTGCTGCTGCAAGGAGAATACGAAGCAATCCGGCCGGAGGAAAAGGCGGAGCCGCCGCATCCAACGCGACTGAACGGGCGATTGCTTCTGGCGGAGGACGGGGTTCACAATCAGCGCGCGATCAGCTTCTATCTGCAAAAGGCGGGGGCGGACGTGGCGGTGGCCATCAACGGACGCGTCGCCTGCGATATGGCGATGGCTGCCGTCGCGGAAGGCAAGCCTTTCGACGTGATCCTGATGGACATGCAAATGCCGGAGATGGATGGATACGCGGCCGCGAAGTGGCTGCGCGAGCAGGCGTACACGGGGCCGATCATCGCACTCACCGCACACGCCATGTCGCACGATCGGGATCGCTGCATCAAGGCGGGATGCTCGGACTATCTGTCCAAGCCGATCGACCGCAAGCAGTTGATTCTGACGGTCGCGTCGTACCTGAATCAACCGGCGGTGAAGGACCGCGCACTTGACGTGCAAGATAAAACGAATGTGCTGCGCAGCACCGCGCTGGACGATGCGGAGTTCGCGAGCAAATTCCTTCCGGGATTCATTGCCGATCTTCCGGTCAAGGTGAGCCAGGTGGTGGCACTGGTGGACCAGCGCAACATGGAGGAGTTGTCGCAGGTGGCGCATCAACTCAAAGGAGCGGCGGGCGTGTATGGGTTCATGCCGGTGACGGAAGCGGCCGGGCGAGTGGAATCCGCCGTGTTGGATGCCGAGCCGCTGGAAGCGGTAACCGCTGAAGTGCAGGCGTTAATCGAATTGATTCGCCGGGTGGAGGGGTACGAGCCGGCGAAGGAAAATGTTTCGGATAGAAAAGGGTAGTTTGGGCAAGCGCTGATCTGCCTACCATTTCGGAACACGACGGGCATTTGCCGAATCTGTCGCGTATCCGCCATTTCAAAGATATCTGCTGGGTGCGGTGCCCCGCCAACGGCCTCAATCGACTTTTGTTCTTGAATTCGGGGGAGCCACGGATACATTCGCCTTTCGGCAAAACCCGTTTCGGTGTCATAACACGCCCATGGGTCTGCAGGCGGATTTTCCGCTTGTCGCATCGTTCCAGAGGAAGGGTGATTCATGCGGCACAAACTGTCCAAAATCATCGGCGGTCGCCGATATCTTCGGCGATCTTCTCTGGTAATCGTCGCGTCGGCAGCATGCGTTCAATGGAGCCACAGCGCCCAAGCCGCAACCGAAACCTGGAATGCCGGCAGCGGCAACTGGGCCACGGCCGGAAATTGGACGCCAAACACGGTGCCCGGTGATGGAGATACCGCCGAAATCGCCAGCGCTGACAGCACCAACCGCACCATCACGTATGACTACACTGGAACACCGATCACCCTTGCCTCCTTGACGGTAGACAACCAAAGTGACGGCAGCGATACGCTGTCGATGACCAGCACCGGCACCGCCTTGAGCGCCAATTTTGAATACATCGGAGATTCAAGCGTTACCTCCCATTCTCCGTCCGGTGCAATGATCCAATCGCTGGGCACGAACAGTAACCAGTACCTGTATGTCGGCGTTGGCACGGGGACTTACAGCCTCAGCGGCGCCGGATCACTCTCAAACAGCGACGAGGAAGACATCGGCTATTCCGGAACTGGCTCATTCACGCAATCCGGCGGCACAAATAATTCCACGGGAACGTTGATCCTGGCGCTTAACCCAGGCTCCAGCGGTTCCTATTCCCTCAGCGGCACGGGCTCGCTCACATCAGGTAGTGGAGGAGAAGGCATCGGTTATTCCGGGAGTGGCTCGTTCACTCAATCCGGCGGCACCAACGCAGCGGGCTTCATTCTGGTACTGGGCGATCAAAGCGGTTCTTCAGGGACGTACGATCTCAGCGGCGGGACTTTGATCGTCAGCCCAACCGGCGGCGGCGGCGCCAGCAATGCCAACACGGTTTATATCGGCGGCAATGGGGCTCAAACTGGCGCGGGCGGAACGGGCATCCTGACCGTCAGCGGCAATGGCACACTCACCGTCAACAACAGCGGCGCCGCCCCGGGTTCCATTACCGTCTACGACACCGCGGACAGCGCCTTGAATCTCGAGGGGGGAACCATCACGGCAGGCCAACTCGTCTTATCCAGCCCGTCGCAATTCAACTGGACTTCCGGAACTTTGAACCTGACCTATGCCCAATCCGACTTGGTTCTTGATAGTCCCGCGCCGGCGCCGAATGATTTGCCGACTTCCGCTTCTTATCTTGGCCCGTCCTTAAAGCTCGGCGCGGGTCAATCGCTTTTCAGCACTGAAGAACTTGTCGGCTATGAAGGCGCCGCAACCCTCATCCAGACCGGCGGGACGAACACCGTTGGCGGCAACGGACTGAGCGTGGCTTTTTTCGGTGGTTCCAATGGGACCTATTCTCTAAGCGGATCCGGCCTGCTGGAGTGCTTCGGACAGGAATACCTCGGCTACGGGGGGACCGGAACATTTATCCAAAGCGGCGGGACCAATGTCAGTTTCGGAGCGATGCAACTCGGCATTGATGAACTCGGCTACTACTCCCTCAGCGGCGCCGGCGCGCTTGTGGCCAAGGACGGCGAGTATCTTGGAGCCACCAATGGCATCGGTTCTTTTGTGCAATCCGGCGGCACGAACACGATTACCGGCGCGGTCCTTGATGTGGGAGAATATCCCTCTTGCGCTGGCATCTACAACCTCAGCGGCGGCACGCTCAATGCCAACGCCGGCGAATTGATCGGCGATGAAACCACCGGGACTTTTAATCAGACCGGCGGCGTCAACACCGTCATTCCCACGCTTGTCCTCGGTGGTCAAATCAACTCCTCCGGCATCTATAATCTCAGCGCCGGAATCCTGAACGGCTCTACCGAAATCGCCGGGCTATCGGGCAACGGAACATTCACTCAAACCGGCGGAACCAACGTCGTCACCGCACTGTATCTGGGCTACACTTCCGGCTCCACCGGTGCCTATTCCCTCAGCGGCGCCGGCAGCCTCAGCGTCGCCGGGGCCGTCTATGTCGGTGGAAACGAATTGGGCGCAGGCGGGTCCGGCCTGCTAACCGTCAGCGGCGGAAACTTGACCGTCGCCGGAACACTGGATGTCTGGGATTCAAACGGAACAGCAGTCACCGTCAGCGGCGGAACCGTCAGCACGGCGAATACCTATAACCTTGCGACCATCAACGTCACCGGCGGGTCGGCCAATCTAGGCGTCATCACCGGCACCGGCACGCTCAATGTCGGAGGCGACGCGTCCTCCAGCGTTACCGCTTCAGGCTTGCAGCAATCCACCGTTGCCATCACGTCAAAGGGCGACTTGACATTGACCAGCGGCGGCGCCACCAATGCGATCAGCGCTCTGAACATCAGCGGCGGCGGCATTCTCAACCTGACCAGCACGAAAGTGATCATCAGCTATTTTGAGAAATCCGATCCCGTGACGACCATCCGCGCGTATCTTGCCGGCGGTTACAACAGCGGCAACTGGAACGGCCCCGGCATCGACAGTTCCTCCGCGGCGGCGAATCACAACTACGCCATCGGCTACGCCGACTCCGCCGACCCAGGCAATCCCGCCGGACTTGGCCTTGAGCAAATCGAAATCGCGTACACGTTGTACGGCGACACGAATCTCGACGGCACCGTCAACAGCATCGACTTCGGCGACATGGCCGCGAACTTCGGCAAATCCGGCAAAGTCTGGGACCAGGGCGACTTCAACTATGACGGCGTCGTCAACAGCATCGACTTCGGATTGTTGGCAGCGAACTTCGGCAAGTCGGCCAGTGGAGCAGATGTGGCGTTGCCGGCGAGCGATTGGGCGGCGCTTGATGCATTCGCCGCGGCCAATGGATTGATGGCCGATGTGCCGGAACCGTGTTCGGCTGCGCTGGCGTTGACGATCGGCCTGGGATTCCTCGCCGGGCGCCGGCGGCGGGCCGCGCCTTGGGGGGTGAGACGATCCAAAATCACGCTATCTCTTGCCGTAGAACTCTAACATTTCTCTTTACTTTCCAGCAAGATTTAGGTAGGGATACGTGCGTCTGGGGGCATCTCCGAGGGAAGGAATTCTATGCATAATCAGCAGGTGCGCTGCGCCCGCCTTGGGCGGCGAGGGTCGGGTAGTCGTCGAATGTCGCGTGGGCGGCGTTTTTTGTGGGCGGCCGTTGCCGTAGCTAGCGCCAACCTGATTCCCGTGACGGCACTTGGACAGATCACATTTTTGAACGCGTGGGGAGCCGCCGGGACTGGCAACGATCAGTTTGCCTCGCCGACATTTCTGGCGATCAGCCCCGGCGGAACGGTGTACGTCGCGGATCAAAACAACAATCGCGTCGAAGCATTCAGTTCCACCGGCATATTTCTAGGCACCTTTGGCAGCGAGGGTTCCGGCAACGGACAGTTCGATTCTCCCTCCGGCATCGCCGTCGCTTCTACCGGCACCGTTTATGTCGCGGATTACGGAGTCGATCGGATCGAAACCTTTACTCCCGCCAGTGTGTTCGAAAGTGCTTTTGGAAGCATGGGCACCGGTAATGGACAGTTTAGTCTTCCCGTTGGCGTGGCGGTCAGTGCCACGGGCACGGTTTACGTGGTGGATACCAACAACGACCGCGTCGAGACGTTCAGTTCCAATGGCACGTTTCAGAGCGCTTTTGGCAGCTTCGGCACCGGCGATGGACAGTTCTCTACTCCCTTCGGTGTGGCGGTCAACTCCGGCGGCACGGTTTACGTAACGGATGCTTTTAACAACCGCGTGGAATGGTTTAGCTCCGCAGGCGCCTTCGAGGGCTCTTTCGGAAGTACGGGCGCCGGCAATGGACAGTTTAATCTTCCCGAGGGCGTGGCGGTCAGTGCCATGGGCACGGTTTACGTGGTGGACACCCCCAACAATCGCGTCGAAGCGTTCAGTTCCGGCGGTACCTTTGAGAACTCTTTCGGCAGTTTGGGCACCGGTGACGGACAATTCTCTCAGCCCAACAGTGTCGCAGTTGCTCCGACGGGAATGATTTACGTGACAGATGGGGCTAACAAGCGGGTTGAGCGTTTCTTTAATCCCAGCGATTGGGTCAGCGGTACGAACACTTTTACCGATCCCACCGTCGGACCCACTAGCGTCGGCGTCGGATCGGGCCAGCTCCTAGGCACTTCATTTACGCTCAATTCCGCGATGGGCCTGGTTGTCGGCGGCACGTTCACCATCGGTAGCGGCGGGACATTCAATTTCCAGTCCGGCGTTCTCGCCGCTTCAAACACAGTTGTCTCGAGCGGCGGGATTCTTACCGGAGCGCCATTCACCATCTCCCCAGGCCAACTTCTAACCCAAAGCGGTGGATCAATCTCCTCCTCGCTGCTGAATGTAGCTGGGAATTTTGCCTATTCCGGTGGAACGCTCAGTTCGGCGGTGGTCTCCGTTGATGGAGGCGGAGTGATGAGCGTCGCCTCTGCTTTGACGAACTCCAACAATATTGAGGTCACAACTGGCGGCGCATTGCAACTTTCCGCCGGGCTTACCAATAACGGTGTGATCCAGGTGTTCGGCGGCGGTATCGTCACCGGGACGGGTTCCATCACCAACGGCGCGACTGGAATTATCACCGGTTCGGGAACGATCACGTCCAGCATCATCAATTCGGGCATCATCCAGCCCGTGAGCGGCCTGATGACCTTCACGGGCGCGGTGACCAATCTGAACACGGTGAGCGTTCCGATCGGCGGCGAGGCGTTGTTCGACAACATGACATCCAACGGCGCGACGCTTTCCCTGGCCGGCGGAACCATCAGCACCAACGGCACGACGCTGCACAACACGGGGCAGATCGTCGGTTACGGCGTGCTTGAAACCGGCGGGCTGACCAACGACGGCACAGTTTCCTTTGCCGGACAGACCAGCGTTTACGGGTCGGTCACGAACGACGCGGGAAAAACGATTCATCTCTCCGGCGGGAGCCTGAATGTTTTTTATGGACTGATGGTCAACAGCGGAACACTTGACGTGGATGCCGGCGCGAGCGGCGCTGTTTACGGCGCTTACAGCGGATCGGGATCGATCGTGGACAACGGCTCGCTGTATCTCAACGCCAATTCGGTCGCCGGCCCAATCAGCGGCAGCGGCTATCTGACCATCGGCTCGACGTCGTCCGGCCCGGCGGTCGTGCAATTGACTGCCAACAGCGGGTTGAGCGAGCAGGATGCACTGAGCGTCGCATCCAATTCGAAGTTCGACATCAGCAACAATCACTTCATCATCAACTACGGAACCGGCGCCGATCCGGCGGCGACCATCCGCGGATATCTGACCAGCGGTTACAACGGAGGAGCGTGGAACGGAATCGGCATTGGCAGTTCCTCGGCGGCCGCGAACCACAAATACGCCGTCGGATATGCAGATTCCGCCGACCCCGGCAATCCCGCGGGGCTCTCCTCCGGGCAGATCGAGATCAAATACACTTTGTACGGCGACACGAATCTCGACGGCACGGTCAACAGCGTGGACTTCGGCAACATGGCGGCCAACTTCGGCAAGTCTGGAACCGTCTGGGACCAGGGGGATTTCGATTACGACGGGGTCGTCAACAGCATCGACTTCGGAT
>DATAWP010000059.1:0-2491 GCA_036267155.1 Tepidisphaeraceae bacterium
CTCGGGGTGATGGTTTTCGAGAAAACCCCGATAAATCAGGTGTTTTCAGAGCTCCAGCAGAAAAACGCCGAGGAGCAGAATCGTAACCAATTGACACTATTCGAGTTCTAACCGGACAGTAGTGATAGGAAATAGGCAATAGGGAATCTTTAGGCATTAGGCAATCTTTCCCCGAAAACGAGCATTACACCACCCCATCACATACTATAATGTTCGACGATAAAGGAGTTTCCGCTGCTCTTACCGATCGCTGAAATTTCCAGGCCGCGCCCCGAAGGCTTCGCCACCGGGCCGGCGAGCATCGCCTCCGTGCGCGTTCTGCGCATCAGCATCACCGATCGCTGCAATTATCGCTGCGTGTATTGCATGCCGGCGGATGGTGTGCCGTGGCTGCCCAAAAGCGAAATCCTGACCTTTGAAGAAATTGTCCAGGTCGTGAAGGCCGCGACGCAAATCCATGGCATCCGCCGATTCAAACTCACCGGCGGCGAACCGACCGTGCGCAACGGGCTGGTCGATCTGGTCGGGATGCTGAAACAAATCGACGGCGTGGAAGATCTTTCGCTGACGACCAACGGTCAGCGGCTGGCGGAGCTGGCCAAGCCGCTTCGCGACGCGGGGCTGGATCGCATCACCGTCAGCATCGACAGCCTCGATCCGGCCAAGTTCCGCCGCATCACTCGCACGGGAGATTTGCGGGCGGTGCTGGCCGGACTGGACCGCGCCCAGGAGGCGGGATTCGATGCGATCAAGATCAACTGCGTCACGATGCGCGGCACCAACGATGACGAGCTGGCCGATTTCGCCCGCCTGACGCTTGGGCGAAAACTGACGGTGCGGTTCATCGAATACATGCCGCTGGGCGAAGCGGCCCTGCTCGATCATGCGGAAGATCATCCCGGCCCCTCGGCCGGCTGCGACGGCCAGAACCGCGGGGACGATGTGCTGCTCAGCGAACTGGAAGCGCGCGAAATGATCGAGCGTGAGCTTGGCCCCTTGCTGCCGGTCGATCGCCGCACGGAGGCGGGCGTCGGTCCAGCCAGCGTCTGGCGGCTGCGGGGTGAGCCTCTGGGTGAGGCGCCGGGTGAGCCGCTGGGCCGAATCGGTTTCATCAGCGCCATGTCCGCCCCGTTTTGCGCGACGTGCAATCGCCTGCGCCTCACGGCCGACGGCCTGCTGCGCTCCTGTCTCTTCGACGGCGGCGAGGTCGATGTCAAAACCATCCTGCGCGACGGAAACGCATCGCTGAACGCCCTCGCTCACGCCATGTCGGAATGCGTCCGCCTCAAACCGGCGGTGCATTCGGCGCACGGGCAAAAACAGATGAGCAGGATCGGGGGATGAGTTTCCGCCACGGACCTTTTTACCGGGAACCTGGCTTCGCTACATCCAGTTCCACATCGCGCCGATGCGTCTGTCGTCATATTATTCAGCAACGTAGAATGTGAGCATGTCCCGCCCGCTGCTGAGCGCATTCGCCTTGATATCGCTGATCGCGCTGGGGGTGCTGGCGCTCGGCTGCTTCGCTGAATTCGGGCCGGCGTACCTTCACAATATTGTCGGAGGGCCAAGACCTCACGCTTTGGATGTCGAGTTGCAACTTCAACGCGGCCGGGTGGCGATTTATTGGGAAACCTGGAATAACCCGCCGGCCCGTTTTTTTGTGCCAACTGGCACGCATATTTATTGGCATCCGGTCCGATTTCGCAGCCCCGACCTCCGCCGAAGTTTCTGGGAATTTGATGCACATCCGCTCATTCCCGCCAAGGGCTTGTGGGTTTTCCTATTGGCGTTCCCAATTTGGTGCGCGGCGATCCCTTGTCTGATCGCACCATTGATGTGGCTTCGCAAGCGCCGCACCACGCAATTCGCGGCCTTCCCGGTCGAACTCATAAACGGGAACTAATAAAAGGGACGGCTCCGGAACCAATAATCGGGATTGGTAACTGTTTACCGCAAAACGGAATCACTCCATCTGGACAATTTTCGGCGTGCGGCGGAGCGGATTTTTATCGGTTGCAGTTTTCGTCACGGCCGAAATCGCCGGCTCGCAATTCAGAAATCGCTGCCGCCGCTGAACCCGTTGGCCCGCCTGACAATGTTCCGGCAAACCGTCTGCGGACGAAGAGCAGAGTCGCCGCCTCCGCCGGCAAGTGTAGTGGAGTTTCGAGCACGTGCTCGACCTCAACCGTCCGTCACGCCCGCTTGCCCGACCTCTCCTTAATTGCCCCTGGACCTCGCACGCGATGCGTCGGTGGGCCGCCACCGTCGAATGTTCAGGCGGAGGTCGGACGAGCGGGGCTGTGAAGGACGGTTGAGGTCGAACCTGAGTTCGAAACTCCGCTGAACAGGCCGCGGAACGCGGCGGCTCCGCTTCTCGGCTGCCGACGGTTCGCTGGAACGTCAACGGGCAAGCCAACGGCGTTCGCGGCGGAAGCGATTTCTGATATACGAGCCCGCGATCTCGGCCGTCAAGAAAATCGTAACCGAC
>DATAWP010000060.1:0-13232 GCA_036267155.1 Tepidisphaeraceae bacterium
GTCGGTTACGATTTTCTTGACGGCCGAGATCGCGGGCTCGTATATCAGAAATCGCTTCCGCCGCGAACGCCGTTGGCTTGCCCGTTGACGTTCCAGCGAACCGTCGGCAGCCGAGAAGCGGAGCCGCCGCGTTCCGCGGCCAGTTCAACGGAGTTTCGAACTCAGGTTCGACCTCAACCGTCCTTCACAGCCCCGCTCGTCCGACCTCCGCCTGAACATTCGACGGTGGCGGCCCACCGACGCATCGCGTGCGGGGTCCAGGGGCAATTAAAGAGAGGTCGGGCAAGCGGGCGTGACGGACGGTTGAGGTCGAGCACGTGCTCGAAACTCCGCTGCGCTTGACGCCGCAGGCGGCGATTCTGCTCTTCGTCCGCAGACGGTTTGCCGGAACATTGTCAGGCGGGCCAACGGGTTCAGCGGCGGCAGCGATTTCTGAATTGCGAGCCGGCGATTCGGCCGTTACGAAAACTGCAACCGATAAAAATCCGCTCCGCCGCACGCCGAAAATTGTCCAGATGCCGTGATTCCGTTTTGCGGTAAACAGTTACCTTTGTCCGATAAAAGGCCCCCAGCGTGTTGCCCGGGAAAAATTCCACGCGGGATTTGCCTCCGAGATCATTGAATCGTACATGATGGTTGTCAGGCAACACGCAACGGCAAGCCGGCCTGAACGGGTCGGTTTGACGGGCCTGACGCGACGCTCCCTTCCCACTTTCTGGCGATGCCGGCCGCGGAAAACGCGGCCGGCATTATTTTTGGCGGTCCAAACTACGTTTCGTTATCATCCCGCCGCAATGTCCGACGATTCATCGCGGGAGTCCGATTCACGGATCAACACGTGGCTCCTGCTCTTTGTCTCGGTGGGCATCATTCTGCGGCTTTTACGATATTTCCTCGACATGCCCGTCTGGGGGGACGAGGCGGCGCTTGCGATCAACATTCTCAATCACGGCTATTCCGCGCTGCGACGGCCGCTGGACTATCTGCAAGTCGCACCCATCGGATTCCTCTGGTCGGAACGCGCGATGTATGGACACTTCGGCATGTCCGAATGGTCGATGCGATTCCTGCCCATGCTCGCGGGGATCGGGTCGCTGGTGCTGTTCGCGTGGTGGGCCCGGCTGATGGCGACTCCCCTCGCGGCAGCCATCGCGGTCGGTATTCTGGCCGTGGGAAACTACTCCGTCCGTTACGCCGTGGAAATGAAGCCCTATGGTTACGACCTCCTGGCTGCCATCCTCCTGCTCCTGCCCGCGACCTTGTTTCTTTTGCGGCGGCAAAACAGGTGGCTCCTTTGCCTCCTCGTCGTCACACCCATTGCTTTGATCCTGTCCTATCCCGCGGTTTTCGTCGCCGGCGGAGTCGGCCTGGCGCTCATGCTGAACGTGCGCACAATGAGCAAACTCCAGATCGCCCTGTGCGCATTCCTGGGACTGGAAATGATCGGCGCCTTTTGGTTGCTGGTATGGGGCGTGGGTCAAGCTCAATATCACTACACCCAAACCGGCATGGCCGCCGATTGGCAAAACGCCTTTCCGCCGGCCAACCCGCTGCGGTTTATCTGGTGGTTCATCCTCATTCACACCGGCAATATGTTTGAGTATCCATTTGGCGGAGCGAACGGGGCCAGTGCGGGAAGTTTTCTCGTATTCCTGTTTGGTTTAGCGGTCTGGCTCCCAAAGCGCCGCAGAGAATTGGTCTGCCTGATCCTGGCGCCGTTCGCCCTCAATTTTGTCGCCGCCGTTCTGCACCGATATCCCTACGGAGGCAGCGCTCGCGTCGCCCAGGCCCTGGCGCCGGCGATTATTCTGATGATCGGCGTCGGCGCGGCCGGGCTGATCGACAGGTTCATCGGCGAACCTCGTCAGCGCCTGCTCGCGCGGCGGAGCGTGTTCGCGGGATTGTTGATTTTCGGGGCGGCCGTGGGCGCCGACATGGCGCTTCACCCGTACAAGTCGCGCGACGACGCCCAGGCCAGATCGGTCATTAGAAACCTTTTCCGCCGCGCCGGCCCATCCGACATCATCGCGGTCCTGATGCCGCGAGCCCAGGTGCATGTCACGCTGCAATGGTATTTGCGCGAGCACGATCAGCGGATCACGTGGGATGCCGCCGTCAATCGCTCCTGGCAAAACTTCTCCGGACCCATTTGGGTCTTGAATCTGAAACCTTCCCCCGGCATTCAGAAACGCCTGGAGGGCAAGCTGCACCGCCCGGCGACATTTGTCGAGCGGTACGTCGCGACCCACGATCTCCAGACCATTCCGCTGCGATACTGGGAATTATTCGGTTTCGCGGCCAAATCGGCCGGATAAGCGGATTGCCTTGCCGAGCGGGAAAAATCTGCTATATTCCCCGCCCTTCCACCATCGGAGATGTCTGAATGCCTTTGAATCTTACCCCCGGCCGTTCGGTCCGCGTCACCATCAGCAAGGCCATCACCCGCGAATCGGCCCGAAAGACACTGGAACGCCTGTTCATGCGCGACAAGGCCGTATGGGCTCCCATCGCCATCCGCAGCCGTAATTTTAAGGAATTGCCCAAACGCCGCGGCGGCTGCATCTGGACCAAGCGGCCAAACAAGGTTCATCCCTCGCTGGAAAAAGGCGCATCGGCTTCCATGAAAGTCACCCCTCAGAGCATCCGCGATCTCAACAGCGTTGAGACGTTTATTGAAGTGAAATGACCTCGCCGTCAATTCGGCTTGCCGCTGATCATGTCCAGCAGGGCCTGCAAATTAAATGGCTTGGGTAGAAACTGAACGGGCTGCCCGTGCAGGACCCCGGCTTCGTATTCGCCGCTGATGGCGATGATTCGAGCCGGGCGGCGGGTCGTCGGAAGCTTGGCGCAATGCTGAAGCAGCTCGAAGCCATCCATCACCGGCATGCGCAGATCGGTCAGCAGCACATCAAAATGCTGGGTCAACAGATAGTTCAAACCTTCCTCGCCATCGCGTGCGGTGACGACCTCCGCGCCGGCCTGGCGGATCAGTTTGCCCATCGCCAGCCGCGTCGGCGTGTGGTCTTCAATCACCAGAATTCGCTGCCGCTTTTCCGCGGGCTGAGAAGAAACGTTGGTCATTGCTTGAACTTCCAAAGGTGCTTCCTCCATGCCCCCCCAATGAGCTACCAGCGATCGCTACCTTAACCCCGTGTTTTACCCCCTGTCTAGTCTTCATTTCCATGCCAACAGCCGTCGGCGGCGAGAATCTCGTAGGGCTTGAAATCCGTTTTGTACACCATTTTCCTGCAATCTTTGACCCAATACCCTAAGTAATAATAGGGGATTTCCCGTCTGGAAGCGAGATCGATTTCGCATAAGGCGCCAAATGTTCCCAAGCCCCGACGGGATTGCGAGGGCTCGAAAAAGAAATAGACGCTGCTGATCGACTTCGGGCAGACATCGCAAATCCCCACCGCCAGCAGCGTGCCCCGGTCGTCCCGATAGACAAATTCCAGCGTCTGAACCGGGGAACGGTACAGGAAATCCTCAAAACTGGAGCGGTTGTCATCCTTCGTCGAGCCGTGCCGCTGCTGCTGATATCGCGCGTACAGCTCAAATTTTTCGTCCGTTGCCGAGGGTTGTCCCGTGCTGACGATCAGATCCTGATTGCGGCGCCAGCACCGCCGCTGCGATTTGCTGGGATGAAACCGCTCCACCAGTACCCTTAGCGGCCTGCACGCCTGGCAACCTTGGCAAACCGGCTGGTAAATCACCAAGCCGCTACGGCGAAAAGAGGCGTTCAAAAAATCGTGATAAACCAAATCCGGCATGTGCCGCGCCGCGAACGCCCGCAACGTCGCATCACGATTCGGCAAATAGACGCAGGGATGCGGCGGCATGGTCGTGAGCATCACCCCAACCGGCGGCTCTAGCGCTGGATAGCACGGAACCGGCTCATCCATTCCCGTAATTATATCGCCCGCTCATCAATAAGCCTGCGCAAATAGCACCAATGAATTCGTCGTCTCACCGCTGTAAATGCACTTGCCGGGCTGGGCCGGGTCTTCACGGATGATGCAGCGGACCGTCGCTTTGGTTTGTTCCTTGATCTTCGCCTCGCTGGCCCGGTCCGGCTTGAAGTAAGCGCGGACAAACCCGCCCTGCTCGGCGAGAATCTTTTTCATCTCGTCATAACTGCCGGCATCGCGCGTGTTTTGATCACGGTATTCCCGGGCTTTTTGGAACATCGCCGCCTGAATCTGCTCCAGCTTCTGGCGCAGCCACGCCCCCGACAACTCCCCGATCGGCACGGATAATTTCTCGCGGTCCAGTCGCCGCTTGAGCACGACGGTTCCGGCGGCGACATCGCGCGGTCCGATCTCGATGCGCAACGGCACGCCGCGCTGCTCCCAATGATATTGCTTGTCGCCGGGACGGGCATCGCGCCAATCGACCACGATTTTCTGACCCGTGGACTTGTCGAAGAAATAGCTCGTGATCCCATCCGCGGACGGCCGGCCCGCCGCGGCGGCGACTTCCTCCGCTCCAGTCAGAGCGGCAACGACCTTGCTCGTGAAATCGGCAACAGTATTTCGCTCATCATCACTCTTGAAGATCGGCACGATGGCGACGAGGGTTGGCGCCGCGGCGGGTGGAATGACCAGACCCTCGTCGTCGCTGTGCGCCATGATCATGGCGCCGATCAGTCGCGTGCTCACGCCCCAGCTCGTGGTGTAGGCAAATTCCGTTTTCTGGTCGCGACCCAGGAATTTGATGTCGAACGCCCGTGAAAAATTCTGGGCCATGAAATGGGTGGTGCCGCATTGCAGCGCCTTGCCGTCCTGCATCAGCCCTTCAATGGTGTAAGTGGCGTCGGCGCCGGGGAATTTCTCCGCATCCGTCTTCCTCCCTTTCACCACCGGAATGGCCAGGAATTTCTCGGCGAAGTCGGTGTAGACATCCAACATCCGCAGCGTTTCCGCCTGGGCCTCGGCGGCGGTTTCGTGCGCGGTGTGTCCTTCCTGCCAGAGAAATTCCGCCGTCCGCAGAAACAGCCGCGTGCGCAGCTCCCATCGCATCACATTGCACCATTGATTGATCAGCAGCGGCAAATCGCGATAGCTCTGCACCCATTGCGAGTACATATATCCGATCACCGTTTCGCTGGTGGGCCGAACGATCAGCGGCTCCTCGAGCTTGCCGCCGGGCACAAGGCCCTTCTCCCCTTTCTCCAGCTTCGAATGCGTCACGACGGCGCACTCCATCGCAAAACCTTCGACGTGCTCGGCCTCCTTGGCCAGAAAACTCTGCGGAATCAGCAGTGGAAAGTAAGCGTTGACGTGACCAGTCTCTTTGAATCGCCGGTCCAGATCGCGCTGGATCGCCTCCCAGATCGCGTAACCTTCCGGGCGGATCACCATGCATCCCTTGACCGGAGCGTAATCAGCCAGTTGGGCGGCTTTGATCACGTCGAGATACCATTGGGCGTAATCGTCTTTGCGGGATTTGATATTTTTGGCCATGTGCGGGGATGTTAACCCGAGGCGCTCAGCCACGCACGCATTGGAAAAGCCGGGCCGCTCATTGGAGCGGCAGCCGCCTTCTCATATCATCCGAACGAAGCGAGGCGAAGTAATGAAGCTAACTATTCGAACGCCCTTGGCAATACTGCTGTTGTCCGCCTGGAGCTTGATCGGTTATGGTCAGATCGTGCCGACATCGCAGCCATCTCACGGTTGGTGGAACCAGCGATTTCCCGGACGGCCGCAGGGCAACCCCGATGGGAAAAAACTGCCGCTGATCCGGGTTGAAAAAAATCATTTCGTCGATCCGGCGGGGAACATCATGCTCTTCCGCGGAGTGTCCATTTCCGATCCGGACAAAATCGAGGGCGAGGGCCATTGGAACCAAGAGCTTTTCCAGCACATCCAGGAGATGGGCGCCACGATTGTGCGCATTCCGGTTCATCCCGTCGCCTGGCGCGGGCGAACGCCGGCAAAATACCTTCAGTTGCTCGATCAGGCCGTGCAGTGGTGCACGGACCTGCACATGTACGTCATCATCGACTGGCACTCCATCGGAAACCTGAAGATGGAGCTGTTTCAGGACCCGATGTACGACACCACGCAGCGCGAAACTTACGAATTCTGGCGGACGATCGCCCGTCATTTCCGCGGGGATAACACCGTCGCGTTTTATGAACTGTTCAACGAACCGACCACCTTTCGCGGACAGCTTGGCAATATTTCCTGGACCGACTGGAAAGAGATCAACGAGAACATTATCCGATTGATCCGCGCATACGACACCGAGCGGATTCCGCTGGTCGCGGGATTTGATTGGGCCTATGACCTGACGCCGCTGCGCGAGCAGCCGATCGCTGCCGAGGGCATCGGTTACGTCACGCATCCGTATGCGAACAAGCGGCCAAAGCCGTGGGAGCCGAAGTGGGAAGAGGATTTCGGCTTCGCCGCCGCGAAGTACCCGATCATCGCCACCGAAATCGGCTTCGAGCTGCGCAATGGCGAGAAAATCGACGCCGATCACTATGGAAACCGGATCGTCAATTACCTCGAAAGCAAAGGAATCAGTTGGGTTGCGTGGGATTACGATCCCGAGTGGGGGCCGAGGCTATTGAAGTCATGGAATTACGACCTCACCGCCAGCGGGGAATTTTTCGAGCAAGCCATGCACCGGGAAATCGCCAAACAAAAGTGACGCGTCAGTGCGGGAGAGGAAACCCCTTGCAGAACTGAGCCACTTCCTGGCGGATTTTCGCCAGGGCTGCGGGATCGTCTTTGCCGACGATCGCGCGGTCGAAGAAGTCGGCAACTTTGGCGATGTCGTTTTCCTTGAGACCGCGCGTGGTTAGCGCGGGGGTGCCAAGGCGCAGGCCGCTGGTGATTTTGGGAGGACGCGGATCGTTGGGAACGCCATTTTTGTTGGCGATGATGCCGGCGGCTTCAAGCGCTTTCTCGGCATCCGAGCCGGTCAGGGCCTGGTTTCGCGCCCGAAGATCCACAAGCATCAGATGATTGTCGGTTCCACCGCTGACCAGGCGGTATCCGCGTTGCTGCAGGCCGGCGGCCAGGGCCTTGGCGTTCTTCACGATCTGGCCACAGTAGGTTTTGAATTCCGGACGCAGGGCTTCCCCAAACGCGACGGCCTTGGCGGCGATGATGTGCATCAGCGGCCCGCCCTGGCTGCCGGGAAAAACACTGCGATTGATCGCCTTGGCCAACTCCGGATCGTTGGTCATGATCAGCCCCCCGCGCGGGCCGCGGAGGGTTTTGTGCGTGGTCGTCGTCACGACATGGGCGTGGGGAAACGGCGACGGATGCACGCCGGTCGCCACCAGCCCGGCAATGTGCGCAATGTCCGCCAGTAGAATCGCACCCACTTCATCGGCGATCTCCCGGAATTTCGCGAAGTCGATCGTCCGCGCGTAGGCGCTGTATCCGCAGAGAATCATCTTGGGCTTCAGCTCCTTGGCCTTGGCGCGAACGCTGTTGAAATCAATTTGCTCGGTCTTGGGATCGAGTTCGTAATGGTCCGGCTTAAAAAAAATCGCCGAGGTGTTGAGCTTCATCCCATGACTGAGGTGTCCCCCGCTGGCGAGGTTCAGCGAAATATATCGATCCCCCGGCTGCATCACCGCCATGAACGCCGCCAGATTCGCATTGGCCCCGCTATGCGGCTGCACATTGGCGAAGCCGCACCCAAACAACCGCTTGACCCGCTCGATAGCCAGGTTTTCGATCTGGTCGTAATAACCGCATCCGCCGTAATACCGCGCTCCAGGATATCCCTCGGCATACTTATTCGTCAGCACGCTCCCGGCGGCTTCCATCACCGCGGGCGAAACATGATTCTCGCTGGCGATCAATTCCAGCGTCGATTCCTGCCGCTGCCGCTCGAGCTGAATCAACTCGGCAATCTGCGGATCGGTTTGGGACAAACTCATGGGGGCTGCCTTTCAAATCAAAGTCCGCCGCGGATTTTAGCGTATTCGAATCGATTCTCCATTCCGTTTTGATCAGCTTATTGCGAAACAACGGCAAAAGGCCATAGAATTGGGCAAAGAATCATTTCCTTTGGAGGTAGTCATGTATCCTCGCCGGATCGCCGTCCTTGTCGCGTCGCTGTTACTCCTGACGCTTGGTCTGGGTTGTTACGAAACAAAATATCCTCTCGGCTCCGCGGAGAATGCGACGGTCGATCGCGCGTTCGTCGGCAACTTCACAATGAAGGACGGCAACGTCGATTCAATCGTCATCCGCAACCTCGACGGCAAGCGATACTACGTCGAATACGTCGGCAACGATCAAAAGGACAAGCAGCCGATGCGCATGGTGGGATACACCACCGATGTCGGCGGGGTTACATTTGCCAACCTGCAGCAACTCACCGACGACGGCTCGATCGACGATAAATTCCTGATTATGCGGATTTCATTGTCGGCGGATCACGCGACGCTATCGCTGCGGGGTCTGAAAGAAGAATTCTTCAAGGACAAAGACGTTAATTCGTCGGCGGACCTGGAAAAGGTGATTCAGGCCAACCTGGACAACGATCAGATGTACGACGGCCCGGAGGCCATCGCGACGCGCACAGCGGCTGCAACGCAGCCTTGAGCCCCAAATCAAACCCGGTTCTTCAACCGCAGCGTATTTTCCACGGCCGGCCGGCCCATGGGATAATACTGGAATCCCGTCTCGCGCATCAGGTCCCGGTGGAGGCAATTGCGGCCGTCGAAAATGATCGGAGTGCTCATCGTCGCCGCGATTTTCCGGAACGGCAGCGTGGTGTACTGCGGCCAATCGGTCAACAGCGCCACGGCATCGGCGCCGGCGGCGCAAGTGACGGGGTCCACGCTCCATTCCACCTCGTCCTTGAAGATCTGCTTCATGTTCTCCATGGCCTTGGGATCGGTGGCCTTCACCTGTGCGCCTTTTTCCAGGAGATACCGGATCACATCCAGAGCAGCCGATTCGCGGATGTCGTCGGTGTCGGCTTTGAACGCCAGACCCCAGACGGCGATTTTCGCGCCGCTCAGCGGGCGTCCCAGCTTCTGCTCGATTTTTTCCACGAATCGCTTTTTCTGGTTTTTGTTGATGGTCTGGATCACGTGAACGAACAGGTTTTCGTGTCCGACGGCGCGGGAGATATGCTCCAGGGCGGCCACGTCCTTGGGGAAGCAGCTTCCGCCGTATCCGCAACCCGCCCGCAAAAATGCGGGGCCGATTCGGCTGTCGGAGCCAATCCCCTTGCGAATGTCCTCAATATCCGCGCCGTACTGTTCGCACAGGATCGTCATCTCGTTCATGAACGAGATGCGGGCGGCGAGCATGCTGTTGGCGGCGTATTTGGTCAGCTCGGCGCTCTCCCAGCCCATGGTGAGGAATTTCTCCTCGGGCTTGACGAGCGGATCGTAAAGGCGTCGCATCATGCGGAACGCTTCGGGCGATTCCCCGCCGACGACGATGCGATCGGGGTTCATGCAGTCCTGGACGGCGGTGCCTTCCTTCAGGAATTCGGGATTGCTGACCACCTGCACGTGAGCCCGGGTCTGCTCTTTGAGGAAGTTGTACAGCCTGCGATTGGTGCCGGCCGGCACGGTCGATTTGACGACGATCGTCACCAGATAATCGCTGTTATTTTCCGCCATCGCATCGCACACCTCTTTGCCGGCGCCTTCGAGATAGCTCATCTCCACGGTGCCGTCCGGTTTGGATGGCGTACCGACGCAGAGGAACACCACCTCCGCATCCTTCACGGCCGTCTTCACGTTGTCGGTGAATTGCAGTTGACCCGAGGCGTAATGTTCCTGCATCAATTCATGCAGCCCAGGCTCAAAGATTGGACAATGGCCGTCCAACAGGGTTTTGAGTTTCTTGGCATCCTTTTCCACGCCGCGAACGGTATGACCGATGCTCGCCAGGCAGGTCCCGGTGACCAAGCCGACATATCCACATCCAATAACGGTTACATCCATGGACAATCACCTCACAAAACGACCAACGGAACCCTCAATCTATATCAGGATATGATTGGACTTCCAATGTAAAATGAAATCGGACATACCGGCCTGCGTCTTGCTCGATTTGCCGGCGATTTTTTGGGCCGCCCGGTCACGGTAAACTACCATGACATAGCGATTTATGGGACGATGCGGATTATTCTCCGGCGGGCTGATCCGCCGATGGCATCTCAGCGCGAACCGAAATATTTGCCTCGTCAATCGTGTTGCCCGCATCCCGCAGTTCCAGCACGGCGCCGGACTGCCGACCACCCGTCACCGGCATCATCGCATCCGTCGAACCCAATGATTTGGGAGTCACCACCCGGGTTTTTTCATGCACCAGCCCCATTTTGTACGCCGCCACGATGATCGATCCAAAGATGACCAAATAAAACGAGATCGCATACCGTGTCCGTATGTAGGCAACCATCATTCCCAGGATGCCGAAGGCGAACGCCAACCCGTAGCTGATGAGAACCGTTTGGCGAATGGAAAATCCCCTTTCCACCAGTTGATGATGGAAATGGTGTCTGTCCGCGCTGAAGAGCGGCCGCCGATTCACCCACCGGCGAGCGAACGCAAGGGCGGTGTCGAGGATGGGCAGGGCAAACATGACCAGGGCCGCCAACAACCATTTGGATTGCTCCTGCGCCAGCAGCACGATGATGGTAGCGCAGGAGTATCCGATGAACATGCTGCCGGTGTCGCCCAGAAAAATAGACGCGGGATTGAAGTTGTACGGCACAAAGCCGACGATGGCCCCGAGCATCGCCAGGGCCAGCACGATTCGGACCGCATCCCAGTCCGGTTCCAAACCGAGCATGGCGAGGTGCACCGCGAGAAACAAGAATCCCGCGCCGATCACAGCGCTGACGCCGCCGCACAATCCGTCAAGACCGTCGAGCAAATTCGTGGCGTTGCAGCAGCCCACAACCATGGCGACCACAAAACTCCAGCTCAAAACGGCGACAAGTGGATCCGGAAAGAAGAAGTGCGGCCCCAGTGCGTTTTGCAGGCGAATGTTGATCGGCTGAAAGAGCGGATCGAGACAGTGCGATCCGACGCCGCCCTTGAGAAGGATGATCGCCGCGATGACCTGCCCCAGTATCTTGTTCCGCGGCGGGATTCGCTTCACGTCGTCCCACAACCCCAAAAGAACGATGAGCAAAGCGCCAAAGACGATATTCAGCTTGACCTGCAGGTGCGGCGCGCCGATCTCGTCCTGGGGAAGATGAAGCTGACTCGTCGCCAGCCCTGCGAGCCATCCCATGAACACCGCCACGCCCCCCAGATAGGCGACGGGAGTGGCATGAAGCTTGCGCACCCGGTCCGGCTGATCGATGATGCCGTAGAAATTGGCGATCGCCTGCATGATCGGCGTGAATATGAAACTCACCAGCCAAGCCGCGCAAAACACATATACATGCGGGGAAAGGACCGAGTCCCACGTCAGAGACCGCACGCTGGTACTTTCGGTTACTGCAATGAACATTGCTGATCTTCCGACCTTGAAGTCGCCCGCGTGACATTATCACCGTCACGCGTCCGCGGGCAACTCGCTCCATCCCGCTTCATCACAACAGACCTAGGACCGCCCTAAAAAATCCTTCACCGACTGAATCATCTGATCCAGGTCGTGCCTCGGCCGGAAATCAATCATCGACCGAATCCGGTCCAGCTTCGGCACTCTTCGCTGTGTATCGTCAAATCGCTGGCCATAGGCGCGTTCGTAACTGATGTATTCGATCGGACTGGACGATTTGCAGACCGCAATCACGCGGCGGGCAAGGTCTGAAATCGAGATTTCTTCATCGCTGCCCAGATTAAAAACCTGTCCGATCGCCTCCGGCTTATCCATCAGCCGGACGCAGGCATCGACCACGTCGCCGACGTGACAAAAACAGCGCGTCTGCTTGCCGTCGCCGTATACCTTGACGGGCTCATTTTTCAAAGCCGCGGCAACAAACCGCGGCAACACCATGCCGTACATCCCGATCTGCCGGGGCCCAACGGTATTAAACAGCCGCACGATCACGACCGGCAATCCATCCTGCTTGTGATACGCCAGCCCAAGAAACTCGTCGATCCCTTTGCTGTAGGCGTAGCACCATCGGCTCGACCGCGTGGGCCCGACAACCACGTCATCATCCTCACTGAACGGCACGCGCGCCCCCTTGCCGTACACTTCGGAAGAACTCGCAATCAACACCGGCCGCCCGAACCGCTGGGCCGATTCCAATACCACTTCCGTTCCATGAATGATGCTGCGGATGGTCCGCACCGGCTGATCGACGATCAACTGCACCCCCACCGCCGCCGCCAGATGAAACACGGCATCGCACGATGCCATCGCGATGTTGACCACTCGCTCGTTCTCCACGGAGTCCTTGACGATCTGCACGCCGGGATGGCTGCGGATTTGCGAAAGATTCTCCAGATTTCCGGTGGACAGATCGTCCAGAATGGTCACGGTATTTCCGCCGGCGACGAGCAACTCGGCAAGATGCGATCCGATAAATCCCGCGCCGCCGGTGACCAGGAAGCGTTTGGCCATATCGAGAGATTAAAGCCCCCGCCCCGCAGCGTCCAGCAACCCGGCGCCGTTAGACACTTGGCACAGTTTTTCAGCAATTAATTAGTAATCGCTAATTTATTTATTGCTGCAACCTGATGGCCGCAGCGAATTTGCGGCGCCCGCGGCCTTTTGCTCCTGATTGGACGCCCAAAAAGCGTCTCATTTGGCGCGATCTTGCGGAATCAGCGTCGAAACGCAGCATGGCCGCCAGGGGTATCGGGCTCTGCGGCGACCGTCAATTTAATTCAGAGCGGTCCCGTTTATTGGTTCCAAAGATGATCTCACGCAGACGCGCGGAGGCGCGGAGAAATGCAAAACGATTCGAATTTCATCTTTCTTTCTCTGCGCCTCTGCGTGAGATTCTTTGATTGAATCGCGGTGGCAATCTAATCCCCGACCTGAATTAACTGAGCGAAGCTGAATGGGAAGCGATCCAAACCTCTGTCAAACGAGGCAGGCCGCTGGGTAGCGATATGTGGGTCCACGGCATCGCCGCGCGATACGATTTGCAAAGCACGCTCCGCGAGCGTGGCCGGCAATTGGACTGGCAGAAGGCGGCGAATTTAATTTAGAGGCGCAACGCCGAGCCGGCAAGTGAAAGACATCGCCGTCGGGATTCGATAGGTTTTGTTTACCAAGACACAACCATCGAAAGGCCCAAACGGCGATGTCCTACACCCATCTTACCGAACA
>DATAWP010000061.1:0-16827 GCA_036267155.1 Tepidisphaeraceae bacterium
CCGTTTGGTACTGCGAAACGACGCGAGTCTTCTTCAATCGGCTGCCGCGACAATGAGGGCATTGGCGTGGCAGCGGCACGTGGTACGTCTCGTCGATGCGCGGCGGCGCTTCGCGATGGGCATGGCGACCATAACGCCGCCAGGCTTTCGACCAGGTTTCTTGGGCTCGGCCGGCGGTTCGTCATGCTTGCGAAAGGGCGCGGCCTGACGCTTGCTCTCGCCGCGCAGTTGTTCGATCTGGCGCAACAATTCCTCGACGCGTTGCCGCCGTTGATCGACGGTGCGCCGCAAACCCTGAATTTCCTCACGCGCTGCGACCAACTGCCGCTTGAGATCTGCATTCTCCCGCTGCAATTCATCGTAGCTGGGAAGAATCGGCCGGCCGTCAGGGATCCTGGCATCTGCTGCGTCCATGCCCGTTTCGCCTCCCCTGGGTTCTACGCAGCAAATCTTGCTAGCAGGCCACAGCTAGCACGCAGAATCTTTGGCGAGGCGGTAACCAAATACAGTGCGCTTTAGTCGGATAAACCATAATCTCGCCGCCTTAGACTCTCGCAGTATCGTCGGGATATCTTGGGTCGTTTTTAGGATGCGGTCCATGCACGTTTGGAAGGTCCGAAACGAATGTAAATGTGGTTTCAGTACTGCGGCAGCAATTGTCCACCCATCATGGTAGCTCGGCTTCGGACATTTGTGGCTGAAAAGAAAAGGATCCGTTTCGCCCCATTCCGTGCGGCGCATCTGCATCCAGTAAGTATAAATTCGGTCGTCGATCAAACCATGCTGCCAATATTCATATTGCTCAAGCTGTAGATTCCAAAATCGCGAATAGAATTCTCTTGCCGTTTGTTTGCCTTTGACGTCCTTAGCAATGTCCCATCGCAATTTGTCGTAGCGCTCTTGGAACGCTCTCATAAGATCAATAGTCTTCATCTTGCGCACTTCGCGCAACGCAAGACTTGAGATTACCAAAGCAAGCCCAGCAATGAGCGCGCTAAACGCTTGCAGAAGCGCAATCACTTCTTGCAGGGTAATAGGCATCTATCGCTCCTTGGAACAGGTGAGCTTAAATTGGCCAGCCATCCGAATCGCTGGTTGGCACGGGCGGATAGTGTCGCTCACCTGCGGTCATCGTTCTTGTAGGCCGCGATGTATGGTAAGTTTCGAAATTTGCCGGCAATATCAATCCCGTACCCGAAAACAAATCTGTCGGGTACGGTAAAACCAATGTAATCTATCGTGACTTCGCTAGTCCGGCGACTAGGTTTGTCCAATAGCGTACAGAATCGCACGGAGGCGGCCCGCTGTTCAAAGTAAGCTCGCGCCCATAGCGCGGAGGCTCCGGTGTCCACGATGTCGTCCATAATTAGCACATGCCGTCCATCAAAAGTCGTTCGAGGCTCCTGCTCGAGTGCGATGGTTCCAGATGAAGTCGTACCGTGGCGGTAGCTTGAGAGCCTAATGAAGTCGCAGGTGACCTCAAACGGTAAAAGCCGCACCAGATCTGCCATAAAAATCCACGCGCCAGTTAGAATTCCGACGACGAGAGGGGGCGGCAACGCCGACATGTCCTGGGCAAT
Source organism: Tepidisphaeraceae bacterium (assembly GCA_036267155.1). Classification (GTDB taxonomy): domain Bacteria; phylum Planctomycetota; class Phycisphaerae; order Tepidisphaerales; family Tepidisphaeraceae; genus PALSA-1353. The sequence continues at coordinate 1,581 of DATAWP010000061.1, forward strand.
GTCAACGGACAGTTCATGTAGGCGTGCCTGCAGCTTGTCGGCGCCTATCAGACATTCGACGGATTCTGTGGGCATCGGTACGCCTATAAATGGAGTAGTCACCGAGGAAAAGTCGGCCGGCGGTTGAGATTATCCCCTAGCCAGATGGCACGTTCAAGCTGCGCGGCCCACTTTCGAGCAACCCCTGGGTAGGTTTCGAACGAAACGTCCGACTGCAACTCGATCATTCGGTCGCCAATCGTGGTTGGGAGTCGCCGCAACACGTCTGCCAGTCCGCGGAACGAATCGATCCCGTGCCGCTTGCAGCTGGCCGTGATGCTGAACAAGACCGCCGCCGTACGGCCACCGTTGTCGCTGCCGACAATATCCAGGTTTCCCGTTTGCGTTTCTTGGCGATCTGCTCCGCACCTTCCGGCTCTTCTGCCCGGCGCCCCATGCGGTACACTTCGGTCCCGGCTCCCCGGCGGCCGGCAACCGGCGCGGCCAAGCCGCGTGGAACGGGTCCCAAGCATCTCGCCAAGGAGTTCCACCAGACGCTTATGTAAATTCCCGCCCGTTTCGCCCATGTTGGCCCGTGTCGCGGCCGGGCCGGAGAGGTTGGCCAACGGGCCAATTCCCAAGAACGTCGCCCGCGTGGCGGCGGCGCGGGCGACGACGGTGGCCTATTCGCCCAGCGAGACCGCCCGTTGCAGAACGGTTCCCTTCGAGAAGACCAGAACCCCGGCGTGGTCGTCGGGCACCGCCCGCGACTTGCCCGGAAGTTGGCCCGGCAAGCTGCCGAAGTAACCGCCCGCCGGCATCTGGCTGAACCACAGCGGGTTGCCGCGACGGACGAAGAACATCCGCGCCGGCTTGGCCCACACGCCCAGCAGGGCCAGCGGGCCGTCGGCCAACATCGCCGTGCGGCCGCCGCGCACCTCGAGCGGTCCGGGCGTCTTGGCGATCAGCAAGCCCAGCACCTCGCTGTCGCATTGCGTGGTCGGCTTCAATTTGAATTGGCGAGCGAGGATGGCGTGGTTCCGCACGACGCCGTTATGCACGAGCCACCCGCGCCCCGCCCGGTGCGGATGGTTGTTCCGATTGTCGGCCGCCGGTCCGTGCGTGGCCCAGCGGCAATGCCCAACCACGACCAGCGCGTCGCGGCAGCGCTCGAGGTCGCCGAGGTTGTCCGTCGCGCGCCGGCGCGCTTGAACGCGTGCAGCCGCCCTTCAGAATCGACCCACGCCAGTCCGAAGGCGTGGTGGCCGCGGCTCTGCGTCTCGACGGCGATGCGCATCAACCGAGCGAGGTCGGGCCCCTCGCCTTCGCGCGTCATGAATCCGAATAGTCCGCACATGGTTCTTGCTCCTTTGGTTCAGCTTTGGGCGTCGTACTTCTTGGCCAGGCGGCGGAATTCGGCCTTGATCTCGGTCTGCGGGATCGCGTCGCCGAGCCAGCCGTATTGGCGGCCGTTGTGGATGCGGGCGTAACCGGCGCCCCAGGCCAGGTAGCCCATCAAGCGCTCGACCTCGCTCGCGCCTTCGCCCTTCTTCTTCCAGCCGCCCGAAAGCGGCTTCGGGCTCCAGCTCGGCATGCGCTTGCCAACCAAGGCCCGCTCGACCAATCCCAGGCAGACCTGGACCCAACCGATGGCCTTGGCCGGTTTGAGCGTTCCCGAGAAGACGCGGAACTCGACCGTGTCCTTCGTCCCGTGGGCGAGGTTGGTCAGGTTCAAGGCGTGGTAGCGGGCTTGTTCGATGTGATCCTTGGCCCGCTTCTCGTCGCCGTACTTCCGCACCCCGCCGCAATACATGCCGCGTTCGCGCTGCTTGCTGCCGGTGATCGCGTACAGGCCCTTCTCGACGTAGGCCACGATCGTGACCAGCCGTGCCAGCGCGTCGCTGGACCATTCGCGTTTCCACCCGACGTGAACGTGAACCCCGCAGCTCGCGTTGACCTTGTGCCCCTTGGCCTCGAGCGTCGCAAGCACGCTGGCGAGCTGCGTCAATCCCTCGGTGCCCTGCAGGACCGGGCTGACGATCTCGCACTTGTGGCCGCCGTCGGAGTTGTTGATCGAGCCGTCCGCTTCGGCCTTCCAGCCCTCGGGCAGATACGGCACTTGGACTCCGCGCCGATACGGTCCGATCCGCAGCCCTTCGTTGCGAACGGCGCTGTCGGGGGCGATCGTTTCGATCTCGATTCCGAAGGTCAGGTCGCTGGCGTTCATGTTCGTGGTCCCTTGTATTGGTGGTTGTCGTTTCCCTCGTAACGATGGGCACAGTTGCTCGTTTGGCGAACTTAAGCAAGCGAATTCCCGAGGTCGTAAGCTTTGACGAGTTCGGAGCTTACGACTCGAAATGAACTGGCCGGAATGCGGGGAGCGGGGCGTGCGGCAGAACCCGGGCGAGAAATTGCCCAGGGCCGGCGAGAGAACGCCGGCCAACGAGAAAACGCCCCGACGTTTGGAACGTGGGGCGTTAGGGCGAGGCCCGGTCTACGGTTGAGCGAGCGGTTCGTCGCGGGCCCGTGGCGCCAGCGGCGGATCGATCTGGTCGGCGATCGCCAGTAGGACTTCGATCAGGTCGTGGGCGTCGACGTGCGTCGAACGCCTGCCCGATTCGAGTTCGTTCTGCATCGCGACGGTCACTTTGCGAATAGCGTCGGCAACGGTCGTCATGGTCGGGCCGCCGTATTCTGCACCCGCGATCGCAGTCGTTGGGCCGAGCGGAAGAGGAGCTGCCGCCCGGTCGCCTCGTTGACGGCCTCAATGCGGGTCCGAGAATGATTGCCGCTTGTGACCGAGAACGCGGGCACCCGTTCAATCTTCGTCACTCGGACGACGACCAAGCGTTGACGCACCTTCGCCCGGTAGCGGCCGCCGACTTCGATTTCTGAAAGCTTCAAGGCGCACCGCCTTTCTGCGCCGCGGGGAGGGAAAAGAACCCCGCCAAGTAGTTCGGGTAGCACTTGGCCTTGGCGACTCGGCCGCAGACCTGGCACTCGTATTCGATGATGTGGTATGCATCTGCTCCGCGGCCGTCCGTCCTGCCGTGACGCACCGTGTGGTCGGTGCGTCGTCGGCAGTCGGCACAGCATTGCCGGCATTTCTCGTTCTTCATGGTCGGACTCCTGGGTTGGGGTTGGTCGGTGTTCGACGCGTCGTTCAGGCCGCGCTGTTGGCGGCGAACTTCCCGCGCTCGGTCTTGGTGAACCGAGACTCGTTTCCCTTGGTGTTGATTTCCCGAAGAATGGCCGAGTACAAGGTCGCGTGCGGCGTCTTGCCGCCCGGGCTCATCCAGAGGTTCTTCTCGCCCATCGCCGTGATCATCTCGCGGGTGTTCATCGGCTGGTTCGTCTCGGCCAGCACCTGCGCGGCGGCGTCGATCGCACTGAGCTTCTTCGGCTTCGCCTCGCTGGCGGCCGTCGCCTTCTTGGCCTTCTTGGCGCGGGCCGCTTCGAGCTTCGCCGCCTCCTCGAGGCTGAGCTGGCTTTGCGGCGCGTGGCCCGTGCGCTCGTCCCCGGCCTTCGCCTTCTTGGCGCGCGGGGCCTTTGCGGTCTTGGTCGCCTTCGGGGTCTTCGTCTTGGTGGTCTTCGTCGTCTTCTTGGCGGACATGGCTCGAACTCCTCGTCTACGTAGTGAATGGTTGGCTGCCATCGTCAGGCGGCGGGAACCACCCCGCCGCGACGCCCGCGTGGGCGTTTCGGCTATGACCGCAGAATGACGATCCGGGATGTTTCGTCGGCCGCGGGGCATTTCTCCTCGTCACCTTCGTCTTCGTCGGCGTCGAGGGACTCGATGGCGATTCCCGAATGGCTGTAGGCCGAGGTTTCGAGCCGTTCGGTCGTGGGATCGACCTCGACGACCTCGCGGACGATAAGCGCCTGCTCCGTATGGCAGATGTCCCCGTAGTCGCTTCCAAAAACCACCACCGCTTCCTGCGGCATGTCTTGCAGCGTTTCGATCAATTGGGCGACGGTCATTCCGCGGGCAAGGACTCGGTCGATCTCGTTTTGTTTCTGGCTGGCGTTCATCGTTGGGCTTCTTTGCGTTAGGGGGAAAAGAATGGGTGTGATCGTTTGAGGTCAATTCGCGTAAGCCAGGTCCGCGAGGCCGGCGGACAGAAAATCGACGATCGCGGCTGCGGTCTTGTCGGCGGCCGATACGTCGGCGCCGCGGTCCCAATTGAAAACCGTCTGTCGGTCTGAGAGTCGTTGGACCCAAAGCTTCGAAATGCGGCTGTCGCCAATTTCCCAATCGCGGTTCTCGGCGTGCTCGGGAAAGACCAGGGCGTCAAAGCGGTGCCCGGCGATCGTTCCGCAGATCCAGGTGCCGCCGCCGGACGCCCGTCGCGATTTCTTGGTGATGTCGAGGTCGAATCCCAAATCAAGATCGTTCGGATCGCTGGTCATGGTTTTGGCTCCGTATGTGGTATGATGTCCATGCGTACATTGCATGTCCCACAGTTACCTCGGGTCGCGGGAAACATCCAGCCAATTGCTGAAGAAATTCCGAGAATCTTTTCCGCTTAAATGCGGCGAAATCACTTAGCGGTCGGCCGCTAATTTGTAAGAAACGCGGATTTTGGCGAGTCGGATTTACCTAGGTCAGAAGCCACCGCGAAATTGCCGGCGCCGGGCTGCTGCGTAGAATTGCCGAAACCCTAGCGAAGGAGCGCTACGATGCCCGTCACGCCCAACAAGAAGGTTGAGATCGAGCAGCGCCGTCAGCAGGTGGCCGAACTCTACGTGCAGGGCCACACCCAGGCATCGATCGCCACGCGGTTGGCCATCAAGCAACCGACGGTCTGCGAAGATCTGAAAAGAATTCGCCAGCAGTGGCGTGTCTCGACCGTGCGCGACTTCGACGCCGCCTGCGATCTGGAACTGCAAAAGCTCGATCGCGTTGAACGGGAAGCGTGGGACGCCTACGAACGCTCGCAGAAACCCGCCCAGTCGGCCGTGATCACGGAAGGCGCCGAGGGCCGGACCCGTAAGAGCATCAAGAACCAGAACGGCGACCTCCACGCGTTGGATATCGTCCTGAAGTGCTGCGCCGATCGCCGCGCCCTGCTCGGTCTCAACGCTCCGACTCGGATCGCTCCGGTGATGCCCGACGGCATGGCGCCGTTCCGCCTGGCGGTCGAGAAGCTAAGCGTGGAGGAAATGCGAGTCATCCAACGACTGCATGATCGAAGAACCGTTGTGGCACAAGGAGGCGCCAATGGAGAGGCGGAAGAAGATTCCGGGGGATGATCTCTTGGACCCCCGCTACTTCGACGCGGTGGAAGCCCGGCTTTGCGAACTCGACTTCTACGAGTTCGTGAGGCACGCCTGGAAGGTGATCGAGCCGGGGACCGAGTTCGTTCCCAACTGGCACATCAACGCCATCTGCAAGCATCTCGAAGCCTGCACGGAAGGGCGCATCCGCAGGCTGATTATCAACGTCCCGCCCCGCAGTCTCAAATCCCGGTTAGTCAGTGTCCTCTGGCCGGCCTGGGTTTGGACCAGGCGACCGGAAACCCATTGGCTGTTCGCCAGCTACGCCCATCATCTTTCCCTGCGTGATTCCCTTCATTGCCGCGACGTGATCCAGTCGGATTGGTATCAACGGCACTGGGGCCATCGGTTCCGACTGCGCGAGGACCAGAACCAGAAGACGCGTTTCGACAACGATCGATCCGGATTCCGCTTGGCCAGCTCCCCGGGCGGCGTGGGAACTGGCACCGGCGGCGATTTCATCGTTGCCGACGATCCCCACAACGTCGTCGAGGTCGAGAGCGACGTGCAGCGCGAGGCCGTCCTGCATTGGTGGGACCAATCGATGTCCACCCGCGGCAACGATCCCCAAACGGTGTGCCATGTGGTCGTCATGCAGCGGCTCCACGAAAACGACCTCTCGGGACATTTATTGGAGCAAGGCGGCTACGAGCATCTCTGCCTCCCGATGGAGTTCGAGCCCGAGCGGCGATGCGCCACGTCACTGGGATGGAAAGACCCGCGGCAACACGAAGGCCAGTTGCTTTCGCCACAACGCTTCCCACGCAAAGAAGTGGAAGCCTTGAAGCGGCAGCTCGGGATGTACGGCACGGCCGGCCAGTTGCAGCAGCGGCCGGCGCCGTTGGACGGCGGGCTGTTCAAGCGGGAGTGGTTCGAAATCGTTGCCGCACCGCCCAAAGGCTATGTGCGCCGGGTCCGCTACTGGGACCCGGCCGCCTCCGTCGATGGCGACTACACGTGCGGCGTGTTGATGAGCCGCACCGAGGATGGCACCTATTTCGTCGAGGACGTGAAGCGTGGCAAATGGATGCCGACACAGCGCGACCAACTGATCCAGCAGACAGCCGAACGCGACGGCCACGGCGTCCACATCCTTTTGGAGCAAGAGCCGGGCTCGGCGGGCAAGTCGGTTTCCGACTATCTGATTCGCGGCCTGGCGGGTTTCGTGGTTTCGGCGGAACGGCCGACCGGCGCCAAAGCGGTTCGGGCCGAGCCGCTGGCGTCTCAATGCGGCATTCGGAATGTCAAACTCGTGCGGGCGGGTTGGAACGCCGCCTACATCGAAGAGTTGGCCATGTTCCCGAACGCCCGGTACGACGACCAAGTCGACGCGTCGAGCGGGGCGTTCGGCCGCCTCAGCCGCTACGGCCTGGGGATTTCGATCCCGTCTTCGCTCAATATCGAACCCGCGGGTAGCCATCTATTGGGCTATTCGTTCGATCCGACCGGCGCGAGAAAGCTTCACTGGCGGCATCGGCGAAAAACGGGTTGACGACCCGCTTCAACAACCGCCGTCGCTACGCGAAGGCCTGCCGGCAATTTGGAAGAATCGACGCCGGCTCCGGCTAATTGATCTAGGTCAGCAAGCCTTCGCGCCGATCGCTGATTCTTACAAATCGGGCTGCCGAGGCGACCTCCGGGCCACCCGGAGGCCACCTGACCCCAGGGCAACTGGCACCCTGACGCACCGCAAATCGGCCCCTCGGCGCGTTAAGATAGGTAGTCCATTGTTCACCGGTACAGATGTATCGTACCAAACGCACCAGGATCGCGTCTGCCGCGTGCCGGTTTCGGTTGGCTGGTTTGTCGCCGCGGAGCCCGCCCCGCGTCTATCGCAACGACGGGGCCTTTCTCGGCCGCGTTTGCGCCGCTCCGTTCCGTTGGCCCGTTTTGACCTCCCGGACCCGCGCGCAATTCGAGGGCCATTATCAGCTCTCATGGTTATCAGAAATCGCGAGTTCGGACCCACCCTGCGCGAACTGGGTCCGAACCCGCTTGAATTCCTCGTCGCTCGGAGGTAGTCACTGTCCTCGCGACAACGTCGATCGCCGTGCTAAGGATAAAACAACCGTTTTGCCCGAGGAAAACAGGCCCATGCAAACGTATCGCCCACAACAGATCGACGTGACGAAGATTCTCTCGCGCCGGGAATTCGCGCTCGTGTTGAACGAGTTGAAACGCAAGGCGCCGCGCTCGAAGAACACGCGGATGAACTTGGTATTGTTTCGTCTCGCGTGCTGCTGCGGGTTGCGGGCCAGCGAGATCGCCAAGCTGCAAGTCGGCGACGCGCGCGCCGAGTTGGCGCGGCCACACATTCGCATCCGCACCGGTGCGTCGAAGGGCGGGCGACCACGTATTGTTCCGCTCTGGTGGGACGCGGGGACGCTGGACGATTTGGCCGCCTGGAAGATCGACCGTGTTCGTGGCGGCGCCGAACACGACGAGCCGTTTCTGGCGTCGCTGATTCCTGGCCGTGCGGTCAAACGGTTTTCCCGCCATACGCTCCGGAAGCGATTTCGAACGGCCTGCAAGGTTCTCGGCGCCGCACGGTTGGAAGGCCTAACGATCCATCACGGCCGCCACACATTTATAAGCCATGCATTGGCCGGTGGGCGCACGCTGGCTGAGGTCCGCGACGCCGCAGGCCACGCGAATGTGAGCATGACCAGCGGGTATTTGCATGTAGCGGTGGACGAAGACGAGGCGGCGGTTGGCAATTTGTTTCCGCGATGACCCGTCTTGCAATGAAGAATCTCGCGGATTCTTTCTGAATGGTCACTTTTTTTGGAAATCTTGAAAGACGCCAGCGTTAGTCCTTATAGCAGGGATTGCTCGGCGAGGCTTCGGTCAGGAATACCTTGGAATGGCCCCTGGTCGATCCAATTTGGTCAAGCCGAATGGCCGACGGTTGACCATTATGTCGGCGGATGATCGCGTCTGGTTTGCGGACGCGCAGCGGCCGCAAAGGGTTCGCACCTTCTCGGCGCTTTCATTTGACCGACTTTGTCTGGCGCGACTCTTGGTCAGCTCGAGGCCTTGCCACCCTAGGCCAATCAGGCCTAGGGTGGCTGGTTTGATCGCGCAAATCGCCGTTCGATTATTTCCGTGGCGTTGTTGTGAGAGCATGTCACGCACAATGGACGAGGGACGGGCAGAGGCTCACCCCTCAAACAAATATTCGGCAGGGAAATCGGTGGCCAGTTATTTGATTCGCAAGTTGGCGGAATTCTCGCCGTCACGAATTGATTCTTGTCTGGCGACATATTCGAAATAGTCGGATCGCGCCGGACGCGAATAAAAAGCATGCCGACAGCTTTCGGGGTGCCATTGATGGAACAACCCGTCGATGCGTTCGCGGGTCGGCGGCTGATGCTCCTGTAATTTGTCGGCGAAGATGTTGTCCTCGCCTCCCCAGCTTTGGAACTCGGGCACCGGTTTGGCAAGATTCCACAAGCACCGACTGAAAGCCACATTCCCGACACTGAAATCTTCCCACTCCGCCGACTCACCGTCATGACCGAGATAGCGGAAGATTGGTAGCCAGACACGTCCTTGGTCGACCACTTCGATCGCCCGCTCGAGGCAGGCGCGGTCAATGAGCATGTCGGCGTCGAGAAAAAGAACGCGGCTGCCGCGCGCAGCGCCCGCAGCGACGTTCAGGCCCCTCCCCTTTGAAAACGGTCCATCGATCGGAATAATGCGATGCGCAAGGTTACCCGCGGCCGACGATAGCCATCCGGCGAGCGGCCAGTCGTCGGAATGGAAATCGGCGACGACCAATTCCACTTTGCCGACAGTTGCTGCAGCGGCGGACAAACTCCTGACGCAATTCGGAAACAATTCCAAGACTCTGCCATCGGCGGCGATCCGTGAACGGTTCTTGATACTGACGCACACGCTGAGAACGGGAGCCAAGCCGTCCGAAGCAAGGGTGCCCTTTCGTTGGTATCGCTCTTGGATCAGTCTGTCGCAGGATGACTTCAGCACGGGATCGGCGATTGGTCGAGGCACAACAATTCGCCTCCCGGGCGACAGATCGAGAGGTTTTGCTCCGCCGGCCATGCTCATGTGGGCGTACTCCGAAGTGCCGCGGAGCACAAAAAAGCGGTCGATCCGATCGAGCGGAAACTTGATGAACTCCTGCCCGAGTGACTCATGAATCTTGGCGAAGAATTCGGCATCTTCGCCGACACCACGCGCAGGATAACCGCCGACTTGCTGCCAAAGGGTTTTTGAAAACAGCGTGTTCGGATGATTAACCCAACCGGGCACCGACTGATTGTCGTGTAGTGATGCTTCTCCCCAGTAGGCCCAGAATTCGGCGGCGCGGTAGAACCTGGTCTGATGCCTTTGCATTTCGCGAAGCGATAATGATAATCGCCAGGGCAGATAGATGTCGTCGTCATCCCAGACGGCGATCAATGGACCTACGGCAGCCTCGATGCATGCATTGCGTTTTTCACCAAGCGTGGCGAAACGCGTCTTGGAATTGATGAGACGCACGCCCAGAAATTCGCCTGCCAACTCTTGCCCGGCACAATCGTTGAGAACGACCAATTCCTTACGCGGATAATCCTGTGCCAGGAACATCGCGACCGACTCGCTGACAAAATCAGGTCGGCCGTAGGTCGGCATCACACAGCTGATCATTGGATCGCCATCGAGCAGTGACTCCCATGCGCCGCTCATCTTCATGCCGCCCCATTGATGCTAGTCGACCGATCCGCCATTGATGTTGCGAATTCCGACATGCGCTGCTGTGAAGAATCCAGGCCTTCGAGCAAATTGATCCATTTGGGCAAGATCGTCTTAGGACTCGCCAACTCCGTCACCAGGCGGTGCCGGGCCTGCTTCGCAATCTGCAGCCGCAGTTCCTCGTCGTGGGCCAACGCCGCGGCGAAATGGGCGAGCTCGCAATCGTCGCCCCCCAAAAAGCCGGTGACACCGTGCTCGATCATCTCGCACCAACCCCACTCTCGCTGGGCCACAATCGGCACACCGCTCGCCATCGCTTCCAATCCGGAGCGCGGCCAATTCTCGCGGGCGCCCCCGTTGATCGGAAACATGCAGTGGAGCTTGGCCATAAACTTGCGCGCAGGCTCAGCGTTTGCCTTCAGAGCGAGTGCCCAGGGCGGAGGCGGCCCGCATTTCTTGGTGAGGAGGTCGTCCCATGCCATGACGCGAGCTTGTTTGTTGGCGTATTGCACGGCACCGTAAATTGGCCACAGGTTTGAACTCCACTTATCAAGGTCCGGCCGGGCGATTCGTCCGAAGACAAAGGGTTCGTTGGCGACATGCGGCGATGGGCTAAACGGGAACTCGTCGAAAGCGAACGCTCCGCGAATCAGGTGACATTGGTCCTCCGTGACGCCGAATTTTCGGAGGGCCGGAAACAACGCTTGCCTCTGAAAATTCGATTGAAACACATACCGATCGAATGGCCCGTGCTGCTCGTACTGCTCAATTTCTTTCGGAAACGCCCACGTCATGCAGTTCACCCACACGATACGGCATTCCATCCCTTTGAACCAATGGGCATGGTTTAGGAATTCGCCGTTGCAAAAGCTAATCACGGTGCTGCCGAACAAGCCAGGAATCGACGCCAGATCGTCAGGCCCAGCGACCTGAAAGGTCGGGACGCCGATTTGCTCAAGACGAACGATCCAATCGGCTGGTGCAACCCAAGTGGGGACCATTCGAACTTCGATGCCAGCGGACCGCCAGAGTTTGATCGTGTGCCAAAGCTCAGTGTCTGCGCCCCCCACGTAGCTTGGGTATCCGACGATGTAGATTGGATTCATGTGGCAATCTGTTGGGTAATGTGTGGCCAGCATTTGCGTTGGCTGGGGAGCTGCTGCGGCTCTCTATGAATTACTGCTGGATGAGGACGAACTGGGCGCAGAGGAAGAACTGGAGGAGGACGATGAACTCAAAACACTGCTCGATGAATTCGATGAGCTGCTGGATGAACTGCTGGGGGCAACAGACGAACTGCTGGAGGACGACGCACTGGGCGCAGAGGACGAACTGGATGAGGACGATGGACTGCTCGATGAGCTGCTGCTGGATGATGAACTGCTGGGAGCGCTAGACGAACTGCTCGATGACGACGAACTGGGTGCAGAGGACGAACTGGACGAGGACGATGGACTTGAGGAACTGCTCGATGAGCTCGGCGAGCTGCTGGATGACGAACTGCTCGATGATGACGAACTGGACGAGGAACTACTACTCGAACTACTGGGGGACGAGCTTGACGAGGAAGAACTACTTGATGAACTCGACGAGCTAGACGAGGCTGCGCATGTGTCAGTCGTCGTAGAGCAAACCCCAAAAAATGGCTCAATAGTGCGATTCCATGCACCTGCCAACGCGGGATATGTATCCCAGACGGCCAAAAAATTCGATGCCGGCGCGCTTGCTGGACCGCAAATTGCACCAGGAACCAAATTACCGGGGCCAAACTCCCAAAACCCATTGGTTCCCGTGGCGGCTGTGGTGGGCACGCTGGGCGGCGGCGCGATTGGAATAACGCTGGCGTTTTGATACACCATCGCGGCGAGTGTTCCAAGCTGGCTTTGGCCATTGATGGCGTTAACGCCGCACGCCAATATCCAGTTGTTATTCTGCGCATCGGTCCACACTTTCGCATTCGCGAAAGCTAACGGTGTGTTGATGACGATGGCCATTAGTCGGATTCTCTGGTCTGTGAGACGACGTTGCAAAACTGACTTGTGCTTCGGTCGTTGAATGTTCCGAAGGCACTGGAATCGCTCGGCAACCGCCGATTCATCGTTGACGCAACGAGGCCATTCAATCTCTTGCCGTCCCAATGCACGCTTTGAAGCGAGCCCTGCTGGACTCGGATCGTCAGCACGTGTGGGCCAGCAATTGCCGGCAACTCCGAAATTCCGCAAATATCGACGGAGTGCGTTCGGCCGCCAAATAAGTTGACGAGATGACGTTCAAACGTGAATTTGCCGTCATGTTCGCCCATTAGTTCGATCAACTGATATTGCGCGGTGCCAGCTGGACCATTTTTTGGCGTCCGAAAACCAAAAAACACACCAACCCGCTCCCAATGAATCTGTTCGATCGTCGCCCGAATTTCGTAGCTCGGGGCCGCGATATTGCCCGCTGAAAACAATGCCATTCCAGTGCAGCTGATGAACAGCTCGTTTCGATCCTGGTCGAACTCCCAGAATGAGCCGCTCGCGTCGTCGGGCCAAACGAATTTCACAGGTCTCCACGTGGAGGTTTGCCCTCCTATATGCTCAGTAGTTCCGGCTTGCTCGATGGAAGGGCCCGCAACCGAGCTGGACGTCCAAGGTTCTCTAGTTCGATCGAACAACCGCCTCGAAAACACGGCGCAAATCGCAACGACAACGACCAGTCCCAACGCCAGAGCAAGTGCAAGCCACGGCTTTCCCGGAACTGCTTTTGCCCGCGGCAGACTTTTGCGATGAACGATGGTTTCCCCAAAGTCCCTCATGCGAACGGTGTCAGACGTTGGGCCTATGACTCTCTGGGCAAGCCGAGGCAATCTGCTGCCGGCGCAAAACGGCGCGACCGCCAGAGCCAGATCTCGCGGTTCGCCAAATCGGCCTTCCGGTTTTTTGGCCAGCATTCGCGTGGCGATCACACTCATCTCCACCAGGACGCCGGAGTGTCGCTCCGATAGATTTGGAATTGGCGCGGATTCGTGGGAGACGCAACGATTCGTACCCGCCTTTTCGTAAGGTGCCGAACCCGTTAGCAGTTTGAATAGCGTACATCCAAGCGCATAGATATCGGTGCGGATGTCCAATTCAGCATTGGGTTGCCACTGTTCCGGAGCCATATAGTCGACCGTTCCAGCTACGGTAGCGGAAAGCGTGGCGCAATTTCCAGCCTGAAAACGTGCCAATCCCAAATCAAGGATCTTGACCAAGCCTTGATCGGTCAGCATCAAATTGGACGGCTTGATGTCGCAATGCACGAGTCCGTTCTCATGAGCGTATTGCAGGCCGAGCGCTGCTTGTCGGATGATTTCACAAGCGTCGGCAACATCAAGCCGAGGGACACGATCGAGCAAACGCGCAAGGTCGGCGCCCGGAATATAGTCCATCACCAGGAAATAAACGCCGTCGACGCAGGAGGCGTCAGTCGCCCTTACGATATATGGACTGTCGAGGCGACCAATGGCCTCCATCTCTCGCAGAAACGCGGCCACGGCCTCGGCATCGTGAGCACGTTCCGGCGAAAGAAGCTTGATCGCGATGGTCCGCTTCAGGTGCCGATGGTGAGCCTTGAAGACGCGCCCCATTCCGCCGCGGCCAATGGGCTCGACCAGTTCGTATTGACCGAGCGTCAGCGGCAACGACGGCATCATCACCGGCGGCGAACTGCCAAGCAATCGGCGACGCGCCTCTTGGCAAGCAGGCTCCAATTCCAATCGACGGTCCGCGAGCTCGACAAGACGGGCGATCGTATCGCTCTGTCGTGCGATATCCTTGGCCGCAACCGAGCAGACCACGCACTCCGCTAAATGGTTGGCAATTGCCTCGGCCCATTCATCGCCGCAGGAGCCTCCCAAGAACAAGCGGATTTGATCCCGTTCAGGACAGCCATTCATTCGTTCTGTCATGGTCGCAGCCGCCCCCCGAAGAAATGTCGTCTCCAGCTTCCAACTCACGCCGAATCTGTTTGGCGATTCGATGTTTGGTGAGGTAAACGACATTAACCGACACCCCACACTCGGCCGCAACGTCCTCCGGTGACATTTCCTCGGCCGTTGCAAGCCAAAAAATTCGCCACGCTTCTGTGCGCACACACGCCCGTACCCGCTCGACCGCTAGTTTTTCTGGCGATGGCTTCGATTGGCGAATCGATGAAATTGCATCAATAATTGCTACATCGTTCAGCAATTGTTGATTGTCGCTGCCACCCGCGGCTCGACTTGGCAGCCGCTGTTGTGCGCGCCACCAGTCGGCGATCACATGCTGGGTAATTCGGCGGAGCCAGCCGCGAAATGTGTCCGATTCGGCACTATGGCGAAACTTGGGCAATGCTTTCGCGACCGAGGCGAACACTTCGTTCGCAACTTCGACCGCATCGCAGTCCTGCAAGCCTGCGTTTCTGGCCCAGCGATACACGGGGCCAAAATACGTCTCGACAAGCTTTTGCCATGCCGCTTGATCATCGTCTAATGCGGCCCGCAGGAGCATCGAGTCGGTCGAGACCGCCTCCTCAATAGGTTTAACGTGATGATCTTTCATGAGGTCAAAACCCTTCGGATTTTGAAAGACGACTACGTTAAATCCAATAGCAGGGAAGTTCGGGGCAGCGTCCCGCCAAAAGACGCCCCGCCGGAGCGTCCACCAGCGAACGGGGCAGGTATCGCCAGTGCTGCCCGGCGGGGCGCACTGGCGACCAGTCTAGCTGGCGGAGATCGATGCGTCCATTATTCGAACAGTTTCGGTGAGCGCGCGATCGCTAACCTGCGGTGCGATCTAACCGATCAAGTTGACGGCTCGCACAAGCGACGCGGTTGCCAGAGTGCCCTTGGAACGCGGTCTTGTTTCGCTTGATCGGGGATCGAACCGGCAGGCCGATCGGCCTGAGCAAGTGTTTGGCCCGCCTTGAAAGTCGCGCGGCGAATTCTTATGGCTTCGTTCTAATTCATTATTCTGCAAGCTGTTCCGGAATTTGGCATGTGCGGACAGCCCACAAAAATCTCGTCGACGCGCAACCCGAATTGAAGCTCAACATGATTCGCTGCTTTTCGCCAACAGCCATGCACGCCAGCAAAGTGCTTAAAGACGTTGACGGCGTGCTTAAAATAGTGGCCAAGAACAAGGGCAATGCCCTTATGTAAACGGCGCTCGAATAGTGCAGCGCTCGGCGGTTGAATAGTGCAGCGCTCTGAGGGGTGATGGGTTCCTAGTTTACGTAGCGTTTATTGGTAATGGAAGAGTTCACCCCACTCCTCCTCCGGAGGAGGAGTGGGGTC
>DATAWP010000062.1:0-74046 GCA_036267155.1 Tepidisphaeraceae bacterium
CACCGATTTGGCTTTTTGAGTCGCCAACTGCGCCGTTTGACGGACCTCTTCCACCGTCGCGGTCGTTTCGCTCACCGCCGTCGCCGCCTCCGTTGCGCTCGTCGCCAGTTGAGTCGTCGACGACGATATCTGGCTCGCCGACGCCGTTAAGACGCTCACGCTCTCGGCAACCTGGGTTGTCAAAGCTCGAAGGTTTCTAATCATGGAAGAAAAAGCCCGCGTCATGACGCCCACTTCGTCGCGCCGCCCGCCCGCGGACACCTGGACGCTCAAATCCCCCGCCGCGATTCGTTCCGCCACCGAGGTGATTTCCTTCAGCGGCCTGGAAATATTCCGCGTGATGAGCAAACCGGCGATGGACAGAATCACGAACGCCGAAACAGTCCCCGCGACGATGGTCAGCACCAATCTCTGCGCGCTGGCCTGGGCTTCGTCGGACCGAACTTTCAGCAAGCCCAGCGAATCTTTCCGCATGTCGCCGATCACGGTTCGGATGTCGCCCATTTCCGTATGGCCTTTGCCGTTCATGACCCACTGGCGCGCGGCCTCCGGTCCCTTGTCCTTCTCAACGCCGATTCCTTCCTTGAGCATTGCCAACCTTTGCGCAATGAGCGGCTTAAGAGTCTCGATCCGGCTCTGCTGCTGCGGTTCATTCGCCGTCAGATCGCTTACGTCGCGCAGATTCTGGTCAATATCCGCCAGCCCGGCCTGGTAAGGCGCCAGGTAAGCCTCGTCCCCAGTAAGCAAATAGCCGCGCTGGCCGGTTTCCGCATCCGTCATCGATTGAATCAGTCCGCTGAGGCCTTCCAGGACTTTGTGGGTGTGCGTCACCCAATCGGCCGTGTCGGTGAGTTTGGCCGTGCTCCAGTAGGAAGCCGTTCCGATGGTGACGACGATCGCCAGCGCCATGCTGAATCCCGCGCCGATTTTTGTTCCCACGGTCCATCTCATGTGGTCACCCTTCGACTTCCTCGTTCACGGTGGTTTTCGGATCGTTCAAAATGCTCGGCACGTCCAGGATCACGACCTGCTGGTTCGTCACGCCCTTGAGATACTTGGCCCGGATTCCCGTCAACGTGGGCAGCGACGGCTGGCAGGTGCTCTGCGGAATGGACCGCACGCCCACGATCGCATCCGCCAGGATGCCCAGTTCCATCTCCTCGCCCGCGGCCGTTTCGCCGTGCACGATGACGACCATGTGCAGGTCCGTGATCCCCTCCTCCGGCAGATCGAAGAATTTCTTCACGTCGATCACCGGCAGGATTTGCCCGCGCACGTTGATGATTCCCAACAGAAATCCCGGCGTGCAGGGCAGGGGCGTCAATTCCTTCAGCCCGTACACCTCGCGCACGTATTTCTGCTCGACCGCATATCGCTCCTTCGCCAGCCGAAACTCGACAACCTTCAGTGCCTCGTCCGCGCCGTCGTCATCGCGCCGAATCGGCTGCGCCAGGGCGCGGGCGCGGGCTTTAAGAGTCTCGGTGGCGCTGGCGGCCATCGTCGTTGGTTCGCTCACGCCGCCACCTCCGCTTCCGTAAGAGAACCGATCATCTCGGCCAGGCGCCCAGCCGTCACTCCATCCGACTCCGGAAGAACCGTCTGCGGCGGATAAGTCTTCAGCAGCCGAAGCGCATTGACCAGATGTCTGCGCGATTCTCGCAGTTCATGGCGGCCGCGCGCGATGCTGCCCAGCGCAAAGTGCGCCAGCACGTGATCCGGATCCAGATACAGCGCCCGCCGCAGCGATTGGACCGCTTCCAGAAGCGCCCCTTGTTCCTGAAGCACGACCGACCGCAGATAGTGGCTGGCGGGGTTGAGCTTATCGGCCGCGATCCATCGGTCGCAGCATCCCAGCGCTTCCGCCAGATTCCCCTGATTGGCCAGCGTCCGCGCCTCGACGCTCAGCGCGGAAGATTCATTATCCGGCTCGCTCTCCGCGCAAACCGGAAGAGGTTCAGGCGGCGGAACGAACAAGAAGCCCGCATCCGGCAACGGGATTTCTTCAAGTCCCTCATCCCAGCGCACTGCGGGAATATTGGGGGACGGGATCGAGATTTTCGGCCGGTTGCTGTCCTTCTGATATAGAATCGCCCCGTTCAGATTTGTCGTGCAATAGGGTGCGAATAAGTGGTGGGACAATTCGCTGGAGCTGACGATCAGCCAGCCCCGCTCCGCCTGTGCCTGATGCAGCTTTTCGACCACTCTCGCCGCGTGGGAGGATCGAAAATACATCAGGACGTTCCGGCAGAAGATCACGTCCATCGCCGCGCAGTCGCCGAGCACGGGCGCGTAATTTTCCGCGGCAAGGTTCAATTGGCTGAATCGCACCATTTGCCGGATCTCCGGCAGAATCTCAAATCGCTCCCCCGGCCCGCTGCGGAAGTACCGCTCCTTCAGCCACGCCGGCGCGCCGCGGAACGACCACTGTCCAAACATTCCCGCTTCGGCCTTGCGCAGAAAAAGCGGATTGATGTCCGTCGCCAGCAGCGTGATCTTCCACTCCTGCCAATCCATCAGCATCTGCCGAAGCAGGATCGCGATCGAATACGGCTCCTCGCCGGTGCAGCATCCGGCGCTCCAAATCCGCAGCTCCCGATTTTCGCCGCGGCGCGACCGAATCAGCGAAGGCAGAATCTCATTGGCCAGAACCTCAAATGTTTTGCTTTCTCGAAAGAAATACGTCTCCCCCACCGTTAGATGGCTTGCGAGGCGATCGAGCTGCGCTTTGGTCAGCGCCCCCGCCAGGCACTGTTGCGCACAGGCGGCCGCGCTATCGAAGCCCAGATCTTTCGCCGCCGCGGCGATGCCGCGCCGCAAGTCCGCATGACGCGACGGCGGGAAATCCCATCCCATCGTCTGGGCGACAAACTCGCTCAGCCGCGCCAACAAGTTTTCGGGCGTGTCAGGATCCATGGTTTGGCGCTCCCGTCACCGCGGTTTCCAGTTCGCGTTCTTCATCGAGAGACAGAAATCGGTCCAGATCGTGGATGAGAAGCAGATCGCCCTCGAGGCGAACGACGCCTTCGATCTGCTCCAGCCGCCCCACCACTTTGCTGGCCGCGATGATGTCCTTGGATGGGTGCTCGATGACGCCGCTGGTGCTGTCCACTACCAAAGCAACGCTTCGCCGCGAGGTGCGGGCGATGATGAATTGGTCGTCGAGACCGATTTCGCGCTCGGCAAAGCCGAGGCGTTTGCGCAAATTGAGCACCGGGATGATCGTTCCGTGAAGATTGATCGCGCCCCAGACAATTTGCGGGGCACGGGGCAGGGGCGTGGTGTCCACCGCTCGAACGACGCGCAGGACCTGGGCCAGGTGCAAACCGTAACGGCGCTCGTCCAGTCGAAAGGCCAGAAGTTGTACGTTCCCACTCATCTGACTGCGCGGACCCATGGCGAAGGGATCGATCAATCTATCGGGTCGGCGTTTCCAGTCCTTAACGAGTTCCGCCATATTTCCTTGCCCCGCTGGGAGATATGGTGAGATGCCTCACAGGCCACCAAGCGATAGCGCGTGTCTGGATATGAAGATAATCGCGAGCCGCCGATCGGCGGAGAATCCGTCCCGAGCAGATTTTTTCCAACCGCCCGTGGTCTGATAATTCGTCTCCCTGCGCCGCGAGGCGAAGCAATTCATCGCCGCTTCATTTTCCAGGCCTTGGAATCGACCGATAGGCAATTGTGTAACGGACTTCGCAAGGAGATTGACGCGAGGCTCGGTCGTCGCGGGAGAATTTCATGTCGGCAGTTGCCGAGCAATCGATCGTTCAGATCAAATTGTCGCAGGTCATCTCCGCGCTGTCGTATGCGCTGGACATCACCGAGGGCCAGCCGCAGGGACATGCCGCCCGGACCTGCATGTTGGGCATGCGCATCGCGCAGGAAATCCATCTCGGCCCCGACGAATCCTCGGCCCTGTTTTACGCGCTGCTTTTGAAGGATCTCGGCTGTTCCAACAACTCGGCCAAGATGTGTTATCTCTTCGGCTCCGACGACCGGATCACCAAGCGCGAAGCCAAAACGATCAATTGGGTGAGCACGTTCAAATCGCTCGGATACGTCATTCGGAACATCTCGCGGGGCAAATCGACGATCGACAAAATCCAGCACTTTGCGCGGATCGTCCGCGGCGGGCAGCGCGAGGCCAAGTCGCTCGTCGAATTGAGATGCGAGCGCGGCGCGGCCATCGCTCGCGAGTTGGAGTTCCCCGATCTGACCGCCGCCGCGATTCGCAATCTCGACGAGCATTGGGACGGCCACGGCCACCCCGACGGCCTCAGCGGCGCGCAGATTCCGCTGCTGGCGCGCGTCCTGAGCATCGCCCAGACCGCCGAGGTTTTCGTCAGCGGGTTCGGCCTGGAAGTCGCCTGTGAAATGGCTCGCGGCCGTAGCGGAACCTGGTTCGACCCCGAACTGGTCCGGGTTTTCCTGAATATCAAAAACGATCGCGAGTTCTGGAAGCGATTCCATTCTGAAAAACCGGCCGGCGCAACCGCGACCTTCGAGCCCGGAGATCGCGTGCTGATTGCCGACGAATCTCAACTGGATCGCATCGCCCAGGGTTTCAGCAAAGTGATCGACGCGAAATCCCCGTGGACTTTCCGACATTCCGAGGGCGTGGCCAAAATCGCCGCGGGCATCGCCGAGCTGATGGGGTACTCCGCGCAGGAAGTTCGTTACATTCGCCGGGCCGCGCTTCTGCACGATATCGGCAAGCTGGGCATCTCAAACCTGATCCTCGACAAGCCCGGCAAGCTCACGCCCGACGAGTTGACCGTGATGCGCCGACACGCGCTCTACACCCAGCAAATCCTCTCGCACGTCGACGGCTTCAAGGACCTGGCCGACCTGGCGGCCTCCCACCACGAACGCCTCGACGGAAAGGGATACCATCGCGGTCTGACCGTGAATCAGCTCAGCGCTCCGGCGCGCATTCTTTGCGTTGCCGACATTTACGAAGCCCTGACGGCCAAGCGCCCGTACCGGCAGGACCTGACCGACGAGCAGGTAACGACGATTCTCGCCCGCAACCTCACCGGCGGAATCTGCCCCGCGGTCTACGAAGTCCTGCAAAGTTACCTCGCCCGCGGCGGATACAGCCCGGAACAGATTGCGGCATAGAGGATCATTGCCTATTGCCTATTGCCTATTGGAAGACCGTGTCCCGACACAAATAGGAAATAGGAAATAGGCAATTTCCAATTTCTCCCCCGTTCTCGGCACTATTGTATAACCCCGCTTCCCCCCTTAAAATGATACGCTTTCCCACCGGTACGCCAAAAACGCCGGTTATCTTAGGAGATTTGCCTTGATCATCGTCATGAATTCGCACGCGCCCCAGGCGGCCATCGACCGCGTGGTCAGCGAAATCCAACGAATGGGCTGTCAGTCCCACCTCAGCCAGGGCCGATTCCGCACCGTCATCGGAGCGGTCGGCGAAGAGGGCCTGATCGACCAGAATCATCTGGCCTCGCTCGACGGGGTGGAAAAAGTCGTGCCGATCATGAAGCCGTACAAACTCGCCAGCCGCGAGTTTCATGAGGATGACTCCGTTGTCGAGATCGGCGGGGGCTCGGTTCCCAAGGTGAAAATCGGCGCCAATCACGCGGCCTGCATCGCCGGCCCGTGCGCCGTCGAAAATCAGGAGATGCTCACCCGCATTGCCCGCGAAGTCCGCGAGGGCGGCGCGACCATTTTGCGCGGCGGCGTCTACAAGCCGCGCACCAGTCCTTATTCATTCCAGGGGCTCGGCGAATCGGCACTTCGCTGGATGCGCGATTGCGGCGACGAACTGGGCATGCCCATCTGCGTCGAGGTCATGGACACTCGCCAGGTCGAAAAGATGGAGCAGTTCGTCGATTGCTTCCAGATCGGCGCACGCAGCATGCAGAATTTCGATCTCCTTCGCGAAGTCGGCAAGGCGAAGAAACCCGTTCTCCTCAAGCGCGGCCTCGCCGCGACGGTGAAGGATTGGCTCCTCTCCGCCGAATACATCCTGAGCCAGGGCAACCGCAGCGTGGTGCTCTGCGAGCGGGGCATCAAAACCTTTGAGGACAGCGTTCGCTACTCGCTGGATGTCACCAGCATTCCCGTGGCTTCGAGTTGGACGCATTTGCCGATCATCATCGATCCGAGCCACGCCGCGGGAAAGCGCGACTACGTTCCGTCCATCGCCGCCGCCGGCATGGCCGCGGGCGCGCACGGCCTGATCGTCGAGGTCCACTACTGTCCCAGCGAAGCCCAATGTGACGGACCGCAAGCCCTGCTGCCCGAGACGTTCCGGGAATTGATGCAGCAACTGCGAAAAATCGCGGCGATCTTCGGCAAAGAGTTCGCCGAGTCCAGCGAGCCGGCGCGAGCTTGAATTTTTTGCCACCGATTAAATGACGAAGAAATTGGCCACAGATGAAAAGGCAGATGCACACAGATGAAAAACCGAGATTCCATGTTTTATCTGTGTGTATCTGATTTTCATCTGTGGCAAAATTCTTTTTGATTTGGAGCAGATGTCGATGAGCAGAGTGCCATTCGTCGCAGGCAATTGGAAGATGAACACGGCTAAGGCCGGCGCGGTCGATCTGGCCAAGGCCGTCGCCAAAGGCGCGCCGCAGGGCGTGCAGGTCGGCATCGCTCCGCCGTTCGTTTATCTCGATGCCGCCGCACAGGCGATTGCCGGCTCATCCATTCTGCTGGGCGCGCAGGACGCCTATTTCGAAAAGAACGGAGCGTTCACCGGCGAAATTTCCGTCGAAATGCTCAAAGACCTCGGCGTCTCATTCGCCCTGGCCGGGCACAGCGAACGCCGGCACGTCCTGGGCGAAAATTCAGTCATGGTCGCCAAAAAGGCCCATGCCATTTACGGCGGCGGATTGATCCTGATCCACTGCGTCGGCGAGAAGATCGAGCAGCGGGATGCGGGGCAAACCTTCGATGTCGTTCAGCGACAACTGGATGAACTGTCCCATGCGATGCAGGACCCCGATCGTTTGGTGATCGCGTACGAGCCGGTGTGGGCGATCGGCACCGGCCGAAACGCCACCGATGCTCAGGCCCAGGAAGTTCATGCGTACATTCGCCAGACCATCGCCAGGCGTTGGAACAAAGATTTCGCGGATTGCGTACGGATTCAGTACGGCGGCAGCATGAAGCCGGAGAACGCCCGGGGGCTGCTGGCGCAGCCGGACGTGGACGGCGGCCTCATCGGCGGCGCATCCTTAAAGGCCGACGCGTTCCTGGCCATCGCCAGCGCCGCCAAATGACGAACTGAAAAAGCCCACCGATCCGTGGGCTAAAGGTAGATACGGAGACCACATGCTCGCTATTTTTTGGGTCATGATGACCTTATTTATGTTTTTGTGCCTGATCATGATACTGCTGGTATTGATCCAGAAGGGTCGCGGCGGCGGGCTCTCCAGCGCGTTCGGCGGGTCCGGCGGCAATACCGCCTTCGGCGCCAAAACCGGCGACGTCCTCACCTGGGCTACCAGCATCGTTTTCGCCCTCTTCGTCATCATGGCCGCCGTTTTGAATCTTCTCGCGAACCACGTCGGAGGCGGCACGACGCCAACGCAGCAAGTGCAGCAAGTCCCCACCGGGCAGGGATCGGGTTCTCCCTCAACGCCGGCCAAATAACTTTTACTTTGAAACGGGCAGATCACGCATGATCGTCAGCATGACCGGATTCGGCGACGCCACCGCGGAACGCGACGGAACACATTATTCCGTCGAGATTCGGTCGCTGAACAATCGTTTTTACAAATCCACCATCAAGCTGCCGGACCACGTCAGCGGCCTGGAGCCGGAAATCGAAACCGCCCTCCGCGAAGGCCTGGGCCGCGGATCGATCACCTTCGTCCTCAAGATGCGCACCGACAGCGCCGAGGCGGCTTATCACCTGAACATCCCGGCCCTGACGGCGTATCTCCAGCAGCTTCAGCAGGTCAAAGGCCTGGAGAAAATGGTCCAGATCGACCTGGCGAGCCTCGTGCAGCTTCCCGGGGTCTGCCAGGAACCGCGGGATGAAACCGACGAGATCGAACATCACGGCGAGGTCATTCGCCAACTCACCAAGTCCGCCATCGCCAAGCTCGCCGCCATGCGAGCGCAGGAAGGCAAATCGCTTCTGGCCGATCTGCTGAAGCACACGAAGGTGATCCTGACTCATTTATCCGAAATCCAGACCCGCGCCCCCAGCGTCATTGAGGATTATCATCGCCGGCTGTCGCAACGCGTGAATCTGCTGCTGAGCAAGGCCGAGCTTCAGGTCAGCCAGGACGATCTGCTGAAGGAAGTCGCCGTCTTCGCCGAGCGGGCCGACATCAGCGAGGAAATCCAGCGGCTGACCAGCCATCTGGAAGCGTTCGAGCAGGCCAGCCGCACCGGCGAGCACGCCGGAAGAAAGCTCGATTTCATCGCCCAGGAAATGCTCCGCGAAGCCAACACCATCGCCAGCAAAGCCAACGACGCGGCAATCGCCAGGCACATCGTTGAGATCAAGGGCGCCATCGACCGTCTCAAGGAACAGGTGCAGAACGTCGAGTAACGCGCCCAGAGCCCAATGGCCAATCAATCCAAAAAGTCCGGCCTTCTGATCATCCTTTGCGGCCCATCTGGCGTCGGCAAGAGCACGATCTCGCGCCAGCTTGCCGAGCGGCATTCCGTCACTTACATCGTCAGCGCCACCACCCGCCCCCGCCGCGACGGTGACGAAAAGGGCAAAACCTACGAACATATTTCCTCCGACGAGTTTTTCCACCGGCTCGACGCCAACGAATTCCTGGAATATGCCCAGGTTTACGGCGATTATTACGGTACGCCCAAGCATCCCGCGATGGATTTGCTGGCCGAAGGCAAGGATATTCTGCTGGAAATCGACGTTCAGGGGGCCTTGCAGGTCCGTTTTCAGTACCCCCAGTGTCTTTCCATCTTCATTCTTCCGCCCGATGAGCCTACACTTCTGCACCGGCTTGAGGCCCGCGCGCGGGACAGTGCCGATGAAATTGCTAAACGGTTCCGCAATGCCAAGCGTGAAATTCACATGGCCAAGGGAAGCCGGGCATTCGATTACATGGTCATCAACGACGATCTGAATCAGGCCGTCGAGGAAATCATCAAGATCATCAAACACAAACGCAGTGGAGGCCTCTAGTCTATGATTAACGCATTGAAGAGCGACGAAATCGTGGCCAAGGTCGGCGGCCGTTTCAGGCTGACCGCGCTGATCCAAAAGCGCATGCTCGAATTGATGGACGGCGCCCGACCCCTGGTTGAGCGCGGCAACATGACCGATCTGGAAGTTGCCATCCAGGAAGTCCTGCACGACAAGATCGCCATCGATTACGAAGCCAGCGGCCTCCTGCCGCCCAAGGGCTGATGCTCCGGGTTTAGCGGGCTCGCTTGCGAGCTGTGGTTTCGGCAATGTCCGCAACCGGCCAAAACTCCTCGAATCTCAAAGGACGCGAGATCATCGTCGCCGTCTGCGGCGGTATCGCGGCCTACAAGGTCGCCGATCTGGTCAGCAAACTCGTTCAGCTCGGCGCTGGCATCACCGTCGCGATGACCCCCGAGGCCCAGAAGTTCGTCGCGCCGCTGACGTTTCAGGCTCTGTCCGCACGGCCGGTGCGCACGGGCATCTTCGACCTGACCGACAGTTCCGATCCCCAGCACATCTCGCTGACCGAGCGTGCCGACATCATGCTCGTCGCCCCGGCGACGAATCACACGATCGCCAAGATCGCCGCCGGCCTGACGGATGATCTGGTCAGCCTCATGGTCTGCGCCGCCGCCTGCCCGGTGGTTTTCGCGCCGGCCATGAACCATCGGATGTGGGAACACCCCATCGCCCGGCAAAACGTCGCCAGGCTGACGGAACTGGGCTATCGCTTCATCGGCCCCGAGCCGGGCTGGCTCGCCTGCCGCAACGTCGGCCCCGGCCGAATGGCCGAGCCTCAGGACATTGTTACCGAACTCGTCAAAATGCTCAGCGACCCCGTCTCGTCCAAGACATCCAAAAAGAGATCATCCGCATGATGGACGATGCCGAGCTCCTGCGCCAATTTGAAAGCTGCGCATTGCCTTTCGAACAATGGACCCACCGCGCCCACGTGAAGACCGCATACATTTACCTCCAGCGCTATCCGTTCAACGATGCGCTCGAGCACATTCGCACCGGCATCAAGCGTTACAACGCCGCCAATAAAGTCCCCGAAGACGGCCCGCTCCGCGGTTACAACGAAACCACCACGCACGCCCTGCTGCACCTGATCGCCGCCGTTATGCACGCTTATGAAAAAACGCATCCCGTCCACGATGCCGATGAGTTCTGCGACGCGCATCCGCAGTTGATGTCCAAGCACGTTCTGCGATTTTTTTATACGCCTGAGCGTCGCATGCACCCCCAGGCCAAAACGCAATTCATTGAACCCGACCTCGCCCCATTGCCAAAATCTCAGCGTTCCACCAACGCAAGTTAAATTTGACGGGCGATGCTTTCCGACCGATAATCCTGTTATGCCATCCACTACGACGCCGCCCAAACGAGTTCGGCGAAAACGCGCGAAAAGTTCTGGACGCCGTTTATCCAACGCTGATCTTTTGAAGCTAGCAGCGCGCCGTCGGCCTCCCCAAAGTTGGTACGACGAACAGACCGATCCCACCCGGCCGGCGTCGCCAAGCCACCGTGAGCGTTGAATTTCATGAGCTTCGCGAGGGGCGAATCGTTTGGGCGATTGTGCGTGATCCAAACGGATTTCGAAAACGCCGCCCTGCTGTCATTTTAACGCCCACCCTGGAAATATCCCGCAATCAACCGCTCGTGTTGATGGCGATAACAACTTCCTATCCCGATCCCGCTCCGGCTCATTATATTGAACTTCCATGGCATCCCAATCGCCGGCAAACATCCACCGGGCTGGCTCGGCGCAGCGCGGCGGTATTGAATTGGTTAGACACCGTCTACCCCGATGAAATCGATGGCATCATCGGCATCGTTCCCGGTCGCGCCCTGGCGGAAATCCGTCGCCGAATTGTCAAGAATTAACCAAGCCCAGATCCCCCGCTCCAAATCCTCCGGCACCCTTTTTTGACACTCCCCGCATACGTCATTACGATCCCACCTCGCTTTTTTTAAGGATTCCAATGCCCCAACCGCTCAAAATGTTCTATGAAAAGGACGCCCCGCTCGATGCCCTGAACGGCAAAACCGTCGCCATCCTCGGGTTCGGATCGCAGGGACACGCCCACGGTCTGAACCTGCGCGACAGCGGCGTGAAAGTTATCGTCGCCAATCGCAAGGACAGCCCCAACGGCAAGCTTGCGATTCAACATGGCTTCGATCCCCTCAGCGTCGAGGATGCCGTCAAGGCCGCCGATCTGATCATCGTGACCCTTCCCGATGAAGTTCAGCCGGGTGTCTACGCCAAGAGCATCGCTCCGCACCTCAAGTCCGGCAAAGCCCTCGGCGCGACGCATGGCTTCAACATCCATTTCAAAACCGTCGTCCCGCCGAAGGACGTGGACGTGGTGATGGTCGCCCCCAAAGGCCCGGGCCATCTCGTGCGCAGCGAATTCGAACGTGGCGGCGGCGTCCCCTGTCTCCTGGCCGTCCACCAGAATAATTCGGGCAAAGCCCGCGAGATCGGCCTCGCCTGGGCGCGCGGCATCGGCGGCGCTCGCAGCGGCGTCATCGAAACCACCTTCAAGGACGAATGCGAAACCGATCTCTTCGGCGAACAAGCCGTCCTCTGCGGGGGACTTTCCGCACTCATCAAAGCCGGTTTCGAAACCCTCACCGAAGCCGGCTATCCGCCGGAGATGGCCTACTTTGAATGCGTTCACGAGGTGAAGCTGATCGTCGATCTGATCTATCAGGGCGGCCTGGATTACATGCGATATTCCATCAGCAACACCGCCGAATACGGCGACCTGACCCGCGGCCCGCGCGTGATCAACCCGGCCGTCAAAGCCGAGATGAAAAAGATTTTGGCCGAAATCACCAGCGGCCAATTCGCCAAGGAATGGCGAGCCGAATACGAAGCCGGCATGAAGAACTTCAAGCGTCTTTACGAGCAGGACAACAATCATCCCGTCGAAGTCACCGGCCGCCGATTGCGGAAAATGATGCCCTGGCTCAAGGCCAAGGAACCGCCGAAATCATAGCGGCTTGCACTCGCCATGGATGAGATACTCTACCGCGTGGCCACGATCGAAGATGTCGCCGCCCTGACGGATCTGCGTCTGGCATTTCTTGCCGAAGTCTCCACCGCACCCGCCGAAGCCGAGACTCGCACCGCCATCCTCGAATATTTCTCTCAAGCCATTCCCGCCGGCGAATTCGTTGCATACATCGCCGTTGCCCGCTCCCGAATCATCGCCACCAGCGGCCTGGTCACTCACGTACACCCACCATCATCATTCCACCCCACCGGCCGCGAAGCGTACATTATGAACATGTACACCGATCCCGCCTGGCGCCGCCGCGGCATTGCCACAAAGCTCGTGCAGATGCTGATCGATCATGGCCGCCAGAATGGTTGCGACAGAATTTCGCTGCATACCCACCCGCAGGGCCGATCGATCTATACGAAGGCCGGCTTCTCTCCAATCGAAACAGAGATGCGCTTAACCCTACAAAAATAAGAAGCCCCGGATGTATATCCGGGGCTCCGGTTTCACTGCTGTGAGCTGCGTAAAGCAGCCGCGTGTATCGCGGGAGTCTCACCCGCGAAAGCTGCTTACAGCAGCCCACGTTCTACAGTCTGAATTGGTCACGGATCACCTCCTATTCAATGAGAACGCACGCAAACCTGCGGCGCCCATCGGTTATGCCAAGCCGTCGCGGACGCTTTTCCAAGGTGACTGTCGGCACGGTTTGGGAGTCGATATCGCATCGACACCTGGGACACCGGCCTTAGCATGCGGACGAAGCAATTCTCGTCCGCCCTTGTAACTGGCCCGCCGCCGGGCTCTTTCTCCCGGAAACGCCTTTCCGGGAACGTGGCCGCCGCCGTGGAGTCCTTCGGCAACGGCCCAAGTAATCGGCGGTATTTTATCTTCCGAAAACACAAATTCAAACGGGCGTCGATACAATAATTTCATGCGCGATCCAAAAGACACTTTTGATCAAGCTCTCCTGGACATGCGAAGCCGATGCCTCTCCCTCGCCGCCGACCTTGATCGCCTCGACCGCGCTCCACCCATCGCGGCTGATTCTCGATTGGCTCAACTTCGCACCGCTCTGGGCGTCTTATCGGAAGCCGGCCCCAACCGGGCCGAGCGGGTGCAGATGATCTTCTCGGACAAAACTCCCCCTCCACCCCACGGCAAGCGATGAAACTGATCGACCCCCACATTCACTGCATCAGCCGAACAACCGACGATTACCAATTCATGGCCCGCTGCGGCGTCGTTGCCGTCTCGGAGCCCGCGTTTTGGGCCGGCTTTGACCGCAGTTCGGCCTCAAGCTTCGCCGATTATTTTCGTCATCTCACGGACGTGGAACCCGCCCGGGCCGCGCGATTTGGCATTCAGCATTATTCCTGGCTCTGCATCAACGCCAAGGAAGCCGAGAACGTCCCACTTGCCCGCGAGGTGATCAATCTGATTCCCCCCCTTCTCGATCATCCGCGCGTTTTGGGCATCGGCGAAATCGGACTCAACAAAAACACTCCCAATGAGATCTTAATCTTTGAAGAACAGGTCGATCTGGCCGCGGATCACAATCAGTTGATCCTCATCCACACGCCCCACCTCCAGGACAAGCACAAGGGCACTGCCATCATCGTCAATATTTTGAAGAACGACCGCCGCATTGAGCCCCAAAGGGTTCTGATCGATCATTGCGAGGAGCACACCATTCGCATGGCCCGCGACGCCGGCTTCTGGGCCGGCCTGACGATTTACCCCCAAACCAAGCTCACTCCTCAGCGCGGAACAGACATTCTCGAGCAATTCGGCCCCGAAAACATTTGCGTGAACAGCGCCAGCGACTGGGGCGAATCCGGCCCACATACGCTGATCGACACCGTTCTCGAATACCGCCGCCGCGGCCACACCGAGCAAGAGGCGACCGAGATCTTCTACGGCAACCCATGCCGATTCTTCGGCCAGTGCCCAAAGTGGAAACTGGAAAGTACAAGTGGCAACGGCAAATGACAGGTACAGGCGAATGATCCAACTTGCACTTGCAACTGGGTGCCTGCACTTATTCCCAGCGGCTCCTTGCGGTACTATAATCCCACAGGGCAGGGGCAAGGAGCTCGAGGTTCGATTTTAATGCAGACGGCCTATTTGGAAATCAAGGACACGAAGGGTGCGCGGCAGGTTCCGCTCGACGGTGGGCCGCTCACCATCGGACGGAACTTCACCAATCTCCTCGTCATCGACGAGCCGATGTCCAGCCGATTCCACTGCGTCATCGAACGGGCCGCCGACGGCTTTCATCTCCGCGATCTGGAATCCCGAAACGGCACGCTGCTCAACGGCAAGCCGGTCCGCCAGTCGGTCATGGCCAGCGGTGATGTCATCACCATCGGCAAAACCGAGATCAAGCTGGTCGTCCCCGCCGTTCGTCCGGCGAGCCGTCAGCCCACCAAGGCCACCGCGGACACCGCGATGGCCGAACTGGCCACCCTCGTGGGCGACGAGGAAGAATCCGACGACGAAGCCGAACCGGCGCCCGAGACGATCGTCTCGGCCAACGAATACGAGCGTCAACTGCGCGAGCGCGCCGAGGTCCTTACCGACAGAACCTTCACCGATCGCCAGATCGCCCTCATCAACGCCCGCGGGAAACTCGTTTATCCCGCCGATCCGAAAAAGGATGTCGGCGAAGCGATCAATATTCTGCGCCTGGTCATGCTGGTCTGCTTCCGCAGCCGGGCCACGGACATTCACGTCGAGCCCAGGATGGATGATGTTCAGGTCCGCATCCGCGTGGATGGAACGATGATCGATGTCGTCCGCCTGAGCAAGGAACTCGGCGTAAAACTTCTCTCCGCGGTGAAAGTGCTCAGCGACATCGACATCGCCCAGCGGGGAATCGTGCAGGAAGGCCACTTCAGCGCCCGCGTTCCCACCCGAGTCAAAAAGGAAATGATCGAACGCCGCGTGGATTACCGCGTCAGCTTTGCCCCCGCCATGCACGGCCAAAAGCTGGTCGTCCGCGTTCTCGACACCGCCAACGCCCCGCTGCACATTGACGATCTGGAACTTCCCGCCAAGGCCCGCGAGATTATCCGCCGGACCAGCGAGCAGGACGCCGGCATGATCCTGGTCTGCGGCCCAACGGGTTCCGGCAAGACCACCACGCTTTACGCCATCCTCCGCGACATCGACATCAGCCAGCGAAATGTCGTCACCATCGAAGACCCCGTCGAAATCCAGCTCGACGGCGTCACGCAAATCCCCGTGAACGACGCCCAGGGCAATTCGTTCTCCGCCCTGCTCCGCAGCGTTCTGCGGCAAGACCCGGATGTGATCCTCGTCGGCGAAATTCGCGACGCCGAGACCGCGCGCGTCGCCGTCCAGGCCGGCATGACCGGACATCTGGTCTTCAGTACCGTTCACTCACGCGAAACCATCAGCGGCATGTTCCGGCTCCTTGACCTCGGCGTCGAACCATACGTCGTCGCCTCCGGATTGCACGTCGTCGTCGCCCAGCGCCTCGTGCGTCAACTCTGCCCCCACTGCAAAGTCGCCAAGCCGCCCACCGCGGATCAACTGAAAAAATTCGCCACCTTCGGCATCACTGGCGTCAAGCAGGTTTTCCAACCGAAGGGCTGCAAAAAGTGCTTCGGCACCGGCCATTTCGGTCGCCGCGGCGTTTTCGAAATCCTCGTGGCCACCCCCAAGCTCCGCGATGCGATGCTGAAAAGTCCCACCATCGAAGGCTGCCGCTCGGCCCTCTCCCCCGACAACTACATCACGTTGGAAGAGAGCGGCTACCGCCTCATCGCCGAAGGCGCCGCCGGATTCGACGAAGTGGAAAAAACAATCGCGTAACTGCGTGATTCGAAAGCCGCGGGATAGCCATCCCCCGGGAACCTACTGCCCCGACATCGGCGGCCTGAACGACACGTTCTCCATCTCAAACCCTTCCACATTTTCCTGATCCAGCGCCGGCCCATATTCCTTATCCCCTGTCTCATCCCACACGATCCGCGAATTCCGCAGCGCGAAATCGCGCGCCTCGCGAATATAAACCCCGGCAAGCCTGGTCTGGTACACCCCTTTGAAAATCCCCTGCGGCCGCAGATCGTAAAACCCGCCCACGCCCGGCGCGGCTTTAGTAAGTTCCAGCGTCACATTGTCCAGAACAATGTCCTGGAGCGGACTTGACGGCCAGCCCTGAAAAACCAGTCCATTTTCGCCGCGGCAAATCACGTTGCTGAAACGGATATTGCGCACGTGCCCCAGCTTTGTCTCAGCCGTGCGCGGAAAACACGTCACCTGAATCGGCTCGCCCGCCCCCCACCATTTGTGCGGCTGAAATTTTGTCTCCACCACAATGTTCGAAAAAATCACGTTCTCAATATTCCCCGCGTCGCGCAACTGAATGCACAACCCGCGATTGCTGCGGGACACAACGCAGCCATCGAAGATGATGTCCCGAGCCGTGCCGGTATAAATCTCGTCAACCTTCAGGGCAGCGCTGCGCGAAGCCAACGTGCATCCGGTCACGGTGATGTGCTGGCAATCGCCATACTTTTCGAAATTCGGCGTGTTCTTGATGACGAGGCCGTCGTCGGCACAGTCGATCAGGCAGTTGGCGATGCGCACGTCCTGGCAATGATCGATGTCGATGCCGTCGTTGTTGGCCACCTCCCACGAGTTACGGATGCTGATTTCCGTAATGGCCACGTCCCGGCAGCCAACGAGATGCACCGTCCAACTCGGCGCGGCCGTGAGAGTGACATCGCGCATCCGCACGTGATCGCAGCCGATGAAGATGATCATCATCGGCCGGCCGCCGCGCTGGTCCGGCTCCCCCGGCTTTTTGCCAAATGGCCACCAGTCTCCGATGAACGATTCCGGCCACCAGCCTTCCTTATTGATGTCGCCACCGGCCTCTTCATCCGCGAGCGTTTGCCAAATCACGGCATCATTCCCATCGATCGTCCCCGAACCCGACACCGTCACGTTCGACGCATCCTTCGCAAACAGCAGCGATCCGCTGGGCAGATAGTCGCGCCAATCGCCGCTGCCCTTGAGAATCGCACCGCCGGCCAGATGAAAATCCACGTTGCCGCGGAGCGTGAGTGTACCGGACAAATAGGTCCTGCCCGCTGGCAGCAAAACCTGTCCACCGCCTTGAGCAGCACAGGCGTCGATCGTCTTTTGAATGGCAACCGTGTCGCTGATCTTCCCGTTGCCCTTCGCGCCGAAGTCCAGAACATTGAACACGCCGTTGTCGGCCGCCGACGCCGTGGCGCAAGCACAGACCAAGAAGCAGAGAGTCGCGATACCCAGCAATGAGTTCATGGACGTGCCGATTCCGCCCGGCAACATTATCAATGATGCCGCGAACCGCAACAACCGCCGAAGATCGGCGCCGCTTTTGACGATTTGGGCGAGTTGCCGGTAGGCTATCTTTGGCAAGGAGACCAAACGAGATGAAAATTCAAGCCGTCGTTTTGCTGCTGATCTGTTTACTTTCCATAACCGTCCGGGCCGATGTTCCGCCGGGCCAGATCACCGTCAATCTGCAACAGCCGGGCCCCAGGATCAGCCCGATTTTTTACGGACTGATGACCGAGGAAATCAACCACTCCTACGACGGTGGACTCTACGCCGAACTGGTCCAAAACCGAATTTTCCAGGACAACGCAGCCGAACCCCGACATTGGTCCGTCGTCAAAACCGGCGATACCCAAGCCGACATCGCGCTGGACGAAAATAACCCGATCGCATCGACGGTTCTAACCCGATGCCTTCGGCTCGACATTACTTCGATTGCCCCCGGCCAGCAGGCCGGGATCGCCAACGACGGATATTGGGGCATTCCCGTGCGGCCGCACACGCAATATCGCGCTTCCTTTTTCGCCAAGGCCGGTTCCGGATTCTCTGGTCCGCTCACTGCTGAAATCCAAAACAGCGACGGCACAACCGTCTACGCATCGGCCTCGGTCCCCGCGATCGACACTCAATGGAAAAAGTACGAACTGACGCTGACAACCCCCAATGAACTTCCGCCGGTCACGGGCCGCTTCGTGATATTGGCCCAGGGCCAAGGCTCGGTGTGGTTCAATCTCGTCTCTCTTTTTCCGCCGACATTCGCCAATCGCCCCAACGGAAACCGCATCGACCTTATGCAATTACTGGCCGATCTACATCCGGCTTTTCTGCGTTTTCCCGGCGGAAACTATCTCGAAGGCAACACCATTGATGAGCGCTTCGCGTGGAAGAAAACCATCGGCGACCTCTCGCAACGCCCCGGACACCGGGGCCCATGGGGCTACCGTTCATCGGACGGCCTGGGCCTGCTCGAATTTTTCGATTGGTGCCAGGACCTTCACATGCAGCCTTTGCTCGCGGTCTACGCCGGGTATTCCCTGCGCGGACAACACATCGATCCCGGCCCCGCTCTTGAGCCGTTCGTGCAGAATGCCCTGGACGAAATTGAATACGCCACCGGCGACGACTCCACAAAATGGGGCCACCAGCGCGCTCTCGACGGCCATCCTGCGCCGTTCAAGATCGAATACGTCGAAATCGGAAATGAAGACCAGTTCGACCGCTCCGGCAGCTACGATGGTCGTTTCGCCCAATTCCATGATGCAATCAAAGCCAAGTATCCAGACCTGAAGCTCATCGCCACGACTCCCGTTCATAGCCGAACTCCCGATGTCGTTGACGATCACTACTATCGCTCGGCCCGGGCGATGGAATTGGACGTGCATCACTACGACAAATACAACCGCTCCGGTCCGAAAATCTTCGTCGGCGAGTGGGCCACCACCGAAGGAACCCCCACGCCGGACATGAACGCCGCGTTGGCCGACGCCGCGTGGCTCACCGGTCTGGAGCGAAATTCCGATGTGGTGATCATGTCCGCCTACGCTCCGCTTCTGGTCAATGTGAATACCAATGCCCGCCAATGGGGAACGAATCTCATCGGCTACGACGCGTTGAGCAGCTTCGGCTCAGCTTCGTATTACGCGCAGCAAATGTTCTCCCAGAACCTGGGCGACACCGTCTTGCCGGTGGATATTCAGGAGCAACCGCACGAGCAGCCGCCCGCCCCCGCCCCCGCCGGCCGAATCGGCGTGGGGACTTGGCAGACCTCCGCCGAGTTCAAGGACATCAAAGTCACCCACGGCGACGACACGCTGTTCCAATCCGATTTTGCCAAGGGAACTTCCGGCTGGCGCCCACGCGGCGGAACATGGGAAACCAATGGCGCAGATGCCGCTCTCACCCAAACCGCGATGAGGGACGATTGCCGCGATATCGCCGGCGACAACAACTGGGCCGATTACACCTACTCCCTCAAAGCACGCAAGCTCGGCGGCAACGAGGGATTCCTCATCGCCTTTCACGTCCGCGGCCGAAATGATTACGTTTGGTGGAACCTCGGCGGATGGGGCAACACCCGCACCGCGCTGGAACAGAGCATCGACGGCGAGAAGACGCAAATCGGTCCTTCCGCTCCCGTCACGATCCAGCCCAATCAATGGTATGACATCCGCATTGAGCTGCAGGGCCGCGACATCAAATGTTTTCTGGACAACAAGCTGATCATAGAGGCCTCCGAATCGTCCCAGCCGCCGTTGCCCGCCGTCTACGCCACCGCCAGCCGCGTCGATGCGACCGGGCAGGTGATCTTGAAAGTGGTGAATGCGTCCGCATCGCCCCAGCAGCTTCAGATCAATTTGCGAGGCGCAACCGAGGTGGATAAGAACGCAACGGTGCAGGTGTTGACCGGCGATCCGAAAGACGTGAACACGATTGAGCAGCCGCGGAAGATTTACCCGCGTTCGGCCGACATCACCGACGCCGCGGCGTCATTCACGCACGAATTCCCTGCTGACTCCGTCAGCGTTTTGAAACTCTCAGTGAAATAGCTTTATTATTTGTAACATGAGCGGATATTCCCTTTTGCGTTTTCTCTTTTCGGGGTTCGATGACGGGTGAAGCCAAAACAAATCCGCTTTCACGGGTCGATCGATCGCGGCTGCCGTATGTGTTGGTGCGGGATATTTTTGCCATCGTTTTGCTCATTTCTGCCGCGCTTAAGGCTCAAGATTTATTGCGACCCCCGGTTTTATCAGTGCCGTCGATCTGGAACCAGGTCTTGACGTGGGTCGAAATCGGCGTCGAATGGTCGGTGGCCGCGTGGCTGCTGACGGAAATTGCACCTCGCTGGGCGCGCCGGACCGCAATGACGCTACTGGCAATTTTTATTGGGATAAGCGGCTGGCGCCTCTTTGGCGGCCAGTCAAATTGCGGCTGTTTTGGCGCCGTTCACGTGCATCCCAAATGGACACTTGCTTTCGATATAGCTGCCTTGGCTCTCATTTACGGCTTCGGGCGCGCTACGCTCAATAATGCCCCGCCGCGCGAAATCCTGGATCATGATCGCAGTTTTCGTCTCCATCGAATGACTTTTGGAGTTCTTCTTTCCATCATTGTCCCAGGGGCCATTTTAGAAGCATGGCCGGCGACTGCCGGGCAGCAAGTGGACCACGTCGTTGTCATCGATGTCAAGACGTTGCAGGGGAAATTGTTCCCACTGTTAGATTTTATGGATGACGCAAGCCGTTCTGATTTGATGAAGGGCCAGCGCATCGTCATTTTGTTCAATCACGACTGCGACGCCTGCCGGGAATATTTATCCCATCGCGCGCAAACCGCCAAGCCTTCGGAAGTTGGGGAAATTTACGACATCGATCTCAGTCCACTCGACGCGGGCGATACCGATGCCTTTCCCTCTTCCTTTAAGCGTGTTCGCCTGCAACAGGGAATCCTGTGCTCATGCCCGACGCCGTTGGAACTGTCTTTGCACGATGGCGTCGTAGAATCAGTTGAAGAAAAATAAATACATCCTTTCCTCGAATCCGTCGCGGCTATTTTTTTCAGTTCGCAAATAATGTTGACAAAAAGCCGGCCTCATGTATGATTGTGCCCTATCCCTTCGGTGGATCCGTGGTAAGGCACTGGGCTTTTTGAGCGGAGCGAGGCGATAGTGGCTGCGAAGTCTTCAGCTCGTGCGGTTCTAAATCAGGCTGCAATTGGGACAGCGTTTGCATTTATCGTCTTGGTAGCGCTGCGTTTGTTCAAGCCGGATATTAATTTCGGTTCTGCTTTCCTATCAAAGCCATTGGAGGTCGAACCGTCCCCTTCCTACGAGTGCCAAGCAAAAACCGGCGATGTGGTCAGCGCGCAATTCACTGTGCGAAACTGCCTTAGCGAAAACTTGACGATTTTGGGATTGCATACGCCGGGTGGCTGCGTTGCGCCACTCGATAGTTATCCGATGGAATTGTCGCCTGGCGAACTCCGCAAAATCAAAATAAATTTTACCGTTGGTAATCCAAGCTCCAACGGGAAATACACGCGGATAGTGGATTTGTTTCTGAATCATGAAGCGGCGGTTCCTTCGCTGAATTTCGAGGCGCGCGTCTCGGCCAATCAATTGATCGATGCAAGAAAGAAGTTCCTATAGCGTCTTTTGTTGTCCAACCCGGAGTTGATTCTGCTTCATTTCAAGTGGGCGGTGAGGGTAAGCGTTTTCAGAACGCTGCTACACGCTTTTCTCTTCGCTGGCGGAATACTTGCGTTATTTATCGCAGTTGCTGCCTACCGCAATGGGTCGATCCATGCCGCCATCGCCTATTTGGCGGGTGACGACATTTACATAAGTCCCAAGCACGTCACTGTTCCGGGCCAGGGCTTAGACGCCAAAGCGGTTGTATTCAGCAATCTATCCAATAGATCCATTCACATTGTTGGGTACAATGCCGTTTGTTCGTGTATCACAGTCTCAAATCTTCCGCTTACCCTTGGTCCTAGAGCCCGGGGCGAAGTTGAAATTCATGCGGTATCGAAAGTCTCCAAGGCTGTTCCGCTTATATTTATCAGCGATGATCCTGGTCAGACGCGGATGGAAATCAAAATTAACGTTGTTGCCGACAAGCTTTAGGGCCGCGAAAATATCTTTGGTGGCCAGTTAACCAAGACCAAGAGATGTCATGCCGAAACCACACCAAAACGTCGCTTCTTGTGAAGTTGACTGGCTAGGCTTAACATCACTTAGGCATACTGCAAAGGAACTGCAATGCTAGATGTAACAAAGACAATATCCAAAGTTGGATCTCTGGCTTGCTTTATTCTGAGCGTAACGGTCATGATCTTCGCATGTTGTAGCATGGCTTTAGCGGGTGAGTCGGGGTCGGGCGATAACGTATGTAATTGTGGCTGCGGAAATGGGGGCGGGGGCGCAAAATGCACCAATTTCAATGGAGACAACAGTTGTCCTGACTGTACTTGCACTTACGAAGCAATGGGGGGGCAGAACGTTTGTGGCAAGCCGAATGGATAGATCGGATGGCACACCACGTGTCTATCGGTTCTCATCCAGTATATCGCACCTTTGCGGCTGCGGAACTGCAATCGCCATATCGCGGGTGCTCCTGTATCACGCATGTAGCGAAGCCCCATTTAAAAGCGGTATGAGATGAGTTCTATCGCACCAAGGCAAAGTAATGGTGGTTTTCCGAAAGGAGCTTCTCCGGTGTTCGGCCATGTGCGAGAAATTGTGTTGGATGACTGCGAAGACGGCTCATTAATCTCAATATCACCAAATAAGCGACCGCGATTTTTGGAAGTCGCGGGAACTGGCGTCGCAGGCGGTGTAGCAAAAACGGTGGGCGAATTTCCGAGAATCGTGGACCGGGATTTAAATTTTAAAAAGATTTGTCTATGCGCGTTATTGGTTCAGTTTTGCTGGGCATTTTTGCCTTTCTGCGACGCGGATCCCCAAACGGCAGCTATTAGCCGCTTTCAAGCGGAGGCACCGGCAGGTTGGCACAGCTTAAGGACTTCTTTGCTGCCTGTTGCCGGGTCGCTGACATGGGTTGATATTATGGATATGCCAGATCCGACGGAACCAGGTTATATAAAGGGCGGCATCTATAACAAAGAAGTGAGGCAGTTTTGGCTGACTGATAGGGCAGCAAAAGTCATTTCCGATCGATTTGACAAATCCGGAAAATGGATGTCGAGAAGTGTTAATTGTTATAATCCAGATTATGCGTTTTATGCAATGCAGTATGATAGAGACGGCCCTTACTATCTCGGGATGTATGGCACGACCAGCGATGTGCACGATCGTATCAGACAGCATGTGGAGAATCAGCTCTTTCCCGTGGAAGTATCATTTATAAAGGGGGAAGCCCTGGGAAATGACGCCACTCATATTGCTTTTTGTCGAGATGTTGACGTGAACGGCAAACATTTAGTTGACGTCGGCCTTACTTATACACCCTCCGGCAATGAGGCTAAGAACGCGTCGATAAGGCAGGACGAACTTTTTTGGGATCCCGCCGCTAGTTGGCGATTGGTAAGAGAGCGATTAACAACCACCGAACTTAACGCGTGGACGGTCGTTGATTATATGTCCGATCAATCTGAACTTTATTACGCGCGCAAAGTAGTAATTCAAGTCAATATGCAAGGGCGGAAAGCTATAGATACAAATACATTTATTGTAGAGCCCGTGTTGCACCCATCGCTCGGACCGATGGAGTTTCGTCTACCATCGATCGGCCTGCCTGAACTTCCACCGGAAGGTTCACGACGTTTTGAGCATCTAACCATAATTGCAGCTAATTTCTTGGGAATCGGCGTACTTCTGTACATTTACTATCGAAAGAAGGGCAGTAAAAGGACGCCCAAATTAGATAGCAATATGGGACGGTGAGTTCCGAAGTGACTTCGAGTCATTATGAATGGAGTTTCCTGGGTCACGTTCAGACCGGATGGCTTAGGGAAACCCCTTGAAGGGGCAGGTAGTCGGTTGCCCCGCTAATATCTATTGTTGGTACGTATCATGTCTCTCGCTTCAATCAGTTTTCAAATGCCCGGCGCACGAGCGCATTCTAGGTTGCGGCGGATGATCACGCCCGAACACTTAGCCGACTTTGTGATTCATGCAGCCGTTGGTCACACTGAAACGGCGGAGCCTAAACGCTTCCATGGCCAGAGGCCGTCGTTTCAACCTGTAATGAGAAATATGTTGTTCAATAGTGCGGCGTTCTTGCAGTTATTTGTTCGTACAAAATGTTAATCCGCACGCTTCTGAAGTGGTTACGCCCGGGTGTCCTATGAAGATAGCGCATCTTGCCCTGCCGACTTTAGCGTTGTGGGCCATCACCGGTGTACTGGTTTTTTCCGGCGCGGAATTCGGTTATTATTTCCTACTACCGCCGGGATACCATGCCGGTCCGTTTCTTGATTTCCTCGCGCAAGTGGATGGCCAATTCTACAAGGAAATCGCGGAATCTGGTTATTCATATGACGAGCAAACGTTTTCGAACGTAGCATTTTTCCCTGCGTTTCCTCTATCCGCTCGGTGGCTTTCCCGCGCAACGGGGCTAGGAACAGTATGCTCGCTTTTGGTAGTTTCTAACGGCTGCTGCCTTGCCGCTTTTCTATTGATGGCGAGTTATACTCGACATCGCACTCGGGCGTGGGCAACTGCGGAGCGTGTGTCGAAACTGAAGGGCACGATCGATGAGGCTTTGCTTGAAAGACAACCTGCTATCTCTTCTGAAGTAACTACCCATACGTTGTTGGCGATGTGCTTGGTGCCGATGACATTTTTTTTTCGGATGCCATATAGCGAGGCGATGTTCTTAGCCATAGCAATTCTAACCCTTTACGCAATCGTCCTGAATTGGCCTTTAGTAGTTGTCGCTTTCTTTGCTGGGCTAGCTACTTCGGTTCGTCCAGTTGCAATAGCTCTTGTGCTACCAGTTATGTGGTATGCCTGGGTCACTTCCCGATCCAAATGGCATGCAGTCGGCCGATTTAGCTATGCGGTGCCGCTAGCCTCCTGGGGCCTGGCGGCGTACATGATGTTTCTTTATCTGAGGTTCGGGCAACCGTTGGCCTTTGCACATACACAATTAAATCAACACATGCGGCCCCCGGCTGCGAGCGCCGACAGAGTGCTTTCTTTGCTATCGTGGTCTCCTATTTATGACGCCTACAATCCGGCGTCACCCGGATACTGGCGAGCTCTACATAACTCTCCAAGTCGTATCTTCAGCATGCAATTTTTCAATCCGATTTATTGGGTCGCGACTGTCCTGCTAGTTGCTTGGGGAAAATGGAAAAGATGGATGTCGGCATACGAAGTGCTGTTGTCAATTCCCCTTCTGGCGATTCCCTATTTGACACTGGGTTATGAAGTACGGATGAACTCACAAGCGCGATATGCGACAGCTGTATTCCCAGTATACATCGTTTTAGGACGAATCTTCGCTAGGATGCCGTGGGTGATATCCGTTGCGATCTTCGCGCTTTTTGGGTTTTTATTGGGTGTATATACCGCATTGTTCGTCACAGACCATGCGTTTCTCTAGGATTCCGACTGGTTCTCTTGCTATGCGTAATGTTTCGGTAATTGTCATCCAGCCAAGAACGGTAGCGAACTTGGCTGGGAGGCGGCAACGCCAGATCGACGTTGCACTGAATCGATGTGATTGCTGATGAACGAAGGACAATGTTCAGTATCATATGCCTAAATGTCGTCGCAGCTTCTACTTATTCAGCAGAATGGCCAGGAAGGGGTTAGAAGCCATGAATGATGGAGGAAAGGTTTTGATTATTGGGGCGGGCCCTGCCGGGCTTACGGCAGCGTATGAGCTTACTAAGCATGGGATTATTGGCACGATTATCGAATCGGATTCGGGTATTGGGGGCCTAGCGCGCACGATCGAATTTGGAGGATACCGTTTTGACATCGGTGCGCACCGCTTTTTCACTAAGGTTCCCGAGATAGATAAGTTATGGGAAGAAATGCTCGGCGAACCGCTGGTGAAGCTACCGCGCCTCACTCGGATTCTTTACGGCGGCAAGTTCTACGACTATCCACTTAAAGCGGGCAACGCGCTCAAGAACATGGGCGTGTTGCAAGCCACCGAATGTCTCCTGAGCTACCTCAAGGCCCGATTGCGGCCTAACCGAAATCCGGCCAACTTTGAGCAGTGGGTCACAAATCAGTTCGGCGTCAGGCTTTTCAATATGTTTTTCAAGAGCTATACCGAGAAGGTATGGGGCTGCTCATGCACGGAAATTGGAGCGGATTGGGCATCCCAACGGATTAAGGGCCTGAACCTGGGAGAGGCTGTTCGCCATGCGCTGTTTGGGCAGAGAAAAGGCGACGCAGTGAGGACGTTGGTTGATGAATTCAAATATCCGCGCCTCGGACCTGGCCAGCTTTGGGAGGCGTGCGCAAGGACCATCCAAAATAAAGGCTGGACCATCAATATGCGAACGCGTGTGACAAGCGTGGATGTGGAGGACCGCCACATTGCGGCGATCCATGCGAAAAACCAGGATGGCGCGGAACTGCATTATCCGGCCGAACAAGTATTTTCTTCCATGCCTCTGCGCGAACTCCTGCTTTGGATGAAGCCGCGTCCGCCCGACGAGGTGATTAAGGCGGCGACGAGTCTGGGTTATCGCGATTTTCTGGTTGTCGCGCTGGTGCTCGACAAAACAGGCGCGTTTCCCGACAACTGGATCTATGTTCATAGCCCGAATGTTCGCGTGGGGCGAATCGACAACTTCGCAAACTGGACGAAGGAAATGACCCCCGACACAGATACCTGTTGTCTTGCCATGGAATATTTTGTCTTCGAGAATGACGAACTATGGAACAGTCCCGATGCGGAATTAATCAAGTTGGCCTATCGAGAACTGGGCGAGATTGGTCTAGCTACGGCTCCGCTTATCAAGGGCTATGTCGTTCGCATGCCAAAGGCCTACCCTGTCTATGATCCGGGATATAAGGAACGGCTCGACGTGATCCGCCATTGGCTAGGGAAAAATATCCTCAACCTTCACTGTATGGGGCGGAATGGCCAGCATCGGTACAATAATCAGGACCATTCGATGGCCACGGCATTGATCGCCGCTCGGAACGTGGCGCTTGGACAGAGCCGCGACCCGTGGGCAGTCAACGAAGATGCCGAATACCACGAGATCGCCAAGACGGAGCGCCAAACTCCGTTGACACCGGCTGTCGCGCTGGCGTCCGAAGCCTGATCAGAGGTGCGTGGCGGCGTTCAAATTATCGCGGCGACGAGGCTCATGCCGCGGCGTTGCGGTACTTGGCCTGATTGGCCACGGCGCCGGGCGCGAAGGTTTCAGGCTTCACGACCAATCCCGCGGCCTCGAATCTGTTCATGAACTGCGGCCGCAGGCCCATCGGCATCAGGCTACCCTTCACTTCCGCTCCCGCGGCCGTCGGGATTTCCTTGAACCGGAACAACTCCTGCATCAGCACCTTGTCGCCTTCCATGCCGGCGATCTCCGTCACGTGCGTCACCTTTCTCGATCCATCGCGCATGCGCGCCTGATGCACCAGCAAATGGATCGCCGAGCCCATCTGCTCGCGGATCACGCGTACCGGGAAGTCAATGCCGGCCATCAGCGCCATCGTCTCGATGCGCGAAATCGCGTCGCGCGGGCTGTTGGCGTGCAGCGTGGTCAACGATCCGTCGTGACCCGTGTTCATCGCCTGGAGCATGTCCAGCGCTTCGGCGCCGCGGCACTCACCGACCACGATCCGCTCCGGCCGCATACGCAGCGCGTTTCGCACCAGCTCGCGGATCGTCACCTCGGCGCCGGTGTCGGAGCCGGCCCGCTTGGCTTCCAATGTGATGACGTGGTCCTGATTCAGCTTCAGTTCCGCCGCATCCTCGATGGTGACAATGCGCTCGTCTTCGCCGATGCAACTGGACAGCACGTTCAGCAGCGTCGTTTTGCCCGAGCCCGTGCCGCCGCACACAACGATGTTCAGCCGCGCCTGCACGCAGGACTTGAGGAAATCGGCCACCGACTGCGTCAGCGAGCCGAATTTGACCAGGTCCTCCATCACCAGGCGTTTGCGGCTGAATTTCCGGATCGTGATGCACGGCCCGCCGATCGCCACCGGCGGGATCACCACGTTCACGCGCGACCCATCGGGAAGGCGCGCATCCACCAGCGGATTGTTTCCATCCAGATGCTTGCCCAGCGGCTGCATAATGCGGTCAATGATGCGCTGGACGTGCGCGTCATCGTCGAAAGTGATCGTCGTCCGGGCCGGCTTGCCGTTGCGCTCGACGTATACGCGGTCGGCGCGGTTCACCATCACTTCGGTCACGGTCGGATCGTCCAGCAGCGGCTGGATCGGACCAAAGCCGAACAAATCGTTGATCACGTCGCGCAACATCTCCTCGCGCACGGCATCCGGAAGCGCGGCGTCCTCCCCGCGCAGTGCGCGCGGAAGCTCCTCTTCAATCACGCGCCGAGTCGTTGCATCGCGCGCCGCATCGCCCGTGGTCTGTGCTTGCTTGGAAAACTGCTCAACCAAACGCCGCCGGGTCTTGCGACTTTGATCACTTTGTTGCGTTGCCCCCTGGGAAGTTGACGTATCGGTAATGGCATCAGGCATAATCCTTCTTATCGGCAGGCTTCGCCCCATCTGTAATACCACCGAGCTGGACGTTCGACTTATCAGACGTGAACTCGCGATCCCGTTCTTTTTTTAGCGCTGCCCGCCGCGGTAACCCTCGGTATTTTCCAATCCATGATCCGAAAGCTCGGCTCGGGACAATTTCGGCTCTATTCCCGCAAAAAGAACCCCAAAACCGGCAAGCGGCGAAATCTGGGCACGTTTTCAAGTCTGAGGGCCGCCAAAAAACACGAGCGGGCCGTCCAGTTCTTCAAACGGCATTGATTTTACGGCCGGGTGGTCGGAAGGATGTGAACGGGGGAACTCTCGAAGCAGCGGTCAAAAAAATCGTAAACCCTGTGCAGGTCTTCACGGCTCTTGAACCACCCATTGCCATGCCCCGCGTGGGCAAGAACGATCAGCGTCACGGGCGCTCCCGCTTTTCGCAATCGCTCAAAAAGGATCTGGCTTTGGCGAGCGGGCACCACCACATCCCGATCTCCGTGCATGATTAAAAACGGCACCGCGGCGCATCGTCCCGCCTGCTCGGCGGGGCTGGCGAATCTCGCGGCCATGGAATTCGCGGAAAGAATGCCGCCCAAAAATTGGCTCACCACCGTCGCCCCCGATCCGCTGAGGTCTTTCCACTGAAGAAAGTCCGATGGGCCGAACCAATCGCACACCG
Source organism: Tepidisphaeraceae bacterium (assembly GCA_036267155.1). Taxonomy (GTDB): domain Bacteria; phylum Planctomycetota; class Phycisphaerae; order Tepidisphaerales; family Tepidisphaeraceae; genus PALSA-1353. The sequence goes on from DATAWP010000062.1 coordinate 29,349, forward strand.
CCTGCACGTTGCTGGAAACGCCCAGCGGTCCTTCCAATCCCTCGTATTCCTTCAGACCGTTGGTCGTGCCGAGCAGCGCCGCGAGTTGTCCGCCGGCCGAGCAGCCCCAAACCCCGATGCGGGTCGGATCGGCGTCAAATTGCCTGGCGTGCGCCCGCAAAAATCGGATCGCGGCCTTGCAGTCATAAATCTGTGCCGGGAACACCGCCTCGCGCGACAGGCGATAATCGATGCTCGCCACCACGTATCCGTGCAACAGCAATCCCAGCCCCGGTGGGAACGATTTGTCTCCGCTGTTCCAGCCGCCGCCGTGAATCCAGACCATCAGCGGCCGCGGCGCCGTCGCCTTGTCCGGAAGATAAACATCCAGTGTTTGCGACCGGCTGCCGCGCGCCAAGTACGGCAGGTCGCGAACGACATGAAATCCCACGGGAATCCATTGGCGAAAAGCAGATTTGCTCGGCTGCGTGGCCGGCCGGATCATGCTCGCCCCGGCCGGCATTGCCGAAAATGCGGCTACACACAGCCAGACCCAGCCAATTAACGTCGCCCTTAATTCCATAATATTCCGCGCCGGAAAGTGAGTTGCCATTATACTGTAGACAGAGGATTTCACCTATTGGTTGCGGAAAATCGGATTGGGCTGAGGTGTAGCGCATGATTCGGGTACGCATTACTTTTAGCCGGCCCGCTTGTGGGCCGCGTTGACGAGAAATGGATCAGCCGCCACAAAACGCGGCCCGCAAGCGGGCCGGCTAAAACGATTGATGCGTACCCGAATCGTGCGTTACGCCCTTGGGCTGAGGCTGGGAGCCTGGGATATGACCGCGAAGTCGATCAAAACCCAAATCGCTGCCGTGCTGCGGGAGTATGCGCGGCACGATCTCCGCACATCCCACATCGTGGTCGGCGCGATGATCGTCGTGGGAGCCCTTCTCAATCTCATCTTCACACACGGTTGGACGGTCTGGCCCTTCGTTTTGGCGTTTGGAATTCTCACCTACATCAACGAAGCCGCCGACCGCAACGGACAGGGAATCCCGCCGTTGCAGGTCTATGCATTTTTCGTCGGTGTGGGCGCTTTTTGGGTAGTCATCGTGCTCGTCATCAGCAGGATCAACCCCATCATCATGTTGATCGGAATCGCGGCCCTTCTTTACCGCGTCACCGAGGCGCTGCTCAGACAGCGCGAGCGAGATCGGCTGATCGCGTTCAGACGCACACAGGGTCTGTGCATCCATTGCGGCGAGATGAACGAGCCCGACGCCGTCCTCTGCGAATCGTGCGGCGAAGAGCCGAATCCGGAGGATGCTATTCTGAAGCGAGTCGCCCAGATTTGTCGCACCCCCCAGGACATGGTCCGTGCGCGGGCCACGTTGATGCGTACCGCGGTCAGCACCTCGGCCGGCGCCAAGGAATCCGCCCTGCTCGCCCGCCACCGGACGGGAAAAGTCGCGGCAAAAAAAACCGAATTGCCCAAAGCCGCCAAGCTCGGCAACGCTTCGGGGTCTTCAAAGCGTAATCGCGGTTAGGGTTTGGAGCTGCATCCCTTGAAGAAGATGGAGATCGGTCACGATCTTCGTGGAGAAGAGTCTCGTTGCGCGAATAAACTGTAGAAAGTCTCCGACCGAGTTTGTACGATAAGGATTAGCATGGACGCTGCGTTCAGTCACACGCGAATGGATTCGCCGACAGATCGGGTATCGCCCCTTTCGGGCACTCGGCAGCCTTGCGCCGCCGCCAGTCAATTCCGGGGCAAACGCGTGCATTTTATCGGAGTGGGCGGCAGCGGCATGAGCGGTCTGGCCCGGATGCTTCTCGATGACGGCGCGATCGTCTCCGGCTCCGAGCCTCGGCCGGGGCCGCAAACCTTCGAACTCATCCACCAGGGCGCAAAAATTACGCGGGATCAAATCGGTGAATTGCTCGATTCTAAAATTGATCTCGTCGTTCGTACCGCCGCGGTGCCCGATAACAATCGCGAGATGATCGCGGCCAATGCCCTGGGGCTGAAAGTCATCAAATATGCCCAGATGCTTGGCATGGTCATGGGGGAGCGATTCGGCGTCGCGGTGGCCGGCACGCACGGCAAGTCCACCACCTCCGCCATGATCGCCTTCGCCCTGCGGGAGTGCGGCGCCGACCCCAGCTTCGTGATCGGCGGCACGGCCCGGCAACTCGGCGGATCAAGCCATTCGGGCCGCGGAACCGCCTTTGTCGCCGAGGCGTGCGAATTCGACCGCAGCTTCCACAACCTCCGGCCCAAGGTCGCGCTGATCACCAACATCGAATCGGACCATCTCGATTATTACAAGGACATCGATGAGATCGTCGGCAGCTTCCGCGACTTCGCCCGGCGGGTGCCGGCCGGCGGCGTCATCATCGCCAACGGCAAGGATCGCCACGTCATGCAGGCGCTCAGCGGACTCCCCACGCCGGTCGAATCGGTGTCGCTGGGCCGGGAATATATTTGGTCCACGCGCATTTTGGGGATTGACAACGGATGTTATCGCGGCGAAGTATCGTATCGAGATCGAGCTGTGGGAACGCTCCGCCTGGCGATCGCCGGAGAACACAACTTGATGAACGCGACGATGGCCACCGCGGCGTGCGCCGCCTGCGGGATCAATCCCGGCGATGCCATCGAATCGCTGTCCCGGTTTGACGGCGTGGATCGCCGCATGACCGTCATGGGCCGATATCACGGCGCGACGGTGGTGGATGATTACGGGCACCACCCCACCGAAATCCGCACGACGCTTAAGGCTCTGCGGGAGCGGTTTGATCCCCGCCGGTTGATCTGCATCTTTCAGCCGCATCAGCACAGCCGAACGCGATCTCTGCTGGAAGACTTCGCCGCCAGTTTCGTGCTGGCCGATGTGACGATCGTGCCGGAAATCTATTTCGTTCGCGACAGCGAAGCCGAACGCCAGAGCGTCACCGCCGCCGACCTCGTGGAGCGAGTCAAGGCGAACGGCCAGAAGGCCGTGCACCTGCCGTCGTTTGGACAAATTGTTGAATACTTAAAACAACACGTGCGCGAGGATGATCTAATCGTGACGATGGGAGCGGGAAATATCTGGGAAATCGGGAGGGACTTAACTTCGGATTGAGTCGTAACACATGCTAAAACTCTCGCACGCATTTTCCGGCCTGGAGGACATCGCCGAGCAGAACGCTCCGCTGGCGCGTTATACGTGGTATCGGATCGGCGGCCCGGCCCGCTGGTTCATCCGCCCAAAAACCGTTGAACAACTCCAGGAAGCCGCCCGCCGCTGCGCGGAATCGAATATTCGCGCCTACGTCCTGGGGCTCGGAGCCAATCTTCTGGTCAGCGATGCCGGCGTGGACGGCGCGGTCTTCCGGTTCGACGCCGAATTCTGGCGCCGCGTCCAGGTCCGCAAGAAAAACCAGCTTGAAGTCGGCGCCGGCGCCGACATGCAGAAGCTTCTGCTCCGCACCATCCGCCAGGGCATGGCGGGGATTGAATGCCTGGCCGGCATCCCCGGCACCATCGGCGGCGGCATCCGCATGAACGCCGGGGGCAAATTTGGCGACATCGGCTCGGTCGTCCACTCCGTCGAATTGCTCGACGCGCACGGAAACCTCTACACCCGCCACAAGGACGAGTTGGTCTTCGACTATCGCAACACCAACATTTCCGCCCCGTTCATTCTCAGCGCCACCCTGGAATTGGAACCGGAAGACCCCGAGCGAATTTTGCGCAAGACCAAGGAAATCTGGATGTACAAGCGCAACACCCAGCCCCTGAACACCAAGAACGCCGGATGTATCTTCAAAAATCCGCGCGGTCTCAGCGCCGGCGCGTTGATCGACCAGGCTGGCCTCAAGGGCATGCGCGTTGGCGGAGCCGAGGTGAGCGCCAAGCACGCCAATTTCATCATCGCCCATCCCGGCTGCACCGCCGACGATGTCCTGACGATGGTCAAGCTCATCCGCGAAAAGGTGTTCGACCGCAACCAGATTCATTTGGAAAGTGAAATCCGGATTTGGCCGTGAGGAGATTGCCTATTGCCAATTGAGTTTTCAATAGGCAATCAGACTTCCGGAGCAGTCCATGAAAGTCACTGTTCTATTCGGCGGACCCAGCGCGGAGCGCGACATCAGCCTGTTGAGCGGCCGAGCCGTTATCGACGGGCTTAGGTCCGTCGGACACGATGTCTTCGCCAGCGATATTTCACCTTCCGATCTGTCGGCCCTGGATCATCCCGCTGATGTGATCTTCCCTGTCTTGCACGGGTCCTTTGGTGAAAGCGGCGAATTGCAGGAAATCCTTGAAGATCGCGGCTTTCCGTTCGTCGGCAGTTCCGCCAAGGCCTCGCGCCTCGGCATGAACAAGGTGCAAACGAAAAAGGTGTGGGAACAGGCCGGCCTCCCGACGCCGCCCTACCGCGTTATCCGCCGAGGCGAAACGATCGGCCCCATGCCCGGCTCCTGTGTTGTCAAAGCGATCGACAGCGGCAGCAGCATCGACGTCTATGTCTGCAAAGCCCCCGCCGAGATGTCCGCCCAGGCCGCCGGCGCGATCGAGCAAGTCCTCAGCCGGCACGAAGCCGCTCTCGTGGAAAAATTCATTGATGGCGTCGAGCTGACCGTCGGCCTTTTGGAAGAAAGGCCCCTTGTCCCCATTCGCATTGTGCCGAATCGGGAATTTTTCGATTACCAGGCGAAATACGAGGCAGACGACACCGAACATCGCTTGGATACCGGCCTTCCCGCCGCCGTCGTCGAGCAATGCCGTCAACTCGCCGCCAAGGCAAACGCCGTCGTCGGCGCTCGCGATCTGGCTCGGATCGACATCATGCTCGACGCGGCCCATCAGCCCTATCTGCTGGAAATCAACACCCTGCCCGGCTTCACGCCCAAGAGCCTCCTGCCCGAAGCCGCCAAACACGCCGGCATCGAATTTGGTCCGCTCGTGGACCGCCTGGTTCGCCGCGCCCATGCCCGAGGAGCCGAATCAAAACCGGTAACGTCCCGCGCCTAAAGCGTCCGATAATGGATATATCGATGTCCAAAGCCAAGCGATCGGCCTCCGCGCCGAGCCGGAAATCCTCCGCTTCCAGCGAACTCCGTTGGCGCATCGCCCTGCACGCGATGATCTTCATCATCTTCGCGTCGGCGGTGGTCTGCCTGTTCCGAATCAGCGAAATCTACGTCGATCGCCGACTGACGTTTCCCACCCGGCCGCCCAAAGTTGTCCTGGCCGACCGTCCACAGTGGATGAGCGATTTCCTCGCCGAGCAGATCGTGAAATCCATCCAGCCCATCGGCCTGCACTCCGCCTTTGACCGCCAATTGCTGGTGAACACCGAAAAATCCCTGGTGGTGAGTCCGTGGGTCCGGCACGTCGACGAGGTCCGCCGGGTATACGACCAGAAACCGGGCGACACGGTGGAGATTGTTTGCGACTATCGCGCCCCCGCCGCGCTGGTCCAATGGGGCCAGTATTACTGGCTCGTCGACGACCATGGCGTCAAGCTGCCCGAGCAGTACACCGCCGACCTTCTCCCCAAAATTGTTCTCGGCGCCGACGGCAAAGTGAACATCCGCATCATCGACGGGGTTTCGCATGCTCCCTGCGAATCGGGCCGAACCTGGCAAGGCGACGACCTGGCCGGCGGATTGGAAATGGCCCGCTTGATTGCCGGGCAGGATTGGGCCAATCAGATTCGCGCCATCGACGTGAGCAACTTCGCCGGCAGGCACGATCCGCGCAACGCGCAAATCGTTCTCATCACGCAATTCGGCACCCAATTGCGTTGGGGCCGGGTCCCCAGCGCCACAGACGCGTTCGTCGAAGTCTCCGCCGCTCAAAAGCTGGCGGCCATCGAAAACATTTACCGCAAAAACAACCGCGTGGATGCCGATCAGCCGTGGATCGACGTGCGTTTCGATCAGGTCACTTGTCCCGGCCCCGCGCAAGGCGGTCCCGCGCAGGACGCCACCGCGCAAATCGACAATCGGATCGCGGCCCAATAATCAGCTCAAACCGACCGTTTCCCGGATTCGACAAAGTGAACTGACCCGCAAAAACGCGGAGAAATACACAGAGGACGCGGAAGATATTGGGTGCGGCGCTTTCGCATATTGCGTAACGCTTTCGATGCTTACAAAAGCCGCGGGGTGGAAATCCCGCGGGCTTGGAACGGTATCACCCGCATGAATATGCCCTGACTTGCGATTTTTCTACGAGTTCTCCGCGTCTCCTCGGTTTAACTTTTCCCTTTTCGCGATCGAAGTTCCTTTTCCTTCAACTCGTCGCGCTCGCGCAACGAATCGTAAATCGGGGGATTTCCCAGCAACTCCGGTACGGCGTAGGCCGTCAGAGAAGCCGCCATCATGGGCAGAATCAGCGTCCAGCCGCCGGTCATTTCCAGCAGCAAAACCACGCCCGTCAGCGGGGAGCGCACGATCGACGTGAAGCACGCGGCCATTGCGACGATCGCATAAGCGGCCGGCGCGGTTGGAACGTGCGTCACGTACGCGGTGGCGGAGGCGTACGCGTTGCCGAGCAAAGCGCCCAGTGCAAGCAGCGGCGCGAAAATCCCGCCGGGAGCGCCGCAGCCGTAGGACGTCATCGTCAAGGCGAACCGGATGAGCAGGAGCATGACCATCAATTGGATGGCCACGTGTGTAGAGAGGGCAAATTGTGCCAGGCTTTCCCCGCCGCCGACATCCCGGGGCGCATACCACGCCAGCAGGCCCGCGGCCGCGCCAACGACCGCCCCTTTGATTCCGCGCGGCCAGCGGTCGGCGCAGTCGAACAGCCGAAGCGCCGCCAACAGCGTCACATTGAACGCCACCCCCAAAAAACCCGCCACGATCCCCATGAGCAGATAATTCGGAAGCACGCCCGCCGGCACGTTGCCGAATGACGCCACCGAGAAATCGGTCGCATTGCTGACCACGGCCCGCAACACCACGGTGCCGGTGATGCAGGCGATCAGGGTCGCGCTGAATACGCGCGCCGAAAATCGATGCAGCAGCTCCTCCATCACAAACAGCGCCGCGGCCAGCGGCGCATTGAACGCCACCGCCAGCCCCGCGCCGGCGCCGGCGGCGATCAGCGTCCACGGCTCCGGAATGATCCGCCGCAGCCAGTCCCCCACGATCCTTCCGATCGTTCCGCCCATCTGCACGGTCGGCCCCTCGCGGCCCAGCGCCAGCCCGCTTCCGATGCTCAACACGCCGCCGATGAATTTCACCGGAAGGATCACCGCTCCCACCGGCGCCAGATGCGTGCGCAAGGCCGCTTCCACGCGCGGAATTCCGCTGCCAGCGGTTTGTGGCGACAATGTCTGAGTCAACCACACGCTGATATACGCGCCGGCCGCGCACAGCGCCGTTGGAATCAGCCACCCAATCCAATGCGGAACATGCGCATAGACCATTTGCACCATGTTCGTGCGCGAGTCGTCGAGCCAAACCAGTGCCAGTCGAAATACCCCGCCCACCAACCCCGCCCCCGCCCCGACAAATGCCGCCACCACCATCAGCGCCAACCATTGCATCGGCTTCTGCGGCAGGCGGTCGTCATCCGCCGTGATCCCCGGCATCGGTTCCAGCGGCTTGGCGGTGGGAACAGTCGCGATGCTGGGGCTTCCGGTCGACATTAATCAATTCTTCGGCGATTCCGCGGCGGACAATGGTGCGCCACATCCGTCGCCGCATTAGAATCGGATTATACGGTGCGGCCCTTGTGTGGCCATGGGACGTTCGAACCAAATCATGCCAACCGCCCCCACTTCCTCCTCTTCGGCATCCGCATGGGCTATCTCCGCGTGGCTGGCGGCGCAACTGGCAGCCTTGGGACTGTGCGCGATGCGAATCATGCTCTGGGCGCGCGCCCCACGAGCTGGCGAGCAACTGGCCCTCTATGCCGTCCTCGCCACGCAGATCGCCGCGTCGGCACTGCTGTTCCCTCTGCTCATGCGGAATCTGTCTTGCGCCGTTTTTGCGATTGTCACCGCTTGGCCCCTCGCCCAACTCGCGGCCTTTCTGGCCGACACGCCCATCCACCAATTGCTGGCCGCGGAATCCTATGTTTCACTTTGGCTGATCGCTCTGTACCTCTGGTCCATGGTTCTCCAAAACCCCTGGGCGAAGGTCTTCGCCACCGCAATCGCTGCCATGCTGAGTCTCGGGGGACCCCTGTTATGGTATTTGCGCCTTGAGTTCGGCAACGTTGGCCAGCCGCAACCCCGCGGGTTCGCCGACTTCGGCCCGATCGCGGGGGCAATTTCCCTGTCCATCCCTGGCGCTTCCACCGCCGGCGTTTGGGTAATCGTCTTGCTCTTGATATCCGGTGCCTTCGGATTGATGTGGAAACGCATTCACCGTTGAGTTTTGCGACAGGTTATCCACCGAGTTTTTCGTCCATTCGGTTGTTTCACTCAGAATCTTCACAAATTTTAAAACACGTTTGGTGATTGCGCTTGCATCAGTGCCAGAAGGTGGTATAAGCCCCCTGTTATTGATAGTTCAATAACTGGTCAGTGGATTGAAAACCCTTGCGACGAGTACCTTTTTTCTTCGGCGCGCATCCGTTAACGATCGACCCGAAGAACCGACTTTTGATTCCGTCCCAGATTCGCAAGCGCATTGATGTTGAAGCAGAAGGCAACCGGCTCTTTGTCACTTTAAGAAACTCAGTTCCCTGGTTTTATCCCAGCGGGTTTTATACGCGGCTCTTGAACCTGCAGGTCGGACCGGATCTGTCGCCCAGCGAAGAACTTTTGGATTACGAACACTACAAATTGTCCTTAGCCGAGGAACTGGAATGGGACGGCCAAGGCCGCGTCGTCCTTCCCGATGATATGCTGAAAAGCGCCAACATCGGCAAGGAAGTCACGTTGATCGGATCCAAAGACCACCTGGAACTCTGGAACCGGGCAAAATGGATCGAGCGTAAAGAGATGTTAATCGCCCAAAGCCCGAAGATTGAGCGATGGGCCCAGGAAAATTTACGGCAACCTGCATCGGCTAACAAAAAAGAGGCAACGCCGCAGCAGGATCAGAAGAACCAATAGCAGCCGGCGGTGAAGGAACACCGCCCACCAAGTCTGAGTCAGGAGCGATCATCCGCGTCGCGGGTATAAACGAACGCTGCGGATGAGCGACGGAGACATCTCCTGGGAAGGAATGGTCTCCAACTTAAGGTTGTATCAGGTAAGTCATCGCGACCGTTAGATGAGCGGCCGCCGGCAGGGACGCCGCGCGCTCATCCGGCAGCCCGCGCAAGGGCATGGATGCCCGTCGTTTGCGCACGGCTGTCACCGGGACCGATGAGGCTATCGGTGTCTTTCGACGACGGCTCGGGTTGTGCGTCGCCGGGAGATAGATGCCGTCGCCGGTTTGCGTCGGGGATTTCGGACCAGTGGATGATCGGCCCGAAATTCCCGACCAAGCCGGCTTTTTTTAAAAACTTGGGGTGGAGTCGTCCTAGGAATGGGGCCCTCGCCGAATTCGAGGGGGAATGGACGCCCGGCTTCACCTTTTCTTATTCCGCAAGGGGATCACTCCCCTTTTTTCCGAAGGAACCTGCGAACAGTTTCCTAACTCGGGCATTTTGCCCCAAAACCGAAAGAATTGCAAGCTCAATTCTACGGCGGCAAAAGTTTCTCGGCCAAATCGGAAAAGTAGGTGATGATCAGATCCGCCCCCGCCCGCTTGATGGCCAAGAGCGATTCAAGCACCGCAGTTTCCCGATCCAACCACCCCTGTCGCGCCGCCGCCTCCAGCATGGAGTATTCCCCGCTCACCTGATACGCGACGAGAGGAACATTCACCTTCCGCCTGACCGCCGCCAGAATATCCAGATACGGCATCGCCGGTTTCACCATCACCATGTCGGCCCCCTCTGCGATATCGGTGAGCGCTTCATGAATGGCTTCCCTGCGGCCGCGAGCCGGATCCATCTGATAAGAACGCCGATCGCCAAACTGCGGCGCGGAATCCGCCGCATCCCGAAACGGGCCGTAGAACGCGCTGGCGTACTTGACCGAATACGCCAGTATGGCCACATCCACAAACCCCGCGAGATCGAGCCCGCGCCGGATCGCGCCGACAGCTCCGTCCATCATTCCGCTCGGCGCCACGATCCCAGCCCCAGCCCGCGCATGATTGATCGCCTGTTCGACCAGCCGATTGACCGTCGCATCATTGATGACGGTCGATCGGTCTTCCGAAAGAATTCCGCAGTGGCCGTGACTCGTGTATTCGCAGAAACAAAGATCGGTGATGCCGACCATCGCACATTTTCTGCCGGCCATCTCGCGCAGCAGCCGGCAGACGACATTGTCGGGGTCCAGTGCCACAGACCCCTGCGGATCTTTTTTCGCCCGGTCGATCACGCCAAACGCCAGATAAGCCGCAAACCCCGCCGCCGCGCGCTGCTGAAGCCAATCCCCCGCCACATCCACCGACATCTGATAAATCCCCGGCATCGACGGAATCTCCCGCCGAACGCCTTTGCCCTCGCAGACAAACACCGGCACGATCAAGTCCCGCCGCCGCACGCGCACCTGAGCCAGGCTCCCACGGAGTCGCGCCGACATCCGCAGCCGCCGCGGACGATGGATCAATGGGAGATTTTCGACCATCTGACGCCATTTTAGTCCATCACGATGTAAACTACGAATTCGGACAGGGTCAAAATGACGCAAATCGGCTACAAGTCCCCCGAGCCGCATCGTGTGGTGAAAAACGCGGACTCGAGGAGAGTGGCGGCAAAAACCATAATGTGGGTCGCTTTTCTGTTCTTCGCAGGATGCGTCGTGTTCATCCAGCCGCTTGCGGCCGAAGGCACCATGGCGCCGCTGTATGCGTTTGATGCGATTCTGTTTGCGGTATCCGCCGCGCTTCTGCGAGGCCTCACGCGGCGCTCGATCGCCCTGTTGGCCTGCATCTTCGTCACATATTTTACGATTAAGGATCACCGCGAGGGAGTCGTCCTTCAAGCGGAGGTGCAGCGTGTGCGGAATTTGGCGACTCAACGCCACAATGCCACGCCGGCAATTGCCGGCGGTGGGAATGCCGGGCAAGCGCCGGGACGGTAATATACAGACAATGAAATCCCGACGCAGCTAATTATCTACAAAAGGATACATAAGGGTTCCGATTTGTTCATCACCCCATACTGCAATGCGAATCCGGCGCAGCGGTCGTTTCTCTCCCTGCTTCTTCTCCCTGCTTCTGAGTTGCCCGCCGTCGAGTCAATAGCTTGGCGATTCCCGGCCGCTGGGGCTGTTCAATCTATTTTTGGTCGGTTCCCCTGAAAATTGCACGCCAAAATATTCCGGCCGTAGGTTTGCGGCCTGCCAAGATGCAATTACAATCCCACCCCATGCGAATGTGGCTGATTGTATGCGCGCTTTGTTGCCTCCTGGCCAACACGGCAAGAGGAGCTGAAGATAAAACCTGGCAGCTTCGTGACGGACATTGGCGGGAGATGGCCTCCCGTCCCCACGCACTTGGGCCGGCCGTGCCCGATCCGGTGCTCGACTATGTCGATCGGCTCGTTGCCCAACACGATTATCACAACGCCAAAAAAGTCCTCATTAAGTGGGTGAAAACGCACAACAAGAATTCGCCGAACAGGGATCGGGCCATCTTCATCTTCTCCAATATTTTTTATCAGGATGATGACCGATTCAAATCGTTTTTCTATTGCGATGAGCTGATGGATGAATATCCCGAAAGCAAGCTGTTTCAGGCGGCGTTGCAGAGACAGTTCGACATCGCTCAGGCGTATATGGATGGATACAAGGACAAGCTTCTGGGCATGCGCATTGTGGATGAAGGGGCGGAATCCGTGCAAATGATGTGGCGCATTCAGCAGAGGGCTCCCGGCTCGCCGCTGGCGCAACAGGCGATGCTCAGCACCGCGGATTATTACTTCAACGACCGCGATTACGACCTGGCCGAGGACTGCTACAACACCTACGTGAAAAACTATCCGAACAGCGACGACGTTCCGCGGGTCATGCTACGGGCGGCTTTTTCTTCCTTGGCGCAATTTCGCGGAACCAAGTTCGACGCCAGCAGTCTGATCGATGCGCGGGCCCAGCTCATGCAGATTCAGCGCGAATATCCGCAGCTTGCGGCGGATGAGAACGTGCAGACCGTGCTGGATCAGATCGACAGCGCCTTCTGCCGGAAGATGCTGGACACGGGCGATTTTTACGAGCGAACGCACGAGCCGCGCGGCGCGGCGTATGAGTATCGCTTTCTGGCGCAGACCTATCCGGCATCGCCGGAAGCGGCCGAGGCGCGGCGACATCTCGCCGACATGCCGGCGCTGATCCTGGCCGACGCCCCCCCGCCACCCGCCGGCGGTTATGCCCCGGCCACCGAGCCCAGCGCCAGTGCTCAGTAAAGATCAATCATGACCCAGCGGCATTCGTCATTCCGTCCCGAGCGACTGAACTATTCGGCGGTTGGCCCGCCGCGACGGTTCGGGAAAGGCCTCCTCGGCTGGATCATTTTGATCTGCTTTGCGGTGCTGCTGGTTGTAATGCTTCAGGGCAATGGCAATTCCGGCCAGATGATTCCGCTCAGTGAGTTTCGCGCTCAATTGCAGGCGCAAAAAATTTCCGCCGTGAACATCGACGCCGATGAACTCAGCGGCACCATGACAACCCAAGCCGGCGCAACCGTCGCGTTCCGCACCCGGCTTCCTGCGGGCACCTCGTCGAATTGGGCGTTCACTCAATGGCTGCTGGACCACGCCGGCCCGGCGAAAATCGAGGTCAAAAACGGTCCATCCACGCTCATGAATATCCTGGTGCCCATCCTTCCATGGCTCCTGATTTTCGGCTTCATCTGGTTCTTCGTATTCCGCAAACTGCGGAGACTGCGGCAAGGGCCGTCGATCTTTGCGCAACAATATACGACGACGGGCGGAGTTTCCGCGGGTTGGGTTAATTCCGATCCACACCCCGGCCCGGTGCCGCCCCCGCCGCCGGCAGTCGATTCCAGTTCCGATGCGAGTAGAAGATAAGCTGCTGAAACGGGGAAAATGCATTTTTGCCACAGATAAAAATCAGATGCACACAGATAAAACAAAAAAAACAAAAGCGATCGCTTTCAATTGCATTTCATCTGTGTGCATCTGCCTTTCATCTGTGGCTAAAAATTTCTTCTCTTCGATTTCTCTGGCGCAACTTGGATTGCTCCTTTTGCTGGCCGGATGTGGATACCAATCCGACAACGGCGACGGCGGGTGGCACTGGGGATCGGTCTATCGCCAGGATATTCACAGCGTCGCCGTGCCGATATTTACCACCAAGGATTTTCACCAGGGCGTGGAATATCAGTTGTCCGATGCGCTGGCGAAAAAAATCGAGGAATTCACGCCTTACAAGGTTGAGCCGCGCGAGCGGGCCGACACGGTGCTGGAGGGAGAGATCGTCTCGGTCACGCCGACGAACTTGACCATGAACCCTTTCACCGACACGCCGCAGGAACAGCAGTACTCGATCATCGTCGATTTCACCTGGAAGGACCTGCGCACCGGAAAGATCCTGGTTTCGCGGCAGGCATTTGAGCAAACCTCGACCTTTTTCCCCTATCTGGGCGAGGGCCAATACATCGCCTCGCAAAGCGCCGTCGAGGGTCTGGCGCTGGGGATCGTCAACGAAATGGAAGGCCCCTGGTAGCCATTTTTCGCCAATTTTTAGGGTTTGCGACGCCTGTACGGAGTTTGAGGCTGGAAAAACGGATACTCGACCCCTTATGATGGCCCAGACGGAGATATTGGATCGACGCCCGGCAGAACGTCGCCGATGCTGATTGCGTTCGGCTAAGGATTTGCGCCAAGGCTAAAGGAATACCATGTCAGAACCCAAACCGCCCGAACGACCGTTCCGTAAGAATGGCCGCACCCCGCCCAACGGCGGTGGCATGCGCGTCGGTCGGGGCCTGTTCGGGTGGGTGCTGTTCATCAGTCTTGCCATCATGCTGGTCATGCTGCTCAAGACCACCAGCCAGGTCTACCAGACGATCCCCATTTCCGATTTCGAGAACCTTTACCACGATAATCGGGTTAAGGATTTCACCATCGACGGCGACGAGATCAAAGGCGAGGTCAAGGACAACACCCAAATCCCCGGCGCCCCGGCCAACTTGAAGCTGTTCCGCACTGAATATCCGGCCGGGACATTCTCCAACGGCGCCTACCTCGCCGAGCTGATGAAAAATCATGGCGACACCAAGGTCGATGCCGAGAATAGCTCCAACCTCATCACGACGATTCTGTTGCCGCTGGTGCCGTGGCTCCTGATTTTCGGATTCATCTGGTTCTTTCTCTTCCGCCAGTTGCGCAACAGCGCCGGGGCCGGCGGCATGCTCGGCAGCTTCGGCAAGAGCAAGCACAAAATCACCGCAAAGGATCACACCAACATCACCTTCGACGACGTGGCCGGCGTCGAAGAGGCCAAGGAAGAGGTGATGGAAATCGTCGAGTTCCTGAAGAACCCCAAGAAATTCCAGCGCCTCGGCGGCCGAATTCCCCGCGGCGTCCTGCTCGTCGGCGAACCCGGCACGGGCAAGACATTGCTCGCCAAGGCCATCGCCGGCGAGGCCGATTGCCCCTTCTTCAGCATCAGCGGTTCGGATTTCGTGGAAATGTTCGTCGGCGTCGGCGCCAGCCGCGTGCGCGATCTTTTCAAGCAGGCCAAGGACAATAGCCCCTGCATCATCTTCCTGGACGAAATCGATGCGGTCGGACGCCGTCGCGGCAGCGGATTTTCCAGCGGCGGTCACGACGAACGCGAGCAAACCCTTAATGCCATCCTCGTTGAGATGGACGGCTTCGACACCAACGACCAGGTGATCGTCTGCGCCGCCACCAATCGCGTGGACGTGCTCGATCCCGCGCTGACCCGCCCCGGTCGATTTGATCGTCAGATTTACGTCCCGCTGCCGGATGTCAAAGGCCGATTGGAAATCCTCAAGGTTCACAGCCGCAAGGTGAAGCTCGGTCCCAACGTCGATTTGAACAGATTGGCCCGTGCCACCCCAGGCTTCAGCGGCGCCGATCTGGCCGCGATCATCAACGAATCCGCCCTCGGCGCAACGCTGGCCGGCAAGGAATTCATCGAGATGGACGACCTGGAAGAAGCTCGCGACAAGGTCCGCTGGGGCCGGGCGCGCAAGAGCCGAGCCATCGACGAAAAGGAAAAAATCGCCACCGCCTATCACGAGGCCGGGCACGCCGTCGTCCAATATCTGGAAAAGGACGCCGACCCCATCCACAAGGTCACCATCATCCCCCGCGGCAACTACGGCGGCGCCACCATGGCCCTCCCCGAAAAAGACCGCATGTCCCATTCCAAGAAATGGTGCTATGCGTTTATGAAGGTCTGCTTCGGCGGCCGCATCGCCGAGGAGATGTTCACCGGCGATGTGAATACCGGCGCTGCCGGCGACATCCGCCAGGCCAGCAGCCTGGCCCGCAAAATGATCCGCGATTGGGGCATGAGCGATCGCCTTGGTTTCGTCTTCTACGGCGACGACGATTCGAAAGTGAATTATTTCGAGATGGGCGCCGGCCGCGACTATTCCGAAGAAACCGCCAAGGCCATCGACGAGGAAATCAAACGCCTGATCGACCAGCTATATGATGAAACCCGCAAGCTGCTCGAGGCCAACAAGGATCGCGTGGAGGCCATGTCCAAGGCCCTGTTGCGTTACGAAACGCTCGACGCATCCGAGGTGGACCGGATCATGAAGGGCGAGACCCTCACCAAGCCCACGGTCGGCGATCTCCTCGAAAAGGAACAAAGCCGCCGCGGCACCGTCATCCAACCCGCGACCGACCCGAAGGGTCCCGACCTGACCCTCGGCGGCGGACCCGTGCCGGCGCCTGGTTAAACATCATCCCGGCCGCATGACGTGGGTGTTCGCCCAACAATCCCCATTACGGACCTTTCTTACGCGCTTCGCAGCGCTCGGTGATCATGTCTTCGGCATGGATGCGGGGCCTCGTCGCTACTTTCTCCCATTTTGCCCGGCGTGCATTGCGATCCGATTGGCTATCATGCGGCCGTGACTGGTCACTCACCCGTTCGCCACGTGAATCCCTGCATTATTCTCCTCGCCTTCGTCGCAATGACCGGTTGCACCCGATTCGACATCCTCAACGCAACCATCCCCTCCTGCGGATACATCCGCACTTCCAACCTGCCTTATGCGAATCTGCCTCGGCAGAAACTGGACGTCTATGTGCCGCGTCACGCCAAGTCGAACACACCGACCGTCGTCTTCTTCTACGGCGGCGACTGGCAGAACGGCAACAAAACCGATTACCGATTCGTTGCCCAGGCGATCACTTCCAAAGGATTCATCGCCGTCCTGCCGGATTACAGGCTCTATCCCAGCGTAACGTTTCCCGCGTTCGTGAACGACGCCGCCCTCGCCGTCCGGTGGGTTCACGACCACATCACCAAATTCGGCGGCGATCCCCGACTCGTCTTCCTCGCTGGCCATTCCGCCGGCGCCCACATCGTTGCCCTGCTGACCCTCGACAAACGATACCTGCAACACGTCGGCCTGCATCGCAACGTCATCCGCGCCACCGCCGGCCTTTCCGGCCCCTATGATTTCGTCCCCTCCCCGCCCGACCGCGGCGTCTTTTCAATGCCCCTGACCGATACCACTCCGCCCCCCGACATCGAGCCCATCAATTTCGTCGACGGCTCCGCCCCGCCCATGCTGCTCATTCAGGGTCTGGCCGATCCCACCGTGAACCCCTCCAACGCCACGGAACTGGCCGCGAAAATTCGCGCCGCCGGCGGAACCGTGCGCTGCATCACCTACCCCGGCGTCGGCCACGTCGCCGTGGTCCTGTCTTTCGCATGGCCCTTCCGCTGCCTCGCCCCGACCCTGCGGGATGTGATGAACTACTTCAAACAACTCGACGCTCTCCCCGGCCATTGAGACAGATAAGATAAATACACTAATGGAATTCTTCGCGCGGCCGACATCGGTTATCCCACGCCGCCGAATCAATTCGCCGAGGCCAAACCCATTTCTCTTGAGGCCATCGCGGGCCAATCCATGCTGCTTTTTTTCAGCAGCTCGCGCACCAACAGAACGATAAAGATGATGCATGCCAGTGGCTTGAGCCAATGTACTGTCGCGTGATAACCCCATAAATTCCCCGTCAGGCAGAAGGCGATTCCCACCAGGATCCAAGCCGCCGTTCGGCGACGAGGATCGAGAAATAGCAGCGCGGCCGGCAACGCGATCACCGGCGCTAGAATCACGTACGAATTTTCCTCGGTCCTGGGGTTGAACAGCATCAAATAGCAAGCCGACAGCGTCAGCACAAAGAGACTGGCCGCGGGATCATTCCACCGCCGGAATGTTTTCAAACATAGCCACAGCGTTCCCCCGGCCGCGATCAGTTGCAGGACCAGGAGCGTCGACATCGGCATGACCCAATCCAACGCCCAGAACAGTCCGCGCAGATCGCTAAACGCCCGATCGGGCTGCGATGATCTCAACAATTTCAGGCGGCATTGTTGATATTCCGTCACGACGTAACGAAATTCCCGCGTCGCAAACGGCGCTAAAGCGAAAAGGATCAACGCCAGCGCCAGTCGCCACCGCATCGGCCGGTAGACCGCGCCGACCAGGAGGATCATGACCATGATGATTGGCTTGAGCGCCAACCCCAGCATCAGCCACACGGCCGCCCGCAACCAGCGCTTTTGAATCAGCTCGGCCGTGGCGTAAAGCATCGTGGCCGCCAGCGGCAAATTCACCTGCCCGTTGTGAAGCGCGTTAAAGGTCGGCCCCACGGTTACAAAGCTGGCCAAAGCGAAAATGCGAAGCGCACGATCCGGCGCCAGAAGCTTGGAGAATCGCCACACGCCATGGCACAGAAGACTCAGCCCAACCAACCGCCACGCCACGTCGCCGACCGGATGACCGAAAAGCTCAAACGGCGTATACAAGATCGCTGATTGCGGAAAATAGAGAAAACCATCAATCCACCCGCTGTTGGAACGGAAAGCACCGTCCGAAAAATCGAATTGGTACATATCCTTCCCCGACCACCAATCCGACGACGCCTGCGCATAAATCAGACATTCATTTTGGTGATTGACGCTCCGTACGATGTGCTCCGTCCCCGCTGCGAATAGCAGGCCCCACAGAATCAGCGCGATCTGCGCGAGACGCTTGTCGCTGATCCCCCGGCGTGCCACAGCGGATGATCCCATCGTTTTTCAAAATAGGGTCCATTCGTGAAACCAACGTGAACGCCCAACGCGCCATCAAATTCTCCGTCGCCAAAAAATGATATTGGAATGATTTGCGGGTCTTAGGACGCGCAGACGCCGCCGTCTTTTAGTCTTCTCCGACTGGGTGGAAACGGTCGCGTTTGATGCGCGACTTTGCCATTTTGAATTCCAAACGATCGAATTCAAAAACGATTCGTTGCATTTTTTTCATCAATGCTTCATCAAGCGCTGCCAAATTCACGTTGCGAGGGATTTCGATTTGTGCCAAACATGATTGATCGCCATATTTCCGGCGGCCCGTTTTATTGTACCCTCGTATTGCCGACGTTTAACGCCTCGGATTTCATCGGCGCAACCGTCGCGCGCTTGCGCCGCTTTCTCCACAACAATCCCGATTGGTCCGTCCTGTTCGTCTGCGACGGCTGCACCGACGATACGATGCAAAAACTTCTTCCTCGTGTCCAAGACCTCGCTCCTCAGATTCGCGTTGAGGCTTATGAAGTCAATCGCGGCAAGGGGCACGCTCTGCGCCGCGGGCTCAGCATGGCCGACACCCCGTACCGTATCTTCACTGATGTCGATCTCGCATACGATTTCGATGAGGCGCTGAAGATTCTCAACCTGTTGGAGGCGGGCGCCGACCTCGCCGTGGCCAACCGCGCCAGCCCCGATTCGCAATTTCTCATGTCCCCCCGCGATTTCCCGACTATTTACAGACGACATCTGATGAGCCGCGCGTTTAACTGGTGGCTCCGCCGGATGCTCCCCATCACCATTCTCGACACGCAAGCCGGGCTCAAGGGCATCACCGCCCAGGCCTGGGATTTGCTCTCGACGCGAATTACCACCGAGGGCTTTTTCTTCGACGTCGAATTGCTGGCCCGCGCCGGCGCCGCCGGGATGCAGATCGATGAAACACCGATCCTGGTCAAATATATCGATCCCACCACCGTGCGCATGTTGAGCGCCGGCTGGAGTATGATCAAAGACACGGTCAAACTCCGACGGAGCCTCGCGGTCGATGCGCCCACCTCCGCGGCAACGCTGCCCAAGTAACTGGCATCTGCCATGTCAACCACCAACCCGACCGCACCGCCGCCCGACGCCAATCCTCGCCCCACCCTCGCTCTGGTCGTCACGGCCGACGACTTCGGCATCGGCCTCGACACCAGCCGAGGAATCATCCGCGCACACCTGCACGGCCCCGTGACCGCCACCAGTCTGATGTCGATCACCGGCGAACACGCCCGCGCGTCCGTCGCCCTGTTGGCGAATGCTCCCGACCTCGAGGTCGGACTTCACCTCGTATTGACCGGTTGCGGACAATTGCCTCTGGTCGCCCGGCAATCCTCCGGCCTCGTCGGCCGCAACGGACGCTTCTTTTCCAATGGCCGACTTTGGCGAAAAGCCTTCCTTGGAAAGCTCGACCAAACTGCCATTGCCGACGAGATCTCCGCCCAGGCCGAGTTGTTCCACCACCTGCTCGGCCGGCCGCCGGCTTATGTGGACGGACATCACCACGCCCATCAGTTGCCGATCGTCCGCGATGCCCTGCTGGCCGTGATCGCGCAAGGTCTTTTACCGCCGGTGACCCGGATCACCATCGAGGCGCCCAGGATGATCCGGAAAATTTCGTCCGTCCGCGCCAAGCGCATCGCCGCCGATTTCCTTGGCCGACGCGCCGCCCCCGCCTTCCACCAACGCGGACTTTTCACCAACGACTATTTCTTCGGCATGCTCACCCCGCGCCTCCTGAGCCAGGATTTCCCCTGGCAGACATATCTCAACCATCTTCCGAATTCCGGCGTGATCGAATGGGTTGTCCATCCCGGAATGCCTGACGACACCCTGATCGGCCGCGACGACTACCAGGCCCAGCGCGTCCGCGAACTGGAATCGTTGACCCTTCCACAAGGCATCAAAGCCTGGGAACATTTGCGTCCCCATCTTTCCAGAAAATCAATTTTGCATAATCGCGAATTAACGTTGCGCTGAAAACACTGCCCTTCAGTTCAATCAAAAGGATCTCACGCAGAGGCGCAGCGGCGCAGAGAGTTGAAATTTTCCGGCGCGAGGTGAGAAGGCGTCTATGATCGCGGCCAGAGCCGAGCTTCCGGCGACCGATGTCCCACATTGTCTCAATAGCCCCCGGATTTCGATGAGGGCCGTGGGACTCCTATCGTCAGCGCGATTTGGAAGTGGGGTGAGAGTCGAATTCGGTGGTCACAAGTGCCTCTTTGCCGATCGTCGGCGCCGAAGGGGGTTGAAGGTCCTCTATATCTATTGCGCGGAGGTGAAAGATTTGGACGTGCTTTTTGGAAATCGGTGAGGAATTAATGCGCGGAGGGTCGATTTTTGGGCTGAGTCTGCGCGCGGTCGGAGGTTCGGACCGGGGGGAGGATTCAATTCGGCTACCGTGGCTCGGATGGCCGCGTTCCAATACAAGGTGAGCGCTCCGTAAACCGCACCCCTACACCGGGATAGCATTCCGCCGCTTCCACTCGTCAGGCAACCATTGATCGATCTGACTCGTCGGCGTCTCCCCCAGATTCGTCAACAATTGCGTGAGGTAATGCTGGGGATCGATCCCGTGCCGCTTACACGTGCTGGTCAGACTCGACAGGATCGCCGCCGGCGCGTTGCCAGGCATCCCACCGCCAGTACACCAAATAAGGCATAGGCCGCTGGCTCGGGAACGGGAGTGACAGTCAAAGAACCAGAATCGTAATAGTAAACGTATTCCGGTACGGCCACACTTCCATCCGGGTTTAGCTGCGCCTCTCCAACAAACAAAGTGTATAAACCTGGAGACAGATTACCGTAGACATCACCACCATTCAGACCAATAAGAGTATTATAGTGAGTCGGACCGTATTGGCCGGAGCCGAAACCCAATCCATCGCCATCCAGAATGGGATCATCCGAAAAGTCTACGAGATTATCGTAAGTGACGACATCGCCATTATGATTCTCCACATTCTCGACCCCGCCGCTGCCCGGAAGTAAAGGAGCTGTGACGCTGATCAGCGTGCTTGGGCTTGCTTCGACTGGGATCCCCGTAACATCGATTGAGCCGCTTTCAGCCAACCCGCTACCGATGGTGATTGTCCCGGTGGCATCCATGCCGCCACTGCTGGTGAACGTGAAGTTGTAGATCGGGTCGGCCGCAGCTGGAGCGGACGCGATGAGCATTAGCAACGCGGCCCTTCGAATAATTGAAAAGAATTTCATTGTCCAATCTCCCTTTCCGGATTTCTCCGCGCTCGACCCTGATTTGCCGAATCTTGAGTCCATTTACCCAAGGTTGACCACCAGGCGCAATCGAATGTCGTCAGATTACTACGCCATCATCAATTTGTTCGCCGTGAGAACCAACACTCACCCGATTAGGACAAGTGCAATCCTCCTTCGCGCGATTGATTTCGTTTCCAACATGTTTCTCTCCGCTTCCTATGTGCCTTGGCACTGTGCCGAGTCCCGCAAGGCTCGATGCAAATTCTCAACGATTCGTCCGTCGCTCAATTGGCAACGTGCCTCGTATTCCGTCACAAGATTTCGCGGCGAACAACCTACGAATCGAATAATGTTTCCGATTTCGTCGCCGGCAGTTACGCCTCCTAACACGGAATGCGACAAAAGATGCCGCGTTTGCGAACGCGGCTCGCCGCACAACCTCCAATATTTGATCGCCAGGATTGCATTTTCTCCGCTCCTGGCCGCCTAGCCATTCCAAACTGCAAAGATCGGCAGTAACAAAACAAGCTTTTACCCGACTCACTCGCCAATGCAAGAAAAAACTTATATCGATCTGATATCTTTCATTCTCGGCATAATCCGAGCCATTTCATAGGCTTGATTTCGAACAAAATCCGCCGTTTCTGTGACGTAATTCGGGTTAATTCGTTACGCTTTTTTTGGAAATCAAGACGGTTCGGATGCGCTAACCCGTTGGCAATGCTCATTTTTTGCGGTCGCTTAGCGATTGAACTCCAAACAGGCGTTCGTCTCGTTGACACATTGGCAAGGTGGGGCAAGCGGGGCTGCGGTGGCGGCGGCGTCAGGGCGGATCGAATAGAATCGGGCCATGGTTGCTCGATCCGTCGGCGTATCGGTCGTGCCTACGCTTCAGAAAGCCGAGGCGACGATCGGGGCGATCTTCGCATTCCTGGTCGGGTTCGATGTACTCGTGCCTGGCCGAGATGTCGTCTACGTCGCACGCGGGAGCGCGGACATCGCCTGGCTTTTCCCGATTTGGTTGGTCGGCGTTCTGCTTGAAGGGGCGTTCCTCTGGAAGCTCAAAACGGCGCTGGAGGTTGGGCATTATCCGTTCGCACCGTGGTTCGCACTGCAACTGCGACGATGGCCCCTGCTGCTTCGGCCGATCGTGGCCGGGTGGTGGACTTTGCATTTTCTGCTGGGGACGGTCGCGTCAATGTTTCTTGAAAACCTGATCGTGGCCGACGCCGTTACCTGGGATGTTCGCGTCCTGCGATGCCTGATCTTCGTTGGCGTGGGATTGACGATCGCCTATTCGGCGAATCTGTATGCCCTGCTGGCCATTACCGCCAGCGGCGGCGGCGAGCGCATCGTCCGGCAAGTCTGGCGATGGCGGATTGTTCTGGACATCAGCGTCGCGATCGCGGCGGCGTGCTGTCCATTTTTGGTCCGCGTGAAGTGAAACGGGATTACGATCGTCGCCAATAGCGGTGGGCGGGCGGGGGATTTCCCGCGGGATGGCCATCCCGCGGCTTTGCGAAAGCCGAGGGGCGGGACAGATATCGGCCGGTTTGATAACATCAGTGGTCATGGGCCAATTGTCTTACAGAACCGCCGGCGAATCGCATGGGAAAGCGCTGATCGCGCTGATCGAGGGGATGCCGGAGGGGGTGGCGATCGATCAGGCGTTCATTGATGGGGAATTACGGCGTCGGCAAGGCGGATATGGGCGCGGGGGGCGGCAGAAAATTGAGACGGATCATGCGGAATTCCTCAGCGGCGTGCGGATGGGGAAAACCATTGGGTCGCCGATCGCTGTTGAGATTGTTAATAAGGATTCGCGATTGGATGATCCGGCGGCGACGCCGCCACTGCATCGACCGAGGCCGGGGCATGCGGATTTGGCGGGATCGGTGAAATGGCTGACGACGGATTGCCGGCTGACGCTGGAGCGGGCGAGTGCGCGGGAGACGGCGGCGCGGGTGTCGGCTGGGGCGGTGGCCAGATGTCTGCTGCGCGAATTCGGGATCGAGGTGTTTGGGTTTGTGCGGGCCGTGGGGCCGGCCGAGGGCAAATTTGTCGTGAGCGAGGAGAATTGGCGCGAGCTGCTGAAGGCGCGCGATGCGTCGGAGGTTTATTGTCCGGATGCGGCGGCGGATGCGGCGATGAAGCAGTTTATCAACGATCAGAAGATGGCCAAGGACACGGCCGGGGGAATCGTCGAGGCGCACGTGTTTGGGTGTCCGATCGGACTGGGGAGCTGCATGACGTGGGATGGGCGGCTGGATGGACGCCTCGCGGCGGCGGTGGCGAGCATCCAGGCGTTCAAGGGCGTGGAGTTCGGTTTGGGATTCGAGGCGGCGCGACGGCCGGGGTCGAAGGTGCATGATGAAATCGGATTCGATCCGGCGAAAAAAGATACGCCGGCGATGGGGTTTGTGCGCGGGAGCAATAATGCAGGGGGATTGGAAGGCGGGATGACCAACGGCAAGCCGGTGGTGGTGCGCGGGGCGATGAAGCCGATCAGCACGCTGGGCAAGCCGTTGATGAGCGTTGATTTGAACACGAAAGAGCCGTCGGAAGCGGGATGGGAGAGATCGGATATATCGGCCATCGGCGCGGCTTCGGTGGTGATGGAGAATGTGATCGGGTTCGAGATTGCGCGGGCGCTGCTGGAAAAATTCGGTGGGGATTCGGTGCGCGAGGTTCGTGCGAATTACGACAGTTATCTCGCGTTGGCTCGGAGGCTGCCATTGTCGTGAGTTCGCCCGTCTTTGGATTTCTCGCGTTTACCAGCGGATCGTACGAGGGCGCGATCATCCGCGACATGCGGCTGGCGAATTCGCTGCATCGAAGGGGATTCAAAGTCTTCGTCTACTGGGTGATGGAAACGAATTCGGCCCTGGTGGACCCGGGCATCACGCAAAGATGTTTCCTGCGCGGGGGGCGTTACCTGCTCGGCAAGCCCAGCGCCGTCATGGAAAAGCTGGCGAGAGCAACCGATGTATTTTCGCGGAATCGGCGATTGAGATTTTTGCAGCAGCATCCGGCCGTCCTGGCGTCGTTGCTGGAGAATTTCGTGGCGAGCATGTGCGACGCGGCCCCGGACCCGGGGGCGGTGATTCGGCTGGAAAAACTGATGGCTGGGGATGGCGTGACGCATCTGCTGCCGACGTTCGTGATGGCGTGCCCCATCGCCCTGGCGGCGAAACAGCGCGGGGGTCATCCGTTTGAATATCTGGCGACGTTTCAGGGCGAGGAAATTTTTGCGAATTATGCGCAGAAGCGGAATCGGCTGGCGGATTATTACGCGATGCTTCGGCGCTGCACGACCGGCAGCCCGTGGCCGGCCGTCGCCGTCAGCGACGACTACGCGGTGCGGTTGGGGGAGGAGATCGGCATCGATCCGGCGCGGATGAGGACCATTTATCCCGGGATTGAATTACCGGCTCAGACGGCGAAGCCCGCGTTTTCCGTGCTGACGGAGAAATTGCCGACGCTGAATCCGAAGATACCGATGATGACCTACCTCGGGCGGCAGGACTCGGAGAAGGGAACCGATCTGCTGTTGTACGCGGCGCGGATGCTGCGGAGCCGGGGCGTCGAATTTCAATTGGTGATCTGCGGCGGATCGAGCTTCGGTTGGAAATATCAGGAGATCTGCCGGTCGATTGCGGATCATCTGCGGCTGGAGATTTTCTGGAAGCGGCGGGTCACGGACGAATTCCGCGCGGCGTTGTATGCGTATAGCCGGTGCGTGGTTTATCCGTCGATCCATCGCGAGCCGTTTGGAATGGTGGCGGCGGAGGCGATGAGCCATGGAACGCCGGTGATCGTGCCGGACCACGGGGGCGTTGCGGAGGTGATCGGCAAAGGAGACTGCGCGGGAGGATTGACGTTCCGCGTCTGGGACAGCGGAGATTTAGCGGATCAAATGGAGCGGATGGTGAAGGATGATGGGCTGCATGCGCGGCTGGCGGAGAATACCCGGCGAGTTGCGGCGAAATTCGATGTGGAAGTGATGACGGATCGGGTGCTGGAGCATGTGGGGATCAAACCGGAAATCCGGAAGCAACAAATGTAGCCCCCGGTGAATCACCGGGGGCTAAATGGGGGTAATTTCGTTACTCGGCTTTATGGTTGCGGGCTTCGGCGGCGGCTTTGGCGGCGAATAGCTTTTTAGCTTCGCCGACGAGGTAGAAGCTGCCGGTGATGCAGATCAAATCTTCTTTGGTGACGGCGCGATTGGCGATGCCGAGGGCTTCTTCCAGATTCTCGGCCACCTGGGCCATTTTGCCGTAAAGCTCGACGTATTGCGCGGCGAGTTCGTGAGGGTCGGCGGAACGGACGCTGTTCACACGGGTGAAGATGACTTTGTCGGCGCCGCTGGTGATGCGCTCGAGCATGCCGGGAACGTCTTTGTCGGCGCAACAGCCGAAGATGACGACCATGGAATCGTAGGGAATGTGCTGTCCGATGGCCTTCATGGCGGCATCAAGGCTGGCGGCGTTGTGGGCGCCGTCCACGATCACGCGCGGAGTTTGGGCGACCATCTCCATGCGGCCGGGGATGGTGACCTTGGAAAGCCCTTCCATGGCGCGGGAATCGTTGATGGCGATTCCGCGGGATTTCAGGCGGTCGATCACCGCCAGGGCCAGGCCGCAGTTGATGGCCTGGTGCTCGCCGATGAGTGGCACGGCAAGATGTTCGAATTTGCTGTTGGGGGTCGTGAGACAAACACGGTTGTGCGGCCCAAGCATCCGGCTGGATTCGAAGCGGTAACTGAATTCGATCGTCTGGCCGGTGAATTCGAGCGGAGCGCCGACTTTTTCGGCGACTTTCCTGAGCGCGGCTTCCGCCTGCGGATCCTGAATGACGCTGAGGGCGGGAATATTGTGCTTGAAGATGCCGGCCTTTTCGGTGGCGATGTGGCCGAGTGTGGGCCCAAGCTGGGCCATGTGATCGTGACTGATGCTGGTGATCGCGGTAACTTCGGGACGAATGACGTTCGTGCTGTCGAGGCGACCGCCCAAACCGGTTTCCACGACCGCGATATCCACCTTGTTGTCTGCAAAATATTTGAACGCGATGGCAGTCAACACATCAAAGTAAGTCGGCGTGGGCTTGAGCCGGGCAACCATCGGTTCAACCAGCCGGACCAGGCGGGCAAAGCTCGCCTGCGGGATCATGTCGCCATCAATGGCGATGCGCTCGCGAACATCAACAAGGTGCGGGCTAGTGTACAGACCGACTTTGTAGCCGTTGGCCTGAAGCATGGCGGCGATCATGGTGCAAGTGCTGCCCTTGCCTTTGGTTCCGGCAACGTGGACCGAGCGGAAATGCTCGTGGGGATTGCCCAGCTTCTTGAGCAGAGCCCGCATGCGATCCAGGTTGAAATTATCGTGGTTGTAGCGAACAATCCGCAAACGCTCGTAATCGCTGAGCGTGGCGAGAAATCGTAAAGACTTGGAATAGCTGATGATAGGGCCGGCTTTCGCCGGCGCATCGTGGCCGCGGGTCTTTTTCAGATCGATCAGGACCGGCTTACGGTGATGGGTGGCGGCCCGCCGAACCGGCCGAGCCGACGCCTTGTGAGCGCGGATTTTTCGCCGGATTTTTTCGCGGATGGCCATACGAGTTGATTTTATCAGGATAGATGACCCGTTTCAACTTTGCATACAACTTCATGTAATATATTCACTTAACATCAATTCCCCCCTATCATTATAGACGTTTAAGTTAGGCAGCATTAACACGCAAAAAAAGCAAATGGCTACCCATCGTGACTCGAAGAGGGTATCCTGCCGCCCCCTGAATGGAGTTTTGATTGGCTGCATCGAAAGAGATTAAATCGGTCGCATTCGTGAGCCTGGGGTGCCCCAAAAACCTTGTTGACAGCGAGCGGATGCTGGGATTATTGGCAGCCGACGGCCTGACCGTGACGGCGGAGGCGAAGGATGCCGATGCGATCATCATCAACACCTGCGGGTTTCTGGAAGCCTCGAAGGTGGAATCACTGGGCGAGATCCGACAGGCGATCAAGTTGAAGCAGCAGGGAAAAGTCCGGCGGGTGGTGGTGGCGGGATGCCTGGTGCAGCGGCACAAGACGCAATTGCTGGCTGAGGCGCCGGGGATCGATCGGCTGGTGGGCGTTTTTGATCGGGAACATATCGTCCAGGCGGTGCGCGGGGCGGAAAATCCACGGCAGAAGGACGGGCATTTCCTGGGCAAGTATCACGACTTGTCGCGCCGGCTTGCGGCGGAGGCGAAACTCGACGCCGATGCGAAGGAAACCAAAACGGCGCGATTGCCGGTGTTTGAAGACGACCGGGCGCGATTGCGGCTGACGCCGCGGCATTATGCGTTTCTGCGAGTCAGCGAGGGATGCAATCAGGGATGCGCGTTCTGCACGATCCCCTCGATCCGCGGTCCCATGCGTTCCAAGCCGATCGACCACATTCTGGCCGAAGCGCGCGAACTGGCCGCGGACGGCGCTGTGGAACTGAACCTCATTGGGCAGGACACGACCAGCTACGGAACGGACATTGGCTATGAACCGGGATTGACCGGGCTGCTGAAAAAATTGAACAAGGACTTGAAGGACGTACACTGGCTGCGGCTGATGTATGCGTATCCATCCTGTTTCACGGACGAGATGGTTCGGGCGCTGGCGGATTGCGATCGGGTGGTGAAGTACATCGATATGCCGCTTCAGCATATCAACGATCAGATGTTGACGACGATGAAGCGCCGGGTGACGAGGGGGCAGATCGAGAAGCTGCTGGAAAAGCTGAGGATGTGGGTGCCGGGCGTGACAATCCGGACGACGTTTATCGCGGGCTCGCCGGGCGAGAGCGAAGCGCAGCATCGGGAATTGGTCGATTTCGTGCGGGATTTTGGGTTCGACATGATGGGGGTTTTTCCCTACAGCGCCGAGCCGGGCACGCCGATGGGACGGATGGAAGGGCAAATCCCCCAGCAGGTCAAAGAGGCGCGAATAGAAGAGTTGATGCTGACCCAGCAGCAGATCGCGTTTGCAAAAGCCGAGCGGAGAATCGGTCAATCCGTGGACGTGCTGATCGACCGGCCGGATGCGGAGGCGGAAAAGAATTGGATCGGAAGAACGAGTGGCCAGGCGCCGGACATTGATTCGGTGACGATACTGCGCGGGGAAAATCTACACGCGGGCAAACTCGTGACCGCCAAGGTGACGGGGGCGAGAGGGTATGATTCGATCGCGGAAATTCCGCGGAAGAAATCGCGTAGTTTGCAAGTCGTGGGATGAATCAGGGCGGGGGCGGGGGCAGGGGCAGCGGTGGTGGCGGCGGCGGTTCAAACGCCGCCTTGACGTGAGGGCGATTCAGAAAATAGAGGATGGCGATTCCACTGCCTGTGCCGATCACGATGCCGATTACCTGCGCAATGATGGAGAAGTGATAGCCCCCCTGAATGGCCGGATCGTTGGGATGCTGGGCCGCTAAGCGGCTGAATTCGGGGTTGATCATTTCGACGTAAAATATAACCCCCACCGCGACGGAGAGGAGTTGATAGAGGGCATAGCCGTTCATCAACCGCCGAGCGCTGGGCTTGAGTTTCAGACATCCGATGCCTGCGATCAGAAGCAGCGCGTTCACGAACCAGCCGACGATCTGGAAGACCGTGATGTAGTTCCGAATTGCGCCCGGCGTGTTGAAGATGTCGGTAACGGGATTGCTGGGTTGGAGCGCGGAAAGGAATTGGTGTTGAATGACAATGCAAAACCCGCCGAGAAGCCCGATGCCGCCGAAAATGGCCGCCGCCCAGCCGATGATGGAAACCGAAAGCGGCCTGCGGCTGGGCTGGAAATGCGGCGTATAATAGGGCAGAGGGTCGATCGGAGGCGGAGGAACTTTGGACATGCCGGTTTGTGCAAGGATTATCGGGCAAAGAGGGTTTTCAAGGAAGAGCATCTGACCAAACTCATCCGGTTATCTCGGACGGTTTTTTTCTATTTGGGCGTTACGAGGATTGGCCGGATACATTAGATTGTGTCCAGAGTTGGAAGGTGCAATGAGAGGTAGCATTGATATGCCA
The DNA here is from genome assembly GCA_036267155.1 of Tepidisphaeraceae bacterium. Taxonomy (GTDB): domain Bacteria; phylum Planctomycetota; class Phycisphaerae; order Tepidisphaerales; family Tepidisphaeraceae; genus PALSA-1353. The sequence goes on from DATAWP010000062.1 coordinate 58,910, forward strand.
ACCGTTATGGTAGTCGATGACACAGCGGTCATCCGTGAGACTGTTGCCAAACTTTTGAGGCGGGAAGGGTTCGACACGATCTGCGCTTCCAATGGCAAGGAAGCTTTGGCGGTTTTGCGATTGTCGGCGCCGGATTTGGTTTTGCTCGACATCATGATGCCGGAGATGGATGGGCTGGAATGCCTGGCGCTGTTGCGGCAGGAGCCGCGCTGGCAGGCGTTGCCGGTGATCATCATGAGCGCCATGAGCGATGACGAACATCAAATGAAGGCGGAAAGTCTGGGGGCCAGCGACTATCTGGTCAAGGCACGATTCAGCATGAATCAAATTCTGGAGCGGGTCAGACGATTGATCGCGCAAAAGACGGAAAACTGAAATTGTTGTGACAGGCGGGGCCGTCGGGGATAATCGGCGGAAATGTCGGGGAATGATTATTTCACCAATGTGACGAGGCCGGGAATACTGACGGCCGTGGGTGTGTTCAGCATTATCGTGGCTTCGACTGCGCTGCTGGTGGATTTGGGGAGTTTGGGTTTCGCGAACGCGGTGTCGCACTTTGCGGTGCGGAGAACACCGGCGGCAACCATTAACTCAGCCCCCCCGCCGCTCACACCGGCACATGCGGAGTACGTCGCGCCCAACGGATTGTCCGCCAGCCAGCGGCAGATCGTGATCGCCGGGCTTTCGCAGGTCCGGCCACTTTCAATCGCACGACAAAAACAAGTGGATGGGCTGCTCGCGGATGCGGGCCAGCAGGTGATCGGTTTATCGCCGGATAATCTGACCACGGACCGGGTCGTCGCGTACGTGACGGACGTGAGGAATTTTCCGAATGCGTCCGGCGGCCCGCCGGACGATTTGTTCATCCTGGGCAGTGGCCGATTACAGGTTTCCGATGAGAACGCCGTCTTTTTCGCCCAGAACAGTCCGTCGGGGATTCGATCGCACGGGGGAAGCTTCACTGATTCATCGGGAACGCATCTGGCCTCGGAGCAAATCGCGGCAGTGGTGGACCGCGTGCAGAGCCTGTGCGGGCAAGGTCAGGCAATGAACAGCGCGCAGATCAACGCGCTGCAGAGCGAGCTGGAATTACCGTCACAAACACTCATCACGCCCAGCGCATCCGTTGCGGAGGCGGCGGCGCAGGTGCAGTCCGTGCGGGCGCTGGGGGATGGAACGATCGCCGTGACCACCGGCAATTCATCCATGAGTTTCGGACCGAGGGGGCGGATGGTTCCGGGCGTCATTGCCATTTCACAGACGATCTGGACGCCGCCGATGGTCGCCAAACGTGATGCGACGCTGCTGGTGCTGGATACGTTCCTAAGTTTCGTGGCGGCGGGATTTCTCCTGGCTTGCGGGGTCATGGTGCTGCGGAACTCGCCGATCTCGCGGTGGATGCACCTGGGATACGCGATCGGGAAGATCCCGCTGGTGGCGTTGTCGTGCTTTGCGATCTATCAGGTGGCGATGGCATTGAATGCGCGATCACCGGATGCGGAATCAACCGCGAATGCGTGGATGATGATCGTGGGAATGCCGGGGATCGTTTATCCGATTGTTCTGCTGATCGTCATGAATTTGAGATCGGTGCGGGAGTTTTTGGGGACGCCGACGGTGGCGAGGATTTTTTGAATTGGATTGGCAGATGGATTCTACTTTTGCCGGAAGACGATTCGCCCGCGGGTCAGGTCGTAGGGGGACAGCTCAACCTTGACCTTGTCGCCGGGGAGGATGCGGATGAAATGCTTGCGCATTTTTCCCGAGACGTGGCCGAGGATTTCGCGGGAGGTGCCGCCCTGATCCAGGCGCAGCTTGAACATTGCGTTGGGCAGAGCGGTGGTAACGGTTGCTTCGACTTCGATCGGTTCGGATTTGGCCAAGTTGCGTTCTCCAGGTGGGGATATGGTAGCCGCTGGGCGCGATGACCACAAGAACGCCCGGGGAAATCGGAATGGGTGCAAGTTGCAAGTGCAAGTGCAAGTTGGATAGGCCGCCTGCACTTGCCACTTGTACTTGCCACTTGCACTGCTCTGCATTTCGCCCCCGCGGCCGGCGATGCTAAGATTTAACACGGCTATGGCAAAGAAAGACTATTACGATGTTCTGGGCGTGTCGCGGACGGCTTCGGGCGACGAGATCAAAGCCGCGTTCCGCAAGATGGCACGCAAGTTTCATCCCGACGTGACCAAGAACGATCCGAAATCAACCGAACGGTTCAAGGAAGCTCAGGAAGCATACGAAGTGCTGTCCGATGCGGCCAAGCGAAAGAACTATGACGAGTTCGGCCACGCCGGCGTCGGCGCGACGCCGGGGGCGGGCCCAGATCCGTGGGAGGCCTATCGGCGATCGCAGGGCGGAGGAGCCCGGCGATCCTGGCAAGGCGGGCCGGGCGTCAGCGTCGAGGATTTCGATGTCGGAGGCGCGGATTTTGGAAGCGTCTTCGAACAGTTCTTCGGGGGAGGCCGAGGAAGATCGTCGTCACGGGGACGGACGCGAGCCGAGCCGCAGCGTGGGCAGGATATCGAGCACCCGGTGACGCTGACGTTCGAGCAAGCCGCCCGGGGAACGCATTTGCCGCTGCAGATCAATCGCGAGGGGAAGATCGAGACGATCGACATCCGCATCCCCGGCGGCGTGAAGGACGGGAGCCGCGTGCGCGTGAAGGGCCGCGGGCAAGCCGGCATCGGGGGCGAGGCGGGAGATTTGTTCATCATTACCAAGGTAACGCCGCATCCGTATTTCCAGCGCGACGGGCTGGACGTGCACCTGGAATTGCCGATCAGTTTGTACGAGGCGGTTGCCGGCGCGAAGGTGGATGTCCCGACGCTGGATGGCCAGCGAACGCTGACGATTCCGCCCAACACCAGCAGCGGAGCCAAGCTGCGGATCAAGAGCCACGGCATTCAGCGCGGCGACGAAAAAGGGGATCAGATCGTCATCACGAAGATCGTGATGCCGAAGAATCTGGACGAAGAGGACCGCAAGTCGATCGAGCGGATCGCGGAGAAACATCCGGTGAATCCGCGCGCGGATGTGGGGTGGTGAGAATTAGAGCGGTAGAAAGTGCAGAGTAGAGAGTAGAAACATGAAAGCCGCGGAATCCCAGCTCAAATGCTCCACTGCCAACCGCTGCGGTTTCTCGCGCCGCGCCGGCAAATCCGTTTGGGGATTTGTGGGTTTTCTGGGGTTGTTCTGCATCTTGCTGGTGCTGGTGACGAAGGTCTATCTGCTGCGGGCGTTGACGGACTTCAACGGAGCCGATGAGAAGGCAAGAAAGATCATCGCCCTGCACGCGCTGCTGATGATGTCGCTGCTGCTGGTGATTTTGGGATTGAGTTTGCTGCTGATCTTCCGGATCGGCCGATACTTTTTCCCACGCCGGACCGAGCCGCGGACCAAGACGCAGTACACGGATGCGTGGACCGAAGCGGGCAAGCGGATGAAGACGCCGGAGGAGTGAGAAGTTATTTGAAATTAGAGGTATCCGCGGAATTCGTCTTCGGTTAATCCAGCCTGCTTGAGAATTCGCTTGACCAGACCCCGGCCGAGGTCTCCGGGATGAATAGGTACGCCGGTCAATAATTTCCTGCCGTCGTGCCAAAGATATAGATGACTTCCCTTCTGGTTGATGGCTCTGAAGCCGGCCTTTTTCAGGGCGGCGACGACTTCCCTCGCGGTCACCGCCGGAAGCCGACTGCTCATGCGGGCACCCGAAACTTCACTTGAACTTTGCTGATGACCGCGTTTTCCCGGTCGGATTCTTCGGGAATGGGCTCGCCGAGTTTCACGAGAGACTCGATATATCCTTCAATGGCTTCACGAGAATTCTCGATACATTCCTCAACGGTCCGTCCCTGGGTGAAGCATCCTGGAAGGGCCGGAACTTCCACCCAGTAATTGGCCTCGCCCGCCTCGCCGGGATGGATCAGGATCGTGTAGATATACGTCCTGTTGGAACCCGAGCGATGATGGACTTTTTTTCTAAGCCGGCGCGCCGCCATAGTTTCTCCTTGGCACACTGAGTTTAGCGGTTCGGCGACGGCAGGCAATCCGAGACCCATCCCGAACCATTAACCGACTCCAACCTCGACCAAATCCCGTTTCCCAGTTGGGCTGAGAGCAAGAAAAGAGGCTGTTTTAGATTTTCAAGAAATCTCAAAACGTTCAAGCTGTCCCGTTTATTCCAAGGACATTGCCGGCGGCCCAAGATTCACAGCGTTGATCTCGGTGTTCTCCTATTGACCACTGATCGGAGGGCCGATCTGAGGAGTACCGCGCGTAAGCGGCTTGCCGCCCTCAAAGCCCTGGCCATTATAAAACGCGGCGTTTGGGCTAAATGTCAAAATGGCATAAAGATTGTCGCCGCGCCCCCTAACGATGGTGAAGAGTACCGTTCGAGTATCTATTACCCTCCAGTGGGTAACAAGCCCACGACTTGTCCAACCGTAGTTTCCTACGTTTCCATCCGGCTCAAACCTGACGAAGTCGTCTCCCCAATGCCAAAGGGTACCATCCAGCCTATGCTCGAGCCAGTTCATCTGATTCTGCCGATCTGACTCGGACATGGCTGGTGCTTCTTGCGAACTATGCTCAATCGCCTTGATGTTTCCCCTTATATTCGAAGCCAGGTCAATATCTTGGTTTTGGAGGGCGCGGTCTTCCAGCGTATGCAATCCCTGCAACCGTTCCTCGTCGGCCTTCTCAATCATCTCCTGGTATTCCCGTTTCGCCGCGGCAGTTTCATCCTGATAATTACTCTGGACATCATCTAAACCGCGAATTGGTCTCGTCGCCGGCGCGGAAGCGATCGTGGCGAGAAGGGTGCCAATCATTATGTACTCTATCGATTTCATGATTCCTCCGTCGATCCTGCCGTTGGTTAAAATCCCTCGCTTGCGCGGCAACGTGGCTTAGCTGACCAGCTATTCCGCACCGCCGGCCGCGATTTCAGCCAGGTTTCCAATCTTCGCGGCTCAATCAGAGGTTATCCAATCCCGCCCTGCGAGCAATCCGCAACCAACAATACCTGCGCGAGGACGCCGCAGCGAGTCTATCCAATCCCGGCCGAAGAGCAATCGGCGACTCGCCTGGCTGCGGCAGCCGGCAGCCCGCTGCGGAATTGGCCGTGAAGGGGGGAATCCGGGTTTTTGAATGATCTGGCAACATGGCGGCTGAAGCCGCCAAGCCGCGCGGGGAGGGAGGGGTCGGTCATTGTTACAAAAATGTAACTCGTCCGAAGCGGGGGTCGGCACTGGCGAATCGGGCGGGGGCGGCCCTATCATCGGGTGGTCTCTTTTTCTGGAAGGAGTTGGGTTTAATGAGCCATCCGCGCGCGGCTACCGTGGGACAATTGAAAGAGTCGGGGTATCGGCCGTGCTCGGTCAAGGACGAGCTGCGGAGAAACGTGATCCGTAAACTCAAGGCTGGGGAGGAACTGTTCGCGGGGATCGTGGGGTATCGGGATTCGGTGATTCCTCAGATTATTAATGGGATTCTTTCCAAGCACGATCTGTTGTTTCTAGGGTTAAGAGGGCAGGCCAAGACGCGGATTTTGCGGATGTTGCCACTCTTGCTGGATGAGTGGATACCGGTGCTCGCGGGGACGGAGATAAATGATGATCCGATCGTGCCGAAGACCAAGACGGGGCGGCGGATCATCGCGGAGCAGAAGGACGATGCGGGGATCGAATGGGTGCATCGGGATGATCGGTATCACGAGAAGCTGGCTACGCCGGATGTGACGATTGCGGATTTGATCGGGGAGATCGATCTGGTGAAACATGCCGAGGGGAGATATCTGTCGGATGAATCGACGATGCATTATGGATTGATTCCGCGGAGTAATCGGGGGTTATTTGCGATCAATGAGTTGCCGGATTTGGCGCCGCGGATTCAGGTGGGGTTGTTCAACGTATTGGAGGAGCGGGACGTGCAGATTCGGGGGTATCCGATTCGGCTGGAGATGGATGTGTGTCTGGTGTTCAGTGCGAATCCGGAGGATTACACGAATCGGGGTCGGATCGTGACGCCGCTGAAGGACCGAATCGGGTCGGTGATTCGGACGCATTATCCGGAGACGGTGGCGGAGGGGATTCAGATCGCGCAGGAGAATGCGTGGCTGGATCGTGATGGAAAGCATGGGAGCCATAGCGAAGTGAAGGTGGAGGTGCCGGCGTTCATGAACGAGATCGTGGAGGAAGTGGTTCGGCTGGCGCGGAATAGCCCGCACGTTTCGCAGGCATCGGGCGTGTCGGTGCGGACGAGCATCGCGAATCTGGAGACGATGGTGAGCAACGCCGAGCGGCGAGGATTGTCGACGGGGGAGAAGCGGGTGGTGCCGCGCGTGTGTGATCTGAATTATCTGGTGGCCAGTTGCCGGGGGAAGATTGAGATGACGCTGGCCGAGGAGGAAGGGGCGGAGGACAAGTTGATTCGTGCGCTGGTGGGCGAAGCGGTGAAGACGGTGTTTGGGCGGCACGGGGATGCGGATGGGCATGATGTGATTACGGAGCAGTTTAAGGGGAACCTGACGTTCCCGGCTGGGGACGATCTGGCGGCGGAGGAATTCGTCGCGAATATGAAGGCGGTCAAGGGACTTCCGCAGGCGGCGGCGCAGTTGGCGAAGGAGATGAAATTGGAGTCGGGCGATCCGGCCATGCTGGCGGCCGTGGGGGAATTTTTGCTGGAAGGGCTGTATGTGAACAATCGGCTGAGTAAGTACAACGCGCGGGGGAAGACGTTTTTTAAGAGATAGGCGGTGAGATTGACCGGCGACTGAGGCGTGGTATCCTGCCATCGGCTGTTCATGGACGAACGAGCCGGGATCGCTTGATTATCGGACATGGAGGTCCGCTATGCCGTACAACATTTCTCGCAGAAGAATCATCGTGTCATTGTGCTTTGCGGTTTGGATCGGGGCGGCTGGGCTTATTTGCCGAACGTTTGTGGCGCGGCCGATCGAGGGGGAGCAAACAGAGCTGAAGCTGACAAGCCCGGCGGAGGTGGTGCAGACGGAATCGAATGTCACGCCGACGCGGATGGCGTTGGCGGAGAAATAGCGGGCCGCGAGTGATGTGGGAATCCGCCGCGAGGCCGCGGCGGCTAAACGGGGAGGCGCGGAGCGTTCGTTGACATCGGTCGGGGGGGGGTCTAGTTTGAGTTTATGATTCCGCTGACGCGTCATGGGTGGCGTGAAATGTTGGCCGGGTCGCTGATTTTGGCGGCGATTGCGTGGGGGCTGAGCCTGATTTTCTGGCCGCTGGCATTCATCGTGGCGCCGGTTTTGATCTGGCTGTTTGCATTTTTCAGGGATCCCAATCGGCGAGGGCCGGTCGATCAATGCGCGGTGGTTTCGCCGGCCGATGGGAAAGTGTCGGATATCACCGAAGTCGAACACGACGAGCGAATCGGCGGGCCGGCGGTGCGCGTGGGGATTTTTCTGTCGGTGTTTAATGTGCATATCAATCGCTCGCCGTGCGATGGGCGGGTGATCGCCGTTGAATATAAGAAGGGGAAATTCATCAACGCGATGAAGCATGGAGAGGCGTCGGGGCAGAATGAGTCGAACACGATCGTGTTGGCGGAGCCGAGGGGGGAGCGGACGATCGTGGTCGTGAAGCAGATCGTGGGGCTGATTGCGCGGCGGATCGTTTGCTCGGTCGCTCTGGGCGAATCGCTGGAGCGGGGGCAACGGATTGGGATGATCAAGTTCGGGAGCCGGACGGAACTCACCATCGCCAAGTGGCTGGAGCCGGAGATTCGGGTGAAAATCGGGCAGACCGTTCGCGGGGCGGCGGACGTGATCGCGGTGCTGGGCAATCCGATTCGGACGGAAGCGGAGGCGCAGGGTAAAGCGTTGGAGCCGGCATGACCCGACTGGATGAATTCAGCTCGGAGGAAGGAGCGTTTGTCACGAGGCGCCGGCGGCCGAGGCGATCGCCCGAGCAGAGGCGCTTGCGCCTGCGGCGGCGAGGGCGGCGGGCGTATATTCGCTCGGTCCATTTTTTGCCGAGCTTGGCGACGCTGGGAAACGTGGTGTCGGGGTTCGGGGCGATTTATGTCTCGGCGATGGTGGCGTCCAGCGAAAATGCGCAGCGCGATCCGTGGGCAAATTTTTTCATGGCGCACGGATTCGCGGCAGCGGCATATCTGATCTTTTTGGCCATGGCGTTCGATGCGCTGGATGGACGGCTGGCGCGGTTCGCGCGGCATACCACGGATTTCGGCGGACAATTGGACAGTTTGGCGGATGTGATCAGTTTCGGGCTGGCGCCCGCGTTCGTGGCGCTGCGAGTGTTTCGGATTGATGGGCCGGACCTGAATTTGCCGCTGACCCGGCTGATCTGGGCGGTGGCGGCGCTGTTCGTCTGTTGCGCGGCGATCCGGCTGGCGCGGTTCAACGTGAGCAATCAACATGGGGAGCAGCATCATTTCAGCTTTCTGGGGCTGCCCTCGCCGGGAGCGGCGGGGGCGGTGGCGTCGCTGATCCTCATGCAGCAGGATTTGGCACGGCAGGGGCTGCAGTTTCTGGGGAATGTGTGCGTGGGGTTTTTGCCGATTGTCGTGCTGGGGACGGGATTGCTGATGGTGAGCCAACTGCGGTATCCGCACCTGGTGAATCGATATCTTCGGGGCCGGCGGTCGATCGGGCGATTGATACTGATTCTGGTAATCTTATTGCTCATGCTCGTGGCGCATCAATATGTGCTGGGGATCGGAACGCTGGCGTACGCGGCGTGGGGGCCCGGGGCGTGGATGATGGTGCGAGGGAAACGGTGGATGCGGCCGCGGGTGCAGCCGTGAAAGGCGAAGATTTTTTAGCCACAGATATAAATCAGATGCACACAGATAAATGCAAAGACGAGATTGGCTGTAATTTATCTGTATCACGGTTACCGCATTTCATCCGTGTGCATCTGATTTATATCTGTGGCTAAAATGTATTTCTCTTTGACAGACGGGAAATATCTCCATGAACTCAAAAGTCATCACACGATTCGCCCCCTCCCCCACCGGCTATCTGCACGTGGGCGGGGCGCGGACGGCGCTGTTCAGTTGGCTGCTGGCGCGGCACGGAGGCGGGGAATTTCTGCTGCGGATCGAGGATACCGATCTTGCGCGCAGCACCGAGGAGTCGGTGACGGGGGTGCTGGAAGACCTGCGCTGGCTGGGGTTGAATTGGGATAATCGGGAACTGGTGTATCAGTCGAAGCGCGTGGCCGTTTATGACCGGATCATTAACGATCTGATCGCGCGCGGGATGGCGTACCGGGCTTACGAAACGCTGGAGGAATTGGCCGCACAGCGGCGGATCGCCGATCGGGCCAAGCGGGCGTATATCTATCGGCGGCCGAATCTGACGGAGGAGCAGATTCGGAAATTTGAGGCCGAGGGACGTGCGTCGGTGGTGCGGTTTGTGATGCCGATTAAGGAATATCGGTTTCACGACGTTGTGTTGGGGAAGGAAATCGTGCTGGCGGGGAATCAGGTGCAGGATTTCGTGATTCGCAAGACGGACGGGATGCCGACGTATCACTTCGCGGTGGTGGTGGATGATGCGGAGATGGGGATCACGCACGTTCTGCGCGGGCAGGAACATTTGCTGAATACGGTGAACCATATCGGCCTGCAGGAGGCGCTGGGGTATCCGCGGCCGATTTACGGGCATTTGCCGGTGATCCTGAATACGGACGGAAGCAAGATGGGCAAGCGGGATCGGGATAAAAAAATCCGGCATCACGCGCATCTGTGGATCAAGAATACGAAGAACACGCCGGCGGATTTGGCGCGGATGGCGGAGATTCCGGCGGAGCGAATAACGTGGTGGCTGGAGGATGATGGGCGGCAACTCGAGGGGGCGGAGCATCGGAAAGTCATGCCGGTGGTGGGATTGAAGGAGAACGATCTGCCGGAGATTCTCGTCCACGACTTCCGGGCCAACGGGTATTTGCCGGAGGTGATGCTGAATTTTCTGGCGCTGCTGGGGTGGAGTCCCGGTGGAGATAAAGAGCGGATGAGCGTGAAGGAGATCGTGGAGCTTTTTTCACTGGATGGGATCGGGAAGTCGAACGCGAAGTTCAATCGGGAGAAATTGCTGGCGTTCAATACGGAGGCGTGCGCGGCCGGGCCGGAGGATCGGCTGCTGGCGGGGATGCGGGATTTTCTGAGCGTGAATCCGCAGTCGCCGATGAATCGGGCGAGCGATGACCAGTTGCGGAACGTGCTGAAGATGAACGCGGGGATGAGAATCCTGCGCGAGGTGGAGGAGAAGAGCCGGTTTTTGTTCGTGGGTGATGAGGAGATCGAATATCAGCCGGAGGCGATTGAGAAGGTTCTGAGGAAGAACGACGGGCAGGGGTTGAAGGCGCTGGGGGAGATTCGAGAGGTGTTGAGGGGCGTTGTGGACTGGAGTGCGCATGGGCTGGAAGAGGCGGTGAAACAGTTTTGCGAGAAGAGCGGGCTGGGATTGGGAAAAGTGGCGCAGCCGATTCGGGTGGCGGTGAGCGGGACGGCGGTCAGTCCGCCGATTTTTGAGACGCTGGCAATGCTGGGGAAGGAGCGGACGCTTCGACGGATCGAGCGAGCCGTTGCGCTTCCAGCGGCACGTCCGTGATGATCATTTCCACGCCGATTTCAATCATGCGGCGGATTTGCTGAAGATCGTTCACCGTCCAGACGCCGATTTTTACACGAGGGCATTGTGTGAGGGACTGATGATTCAGATGGAAACTTCCGGGGAAATCCGCGGGGAGATCGCGAGCGTCCTCGGCGAGCAGGGCAACGGGACAGCGGTTTGAGGTGATGCGGCCGGCTCGGCGCATGTCGTCTATGTGAAACGAATGGAGCATGCCCTGCATTTCTGAAACCTTTTTGGCGATGGGGTCAATCCGCTCGCCGAGGAGGGGTTTGGTTTCGACGAGCAGGCGGCGGTTCGCACCGCACGGTTCGAGCAAATCGTCGAGCAATGGAATCGTGTGCGCGGTTGGGTTGCCGCCGGGGCCGAGCAATTTCAGTTTTTTCAAATCCGAGGCGGTAAAATCGGCAACGCGTCCATGTCCGGTGGTGGTGCGGTCGAGAGTTTCGTCGTGGATGACGATGGGGATTCCGTCAGCGCTGAGGTGGACGTCGCATTCGCACCAGGTGATCCCGGCGTCCCAGGCGGCGAGCATGGCGGGGAGGGAGTTTTCGGGGAGATCCACGTGCAGGCCGCGATGGGCAACGATGATGGGCATGTTCGGGCCGAAAAAGAGGTCAGCGGCGGTGGGTCATGGCACGGCGGGCTTCGCGGTCCTGCTCCTTGCGTTTGATGGCTTCGCGCTTGTCGTGACGGTGCTTGCCGCGCGCGACGCCCAACTCGAGCTTCGCGCGGCCGTCTTTGAAATAGATGGACAGGGGGATCAGCGTGGTGCCGCGCTCGGCGGTTTCGGATTCCAGGCGGTTGAGTTCGCGTTTGTGGACCAGGAGTTTGCGGTCGCGGAGCGGATCGTGACCGATGGCGGCTTTCTCGTACGGATCGATGTGGCAGCCGTGGAGGATCAGTTCGCCGTTTTCGATTCGGGCGAAGGATTCGGAGAGCTGGCATCGGCCCCAGCGGAGGGATTTGACCTCGCTGCCGAGGAGGGCCAGACCGCATTCGATCTTGGCGGTGATGAAATATTCGTGCATGGCCCGGCGATTGGTGATCCGCGGAGCGAAATTGTTGGGGGCGCGGTCCTTCACTGGATGGGATTAGTTTAGCATAAAGGGCGCTCCGGGCGGATTGAGATTATCTGGCGCCTATTGAAATGCGCCTCGGGCGGACAAGCGATAAACCCGGCCTACTTCCATTTAGCCCCCGGTGAGTCACCGGGGGCTAAATGGAAGTAGGCCGCTTTTTTTTCATTCGAGGACTTTCAACGGGCAATAGGCAATCTATTGACTCGCCGGACCGGGCATTTAAGATTCGGGGCGACGCTGCGGCTGTGGCGAAATTGGCAGACGCGCAAGATTCAGGTTCTTGTGTCGCAAGACGTGGAGGTTCGAGTCCTCTCAGCCGCATTGATCCTTCCAGCGAGCGGGGGTATCGCATAACATCGGTCAACTATGAGTCAAAACAGCGGTGCGTTACAGACCGATTCCACGCCGGCCCCGGATAAACGGACCGACGGGCAGGACGAAACGAACATCAAGGAAACGATCGAGTCGATCCTGGTTGCGTTCATCCTGGCGTTCATTTTCCGGGCGTTCGTGGTCGAGGCGTTCGTGATTCCGACTGGGTCGATGGCACCGACGCTGCTCGGGGCGCACATGCGGTATCAATGCCCCGATTGCGGGTACACATTCGACGTGAATTATTCGTCGAGGAACGCGCAAGATGACGAGGACATGCGAACGCCGCCGGACGCCTTTCCGGCGGCTGATGTCTATTGCCCCAACTGCGGATTTCATATCGCCAGCCCTCAGGGTCAATCATCCACGCCGTCGCCGGTGAATTATGGGGATCGGATATTGGTGCTGAAATATCTTTACCTGATGCATCCGGCACGGCGATGGGACGTGGTGGTGTTCAAGAGCCCCGATGAGCCGCAAACGGAACATTATCAGCAGAATTTCATCAAGCGGCTGGTGGGGTTGCCGGGTGAAAGGCTGATGGTCCTGGCCGGGGACATTTACGTCTGGAACAGTTCCAAGAGCAAGTGGGAGATTCCGCACAAGACGCGGTCGGCGCAAGAGGCGCTCTGGCGGATCGTGTACGACAACGATTTTCATCCGCACCTATTGAAGCGGCCTTCGCCTCCGAGGTGGGAGCAGCCGTGGAAGCAGGACTCGGGAAGCGGCTGGGACCTGACCAGCGAAAACGGAGGGCGGATATTCAAATTCGACAATGCCGGCGGCGAAGGCGGGCTGACGTTTGATCCCAACGCCAACAGCACGACGCAGACGCTGAGCGATTATCTGGTTTATGACACGGGCTCGGGTCCGGGCACGGTGCGCCAGGTTGGGTCCATCGGATCGGTGGATGATTCAATTAACTTTCCGGTGGCGGACCTGAAGCTGGTGGCGAGCTATACCCGCAAAAGCGGCAGCGGCGCGTTTGAGATGAAGCTTTCGCGGTTCGAGGACGTGGATCACACCTTCACGGCCCAGATCACGCCGGATACGGTGCGGTTGATCCATCGCACGAGTTCGGGGGAAATCACCACGGTGGAGAAATCGCTTGCGGAACTGGGGATCCGCGGGGACAGGCCCATCTTCGTCGAATTCATGAACGTTGATTATCGCGTGACGCTTCGGCTGAACGGCAAGGATGCGTTTGAGCCGATGGATTATGAGCCGAATGTGCCGTGGCTGATGGACCAATGGAGTTTGCACCGTCGTGGCCGGCCGGGTGAGGCGCAGATCGACGCCGAGCGCCAGACCTGCACGATCGAGCACGTGGGCCTGTGGCGGGACGTGTATTACACGAACCAGAAATACGAAGGGGGAGGCCCGCTTCATTCGGCTACGCCGGATAATCCGGTGCAGCTTGGGCCGCGGGAATATTTCACAATGGGCGACAATTCGGCGATCAGCAAGGATGCGCGATATTGGGACGCGCCCATCGATTTGCCGCACGAGGGATTGGATCATGTTGCCGAGGGACGGGTGCCGGAACAGTTTTTGCTAGGGAAAGCGGTGTTCGTCTATTGGCCCGCGGGGTATCGGGCGTACGACCATTTGGCGATCATTCCCAATTTTGGGGATATGCGCTGGATTCATTGAGCCGATGTATTTGGTGTCCCGAATGTGGTGTCTCGGCGGACGGAGGCGGGATAAAATGAGGAGTGAATTCGCGGTGCGACGCACCGCCTGCAATTATGGAGTACCGCCCCACGATAGCGATCACGATGGGCGAGCCCGCGGGGATCGGGCCGGAGGTGATCGTCAAGGCGCTGGCCGATCCCGTCCTGCGGCACAAGGCGCATTTCATTATCTATGGCATGAATGAGCTGCTGCACTACGCGGCGGATATTGCCGAGTTCGACGTGTTCTGGTGGCGCGACCAGTACAACGGCCGGCTGAGAAATTATCCGCACGATGTCGTGGTGGTGGATTACGATCAATATTCCATGCTGGGAACGGCGATCCGGGCGCCGAGCAAAATGGGGGGCGAGGCATCCATGCGGTTCTGCCTGGATGCCATCGAGGCGGCCAACAAAAAACTGGTCGATGCCGTCGTGACGGCCCCGATTTCCAAGGAGAGTTGGAAATTGGCGGGATATCATTTTCCAGGCCATACGGAATTGTTCGCGCAGCGAACCGGTGCGCGGCGATTTGCGATGATGTTCGCCGGCGGACCGCTGAAAGTGGTGCTGGCAACGGTGCACGTTCCGCTGATGGGATTGTGGGGCCGGCTGAATATCGGGGCGGTGTTTCAACCGATCGAGTTGGTGCATCAGGCTCTGGTGGAGTGGTTTGATATTCCAAAGCCGAGGATCGCGGTGTGCGGACTGAATCCGCATGCGAGCGAAAACGGTCAGTTCGGCGACGAGGAAGAACGCATCATCGAGCCGGCGATATTGATGGCCAAGGACCAGGGCGTGGACGTGACCGGCCCATATCCGCCGGACACGATTTTCATGCGGGCGCGGGACGGGCACTTCGACGCGGTCGTGGCGATGTATCACGATCAGGGATTGATTCCGGTGAAATTGCTGGCGTTCGATCAGGCCGTGAACGTCACGCTGGGCTTGCCGATCATCCGCACCAGCCCGGATCACGGAACGGCATTCGACATCGTGGGCCGCAACCGGGCCAATCCGGGCTCCATGCGAGCGGCGATTGAATTGGCGATTAATCTGGCGATCAAGAAACATCAACGGGCGCAGGTGTCGCCGCTTTCGCGGAATAACGGAAGAGGGAGATGAGCGAACGTGATTTGTAGTCCGTGAGGGAACATGCCACATTCGCGAATGGATCCTGTCGTTTCGCCGTCGGAGGCCGATCAAAAGCCGTATCCGCGAATAAGGGGTCATCACGGCTCTGTAGAAAAGCGTTTTTTCGCCTCCTAAGATTCAGCTAACAATGTTAACCAGCAAGTCGCCAAGGGATGTGGCGATGGTCGCGCTGGCTGCCGGCAAGGAAGCGTTCAGCGACTACTCCCACATCTACAGCCC
>DATAWP010000063.1:0-98584 GCA_036267155.1 Tepidisphaeraceae bacterium
CTGCTCGCTCACCAGCTTGCACGCCTCCAGCCGAAACTGCTCGGAATGTGAACCTTTTCGTCCCATGACGCTCCATCCTTCCGCCGGGAATACTACCCGGCTTTGAGCGCCAACGAATCGTGGGTAAGACCACTCTATATAACTGTCCGGCGGGTGAAAGTTTTGGACGTGTTTTCCAAGAAGCGAGCTTTTTTTATTTTCACATCTGGCTTTGCGAGCATCTAAGGGAAACAGCACCCTTGCACGCCGCAACGGTTCCGGAGCGAAACTTGATGGCTTCAGCGGCTTTCGAGGCGGTAAACAGTTATCATCCCTTGTCTCGACATTCACGGGCGACTATTTTGTAGCTTGATCTGGAGAATCCTATGCCCATTCGCGTTACGGTCTGGCACGAATATCGCCACGAAAAACGAAATCCCAAGGTCGCTGAGATCTATCCGCAGGGAATGCACGAGGCGATCGCTTCGCATTTGCGGAAGTGCGAGGACCTTGAGGTTCGCACGGCCACGCAGGACGAGCCGGATCACGGCCTCACCGATGACGTCATCAATAGTACGGACGTGCTGACCTGGTGGGGCCACATGGCTCACAGCGATGTGAAGGACCTGGTCGTTGAAAAGCTGTATCACCGCGTGCTTCTGGGCATGGGATTGGTCGTGCTGCACAGCGGGCATTTTTCCAAGATTTTCCAGAAGCTGATGGGGACAAGCTGCAACCTGAAATGGCGCGACGACGGGGAACGGGAAATTCTGTGGGTCACCCGGCCGGGGCATCCGATCGTCAAGGACATCGACGATCATTTCGTCATTCCCAAGGAAGAGATGTACGGCGAATTTTTTGATATTCCGGAGCCGGAATGCACGTTTCTCATCAGCACGTTCGCCGGGGGAGAAGTATTCCGCAGCGGCTGCACTTGGCAGCGGGGTCTGGGCCGGATCGCCTATTTCCGGCCGGGGCACGAGTTGTTCCCGACCTATCACGATCCGAACGTGCTGAAGGTGATCGAGAACGCGGTGAGATGGGCCGCCCCGTCGCCGGGGCCGGCGCTGCCGGCGTTCGGGCGGCACGACCTGGGGTGGGTGGAGAAGAAGTAGTCTTCCAAGTGGGCGGCCGTGCGAAGCGCCGCCGCTCAATCATCACGCTTTTAGACCCGTCCGAGCACCACCTGGCGCTGCAAAACTTTCGGCTTGCCCGTGGCTTGCGGCGATCTATACTGAATTCCCGCATTCGGCGCGGAAGCCAGTCATCAGGAGCCAATCATGCCTTCCTACACCACGGGTGACATCAGAAACGTCGTCTTCGTCGGCCACGGCGGCAGCGGGAAAACCTCGCTGATCGATGCCATGCTCTTTGCCAGCGGGACCATCAACCATAAGGCATCCGTGACCGACGGGAGCAGCGCCAGCGATTTCGAAAAAGAGGAAAAGGAACACGGCCATTCGATCTACTCGGCCATCCTTCATGCGGATCATCTCGGCAAGCGGATCAACCTCATCGACACGCCGGGCAGCCCGGATTTGATCGGTCACGCGATCGCGGCCGTGCCGGCCGTCGAGACCGTAGTTGTCGTCATCAACGCACAGAGCGGGATCGAAGTCGTTACCCGGCGAATGATGGAAATCGCCCGCGCAAGAAACAGTCCCCGGGCCATCGTCATCAATAAGATCGATCTGCCGGATATCGATCTGGAAGCGCTGGTCTCGCAGATTCAGGGCACGTTTGGCCACGAGTGTTTGCCGATCAATCTTCCCACCGGCGGAGGCAAGGCGGTCGTGGAATGCCTGCTGAACAAAAACGGCGAAAGCGATATTCTTTCGGCTGCCGAGGCGCACACCGCGATTCTCGATCAGATCGTGGAGCTGGATGACACGCTGATGGAGCGATATCTCGGCGGAGAGGAGCCGAATTACGACGTGCTGCACTCTCCCTTCGAACGGGCGATGGACGAAGCGCACGTTATTCCGATTTTGTTCACGGATGCGCGCAGCGGCGTGGGCGTTGCGGAGTTGCTGGATGCGATCGCCAAACATTTCCCCTCGCCGGAGGAGGGAAATCCGCGGCCGTTTCTCAGCTTTCGCAGCGGGTCGGCCGCGGGACAGCCGCAGGAGGAATTCGCCTTCGAATACCGCAGCGACCCCGGCAAATCCCTGCTGGCGCACGTGTTCAAGGTCACGACCGATCCGTACGTCGGCAAGCTGGTAGTCTACCGCGTTCACCAGGGGAAATGTTCGGGGCAATCGCAGGTCTACATCGGACACAACAAAAAGCCGGTCAAGCTCGGCCACGTGTTTCACCTCCAGGGCAGGGAGCATCGGGAGGTGATGGAGATCATCGCCGGCGACATCGGCGCGGTGGCCAAGATTGAGGAGATTCACACCAACGACGTTCTGCACGACGATCACGCGCTGGACAGCGTCCACCTGCGGCCGCTGACGTTTCCGACGCCGATGTACGGGTTGGCGATCACGCCCAAGGCCCGCGGCGACGAGCAGAAGCTTTCCATTCAGCTCGCCAAGATCGCCGAGGAAGATCCGACGTTCCGCTGGGTGACGGACCGGCAAACGCATGAAGTGGTCATCAACGGATTGGGTGAACTGCATCTGCGATTGATTCTGGAAAAGCTGGCCAACCGCGGGCTGCACGTGGATACCAAGCCGCCGAAAATCGCTTATCGCGAAACGATCTCAACCATAGCCGACGGACATCACCGGCACAAAAAGCAGACTGGCGGGGCTGGGCAATTCGGCGAAGTGTTTCTGCGCATCGAGCCGCTGGAGCGCGGCAAGGGATTCGAGTTCGTCAACGAAGTTTTCGGCGGGACGATTCCGGGGCAATTCATCCCGGCCGTGGAAAAAGGCGTGCGCGATCTGCTCGATCAGGGCGTGGTGGCGGGATATCCATTGCAGGACATTCGCGTCTGCGTGACCGACGGCAAGCACCATCCGGTGGACAGCAAGGAAGTCGCGTTTCGCACGGCCGGCAAATTCGCGTTCAGGGACGCGGTGCTCAAGGCCCGGCCCGTGCTGCTGGAGCCGATCGTCAACATGGAAGTGACGGTTCCCGAAGACAAGATGGGGACGATCACCGGCGATCTTTCCGGCAAACGCGGCCGGATTCAGGGCACGGACGTTTTGCCTGGCGGGATGGCCCAGATCAAGGCGATGGCCCCGCTGGCGGAGGTGATGCAATATCAATCGCAACTCAAAAGCGTCACCGGCGGCCAGGGAAGTTTTGTGATGGAACTGAGCCATTACGAGCCCGCCCCGCCGATGGTGCAGCAGCAGATCGCCAGTCAATATAAGCCGAAGGCGGAAGAGGAATAGAAGAGGAATAAACGACTTCTGATGAGACGCCTTGCCAATGACGGTTCTTTCTCGAATCAAACGTCTGGTGTTGGCTGGTCGATTCGAGTTCAGCGAAAAGGCCCGTATTGAGATGTTTGCGGATGGGCTAACCGAGCAGGATTTGGTTGAGGTCATCGCAAATGCGCGGCAGATACACAAGACACTGCTATCCACCAGCACCAGCCGACGAGGCCGTGAGCGGCTTTATGTAATTATGTAATTATCAGTGAGAATCTTCAGGGCGTACGGATATATACTAAGGGGAAAATTGTCGAGGCAAACAGGATCGAGACTTACTACTTTTTCATCTCCGCCAAATGCGCGGATTGACTATGCTCAAAATCACTTCTTGTCCCACCTGTGGCCGCGGAAATGTTCGGCGTGTTAAGCGCGACGTGGAATGTAAGTTTCGCGGCCATGTTTATACCGCTCCGGCAGTTGAATTCCACGAGTGTCCTGATTGCGGTGAGAAAATATACGACCGCGAGGCAATGCGCAAGATGGAGTCTTGCCGGCCGCGAACGCGCCGTAAACGCCGTGTTGCATAAGATAACTTTTTGATCCCACCGCATGAAAGCCTGGTTGCTGGATGATCTTGGCGGAGTCGAACGGATGCGGATGGCGGATGTTTCCGATCCGACGCCGGGCGACGGCGAAGTCGTCGTCGATCTGGAATACGCGGCGCTGAACCCGGCGGATCGGTATCTGGCGCAGGGAGCATATCCAGCCAAGCCGGTGATGCCGCACGTGCTGGGGAGAGACGGAGTGGGGATTGTGCGATCGGTGGGAGCGGGGGTGCAGAATTCCGCCGTCGGCCAGCGGGTACTGATCCTTCGCGGCGAGACGGGCGTCAGTCGATGGGGCACGTTTGCGCAGCGCGCGGCGGTGTCGGTTGACTCGATCGCCGTACCGCCGGATGGGTGGACGGTGCAGGAATCGGCCGGGGCGTCGCTGGTTTATCTGACGGCCCATCAGGCCCTGACGCAATGGGGCGAATTGAAACCGGGCGTGGTGCTTATCACTGGAGCGTCCGGCGGAGTGGGTGTCGCCAGCGTGCAATTGGCCAAGGCATTGGGACATACGGTGATCGCGCTATCCCGAAGCGCGGATAAGCGGAAAAATCTCCTGCAGCTTGGGGCGGATCATGCAATCGATCCGTCGGATTCGGCGTGGCCGACGAATCTGAAAAAAACGCTTTCCTCGCGGCGGGTCGGGTTGGCGATCGACAACATCGGCGGAGCGATGTTCAACCAGGTGATCGAAACGCTGGGGATGTGGGCGAAGATCAGCGTGGTCGGCCGATTGGCCGGGCCGGTGCCGGAGTTCAATACGGCTTCGCTGTTTTTCCGGCGAATCCGCGTCGGCGGCGTGGCCGTTGGAACCTACACACCGGCCGAGGCTCGGGCCGCGTGGGAGACGGTGGTTGGATTGCTTCGGAAAACCGGGGCCAAGCCGGTCGTGGATCGCATTTTTCCGTTCGACCAGATTCGCGCTGCTTTTGACCGCCTGGCGGCGGGGCCGATGGGCAAGGTGCTGGTGGAAATCGCCAAGCCGAGCGATAACTGAGGCCATGAGCAACAAGCCACCGGCGGCGCGAAAGGGGAAAGTTTCCGGATGGGCGAAGATCGCCGTGATCGCGGCGAGGTACAACCAGCAGATCGTGGACGAGCTGTTGCACGGATGCATGCGGCGATTGGCAGAGCTGGGGATCGATTCTTCGAAAATCCAAATCCATCGCGTTCCCGGCGCCTTCGAGTTGCCGTTGGCGGCGAAGTTGGCCGGGCAAACCGGAAAGTTCGCGGCGGTCATCTGTTTGGGCGCGGTGATTCGGGGCGACACGCCGCATTTCGATTTCGTCGCCGGCGAGGCGGCCCGGGGGATTCAGCAAGTGGCGATCGAATTGGGTCTTCCCGTGATTTTCGGGGTGTTGACGACCAATACCGAAGAACAGGCGAGACAGCGACTCGACGCCGGGCAGCGTGCCGCGGAAGCGGCCGTGGAAATGCTGGCTCTGAAAAACAGTTTTCGCGAAAATAAGCGGAAGTGAGAATTTCAAAATTCCGGCCCGAGTTTCTTCTTCTTTTGATCGTCGCGCTGACGGCGCTTCGCCCGGGCGACGGCCCATGGGTCAACGACGAAGCGATCATGATGGAGATGGCCATCCGCTACAACGGGACGGCCAGCGATCTGTACGGCTTTCACCTCCCCTTCACACCGTGCCCCTATGGCCTGCAAGGCACGCGCGGCGCTCGCTACGGTCCCCTTCCCGTGTGGATCGACCAAATCCTGCTGGGTTTCACGCATCGTGTTGTTGCCATCCTCGCCTGCCGGGCGGTGCTGTTCACTTCGATCACGGCGTTGGCACTGTATTGGCTCACGCGGACCCTTCGGCTGAGCGCATGGTTCGCGGTCATTACGATGCTGTCTCCCTGGCTCTGGCTTCTGAGCCGCTCGCTTTGGGACAGCACCTGGTGCATTCCAATCTCGGCGGTGCTGGTGGCGGCCTATGCGGCTTTTCTCGCCAGTCCGTCGGCGATTGCGCTTTGTCTGACTCTTCTCTGCTGTATTGTTTTGCCGCTGGTTCACCTCACAGGCGTGGCCATTGTGCTGCCGATCGGCCTGCACCTGCTGGTGTTCCATCGCCAACAACTTTTGAAATGGAAGTGGAGCCTCACCGCCATCTCGCTGCTTTGCATTTATCTATTTTGGCCTTACCTGGCGTTTGTCTTCGCCCACACTCAACCTCACATTCCCCGCGGAGGTTCCCCGCTGCTTGGATGGCTTTTTCCTCTGCTCGGCGGACACTACTTGACTCTCGGCGTGGCCGGCACGATGCCCGGAGACGGGTGGCAGGACCACGCGCCAAAAATCCTGCAATACATCTTCGCCGCCGTGCAGTGGATCGCACGAATCGCACTGGCCGCGGTCTGGCTCGGAATGGCCCTGGCCGTTCCACGAGCATGGCACACCATACGGCGACCGGAAGATGCCGATCCCATCCAACATCTCTGCCTCATCGCGCTGCTCGTATGGATTTGCCAAACCTTCCTCGATGGCATCGAACGGCTCTATTTCGGTCCGCAGTATTGCGCGGCGACATGGATGGTTTATGTATTCTTCGCATGGATTGCCGTCGGTTGGTTAACACGGCGCTCAGCCGAAAGCGGGGCGATTGTGCGCTGGTTGGCCGGAATTTATTCGGTATCGCTGCTGCTTGGCATTCTTATCATCGCCGTCACGATCGCCCGCAACGCGGGCACTGCCGGCGGCTATTACGGCACATCGCTGGGCAATCAGATTGAAGCCGTAAAACAGATCCGCCGGTTCTCGAATCAAAGCGATATCGACATTCGGTTCACTCCATGGCAACTTCATCCGCTGGCTTATCAGGTGTTGATGGAGTTGAATCCTGCTGCACCCGGGCCGCTGCCGGCGCAACATTTGCTGGTGAAATACCGCAATGCGTATCCCGGCGACGCACGGATCGAAGTTCTGGCGGTATCTCGCTGAACACGGCGGCTAAAGCCGCCGCGCCGCGCGGGAGTCGGAAATGAGCCGGGTCATTCCGATTTTCCCTCCGCCCGGTCATCGGCATCGTACGCCTGATCCGCGTTTTCGCCGTGCACTTCGATGCGCTCCATCGAGATGGCCCGCCCGGTTTCCGGATCGATCTCGGCCAGGGCGCCGCACAGCCGGACATCGCCGGTGGCGATCTCAAACGGATGCGGCATGTTCGTGGTCATGTGCTTCACCACCCGTTCCTTCCGCCGGCCCAGCACGGAATCGTACGGGCCGCACATTCCCAGGTCGGTGATGTACGCGCTGCCGCCGGGCAGGACGCGCGCATCGGCGGTCGGGACGTGCGTGTGGGTTCCGAAGATGATCGAGCAGCGGCCATCGAGCCAATGCCCCATCGCCACTTTTTCGCTGGTTGCCTCGGCGTGGATGTCGCAGACACAGACGCGCACCTGGTCGGGCATCTCGCCCAGCATGCGCTCGGCGGCGGCGAACGGATCGTCGGCGGGCATATTCATGTAGATTCGCCCCAGCAGGCAAAACACCCCCACTGCCACGCCGCTGTTGGTGGTGATGACCGTATACGGCCTGCCCGCCGCCGCCCGGGACAGGTTCGCCGGGCGGACGATTCGCTCGCTGCTGTGGAGCGTCGGCACGATGTCGGCCTTGCGGTAGATGTGATCTCCCAGGGTCACCACATCGACGCCGTAGCTGCGGATTTTATTGAAGAGGTTGGCCGTGATCCCGCTGCCGCCGGCGATGTTCTCGGCGTTGGCGACGACGAGATCGACGGCGCGCTCGCGGACGAGGGCCGGCAATTTCTGATGAAGAATCTGCCGACCGGGCCGACCGACTACGTCGCCGAGGCAAAGGATGCGAATAGGCATGAACGATAGAATACAACGAAAGACCAAAACCCGTAATGTTCGGCCATTTAGCCCCCGGTGAATCACCGGGGGCTAAATGGGTGAAGGAGCGCTTTTTCTAATGCCTGCGCGCCCATACAATCGAAATACGCAATATGTCCATTTCTCTGAATATTCTGTCGCAGTCGCCCGATCAGGGCCGCAAGCCGCCGTGGCTGAAAATGAAAATGCCGGCTGGCGAGGGGTACAGCCGGCTGCTGAACCTCGTGAATACCAACAAGCTGCATACGGTTTGCCAATCGGCCAAGTGCCCGAACATGGGGGAGTGCTGGGCGGTGGGGACAGCCACGCTGATGATCCTGGGGGATGTCTGCACGCGAAGCTGCGGATTCTGCCACATCGCCACGGGCCGGCCGCCGACGCTTGACCTGGATGAGCCGCGGCGCGTGGGACATGCGGTGCGGATGATGGGGCTGAAACATATCGTCATCACCAGCGTGAATCGGGATGAACTGCCCGATGGCGGCGCCGGCGTGTGGGCCGAGACGATTCGGCAAATCCGTCTGCAATCGCCGGACACGAGCGTCGAGGTTTTGATTCCGGATTTCTGCGGGGATTGGAATGCGCTGCAGAAGGTGCTGGATCAGCAGCCGGAAATTCTCAATCACAACATCGAGACCGTTCCGCGGCTTTATCCGACGGTCCGGCCGCAGGCCAAATATCATCGTTCGCTGAAACTGCTGCAAAATGCCAAGGAGCAGGGCTTCATCACCAAGACCGGCATGATGCTGGGTCTGGGAGAACGGGAAGAGGAAATCGATCAGGTGATGGACGATTTGGTGGCGATCGGGTGCAACATCCTGACGCTGGGCCAATATCTGCGTCCGACGGCGGAGCATTTGCCGGTGGTGCGATGGGTGCATCCGGATGAGTTTGCGGATTGGAAAACGCGTGGCGAGGCCAAGGGCATTCGGCACGTGGAATCCGGCCCAATGGTGCGGAGCAGCTATCATGCCGAGCAGCAGGTTCACGCACACATGGCATCGTGAATGCCCTACGCCGCTCTCTTCGATGCGATCATTTTGCCAATTTCGCGCCTTGAGACCTTTAGCGCAAACAAAGCTTTGCAGAGGAGATCAAGGCTTACGTCGGCCGCCCCCCGTTCCATTTTTGCCACCCGAGACTGGCTTGAACCGATAAGCCGAGCCAGCGCATGTTGCGTAGCGCCCGCTTGTTTTCTGACGGTCCTGAGCATCTCGATCAGACGAATCTTGAGATCGATCAGCGCCACTTCCTCATCAGAAAGCGTTAGGAACTCCTGGACGGTTCCGACTTTGAAACCCGCTTTTTCGAGTTTTTTCCGCTTCGACTGCTTCATGTGCATCTCAATGGTTCGTGCTGTCGTATAGCTTGAATCGTCGCTTGCACACATCGATTACATTTTTCGGCGTCTGTTGCATTTTCTTGGCAAATACATCGCCAATGATGATCGCGTCGACATCCGTCCGGTAAATAATGCGCCATGTCAGGCCGGTCGCGGAATCTCGAACCCTTAGCTCATGGCATCGTGGCCCGATCTGGGGCATCTGTCTCGAATCGGGCATCGTCAGCAGCGTTCCGCTTTGGACAAGCCTCAGAAGAAATCCCGCCGTGCCACGGGCCTCGTTCGAGAATGGAGGGCTTTTCACCTTTCCATGCAGCCAAACCAGTTCTTTGTCAACCAAGCGAAGGACTTCAAAATATATGTCGAAAATGACATAAACGCAAGGGACTCAAAAAACTTTTCCCGATTTCTCGCAACCGTTGGAAAAGAGGCTAACATTTTAAACAAGTCTATGGCCAAATCCGCCGTATCGTCGATTCACGGAGGAATCATGTCAGTCGCATTTGCCCGTCGGTTCTTTTCGGCCTTCTGCCTGTTCGGCTTGGTCTGGTTCGCCGGATGCAAGCATGAATCTCCGCCGCCGGTCGCGCGGGCGATCGACTTTCGACAGCCGCTGCCCGACGGGATGGTTGCCCTGCGGAAGATCGATCCGAGCGAATATCCGAACTTCGCCGAGCAGCCTATTAATCCCCAGCGGCTCCGAACGGCCATCGACAACAGTCTGGAATATCTGGCCGCGCCAAGCAGCGAGCGGTTCTTTCCATATCTCGATATCACTCACCAGCGCGCGGCCGCCACGCTGGAAAAGCTGCGCAGCATTTGCGATCAGGCCGTGGCCATGGGCGCCTGGAACCCGGCATGGTTCAACCAGCAAATCGCGGCCGATTTCGACGTGTACAAGAGCTACGGGGCGCCGACGCCGGATGGAACAGCTTACACCGATCGCGTGTTGTTCACCGGATATTGCACGCCGATTTATGATGCCAGCCTGCATCGGACTGGAGAATATCGGTGGCCGTTATATAAGCTGCCGGCCGACCTGGATCGCGATCCGATGACCGGGCAGGTGCATGGTCGAAAAACCGCCGAGGGTCAAATCGTGCCGTATTACACGCGAGCGGAAATAGAGACCGGCGGCAAGCTGGCGGGCGACGAATTGGTCTGGCTCAGGAGCCGATGGGAAGCGTATGTCGTCACGATCCAAGGCTCGGCCCGTCTGCGTCTGGCGGATACCGGACAGATTTACGAGATCGGATTCGCGGGAACCAACGGATATCCCTACACGAGCCCGGGCCGGCAAATGGTGGCGGACGGCGTCATCACCGAGGACCAGTTGAGCCTTCGCGGCCTGGCGGCGTTTTTCGCCAGTCACCCCGAGATGATGGACAAATATCTTCCCCTCGATCGGCGATATGTTTTCTTCACGGAGCGCACCGGCGGACCGTTCGGCAGCCTGAACGTTCCGGTGACGCCGCTGGGAACGATCGCCACCGACAAGGAGACCCACGACATTTATCCCCGTGCCATGCCAGCTTTTGTCCGGGCACGAATACCCGATACAACCGGCACAGTTCTCGAGCCTTTCAGCGGATTTTTGCTCGATCAGGACACGGGCGGCGCTATCCGCGCCAGCGGCCGATGCGATATTTATATGGGGATCGGCCCGCAGGCCGAGGCGATGGCCGGACATGAATTGCAACAGGGCGAACTTTATTATCTCGCTATAAAACCGGCACTTATGCCCGTTCCGGCGGAGTTTTCGCCGAATGCAGTGCCCAGTGAATAAAATTCTCTGCAACTTTGCTAGAATTCTTTTATTAAACGTCTGGTATCCTAAGGATAGGATAAGGGGCCTTTTTATGAAACTGAACGGAATCATCGTTGTGGCGTTGGTGAGCTTTGGCATGTGTGTCCCAGTCTTTGGCGGCGCTTCGCCGACTTCTCAGCCGTCCGGCGCTACGCTCAGCAACGAGCTTCAACTCAACGCCAACGAGGACATGGGCCGGGGCGATTACAAATCCGCCCTGCCGCTGCTACAGAAGGTGTCGGAGATGTTGAGCGATCAGCCGGACCAGCTTGGGCCGATTTTAGAGCAGATCCGAGTTTGCCGGCATGAGATCCTAAACCCCTCGGCCGCGCCCGCGGCTTCCGCGGCGACGCAGTCCGTCCCCATGGCCGTGGACGGCGGCCCGCGCCATATTCATCCCGCACCGACGCCGGGAGACGTGGTGGAGTTGCCCATCAAGGAACTCGGCAATTTTGATTACGACGCCACGGTTGGCGGCGGAATTCCCGACGACGTGAAACGGATGGATGGATGCCATTTCAAAACCACCGGCTACATGATTCCCCTCGACCAGGCCGAGAGTATTTCCGAATTTGCGCTGGTTCCGAGCCTGTTCGCCTGCTGTTTTGGCCAGCCGCCGCAGATACAGCATACCATTGTCGTGCATTGTCCCAAGTCAAAGGCCGTGAGCTATTTCCCCGATGAACTGGTCGTCGAGGGAACGCTTCACGTGAAGGAGATCAAGGACGGCGGATTCATCGTGAGCATTTTCCAGATGGACGCCACGAGCGTCCGCGCCGCCCCGCAGTAACTTTTAGCCGGCTCGCCCGCGAGCTGTGAATTGCAATGAGTACCGTAACTCCCCCAACTCACCCGCCGATCGGAATTTCGTATCAGCCGCGCCCCCTGCCCTCCGCCAAGTTGCGTTGGTCCGAGCGTGTGAACTGGCGAATCCTCGTATTCGTCGCGGTCGTTGCCATGCCGATCGCGCTGCTATTTTTCTGGTGGCTCGACGAAGCCATCAGCGGCGGCATTCACGATTACGGCGCGTACAAGGAAGTCGATCTGAAAGCCATGAGCACCTTCGACATGGACCAGATGAACGCGACGATGCAGGATATCCCTGAGAAATGGCGCAACCTGGAAGGGAAGAAGGTTCTGGCGGTCGGCGAAATGTGGGCCCCCAACTACGCCGGCGACAGCGAAAGGCTCAGCTATTTCCAATTGGTTTATTCAAAAACCAAGTGCTGTTTCTCCGGCCCGCCGCTGGCGCAGCACTTCGTTGACGGCTACGTGGTCAAGGGAGCGCACGTTTACTATTACGACGTGCCCGTGAAAGTCATGGGCACGATCCACGTTTACGTTCGCAAAGATCCGACCAGCGGAGTGATCAAGAGCATCTACCACGTCGATGTTGAAAAAGTCACGCCGATTGAGTGAGCCGCGGCGTTAGCCCCTGGATTGATCGAAGCAGCCAAAATATCATCGAAAGCATGGCTAAAGTGCTGCTAACGGCGGACGCGCAGCAAGAACTGAACGGGCTTGGCCGAAAAATGCATTACCGCGTCATGGAAGTGCTCGCGCGGCTTGAGAAATGGCCTGCGGTGAGCGGCGCCAAACCTCTTCAACACGGTCTGGCCGGAAAGTTTAGAATTCGCACGGGCGACTATCGCGTGCAATTCCGGCTTGAGGAAGAATGGGTTGTGGTGGAGAAAATCGGTCATCGCGCCGGCCTCTACGGAGATTGAGTAATGTCCACAGCTACAGTGACAATCGATGGCAAACGTTTCTTTGTCGTTCCAGAGATGGAATACCGTCGCATTCGTGAACTTGCCCGGGAGTTGCCGAGCGTTCGATTGCCGAAATTGCCCAAACCTGATGCCGCGGGCAATGTGCCGGCGCTTGAATTTGCTAGAACCTCATTTGCGCGGAAACTGATTCGTGATCGCCGCCGTGTCGGGTTAACCAGGGCGGAATTAGGACAGCGTGCTCGCGTGGCGATTCATCTGCTTTCCCGCATTGAAAGCGGCAAATTGACGCCTGATACGGCGACGTTCAATCGAATCCATCGCGTTCTGGAGCGCGTCGAACGTAAGCAAACCAAATCGAACGGAAGTCGATAGCCGGGTTCGCGAGCGGTCATTTCATCATCGCAACCGGCTGCGTCGCCGCGGGCGGCGAAACGCTCGGCTGCGTGGCCGGCGGATGGTTCACTTGTCGCGGCGCATTGGCTTCGGCCTCGGTTTTGAATCTCGCCAGCGGGCCTCGGTCGCCGTCGAATAACAGCAATACCCCGAGCCAGACCTGCGCCGCCATCACCAGAACCAGCAGCAACGCCAGCGCGCTCAAAAACACGCGACTTCGGGGCGCAAACCGCGTCAACAGCGCCAGAATCAGCACCAGCACCAGAATCGAAGCGCCGCATACAATATGCAATCCCTCGCGTGCGCTGCCGGCGTCTTTGATATGCTGCAATGCCCGGCGGAAATGCTCCACATCAATGATCTTCGGCCAGGGGCGCAGGAAATTTCCGAACCACAACCCGCTGGCGATGGCGCACAGGGCCAGCAGAGCCGTCAAAAGCCAGAATCTTCCCGGCGGAACCCGCGGCACCACCGGAATTTCATCACCCGGATCGTTCAGCGCTTGCAACAGTGATATCGGCTTGTTGGCGCGCCCCTCCGCGGCCGCTGGAATGTACGTGGGGGGAATTCGCTGAACCAGAACGCTATCGTTCATCACCGCCCGCCGGATCGACAGTCCCAGCGCCGCCGCCGCCAGCGCAAAGACCAATCCCGCCATCAGCAGATGCACCTCTCCCTCGGGCGCATAATATTCAATATTGTCGCGCCATCCCGACGGCGGAGACGGGTTGTCCGGCATCACGCTTTGTCTTCCCTGCACGGCGAATCCGAGCCGAAACACCATTTCGCCGCCATGCCACGCGCCATCCATCATCAGTGCCAGGGCGACGATGAGCATGAACAGCACCGGCACGCGCAGAATTTTCCGCCAGAAGTCGGTGGCTCCAAGCCAGATGACCACCGCGACCAGCGCCACTCCCGTCGCCGCGGAATTGAGGATGATGTGATACTTGACGAATCGCCAATCGGTCTCGGAGAAATTGCTGCCGGCCTTGAGTTCCGTCCACGAATCAGCAACGCTGCCATGCCCGGCGACATCGCTCAGGGCGTATAGCCCGCTGGTCACCGCCGGCACGGCCGACAGCGTCCCCAGCAGGATCATCCATCGCCCGGCCGTCCGAAACGAGCTGCGCCGCCATAGAAAGCTGAACAGCTCGATCACCACGCCGATGCTCAGCAAGCCTATGGGAAAATGAATCAGAGACGTATGAAAGTTCGGCAGGATGAATTTGTCCACGGGCGCTCCAGTCTATTGCAGCGGAAATCGGCTGTTCAGACTTTGCTCTGTACATTTTTCCCCATCCGCAAAGTCCGGTAAAAATTCACTTTGGCGACAGTCTTAGCGTCCCGGCCGCTGCGCCAAGTCCATCTTCGCCTCTTCGAGCACCATCACGGTATATGCCGTCACCAGGACGGGATTGTCCTCCATCCACCTCCGCTGGCCCACAAAGCTGCCATCTGGCCGCTGCAACGTCGCCAGCTTTTGAATCAGGGCGACGCGCCAGTCGTGCCGGTTGCCCTGCGGATCAACGATCACGGGCTGGCCGTAAGCGGTCAGCGCCCGGGCCATTGTGTAGAAGTAGTAGTAGAGTCCGCCCTGGGCGTTTTCCGGACCCAGCGCCGCCATGCCCGGATTCTCATCCACCGTGAAATTCTTGCTGATCCAATCCCAGGCCGCCTTCACGCGCGAATCATCGTGTGACAGCCCGGCATAGATCATGCTCTTGAGCCCCGCGTAGGTCATCGATCCATAACTGCGCAGCATCCGCCGGCCCCCCAGCAGAAATTCCCCCGCCGCCGAATTGCCGCCATTGGCCGGCGTGTAGATGAATCCTCCATCATCCCCGGCCCAGGGCTGGTCGTTGGTCTCGGAGAAATTCTGGCAGCGCGTCGCGAATTTCACGGCGGCCTGAAACGCCGGATCGCTCGGCTTCACCCCGGCATCATGCAGGGCATCGAGCGCCATCTGCGTATTGCTCAAATCCGGCCTGGCGCCGCGGCCGTATCCGAATCCGCCGTACCTCACATCCTGATCGCTCTTGACCCGCAGATCCTCCGGCACGCCGGAAATTTTGTCCGACCATTGCTGAGATCGCAGGAAACCCAGCGCCTTGAGCATCGCCCCGCGATAGCCGGGGTCTTTTGATTCCGCCAGGGCGCTGATCGCGATCGCCGTGTTGTAGCAGGCGAGGATCTGATTGTAGATTCCGCCGTTTGAAACCTGATAGGAAAGGAGCTTTTCGAATCCCTTGGCCAAAAATGGCTGGTTCACGTTGTACTGGTCATCAGAGATGAACGCACGCAGCACCAATGCCGTGATGCCCGGCGGATCGGCCTGTTCCTGCCAACCATTGTCCGGTTTCTGCTTGCTCTTGAGATACCCCAGCGCCTTGTCGATCGTCGCCTGGGCGAGCTGATCCGAATCGGCATCGCTCGCCGCGGCCATGCTCACCGCGCTCAGCAACATTCCCATTGCCAGTAAAATCCCTAACCATTTCATACAAAACCTCTCGGTCATAGAAGCCTAAGCTTATCGCGCCGATGGCTCAGCGGCGATGTCCGCCGGGTAAAAATTGCACGACAAACCCGATCCCTCGCGCTTCCCTCGCGTTCCACTGCGTTTTCCCGCCAATTTGTGCGATGATATTGCCTCGTATGATGACCCTGCGCCGAAAGCTGGCATACCAAATCACGGCGCTCATTCTGAGCCTGATTCTGGCGGGCGTCGCCTCCTTTTGGGAGATCGAGGCGATGCGGACCGATTTCAACGTCGCCCTCGACGGTTATCAGCGCCTGGAAAAACTTTACGAGGTCGGCACGCACGTCGCCGCGGCCCAGCTTTATCTTGGCATCCGCAATGCCCAACCGACCAGCGCGCACGTCGAACTGGGCCGGGCGCTGGACCTGTTCAATCGCGGCTTTCCGGCGGATGCGGACTCCCCGGACGCCGCTTTGGAGCAAACCGTCCGCGGTTCCCTGGGCGCGGTCGCCAAGGTCGATCTTTCGGACGATTCAGCCCCCACGGCCCATCTTGACGCCGCGGTCAAATCCATGATCGAGTTGGACGTGACGTACCGCCAGCAAATCCAATCCGCGTACGACCGGGCCAACTATCACCTGAAATTACTTTTGTTTTCGATGACCGGCCTCTTGGCGGGGGTGGCGCTGATTGCCATGATCATCGGCGTTGCGCAATACCGCTCGATCCTCTGGCCGCTGGCGCGGATGAAGCTGGCGGTGGAGCGGATCGCGGCGGGCCGCTTCAACGGCCGAGTGGATACCGAGGGCACGATGGAATTCGCCGAACTCGCCGCCAATTTCAACCGCATGGCCGCCCGGCTTGAGGATTTGTATCACAACCTTCAGCAGCGGGTCGAGGCCAAGAGCCGCCAGTTGGTTCGCAACGAGCGCCTCGCCAGCGTCGGACTTCTCGCCGCCGGCGTCGCTCACGAGATCAACAATCCGCTGAGCATTATGACCGCCCATGCCGAGCTGTCGCTGGGCGCCATCGAGCGCGGCGACGAATCCGCGCAGGATGAATCCGCACGCTCGCTACAGGTCATCTGCGAGGAAGCCTTCCGCTGCAAACGCATTGTCGAAAAGCTTCTGACCCTCGGCCGCGGACCGCAGGAAGCGCCGTCGATCTTTTCGCTCGGCTCGCTCGTGCGCGAGGTGGTTGCGTCCGTCTCGGCGATGCCGGAATACCATAACCGGATGCTCACCGTCGCGCCTGCCAACGGCATCGACGATCGAATCAAGGGCCGAAGCGACGAGATCAAGCAGGTCGTGCTGAACCTGGTGTTCAATGCGCTGGAAGCGACCGCAGCCGGCGGAGAGGTGCGCGTCGGGATTAACGCCGACCGGCGGGAAGTGGAATTGAACGTGATCGACACCGGCCGGGGGATGCCGCACGCTGTTCTCGATCAGATCTTCGAGCCGTTTTACACGGATTCCCAAGGGAAAACCGGCGTCGCCGAGGACGCCCGCCGCGGCACGGGCCTGGGCCTGTCCATCGTCCACGCCATCGTTGTTCGCCACGGCGGCGAAATTCACGCCCACAGCGACGGGCCGGCGATGGGTAGCCGATTCACCGTTACTTTGCCCACCGCTTCGTTCGATCTGGATGAGGAGCTTGATC
Organism: Tepidisphaeraceae bacterium; assembly: GCA_036267155.1. Taxonomy (GTDB): domain Bacteria; phylum Planctomycetota; class Phycisphaerae; order Tepidisphaerales; family Tepidisphaeraceae; genus PALSA-1353. The sequence continues at coordinate 17,179 of DATAWP010000063.1, forward strand.
AATGAATGCCGCCAAATCGCCGCCGCCCAACGATGTCCGCGTTCTCATCGTCGATGACGAAGTCCGCCTCCGCGATGTGCTGACTCGGGCGATCGCTTCCTGGGGATTTCAGGTTGCCGGCGCACGCTCGGCCGAAGAAGCGCTGCGCCTGATGAACGCCTCCAAGTTCGACGTGAGCATCGTCGATCTGAATCTCCCCGGCATTAACGGGATCGAGCTGTTCGAAAAACTCCGGGCCATTCATCCCGGGCATCAGGTGATCGTCCTGACCGGATTTGGAAATCTCGAATCCGCTCGCGCGGCCATCCGGCTGGACGTCGTCGATTTTCTCGAAAAGCCGTGCCCCCTGGGCGAACTGGAAAAATCCCTTCACCGCGCCACGCAGCGTCTGGCCCGTCCGATGCCGCAGCCGCTGGAAGAGGAGGCCGCCGCCGATCCGGAATCGGGCGAGCCGGTGCAAACCTTGGAGGATGTCGAGCGCGAGCACATCATCTCCGCGCTTCGCCGCAACCACGGCAACCGCACCGCCACCGCATTGGAACTGGGCATCAGCCGCCGAACCTTGCAGTACAAGCTCAGCGAATACCAGCAGCAGGGATTTGCGGTGGATGAGTGATCGTTCTTTTTTGGCTTGAAAAAAGTCTCACGCGGAGGCGCTGAGGCGCGGAGAAATCACGGAATAAATTCACTTCCCCGTCTTTCTCTGCGCCTCGGCGCCTCTGCGTGAGATCCGCATTTCTTGAATGAGATAGGCGATCACAGCGGATCGTCACTTTTCGCTTCTGGTGAAATATTCTTCTTCCAGTTGCTTCAGCTTTTTGCCAAGAGCGGCGTAATCGTCGTTGAGCTTGCGGGACCGCTGCGGATCGCGCGCAACATCGGCGTCGCCAAATACGGCCTGCCGGTCCGCCAGGGCGGTCTCGGTCTCCATGATCTGACGTTCAAGCTCCTCCATCGAAAGCCGCCCGAACGGCCTGAGCCATGGATTATCCGCTTTTGCCTTTTTCGCCTTGGACTGCGCGGCAACGCGCTTGGGCGGATTCGCCTTCGCCTCCTTTTCCCTGGCCTTCTCGGCGGCGGCGCGATCGGCACGCTTCCTCACCCACTCCGTGTAATTGCCGGCAAACTGCTCGATCCCCGGCGGCTCCAGGATCAGGAGCCGTGACATGATCCGATCCAGAAAATACCGGTCGTGGCTCACGCACAAAATCGTCCCCGCGAAATCGCTCAGCGCGGTTTCCAACGCCTCGCAAGACTGAATATCCAGGTGATTCGTCGGCTCATCCAGCACCAGCACGTTCGGACGATCGACCAGAAGCTGCGCCATCGCCACCCGCGCCCGCTCGCCGCCGCTGAGCAATCGGATCGGCTTGTCGATTTCATCACCCCGGAACAACATCATTGCCAGCACGGCCCGCAAGTCCTTCGGGGAAACCTTCCGTTCGGCCTGGACTTCCTCGGCAACGGTATGATCCGGATCGAAATCCCCCAGCCGCTGGTCGTAATACCCGATGTTCAGATTCGCCCCCCATCGAATCTCGCCCGCATCCGCCTCGCGCCGGCCCAGCAGCACTTCCAGCATCGTCGTCTTGCCCGATCCGTTCGGCCCCATGATGCCCACCCGCTCCCCGCGGCGAATCTCCAGCGATATCTCCTTCCAGAGCACTTTCTGCTCATACGACTTGGCAAGTTCCTTGACGAGCAACACCCGATCGCCGGCCCGCTGCTCGGTTTGCAGCGACACGCGAATCTTCTTCGCCGCCGCCACGTTCTGGATCATCGCGTCGCTTTTCAGAAGCCGATCGAGTCTTTTTTCCCGCCCTTTGGCCTCGCGCGACCGCTGGCCGGCGCCGAACCGACGGATGAACTCCGCCTGCTTGTCGATGTCGGCCTGCTGCTCTTCGTACGCCCGCTGCTGCGTCAACTCCTGCAACTGCCGCTGCTGAACAAACGCAGAATAATTACCGGGAAAACTCTTCAGCCGCGATTGCGTGAGCCAAACAATCCGCGTTGCCAGACGATCCAGCAGATACCGATCATGACTGATGATCAGCACGGCCCCCGGAAATGCAGCGAGATATTCCTCCAGCCAGGCGATGGCGGTCAGATCCAAATGATTCGTCGGCTCATCGAGCAGGAGTAGGTCGTTTTCGCCCACCAGCAATTTCGCCAGCGCCAGCCGCGACCGCTGCCCGCCCGAGAGGGTATCGACTTGCTGCTCCCACGTATTCGCATCCAAACCCACGCCGAGCAGGGTCGCTTCCAACCGATGCCGCCAGGCATATCCGCCGGCCAGATCAAATTCGTGCATGACGTGCTGATATTTCGCCAAAAGCCTGTCCATGTCCGCATCGCCCGGATGGGCCATGTCATGCTCGATCTGGCGCAGGCGATGCGAAAGCTCATGCAGCCTGGCGAAAGCCAGTTCCGCTTCGTCGATGACCGTATTGCCCGCGTTGAAGACCGGATCCTGCGGCAAGTGCCCCAGCGTCACGCTCTTGGCCACCGCAACCGTGCCCATGTCCACGGGCATTTGTTCGAGCAGCACTTTGAAGAGCGTGGTTTTTCCGCTGCCGTTGTCGCCGATCAGACCGACACGCTCGCCGCGGTCGATCGCGAAATCCAGCTTGTCGAAGATGACGCGCTGCCCGAAGGTTTTTTCGATTTTGGTGAGGGTCGCGATGGCCATGGGTGCCGGTCTATTCGGTCAGCGTTGTGCTTCTTTGGTTTCTGAAACAATTCACGGTAAGCTTTTACCGGCATGCTTCAAGCGGTGAAACATCCGTCGATTAAGGAAAAGGGCGTTAATCGGCTAATCGATGAGGTTGACCAACTGCGTGTCAGCGCATTTCAACGGGCGGAACTCGACCATCGAAGCTTGCTTGGGCAGTATTCGACGCCTCCCCCCATCGCTACGCTAATGGCGTCTTTTTTTAAAAGCGATCGGACTGATGTTCGATTGCTTGACCCTGGCGCCGGCGTTGGTTCTCTCACTTCGGCTTACATCGCCCGGTTATGCAATCAACAGAAGAAGCCCAAATCGTTACAAGTCACGGCCTACGAAATCGATCCCAAATTGAAGGGCTATCTCGGTCGGTCGTTTGCCATATGCGGGCACGCTTGCGCGAAAGCCGGCATTAGCTTCGATGGTCGAATAAGCGGTGAAGATTTTATCGCCTCCGCAGTCGCCCTGCTGGAAACAACGCTATTTGGGAATGACAACAGGAAATTCGACGCGGTGATCCTGAACCCACCGTACAAAAAAATTAATTCTGTTTCAGAGCATCGCCGACTACTGCGCCGCGTCGGAATAGAGACCAGTAATCTCTACACCGCCTTCCTTGCTTTATCGGTTCTGCTGTTGGATCCGGGCGGACAGCTAGTAGCCATCACGCCGAGAAGCTTCTGCAACGGCCCGTACTTCAGGCCCTTTCGTCAATTATTCCTTCGCGAAATGTCGATTCGGCACGTCCACCTGTTCGAATCGCGGACTGAGGCTTTTTCCGAAGATGAAGTATTACAGGAAAACATCATCATCCATGCGATAAAAACCAAACAGAAAAATCAAAACACCAATGTTTCTACTAGCCTCGGCCCCACAGACACGCCAAGCGTCCGCGTGATGACGCCCAAAGCACTCGTCAGGCCGAACGATCCCCAGCAGTTTATTCACATCATCGCCAATGACGCAGGCAGCCGGGCGACGGATTTGATGGGCCGCCTCTCGAATTCGCTGGACGACATTGGACTCTCCGTTTCGACCGGACCGGTCGTTGATTTCAGATGTAAAAGCTGCTTGAAAGCCGAGCCGGCACCGGGCTCCGTCCCACTTATTTATCCCTCCCACTTTGCCGACGGATGGGTGAAATGGCCAAGGCTCGGTCACAAAAAGCCCAATGCGTGCTTACTCAATGACCGCAGCAGGAAATGGCTGGTTCCATCGAGCGTTTACGTCTTAACAAAGCGCTTCTCGGCCAAAGAAGAGGCGCGCCGAATCGTCGCCGCGGTATTCGATCCCGATTTGGTCCAATGTGAACTCGTGGCATTCGAGAACCATCTGAATTATTTCCATGAGAAGGGACGAGGGATTCCAATGAATTTGGCCAAGGGGCTCGCCGTCTATCTGAACTCTACAGTCACCGATACTTATTTCCGGCAATTCAATGGGCACACACAGGTAAATGCATCCGACCTTCGCAGCCTGAAATTTCCTGGGCGAGAAGAACTTGAAAAACTTGGACAATTGATCGGCGACCGCTTTCCAGGGTCGGATGAAATAGATCATCTCGTGGAGTCACGGTTTCCGAGGTGGCTGAAGAACAGGGAATAGCCGCGTGTCCGCAAAGGAAAGAATAAAAGAGGCGGTTGAGGTCCTAAAAGCCCTGGGAATGCCGCGTGGTCAGCTCAACGAACGGTCTGCCCTTACCCTTTTGTGCCTCCTGGACCTTAGGCCGAACACCCCGTGGTCCGAAAGTCGCCGGCCCCTGCTGGGCATAACGCCAATGATGGCATTCTTTGCAAAGAACTATGCGAAAAAGTATGCGCCAAATTCGAGGGAAACGGTTCGGCGATTCACAATCCATCAGTTTGAACAAGCCGGCCTGATCCTGAAGAATCCCGACAAGCCTCGGCCAATCAACAGCCCCGACAATGTTTATCAAGTCGAAGCGAACACTCTTGACTTGCTTAGAACCTTCGGAAAACCCAAGTGGCGTAAAAATATTGCCGCCTATTTATCGACGCGAAAAACGCTTCGAGAGCGCTACGCGGCAGAGCGAGTGATGGCAACGATCCCGGTAACGTTGCCCGGCGGCAGCACAATCGAACTGTCTCCCGGTGGTCAAAATATTCTAATCAAGGAGATCATCGACAACTTTTGTCCGAGATTTACGCCGGGCGCATATTTGATATACGTTGGAGACGCCGGCGATAAATTTGCCGTCTGGGAAAAGAGTTATCTGGCGGGACTGGGAGTCACGATTGACGAGCACGGCAAGATGCCCGATCTTGTCATACACCATCGAGCCAAAGGTTGGGTTGTATTGGTGGAAGCAGTCACAAGCCACGGACCGATGAACGCGAAGCGCCACCAGGAACTCAAGGCTTTGTTTTCCCAAGCCTCATGCGGACTCGTTTTCGTTACGGCGTTTCTTGACCGTCGAACAATGTCAAAATACCTCGTCGATATCGCATGGGAAACGGAAGTTTGGGCTGCTGAATCCCCCACACATTTGATCCATTTCAACGGCGAACGCTTTTTAGGACCCTATCAACATGCGACGTAACGCGATCCGCACTCTGTTCGCGTGGATTGTCGGTGGCGCCACTGTCCTGAGCGCAGCAGGCTGCGCCCAATATGGATTCGACATTCGCGGCGACGGCGGACAGCAGGCTCTTCACGTCGGCACGTCGCCGGATACTCTGCTCGCGGATGATCCCCTTCGATACCGCATGCGGGCGCTCGACGGACGCCTCATCATCTGGATCGCCAACCCCACGCCCGATCCCATCGAACTGCTCGGCGACAAGAGCAGCATCACCGATCCCGACGGCATCGATCATCCGCTGCACGACCAAATCATCGCGCCGCTGTCTTCGATCAAAGAGGTTCTCCCGCCTCTGGAGAATTCCGCGGAAAATCCGGCGCCAGGCCCACCCGAGCCGGTGAATCCCTATCAACGGTCGGGGTTTATCCCCACGCCCGATCTCGGCGCGGCCACGCCGACCGAGGCCAATTCGCGGGATGACCTCTATGTTTGGCAATGGGATGACGAATCGGAAATCCGTCTCGACCTGATTTTCCAGCAGGGCCAGCGGCGGTTCGAACAGCGATTCATCATTCGCCGGGTGAAGCAATAGATGATCTGGTGGTCCATTGTTTTTCTGGCGGTGTTTCTCATCGGTGTAACCAAAAGCGGATTCGGCTCGGGCGTGGGGCTGATGGTTGTGCCGATGACGGCCATCGCGATGGGACATATCCCCGGCCGCGGCTCCGAGAGCGCGCTGGGATTACTTCTGCCGCTGCTGATCGCCGGTGATCTGATCGCCGTCTGGCAATATTCCCATCTTTTTTTCGCGAAATATCCGCGTGCGGCGCAACCCATCGGCGCCGGCGCAAGCTTTTCTCCGGATGATCCAGAGATCGAACCCCAGCACGTCCAGGCTCGCGCCGTCATCCGCCGGCTGATGCCCGGCACGATCGTCGGCGTCGTTCTGGGCGGATTGCTTCTGGCGTGGCTCCGGTTCCATGCGAATCTCGTCGGCGCCCTGATCCGCATTGAGATCGGCTGGGAATCCATTTTGCTCGTTTCGATTCATTGGTGGCGAATCTATCGCGGCGTGCAGCAGCGCCTCCTTCCCGAACCGTGGCGCTCGGGCATCACCGGGGGATTCGCCGCCGTCAGTTCCACCCTCGCCCACGCCGCCGGCCCCATCATCGCCATGTACCTCCTGCCCCTGCGCCTCGACCGCCAACTGTACGTCGCCACGTCCGCCGTCTATTTTTTCCTGCTCAATTCCGCCAAGCTCCCCGCGTATTACGCCAGCGGCCTGTTCGCCCACGCCGCGGTGTCCTTCACGATCAGACTATTGCCCCTGGTCATCGGCGGCGCCATCTTCGGCCGCTGGCTTAACAAACGCCTCAGCGACTTGCTGTTCACCAAAATCGTGTACATCGTCACGTTCGCGCTGGGATGTTACATTCTGACCGATGGAATCCTCCGCCTCTTCGGCAGACACATCGCATAGCGCGACGATCCTGGGCGTGCTCAGCGACACCCACGACCGCCCGGACGCCGCGGCCGCCGGGATTTCCGCCCTTCGTGCCGCCGGCGCTCAATTCCTCATCCACTGCGGCGATGTCGGCGGCGAGCGCATCCTCGATCTCCTTGCCGGCATCCCCTGCGCCCTGGTCTGGGGCAACAACGATTTCGACCGCCCGGCCCTGACCCGATACGCGACCAGCCTCGGCATCCGATGCGGAAACGATTTTCTGGACCTGCAATTCGCCAACAAAAAAATCGCCGTCACCCACGGCGACGACGCCAAGCTCCTCCGCCGAGCCATGGATGCGCAGACCGGATTTGATTATCTATTCCTTGGCCACAGCCATATTCCGGCAATCGAGCGCATGGGCCGGCTTCGGATCGTCAATCCCGGCGCCCTGCACCGCGCCGCCAAGAAAACCGTGGCGATCGTCAACCTGAACCGCGACGAAATCCGCCACATTGAGATCCGCGGATGAAATTCGAACAACAAATTGCAAGTTGCAAGTACAAGTTGCAAGTACCGGCCGGATGATTCGGTGCTACAATCCCTTAAGATGCTTGCCACTTCCCCGCCATATACGATCCGCAGTTTTTGCCCGGAGGATTTGCCGGCCTGCCGGAAGCTCTACAACGAAGGCCTCCTCGGCGGCAAGCTGGCCGAGAACGACACGGCCCTGGACATCGACGACATTGATTCCGTCTACATGCACCACTCCGGCAACCATTTCTGGGTCGCCCAAACCCCGCCGGGCCAGATCGTCGGCATGATCGGCGTGCAACATCACGAAGAAGGCCGCGGCCAAATCCGCCGACTCCGCGTCGCCCAGGATTTCCGCCGCCGCGGCATCGGCTCCGCGCTGCTGGAAACCGCCGTCAAATTCTGCCGGGAGAATCAGTATCTGAAGGTGGCCATGGACACGTTCACGGAGCGTGAGTCTGCGATCGAGATGTTCCGCAAATTCGGCTTCCGCCACGGCGACACCCGCTATTTCGCGGGGAAGGAGTTGATGTATTTTTATCTGGATTTGTATTCCGGCCCGCCGCGGCCGCACAAAGAGGACGGCGGGTTCGCGGGAATATCGCGATAGAATCCGTTCGCTTGGACGATTGGTGTGGCCGAGCATGAGGTGGAAGAAGTATTGCGGAATCCGATTGAAAGACGCCGCGGCGACGCGGATTCGCAAGTATTGATCGGACGGACCGCCGAGGGCCGATTTTTGCGAGTGATTATTTCAGTCGACCCTGATCGCCGGGGCGTGTTCGTCATAACGGCTTACGATCTGAAAGCCAAACCGCTCAAGGCGCTTCGCCGCCGCATGAGAAAGCGAGGACTTTAATGAAAAGCAAAATCAAAAAACCTTCGCGAAAAACGACAAAGCAAAAGGACCCCAACCGATACTCCAAGGGTTGGAACCGGAAAAAGGTCCAGCGCGTGATCGACCACTATGAGAACCAGACGGACGATGAAGCGATTGCCGAGGACGAAGCGGCATATAACAATCCCTCGTTCACCATGATGCAAGTGCCCAACGAGCTGGTCCCGCGCGTACAAAAGCTCATCTCCAAGCGCGCGGGGTAGAGACGATGGCCGAAAAGTTTGAATTGAAACCCGAGCCGGCAACAACGCAGCCGGCGCTTCCCATTCCGCCCGGCGGCGGCTTTTGTGCGAATTGAAAACGTTGTATGTGAAAATGCTGTCATCGCAGCCGGGGACTCGCCGCTTCACTCCACATTCACCTTCGGCATCTCTTCCTGGTCGATTTGCGAATCGTAAAACAGCTTGCCGATGTCTTCGGCCATCTGATCGGACATCTGGGCGCGAATGTCGTTGTCGGTTTCTTTCGGGGTTTGCGGAGCCCAATTGGTCGTGATCTGTACGAATTCACTGGGCGAATCGGTTGGCCAACGCGTGTCGGCGGATTGGGAGTCCACGATCTTCACCAACGCTTCCATGTGCCCGCGCACCTGGCCGCTGCCAGGCGGTTTTTCCAGTTCGGCTCGGGTGATGTTCACGTATAACACCTGTTTGGCGCCGAGTTTTCGGCCGATGTCGGCAATCGTCATCTGGTGATAGGCTTGCGAGTTGGCGTCCCTCAGTCTTTCCAGGAGCTGTTGATCGACGATCGGGGCGACGTTGTTATAGGCCAGGGTTTTGTTCAGCGTCAGGTTCATGTGCTCGGATTCGATTGGGGAATCCAGGTTCAGGCCGTAGCTTTCGACCAGGACCAGCATTGAATCCTTCTTGTTCGGAACGTACTTCGCCTTGACGGCTGTATCGGCTCCGGCCTTGTTCGAGGCGATACTCAGCAGGCTGCAACCCGCGGCCGCGCAAACGAAACAGACCAGCAGCACAACCGTACATCGTTTGAGAAAAAGCGTCATTGTCCGGTATCCGTATCCGCCTCGTAACTCATGAACAGCTTGGCCACCTCGGTGGTCATGGCATCGACGGACTTATGGTACACGGTCTGCTCGTCGAGGTTGGGCAGACCTTCAGGGGGGGAATTCGGCGGATAGGCGCAGCTGATCTCGTCGTTCTCGTACGTGGCCTTGGCCTTGTGGTTGGTCACCTCGATGACCTTCACATTCGCGGCCGCTTCGCCCCGGGATAGGTCCGGTGAGTCGTTGGGATGAAGCGAGAAGCTGACCACCTCGACATAAACCAGCCGAGTCACCGGCAGCCTGAGGGCGATCTGCTCGGCCGAGTCGGATTGCAATTCGGGATGCGCGTCCTGGAATCGGAGGATCTGATTAGTCGGCAGGAATTTCGTGCCCTTCAGTTCGTTCACGCCGGCGTCCTGGGCCTGCTGAAATTTGTGCTGCAAACTGGTGGCGACATCGGCGGAGATTCGCGGGTGATCCATCATCACGGCGGGGTCGGCCCAAACCACTACGGCGACTCGCTGGCCCTTGAGACCGGCGTAAGCGGCGGGCACATCACCTGGGCCCACGATATTTGCCGCCACGCCGACGACTTCGCAACCGCTGCACGCCAGCAGCATCAGCGCCGTCAATAGCGTAACGATCGATGCTCCGCGCCAGAACCGGCCAGAATACATATTTGAAGTTCCTCGCGAAACGCGTGGCGAAGCATTATCCCGACCAGCCATCGATTCCATGGAGGTGGATAAATATCTTCCATGCCCAGGCGATGATCGCCCAGGCCAACAGCCCTGGAACATAATAGCGGCTGGGCCCCCTGGCCAGCAAACGATAAACAGCCCTTCCGGTGGCGGCCACATACAAGCTGGTCCAGAACATAGTGACGGTAAGCAGAGCCAGCAAAAATCCCATCGGCTGAATGTAGAAGCTGGCCAGAAAATTCCCCCTCGCGAACCAGGCGTAGCTCGTGGTCATTCCGCAGCTCGGACAGGGCAAGCCGGTCCGAAGCAGGAATTGGCACTCTTCGAGGCCCAACTGGGTGTGGGTTCCGAGGCCGGTGGGGCTGGGCGTCACTCGCGCGGCCGTGACCATGAGCGCCACGCAACCCAAGCTGATCGCCACGGCCAGGAGTCGGCCGAGTTTTCCCACGACCGCCGGCTCAAGGCGCGGAGAAAAAATCGGTGCAACCCGAGCAGCGCTCATTGCGGCACATTACCACCGACAGCCCTCGTTGCAATCATTTTTGCCCAAATACTGCGCGCTCCGAGCCCGATTCTTTGTGCAAGCGGCGGGCAAGATCCGCGGCCTGGTGAGGAGATTTTTACAGACTGTCTGATAACTTCTATCTGTTCCACCGACGCGTTACCGCATAATCGGACGCTTCTCCCCGCGCAACCTTGTGCGGCGGTCGCGGTGGACGGTATCAAATTTGCACCGCGATGGAAAATGAACCACCGAAATTTGCTGTAATTTTGGGCGGGTCATAAGGAATATATAAAATGGGCTAGTCAAATTGTTCGTTGACATCTAATATCCGATAGATGTACATAGATTCGCTGCTTAAGAAGCTCGCCAGCGCGAATTGATGTGTTGAACTGCGGTTACTCCAGCGGTTATCCAGCTTTGCGATCCAGCGCCTGTTTTCGTCTTTTCCCTGGAAGTAATCGCGACCGAAACGGTTCGCGCCGTAACTATTTGTTTCGGCGTGACTTAACCGCCTGCAACTGAAAGTGGTCAAGGCATATGCGCGTCTTCATGCTCGGGTGGGAGTTCCCGCCTTTTATCAGCGGTGGCCTTGGAACCGCCTGCTACGGCCTCACCAAAGCGATGAGCGGCTTGGGTACGGACATTATGTTCGTATTGCCGCGACCCGTCTCCACGCCTTTTTCCACGCATGTGCGCCTGGTGAGTCCGCGGCCCGGTTCGCCGCTGGCGTCGCCCAGCACCGAGTTTCGCCTTGATGAATTCGATCACGTGACGTTCCGCACCGTTGACGCGCAAATGGGCGATCCATATCAGTCGCCCGCCAAATACGCCGCCGCGCGCGAGCAAGAAGCTGAGCGAAGTCGGCTTCTCAAGGCGACGGTAGTTGATCCTGCCACCGTGCCAACGCCAGCCTTGGCGGCCAAGCCATCGGGCGCGATCCCCAGCTTCATCGGCGCCGGCGTCACCGGCGGGAATTCTCCTTACGCCGGCGACATGTTCTCCGAAATTCAGCGTTATGCCGCCCTCGCCGCCGAAATTGCCCGACAAGAGGCAATCGACGTGGTTCACGCTCATGACTGGATGACGTTCCCCGCCGGCATGGCTGTGGCCGGGCTTAAGGGCGTTCCACTCGTCATTCACGTTCACAGCACCGAATTCGATCGGTCCGGCCTGCACGTCGATCAACGCATTTACGACATCGAACGCCGTGGAATGCACAGCGCCATGAAAATCATCGCCGTCAGTTACCTGACCAAAAACCTGATCACGCACCACTACGGCATCCATCCCGACAAGGTTGACGTCGTCTACAACGCCATCGAATCCAACGGGAACGGAACGGACGTGGAGAAGTACAACATCCACAAGGACGAAAAGATCGTTCTGTTCCTGGGCCGAATCACCATGCAGAAAGGCCCGGAATATTTTCTGGCCGCGGCCAAGAAGGTGCTGGAGGTCATGGACAACGTGAAGTTCGTGATGGCCGGCTCGGGCGACATGATCCGCCGAACGATCGAAATGGCCGCGGGGATGGGAATCGGGCACAAGGTCCTATTCACCGGCTTCCTGCGCGGACACGACGTTGAAAAAGTTTTCAAGATGGCTGATCTGTATGTCATGCCGAGCGTTTCCGAGCCGTTCGGTATCGCCCCGCTGGAGGCCATGAGCCACGACGTTCCGGTGATCATTTCCAAGCAGTCGGGCGTTTCGGAAGTTCTCACGCATGCCTTGAAGGTGGACTTCTGGGACATCAACGAGATGGCCAACAAGATCATCGCGGTGTTGCGGCACCCGCCGCTGGCAACGACGCTGCGCGAGCACGGCAGCTTCGAAGTCAGCCGATTAAATTGGGCGGATGCCGCCCGCGCCTGCGTCGGGGTTTACGAAGACGCCCGCCACGCCATGAATGGCCGGAAATAGCGATTCCCCGTGAAAATCCATGTCGGCAATCCCGCGGGTTTCGACCGCGGCACGCCACGTGAATATTCGCTAATCTCGGCAACCCATGATTCAACTGAAGTGCGTTTATGAAAAACCGTCGCCGCAAGAGGGCTCACGAATACTCGTCGAGCGCCTTTGGCCGCGGGGCCTCACCAAGCAGAAAGCCGCGGTGGATCTTTGGCTGAAGGATCTGGCCCCGACTCCACAGCTTCGCAAAATGGTTTGGACACGATCCGGCCAGATGGAAGCAATTCCAGCAGCGTTATTGGAAGGAACTGCAAAACCACAAAGACGCGACGCGTTTATTGATCCGCAAAAGTCAGGAGGGCCCGATCACGCTTGTGTACGCCGCGCGCGACGCGCAGCACAACAGCGCCCTGGCCCTTCGGCAGTTCCTCCGAAAACGGGGACGCAGCTAGTTTTGACACTCCCGGCGGATTTCGCTAGGCTTTTCCCATGCCAAGATCCGCGAGGATGGCTCCGGGCGGTCTCGTCTACCATGTCCTGAATCGATCCGTCGGCCGAAGGCACCTTTTCGGTCACGACAAAGATTACGAAGCCTTTCAACGGGTGATCCTTCAAGCTCACGAGCGGTATCCTCTGCGGATTCTGGCGTATTGCGCGCTATCCACTCACTGGCATTTCGTGGTCTGGCCGGAGAATGATGGCGACGTGACGGATTTTTTCCGCTGGCTGGCGCACACGCATGCGATGCGGTGGCGCGTGTCGCACGGGACGGCGGGCGATGGGCATCTATATCAGGGGCGATTCAAGAGTTTTCCCGTTGAGACGGACGAGCATCTGCTGACGGTGTGCCGATATGTCGAGCGCAACGCTTTGTCGGCGGGGCTGGTGAAGCGTGCGGAGAATTGGAAATGGAGCAGCCTGTGGGCGCGGAAAAATGGCGACGCCGACGTGCGCGCGTTGCTGGCGCCGTGGCCGGTGCGGCGGCCATTGGATTGGACGAACCTGGTTAACGAGGCGATCACGGCGAAGGAATTAGATCGGCTGAAAACGAGCGTCGAGCGCGGCCGGCCGCTGGGGTCTGAAGATTGGATTCGACAGATGGCGAGTCGGCTGAAATTAGAGCACACGCTCCGCAGCGAGGGTCGTCCGCGCAAAACGGCGAAAAAGCAAGGCGCGAGATGAAAACTAGCTGCGTCCCCGTTTTGGTTGCGGCTGTCGCGTGGGTGTTTGGGAGCGTGCTGGTGTTTTTGACTCCGCCGTTTCAGGTGGCGGATGAATTCTGGCATTTCTTCCGGGCTTATCAGGTCTCGATGGGGCAATTCGTTGCCCAAAGTCAGTACAATACTCAGGGGGGTCTGCTGCCGGTTAGTTTGCTGAAACTTTCCAGCCGCTTTGGGGATCTGCCCTTTCATCCGGATCGGAAAACATCGCGAAGGATCATTCTCGATGCGGGACAAATTCCTCTTGATCCGGATCGGAAGACTTTTTGTTACTTCCCCGTGTCGGCGAACTATTCTCCACTGGTCTATGCACCGCAGGCGGTGGCGATTGCCGCGGGCCGGTGGATGGGAATGAGGCCGTTGGGGCTTTTGTACTTTGGTCGCGAAGCGGCTCTGATTGCTTGGACCGTCGCGGGGTACTTCACACTGAGGCTTACCCCGGCGCTGGGGTGGGCAATTGCGATTTTGATGCTCATGCCGATGTCGCTGGCGTCGGCGGCATCGGTGTCGGCCGATGCAATCACCAATGCGATCTGCCTGTTGTTCACCGTGCTGGTTTGGCGTCAAAGCGTCGGCGGCGGTGAAAATGCGCCGGGAATTGACGCCGGGAATAAAGTTGTCATATTCGCGCTTTCCGTAGGGGTAACTCTGTGTAAATTCGCTTATTTGCCGCTGATCCTGCTGGTGCTGCTGATTCCGCCGGACCGGCTGGGCGGAAAAGGACGATGGGGAAGATTTGTTGCGGGACTGATCGTGGTGAATCTTCTCGTATCGTTTGCGTGGCTTTGGGCAACGGCCGGCACGAGCCTTGTGCTGCGACCCGATCGGCCGGAGGTGAATGTCTCGCGGCAGTTGGCGTTTCTTGAAAGTCATCCGACGGCGTTTTTCCCGGCGGTGGCGCGGGGCTTTGTGGATGATGGACCTTTTCTTCTGCATTCCTTTGTGGGGTATCTGGGATGGCTGGACAATCCGGTCTTGCCGGTGGTCGCGTGGCTCTATTGGCTGGCGCTGGTCTTCGCGTGCTGGCCGGTTGATGGCGATCCGCCTGCGCCGGCAAGATGGCGTCTTGTGGTGGTGGCTGTTTCGATTTGCGCCAGCGCGCTGATTTTCGCGCTGTTCGATTATCTCGGCTGGACGCCCGTGGGCTCGTCGCGGGTGATCGGCGTTCAGGGCCGGTATTTCATACCGCTGGGCGCGGCCCTGTTCATTTTGATTTGGGGAACGATGCGGCGGTTGCCCAAGGCAATTCCCCCCCTTTCGGGCCGTTGTTTTGGGCGATTGGGCTTCATGGCGGCGGCCTTTTGCATCTGCGGATGCTTTTACACATTATTTCTGGTTTACAGGCGGTATTACGTTGCCGGCTAAAAAACCATGATCGACGGTTCCACCTCCCACCCTCCGCATCGCCGGCGCGACGGGTGGATGGTGCGCGCCATCGGCGTATTCAAGATCATCAAGACCCTGATCCTGATTGGGGCGGCGATCTCGGTATTCAATCTGATTCACAAAGACATTGGGGATGTCGTCGATGCGTGGGCCCGCCGGTTCCATTTCGCGCCGGGGAATAAACTCGTGGATGACCTGGTGGACAGGCTGATGACCGTGACCCAGCGTCAGCTTTGGGTGGCTGGGTTTGTGCTGCTGGCTTACGCGGTGATGTTTCTTATCGAAGGCATCGGGCTGCTGCTGCTGGAACACTGGGCCGAGTGGATGACGGTCATCACAACCGGTGGACTGATCCCGATCGAGATTTACGAGACCGTTCGCCGGCCGACGTGGTTCAAGGTGGGAGCGATGCTGATCAACGCGGCGGTGGAGGTATATCTGGTGTGGCGCGTGCGGCGTGAAGCGGCGGAGAAGCGGAGCGCGCGGCTCAACCCCAATTGAAAGTAATGGGCGTCTGCACGTCGGGGTGAAGGCTCTTGTGGACGGGGCAGGTCATGGCCGCGTTCTGGAGCTTTTGCCGCTGCTCGGCGGACAGGGGAAGCGGCACGGTGATCGTCACGGCCAGCCGGCCGATGCGACGCATTGGGGCCGCGACCATTTCCTTGACGACCACCACGCGGGTTCCGGTCAGATCGATATTCATACGCTGGGCGGCAATCCCCATGATCGTCAACATGCACGTGCCGAGCGCGGCGGCGACCAGATCCGTCGGCGAAAATGATTCGCCTTTGCCCATGTTGTCTTTGGGCGCATCGGTGAGCAGAGCAGCGCCGGAGTCCAGGTGCTTTGCGCTGCACCGCAAGTTGCCTTCATACGCGATTTGAATCTCGATCATGGGTTTCCTTTGTGTTTCGCCGCACTTTACCGTGCGAATCTTACTTGGCCAGAGCGCAAAAAATACTTATTTTTCGCGGAAATTAGGCTTGCGATCATATCTCTATTCTTCTATTTGGGAGCATAAGTTGTTTCGGGAATCGGATCGGGCTGACCCGGGTGTTCCCGTTTACCCATAGTTTTTTCTCTGGCAAAGGGAGAAGTGATGGCACGAGCAAATCGTACCGGGAGATTTCGCGCCTCTTTATTGAAGCGTATTTCCAGCAGCGTCAATGTGCCGCTGAGCAAGCGCCAACCGCGATCCGTCAGCCCCATCAAGCATTTCCAGGGGCTGGAGATGCTGGAATCCCGGGTCATGCTGAGCGTGACGCCCAGTCTGATCGGCGGCGTTCTAACCGTCACCGGCACGGCGGGCCAAGCCAATACCATCAGCGTCGCTCTTGCGAACAACGGTAAATCCATCGTCGCCAGCTGCGATGGCGTCAGCGCAACGTTCAACACGTCGGCCGTCAGTGACCTGGTGATCAACGCCGGCACGCGCAGCGACAGCATTACGGTGGATTCCCATATCGGATGCGAAGAAACCCTTACCGAGGGCAAAGGCGCGCCCGCAAGCAATTCCGGTACGGGAAGCACGTCTCTGTCCAGCGGAAATACGGGACAATCCACGACTGTTTCCAAACCGCCCACAGTAACATCCAACTCCTCCGGCGAAAGCTCCAACAGTTCAACCACGACTTCCAATTCATCCAGCGGAGGTTCGAGCACCTCAACAGCGAGTTCAGATTCGTCCGGCGGGACTTCAAAAAAGTCCACCGGAAGCACCGGGCAATCGAGCAATAATTCCGGCACATCCACCAGCGGATCGAGCAGTTCGGGCGGACAAAGCAACGGGTCTTCCAGCTCCAGCGCATCCGGCTCCAACTCGTCGGGCAGCAATAGCTCATCGGGTTCCAACAACTCGTCGGATTCTGGTTCGTCGAGTTCGAGCACCGCGGGTTCCAGTTCTTCCGGCTCGTCCGGCTCCAGTGCTTCGGGCTCTAATTCTTCCAGTTCGTCCGGTTCCAGTTCGTCCGGGTCCGGCTCGTCGAGTTCTTCAGGCAGCGGCACGAATACCACGCCGTCAACGCCGCCGTCGGGCAGCAAGGGCTCGACGTCGGATGGAACTGGTGCGCAGATCAGCTTCACAACCGATCAAACGGTCTATCAGGGCATTGCGGTTCAGGTGAACGCGTTGTCCTCTTCGCTCGGGTCCGGCAGCGCGATCCAGGCGACTTACAACTGGAACTTCGGCGATTCAGGAAGCCAATACAATTCATTGGTCGGCTTCAACGCCGCGCACGTGTATGACACTCCGGGCAATTACACGGTTACCCTGACCGTCACGGATTCCAACGGCCAGAGTTCCGTGGCGACGGGCGGCGTGACCGTTCTGTCGAACAGCTCGCTGACGACGATCTATGTTTCGCCCAACGGCAGCGACAACAACAGCGGCACCAGCGAGAATTCGCCGATCCGGAGCGTTGCCCAGCTCAACAATCTCATCAACAGCAACGAGCGCATTCTGTTCCAGGCGGGCGGCACTTACGATCTCGAGAACTCGCTGGAAATAAACAGCGTCAGCAACGTGGAGATCGGCAGCTACGGCTCGGGCGCCCAGCCGGTGCTCAAGTACGACGGGCCCGCGGGCGTGCAGGGCGGCATCATCGACGTGGGAGGCAACAACGTTTCCGTTCAAGGCCTCACGTTCGATTCGATTTACACCAACAACAATGATAACCAGGCGATCTTCTCGGGCACGGTGCTCTGGGGAAACAACATCACCTTCCGCGACAACACGTTTTACAACGTCCTTGATGATTTCAACATGAACGGCGAGCCGACGAACGTGCTGGTTCAGAACAACACCTCGCCGACCACGAACGACCTGAGCGCCTATTTCACGTGGATTCAGGGAAATAACATCGTGATCCTCGGCAACACGGTCGCCAATTCAGACGGCGAGGCCATCCTGCGTGTCGGCGGCGCCAACAACGTCCTGATTGCCGACAACGATTTCACCAGGCTCGCCGTCGCGGGCACGGGCGGAAAGAATTGCCTCTCCATCCAGGAAGGCAACTACTGTTACGTTTACGGCAATACCCTTTCAGTCGGTCCATTGTCGGTGGGACCGCTGGGCATCGGCTCCAATACGAATGGCGCGTTCAGCGACGTTGTGTTGGACTCGAATACTCTTGTTAACAACAGCACCATCCTGCTCCAACCGGGCCTGGATCACATCATGGCCCGGAACAACCTGATCGAAGGCCAGGGCGTTAACGACGGGTTTACCCTGAACGGCCAGCAAGTCGGCGATGGGTATGATTGGCAGTTGCAGGATGTTTATATCCAGAACAACACCGTCACCGAACCCGGAGCATCGGGCGGATTCCTGATCCTCAACAACGGCGAGGCCCAGGGTATCCATCTGGACAACAATCTGTTCTACGCACCGAACTTCTCGGCGGGAGGCGACAACGCCGCGTTCCTCACCAACTCCAACAATGACATGAACAGCTTTGTCCAGATAAAGGACAACGTCTGGTCATTACCGGCGACGATCTCGCCCTGGGTTCAGGGTGGATATTTCTTCGTCGGGTCTGACCCCTCGTTGCAAAGCGGCTGGGTCACGCCGGCGGAATGGGAAGCGAGCGGCCTGGCGAGCGGCGACGTGTATGAAAACGTCTCGCTTGGCAGCACGTTTTCGACGACGGTGGATGGGTTCACGGCCGGCTCGAGTTTGCCGAACTCGTAAGTCCATCATTTTAGCCGGCCCGCCTTGCGGGCCGGCTAAAAAAGGCGTGCGGATCCGCGTACTGCACCCGTCGCGTTGGATTTCCCGCTGGCGCATTTGCCTCGGCCGAGAGTGTATTGTAGATCACCTGGGGGAATGATTTTGGCCGGCGTTTCGCACGGCGAGGGGGGGAGCTGTTTTCGGACGTGAAGATAGACCAATCGCGCCGTCGATGCGTGTCCTAACACCGGCGTCCCGGCAAATACCCCCCATTTTTCCCTAACGTTACCGATGTGGTCCGCGGCATTCGCCGATGCGGACCACATGAAGAAGTGCAAGACCACAAAATCGTCGCGTCAGCATCTGGAATTTCTCGAGGATCGCCGGCTCCTCTCGTCGGTGGCAATTTCGGGCAACTGCCTGGAGCTGATAGGCGATTCAAACCAAAGCAATACTTTCCTGGTCCGCGCCGCCCCATCCAACCGCGTTCTGGGATTTTCCAACAACTTCGGAGAGATCGCTTCACTTTCCACCGTCAACCAGGTCGTCATTTACGTTGGCAACCAGACGGACACTGTAACCGTCAGCTCCGGCGTGACGGCGCCGGTTGAGGTTATCAGTCCAAACGGAAAGACCACCTGGCTGGGCGCCGGAACTTCGCAGAAGTTCAGCGGCTCAAGCAACGGCTCTTCGAACGGCAACTCGTCGGGCAATAATTCTTCCAGCACCGGCAGCGGATCATCCAGTTCCGGCACTGGATCTTCCGGTTCAGGCAGCAGCTCGTCGAGCGGCGGCAGCGGTTCATCCGGTTCCGGAACCGGATCATCCGGCTCAGGCAGCGGCTCATCGAGCAGCGGCAGCAGTTCATCCGGCTCAGGCAGCAGCTCATCGAGCGGCGGCAGCGGTTCGTCAAGCTCCGGCACCGGGTCATCTGGCTCAGGTAGCAGCTCGTCGAGCAGCGGCAGCGGTTCTTCCAGCACCGGCAGCGGGTCGTCCAGCACCGGCACCGGGTCATCTGGCTCAGGCAGCGGCTCATCGAGCAGCGGCAGCGGTTCTTCCAGCACCGGCAGCGGGTCATCGTCCACCCCAAGTGATCCGAGCAATCCGGCGACCCCTGGCGCCGTGATTACCGTCACCAGCTCATCCACGGTCCTTCCGCTGGAGTCGGTGAACGTGAAGGCGTTGAACTCGACGTTCGGCGATGGAACGGTGCTGAACAGCGAGATCACCTGGAACTTTGGTGACCCGGGGTCCGCGTATAACAGCCTGGTCGGCTTCAACGCCGCCCATGCGTATGCCAATCCGGGCACGTACACGATCACGTTGACGATCACGACGCCGGATGGATACACAGGCGTCGCGACGCAGCAGATCACCGTCGAGCAAGACACCCGCCCGACGATCTATGTGTCCACCAACGGCAACGACAGCAACAACGGCCTCTCGCCCAATTCGCCGATTCAGAGCACCTCGCGGTTGAACCAGTTGCTCACGAGCGACGTGCGGGTTCTGTTCCAAAGCGGCGACACGTTCACGATGAACAGCAGTGATTTCATCAATGCCAGCGGTCTGCACGACGTTTACATTGGATCCTACGGCACGGGCGCTGCGCCGATCCTGATGTACAACGGCGTCGCCACTCAAGGGGCCATGGTCGAAATGTCCAACAGCACGCAGGGCCTGGTCGTGCAGGGTCTGACCTTTGATTCGATCTACACGAACAACGACGACACGCAGGCGATTCCCTCGGCCTTTTTCCCGGCCGGGAACGACATCGCCATCCTGGACAACACGTTCATGAACGTGCTGAATGACATGAACATGCAGGCCGAGCCCTCGAACGTTCTGGTTCAGGGCAATAAATCCCCCAGCACGACGGCCTTGAGCGCGTATTTCGCGTGGATTCAGGGGAACGACATCGTGGTCGTCGGCAACACGGTTGCCAATTCCGATGGCGAAGCGATCCTGCGCATCGGCGGCGCCAACGACATCCTGATCGCCGACAACAATATCACCAGGCTCGCCGCCGCCGGCACGGGTGGGAAAAACTGCTTTTCCATCCAGGAGGGCACCTACGCCTATATTTACGGCAACACCCTTACAACCGGGCCTTTGTCGATTGGACCGATCGGCGTCGGCAATAACGCCAACGGCGCATTTAACTATGCCGTGATTGATTCCAACGTGATCCTCGACAACAGCACCATCCTGCTCCAGCCTGGCCTCGACCACGTCATGGCCCGGAACAACCTAATCGAAGGGCAAGGCGATAACTACGGCTTTACCCTGAACGGCACGCAGATCGGCGGTGGGTTTAATTGGCAGTTGCAGGATGTCTATATCCAAAACAACACCGTCACCGAACCCGGAGGGTCCGGCGGATTCCTGCTCCTCGCCAACGGCGAGGCCCAGGGAGTTCACCTGGACGACAACCTGTTCTACGCTCCGAAATTCTCGGTTGGAGGCGACGGCGCCGCGTTTCTCACCGACTCCAACAATGATCTGAATAGCTTTGTCGAAATCAAGGACAATGTCTGGTCACTGCCGGCATCGGTGTCCAGCTGGGTGCAGGGCGGATATTTCTTCGTCGGGTCCGACCCCAGTTCGCAGAGCGGCTGGCTCACGCCCGCCGAATGGAAAGCCACCGGCATCCCCACCGGCGACGTGTACGAAAACGTCAACTTAGGCGCTACCTACTCGGTCAACGTGGACGGCTTCACGGCCGGCTCCAACTTGCCGACTTCGTAGCGCGACCCACTGCCTCGCGGCGAAATGAACAGGGGATTCAATCAATCCCCTGTTCATTTTCGTTGGCTTTTGGTAATTGTCACCGTTCGTGCCACTTGTGATCGAATCCCAGGATAGGGCCGGCCGGTTGTGGCCTCAAAAATTCCTCGACCATCCCGCGTGGGGATGGGCGATGGTTCTGCTCGGCGCGCTTCTGCGTTTACGCCGCTTCCTCCAGGAGCGGGGGCTGATGCACGATGACGCGCAACTCGCATCCAACATTTTTTCAAAAACATTCGCGCAGTTGTTTCGGCCGCTGGACATTGGCGACCAGGCCGCACCCGTCGGATTTCTGGTTCTGCAGAAATGCTCCATTCTTCTTTTTGGGCATGGCGAGCGGGCGATCCGCCTGATCCCCTTTCTTGCCGCGGTTTTCGTTTTGCCCCTGTTTTTCCTGACCGTTCGGAGAATCTTCGGGAATCGAACCGCGCTCTTTGCCATTGCCCTGCTCGCCCTGGCCGAGCCGCTGGTCCACTACAGCGCCGAGGCCAAGCAGTACTCCACGGATGTTCTCTGGACGGCGGTGGTGCTGGCGCTGGCGCTGCGCGCCGGCAGCATCCCGACTCTTAACGTTCTGGGCGTCGTCGGCGCTATCCTCCTGTGGTTCTCCCATCCAATGCTGTTTGTTCTCGGCGGAATCGGCTTGACATTGTTCATCAGCCATCTGCACGATAAACAATATAAGTTGGCACGGGCAGACGCAGTCATGGGCGTCGCCTGGCTCGCGAGCTTTGGCGCTAACTACCTGCTGATCTCCCGTTACTACGTCGCCAACGATTACCTGCGGACCTATTGGCAAAAGCTGGCCGCGTTCGCTCCGTTTTCGGATTCGTTAAGAGACGTGCTCTGGTATCCAACCGCCCTTGTCGAGCTATTTAAGTATCCCCTGGGAATTCTTCCCAGCGGCGATTCTCACCTGGCGGTTCGTGTCATCTCGTTGGTTGCCGTCGGCATGTTCGTCCTGGGTTGCGTGGTGATGGAGCAGCGATCCAAGAAAATTCTGGGATTCATCGCGTTGACGATCCTGCTCGCGATCGCGGCTTCGGCCCTGCAAAGATATCCGTTCGCGGAACGGCTCACATTATTTTGCGCCCCATTGGTTGTCCTTCCCCTGGCGGTGGCAATGGGAATCGGCTGGTGGTGGCGAAATCGGCGCCGGACCGTTTTCTGGATCGTCATAGGCGCGATTCTTTTTGTTTACCCCGTCTACATTCAGGCCAAATATGCCGTCCATCCGGAAGTCCTCTATGACGCCAAGCCTGCGATCAATTATGTCAAAGCGCACTGGCGGGCGGGCGATTCACTTTATCTTCATTGGGGCTCGGATGTTTTGGGAACGTACTATCTCAATGCCGATCCGGCGCTGGCCATTGCTCCTGCCGATTTGGTCAAGGGCATTTTCGAGCCGAATCCCGCCGCGCGCAGCCGACGATATGGCGACGATCTATTGCAGCTTCGCGGCCGGAGGCGCGTCTGGATCGTCTTTTCCATGGACCCCGACAAAGATCGGCTTCTGATCGAACAAATCCTCGATCGCCGCGGAAAGCTTCTGGATCACGAGCAATTCAATGGGAGCACCGCTGATCTGTATGACTTGCGTTGAGCGGGATGCGTAACGTCAATCCTGCTCCGCGCCGCCGCGTCCGGCGGCAAAATGGGCGGCGAGAAATTCCAGGAACAACACTCCGACGATGGCCGGCCCCGGCGCGATGAATTCCCATCGCCGTGATATGGCCAATCCCGCGAGAGTCGCCACCACACTGGCGATCACCGCGACGGTCATCACAATGCGCAGTCGCCGGCTCACTCGCAGTCCCGCCGCCCCCGGCAACACCAATAGCGCCGGCACCAGCAGATTACCCGACAGTTGCATGCCCATGATGATCACCACCGCCACCAGCAGGATCAGGAGATAATGCACGAAACCCGTCGGCACCCCCGTCACCTGGGCGAGGACCGGATCGAAACAGTAAAGAACGATTTGCTTTTGCAGGGCCAGAACGGTCAGCACAACCGCCGCGGAAAATCCCACCGCCAGCATTGCGTCCGCGTTGGATACGCTGCTGGCGTTGCCCAGAAGATAAAGCTCCCAGGAAGAAGGCCCTCCCCGGCCCAAGTGTGCATGAATCCCAAAAGCGATGAATCCCCATGCGAGCGTGGCGGCGACAAAGATCCCGATCGCGGCGTCGCCGCTGACGGCGCGTCGCCGGCTGATCGAGGCCACGGCCAGGGCCGTCGCAATGGCAAACCCCGCCCCGATCAGAAAAATCGCCGTGCCATTGTTCAGCGCCGGAAATGCGATGGTTAGGAGAACCGCCGTTCCGATTCCGCCGAATCCCGCGTGGGCGATTCCATCACCGAGATAAGCCCAGCGGCGCAGCACGACGAAAACCGAAAGCACCGCCCCCGCCACGCCGACGGATGCGGAGGCCAATCCGGCCCGCAGAAGTTCGGGCCAAATACTGGAATCGGCTGGGATGCCTGCCATCTGGGCTATCATCGAGACGATCTTTCCATTCGCAGTTCCGGCAGATCGACTCCGAACATTTCGCGGGCCAATTCCTGCGGCATATTTCCGGGAACGTCGTGGTAGTGCAGCGTGACGTTCAGACAGGCCAGCCGATCGCACACCGCCGCGACGGTGCGCAGATCGTGGCTCACCAGAATCACCGTCAGCGCCAGCGACTGCTTGAGGTCAGCCAGAAATTGAATGAATTGATCCTGCCCGGCGCGGTCGATCCCGGTGGTCGGCTCATCGAGAAACAAAATGTGCGGCCTCGCCGCCAGGGCACGCGCGATGTGTGCGCGCTGAAGCTCGCCGCCGGAGAGCGATCCGATCGGCACATCGGCCAATTCCTCGATTCCCACCTTTTGCAAAAGCCAATCGACGTGTTGCAGATCGTCGCTGGTCTCTTTGCCCAAAAGCCCCGCTTTACCGACTAATCCAAGCCGCACGAGTTGTCTGACGTTGATGGGGAATCCCCGCGGCGTGCGCGGCGTTTGCGGCAGGCACCCGACAACGTCGCCCCGCCGCACCGCCGCATTTGGCGACATGCCGCAAATCCGAATGCTTCCGCGCGTCGGGCGCAGCAGGCCAAGCAGAAGATTCACGAGCGTGGTTTTCCCGCCGCCGTTGGGTCCGATCACGCCAACGGTGGTGCCGCGATCGACGGTCAGGCTGATGTGCTTGAGCACCAGCCGCTGGCCGTAAGCGAAATCCACGTTGGATATCTCGATGATCGGTTCGGACACGGTCAGGTAAGGATATGCCATCGCGGACAAAGAGGCGAACTTCAGCGACTCAGATGTCCAACGCCTAGAATGAATCGATCACACAGCGAAAAACGTGCCAAGGACCGGCGGCATTTGAACGGGCTTATGCTCATTACGTCCGTGCGGCCTGACGATCGGCATATGCGAAAACAAATCACCGGCGGACACTTCGTTACCCCATTGCGTCCACCCGGGCCGCTCGTGGCGGGCGAAAAGTTCCAAATACGGGCCGGGACTACATCGCTCTACAATGGTGTAAAGGTCGTCTGGCTTGCGGGAATGCTCTCGTTTCCGTTGGACCAGAATGTTGGTTTGGCGACGCCCAGCTTTTTGCGTCCGCAGACTCCCACGAACCCCGAACAAAACCAGTTCGGTCACATTGCGAAAGTAAAAGCCGACACCGCGCCCATCGGGGCCACCGTCCTTGCGAATTTTGTACCAAACAATATTCGTTTTGTACTCAAATCCCCATGCATCCATGACGCGCAGACCCCAGGAGAGCAGGGCATTGGGAACCCAAAGATAAAGGTGGCTTTGATCCGCCACGTGCGCGCCGACAGGCATGGCGCAGATCTCGTCGATACTCATTGTTTCGTATCGCGAAAGTCGTTTATGCTCCGGCGCCATCTTTCCCGTCCGATTGGAAAACCGCCAGGGGGGATCGGCAAGGATCGTGCCGAAACGCTTGCCATTTAAAGATTGCAGCATGGCTTTAGTCCTCAATGTACAGCGCTTTAGTAATTCCGAAAACCACCAGCGGACATCCGGCACCGCCACCGCCTTCAATTCTGGGCAACAGCTTTCCCATCCATGTTGTTGTCGTGCCGTATTTTTGCCAGATGCCCAACCCCGTAAAAATATGCCGAAGTTCATCGGACTTCGTAATAATGACGCCCACCGCAATGGCCCGCAGATCAAAAAGTAATCGGAAATTGTTCAGATCTCTGTCGAAAAAGGGATCTTTATTAGACCACTCAACTTCAAGCGCAACACGATTTTTGAAACAGTCCACTTTATGAGTTGGCGACCGGAGTTCCGCGTCATCTACGACAATCTTTGTATCAAATTTCTTTTCGCACCATCCACGATCCTGGCAGAACGCTTTGTCGAAATGCTGCGACACCAGCGAGGCCCCGCCGCCCCCTACCGTCACCTGGCTTTTATGCAACCGAAACTCCCGGAGCACTTCGATAATATCCTGCCATTCATTGGGAAAATCAGCCTTGAGAATTGCGCAGGCGTGCTTCCACTCGTGGCATTCGTACAACTTGCGGAGATCTTTCGGAATTAATTCCAGCGACACGGTCACAAAGCGTATCAGGGCGTCGAAATTTTTCCAATTGCCGCCGTGACATTATAATTGCCTCCCATAGGGGACATTTGAGAACGTCGCCCTATGGCATCGTCGACGGCGCGGTGGTCGGCTTGACCGGTCTCACATCGACGACGCCGGGGTCGTAGTCGATCGTACATGTGTCGCTGTAAGACTGGCCGCCGCGTGTTGTTCCGGTGGCCTCGATCGTGTTTTGGCCGCGAATCAGCGTCACATCGGGCCAGACGAAAACGCAATCGTCGCCGGTCTTGGATCCCAGGGACGTACCGTTGAGTTTCAATTCCACCGAATCGCAATTCGAATAGACCTTCACGGGGCCTTTGTCCACATTTCGCGGCGTGTAGCGCCGGTCGGTGATGTAAATGACCGGCTCATCCGACCAATTCGCCTTGTAGAAATAGAAAGCATCCTTCTTGATCTTGCGATCGTAGGTGACCAATCCCTTGTCGTTGCGGCCCAGATGATCGCCCTCGTGGCGGCCGTCGGAGGCGAAATCGAACATGTTCCAGAGGAACGTGCCCCAGATGTACGGCCGTTGCTTCATCGCTTTGTATGCCGCCTCGTGAACAACGCCCTGCCACTCCTCGGGATGCCACAAGCCGGTGGTCTTGGGCTGAGCGGGATCGATTTCGTGCTGATACACGCTGGCGCCGGCGCCGTATTCGCTGATGCAGAAGGCGCGGTTGGGAATCCGCGCGTGGATAGAGTCAAGTTCCGCGGGCCAATCCGCATTGGATTTGGTGTACCAGCCGAGATAGCGATTGAAGCCGATGACATCGGTGATTTGATTCAACTCTTGCTTGACATTGTCGATGTTACTCGCGGCCGTGGTCAGCCGAGTGGAATCGAGCTGGTGGGCCTCATCGTTCAACTGTTTCACCAGTTGAATTTCGGAATCGAGCATCGCCTGCCCCTCGGCGTCGGTTTGAGTCTTTTCCTTTTTGTCCCTCAATTCGTTGAACAAGGACCAGAAACAGATGGACGGATGGTTGTAGCTCTGTTTAATCAATTCGCGAAGCTGCTGCTTGGCCGTGTCGGCGAACGCCTGCGACGGATTGACGACGTTCACCAGGCAGGCCTCGGCCCAGACGACAAGGCCGCCGCGATCGCAGAGATCGTAAAATTCCTGAGCGTGCTGGTAATGTGCCAATCGGATCGCGTTGCACCCCATTTCCATGATGAGGTTGAAATCTTCCTTCTGCTCGCGGGAAGTAATTGCCCAGCCCATGTCGAGCCGGTCCTGATGCCGATTGACGCCATGCAGCGGATAAGATTGGCCGTTGAGGAAAAAGCCCTTGTCCGGATCGACGCTGAAGAACCGAATCCCCACGGGCTGGATCACGCGATCCACGACGTTGGCGCCGTCGGCCACTGATACGCGCACGTGGTACAGATACGGATCTTTCCTTCCGTTCCACAGGTGCGGGTGATCGATGCTGATCCACTGGACGGAATCCGTTTCACTGCCGGGGTCCACGGCTTGCTGGGTGTTGACGGTTTGAACGACGGCGCCGCCGGCGTCGAGCAATTCGCACGTGACGTTCGCCGACGCCAGAGCTTGGCCGCCGTTGCGAAGTTTGCTGGTGACCTGCAGGTCGGCATGGGTTGCCGAGATATTCACTTGTTTCACGTAGACGCCCGGCGAGGCGTCATCCAGCGGGGTGATGGAAAGCGGATTGAGCGCAAGAAGCCGCACGCCGCGATAGAGGCCGCCGAAAAATGTGAAATCGGCCGATATCGGCGGGATGCTTGGGTCGGGGGCGTTGGTGACGCGTACGGCGATGACGTTGTCGCCGTCGGGATTCATCAGCGGCGTCACATCGTAGCAGAAGGCGGAAAACATCCCTTTGTGCTCAGGCCCGGCCAGCTTGCCGTTGACGTAGACCGTGGCCGCGCTCGATGCGGCGTCGAATTGCAGGAACAGCGACTTGCCGTGCTCGTCGGCTCCGAGGGTCAGATGCCGCCGATACCAGGCCGGCCCACGGTAATAGTTGTTGCCGCCGTCTTCGCCGTCGAGATTGTTCCAGGTATGCGGAAGCTTCACGTTCTGCCAGGACGAATCATCGAAACCAAGCTGCTCGGCGCCGGGCACGTCGTCGCGGATGAATTTCCAATCGGAATTGAGATTGACCGCCACGCGCGGCGCGACCACTCCTTCGGTGGCGCTGTTCTCCAGTTTCGACGAAACGGCCGGAGACTTTGTTGAGACGCACGAGCAAAGCAGCATCGAGCAAATGATTGCCGCAGCGCTGAGACCGAACCGCTGATTCACCATGTTTCCTTCTCCGACGGCAAGGGCATTAATATCGTTGTCCCGCCCGTTTGATGCAAATCCCGGAGGCTTTTTTGACGCTTTTGTTATTGGACTGTGTGAGGAAACCGATCTTAATCCCGGCATTTTTCCTGCCGATGGTGAACTATCAACGATGTCTCATCAAGTTCTTCTCATTGACGATTCCAAAGCGATACATGCCCTGGTCCGCACGCGGATGGCGGATGAGCCGGTGACAATTCTGTCGGCATACAGCGGACAGGAAGGCGTTGCGGCGGCGCATCAATATGTCCCACAACTTATTCTGCTCGATGTGGACTTACCGGACATTGAGGGCCTGGAAGTCTGCCGGCAATTGAAGGCCGACGCGGCGACCTCAGCCATCCCGATCATTTTCATGGCCGGCCGTGTTTCGCCCGACGACAGGATTTACAGGCCGGAAGTAGGGGCGGCCGATTTTCTCCCCATACCCTTCAACCCAGCCGAACTGCGGGCGCGTGTCCGGGGGGCGCTGCGAACCCGGCAGATGTTCGAGTTGTTGGAAGGAAGGGCCCAGATCGACCTTGTGACCGGGCTGTGGAATCGAGCGTATTTCGAAGACCGGCTATGCCAGGAGCTTTCGCTTTCCCGGCGCACGGGACAACCGCTGACATGCATCCTGGCGGACATCGATCACTTCGCATCGATCAACGATTCCTTCGGCCGCATGTTTGGCGACGATGTCATCCGCGAAGCCGGCACGGTTCTCAGCAACGGCACGAGGTTGGAGGATATGGTCTGCCGCTTCGGGCCGGACGAGTTCATCTTCCTGTGCCCGTGTACGCACCTTGCGGATGCCAAAACGGTGGCGACGCGCTGCCAGCAGGCCATCACCGAGATGAATCTGTGCTGCCAGAATTCGCGGGTGCACGTGACGTGCAGCTTTGGAGTGGCGGAGCATGAAGGGGGAAAATCGTCGATGATCGACGCGGCGGAAAAGGCGCTGCGCGTGGCCCAGCGCGCGGGCGGTGATCGCGTGGGCACGATCGGGGCGTCGCCGATCATCGCGGAAAGCATTCAGATCTGACGGTTCCGCAGCGGCCAGATCAGCGAACGACCTCAACCTCGTCTCCCACCCTTAACATTTTGCCTGCCTGTCCCGGTGG
This sequence comes from Tepidisphaeraceae bacterium, assembly GCA_036267155.1. GTDB lineage: Bacteria > Planctomycetota > Phycisphaerae > Tepidisphaerales > Tepidisphaeraceae > PALSA-1353. Next base: position 46,525 of record DATAWP010000063.1, read on the forward strand.
TACTTTTGTGTTGACGGCGAGCCGGTAAAAATGGTCGAACCGCGATCGTTCCGCCCAGGGGGGCAGGGTCTTTTCGCGTTGCTGACGAAAAATCTGTGAGAACTCCGGATAACCTTCTCCGGTGGCCGGGTCGCGCGGCGGAACGGCGCACCGCCGGCACGGATTGTTGCCGTCGAAGAGGCAATCGCCGATGCGAAATCGCACGAGCGAATCTTTGACTCCGTACAATTGATCTTCCCAGAACGCCGCCGAGCCGCCGATTTCCAGATTGGCGCGGAAGCGGGTGCGAATCTCGCCGATCTCCAGAGGCGGAAACCAGCGGGTGACTTCGGCAAGCGTGGCCGTCGAGATGACCGTCGGGCCGGGACTGTCGAGATCGTCGGGGAACCCAACCTCGATGTTATGCCGCAATGAAATTGGAATCCCGAAAAACTCGGAGAGGAACTCTTCGATCTTGTCTCGCTGGCGTTCGATGTGAAAAGCGGAGGTCAGCCCCGCCGCGGCGTTGCCCAGCCGCAGTTCGCCGGTGAAAGCATCGTAATTCGATCGGAGGCAGTGCACCTTGGCATTTCGCTTTCCGTTGACAAATTTCCCATCGGCATCGAACAGCCCGTACTCGCGGTCTCCCTCCAGCGCGCCGCTCCGCAAGATACGAACCTCCTGGAGCGACACCGGCTCAAGCGACTTCACCGGATGAATGTGAATACTGGCCAGGTGCGGCAATTGGTTGTTCCTCCATCTTGGTCGTTTCACGTGGAACTATGATGTCCAATCGTGTAAAGCCGAGCAAGCCGGGACCGCCCTACGCCAGCGCGGCCTCCGGTACGTCCGGTCCCGAGGTTTGGTGCGAAGGCGCCGCGGGCGCCATCGCGCTTTCCTCGAGCACTTTTCGGATGCTGTCAAATTCAGCCCGGCTGCGGCTGCGAACGATCACCAGAATCACGCCCGCCAACAAATACGCGCCGAAAATGTACGCGAAATAATTGCAGGGATACGCCGGTTGGGGATAGACCGTTCCGACGATCGGCACGACGAGCAGCAGAAGCGCGATTCCCGCCATCATCCAGTGATGCGGCTTAACCTCGCCGATCTTCTTCAGATAGAACGGCGTTGCCAGGGAGATCAGCACGTATGCTCCGCAGAATCCCATCGCGCCGAAGAGGCCGGCGTCGTTGAACTCGTCGAACGGAGCGGCGATGTTCAGCGCGCCGCTTGCGCCGGCATAGGAAGCCAGCATGAAGGCCGATGGAATCAGAAACTGCATGGTGGCGAAAGCGGTGATCGCGACGTGCGGGGTCAGATTGTGCTTGTGGGAACTGCCGACGGAAATCGGGAAGATGCCGTAGCGGCCCATCGTAAACAGAACGCGCGAGCCGGCGTTCATGCAGGACAGGGCCAGCGCGAAGAAGCTCACCATCGCGCCGAAGCTGATGACGACGCCCATCCATTTGACGCCCAGGTTGTTGCTCAGCGTGGTCAGCGGCGCATCAAGCTGATCGAGCGGGGGATTGTTGTTGGCCAGTGCATGCGTTTCAACATAGGTGATGAAGACGAAGAACGCGCCCGTCAACAGCAGGCTGGCGATGACGGCGCGGGGGATTGTGACCAGCGGCTTTTTGGACTCTTCGCCGAAGGCAGTGGCGCACTCGAAGCCGACAAGACTAAAAATGGCGACCACGACGCCCAGGCCTATGTCCTTCAGCCCGTGGCCCACGGGATGAAGTTGGGTGGTGTCGACCGCGCCGGTCTTGGCGACGGCAAGAAAGGCCAGCATCAGGATCACCGCAACGGACATTCCCTCAAATGCGAGCATGAGAATGGTTGAGAAGGTGATGTCTTTGTAGGCCAGGAACCAGGCCATGATGATGCAAATGGCAAAGAGCGTGATGGACGGATGCGACAGGTAACCGGCGGCACCGGCCTGAGTGAGCAGCTTGGAGGCGAAGTGGGTGAATCCGGTGACGCCGGCGATGCCGATGAACAGGTACGCCCAGATCAGGCACCATCCCGAAAGTCCGCCGACTTTGGGGCCAAGTCCCTTGACGGTGTATTCGTACATGCTTCCTGCGGAGGTATAGCGTTTGGCGAATTGATTGAGGTTGATCGCCACGAACAGCAGCATGACGGTGCCGAAGAGATAGCAGAGCCAGCCGGCGGTGCCGGCGGTGCCGAACATCAGCGGCACGATCAGGGCGGCGGTCATGCTGGGTGAAATCAGCGCAATCGCTTGTGCCAAGACCTCCCAGAAATTCAACGCGTTTGATTTCAGTTTGGTGTGCGTGTTCTTGACGGTTGCAGCATAATCCAGATCGCTCATGACGGACTCCTTAAAAACCTCGCGGGGCCGTTTGGAGCGCGGTGATAGACCGCTACCCGGCGCCTTTTTCAGGCTTCCTGTCCGCCACTCGTTTCAAGTCGTTTCCCCAGCCGCCAGTTCCAGAGCATGCGCGATGCCTACCCAACAAGCTCGGCGGTCATTTCCACTGCCTCCCGACGGGAATTCAGCGCGATCGGAATCGGGCAGGCAACGAGAACAATCGAGGCATCCTTGCCATCCAGCGCGTCGAGCCGATGCGGCAACCGCGAATCAAAATGCGCGGCGTCACCAGCGTCGATCACGTATTGCTTCTCACCCAAAGAAAGCTGCAACCTGCCTGACAAGACATAGATCCACTCTTCGCCCTCGTGCTGATACTGCTCGGCGCCCTGGCGCGTCGATGCGATGTCCAGGCGAATGGGCTGAAGATTGAACGGCGAAGCGCTGGACATCGGGACGTACGACACGCCATCGCCGTGGCGGATCGATGCATCCCCGGCTCTGACCACAATGCAGGGTTCGTCGGCGAACCTCGGTTCAAAGAGGCTACCCATCGGCACCCCGAACACGCGCGCCAACGTCAATACGGCAGCGATAGACGGCTGGCGAGTTCCGCTTTCCAGCCGAGATAAAAACGGCTTGGAAAGCCCGCTGCGTTCGGCCAACTCTTCGAGCGTCCAGCCCCGCGCCGACCGCAAACCTCGCAGCCGAATGCCCAGCATCGCCAGTTCCGGCTCACCTTTTCGTTCGCCCTCATTTTCCATGAGGGGGCAAGATAATCATTGTTGCCTATAAAGCAACACAAAAATTGCCTAACAGGCAATATTTCCGTAGTAAAACGAATTTAAGCATGTAAATTCGTATCTGTTTTGCCAGATAGGCAACGGTTATTGCGGCCGGACGGTGTGGCCGCCACCAGCCTTCGATGTTCGCTTTCGAACCGGAGCGCTAAGGCATATCAAATGCCTTGCGTATGGCCGCAAAGATAAGACGCAGTTTCTCGCGAGGGAGGACGGCGACGACCTCGCCAAGCGCCGCCCGTTGTATTGTGAAGATGTTGTCCAACGTGATGGCGCAGATGGTCGGTACGCCGTCGGCCGGTTCGAGAATCACTTCGGTTTCGGACTTGCGAATGGTGCGGGTAATGGGGGCAACGGTGACGGCGTTTAACCGGCCCACAACCGAGTCGCGCGTCAAAACGACAACCGGGCGGCGTCCGAATGGCGCGGGAAGCTGCGCCCAGACAACGCTCCCTTGCTGAAGTCGAGGCACTGTTATGCCTTCCAATCGCTAAAATCCTCAGGCGGAAGCATCGCTGTCGCGGCGGCGACCGAGCCGGCGACGATCACGTCTTTCTCCGTTAAATCGAGGTCCACATCCGGGATAAGTTCGATGATGTCACGTTTGCGGCTTGGAACGCGCAGCACAACAAACGCCTTGGCACGCTCACTGGCAAGTCGTAGTTCGTTTCGAAGGGCTTGTACGCCCAGGCGGGCGGACAGGTCAAGACCACAACTTATCCCTTCTCGTCCTTGCACGCGCATGACGTCGCCTCGAAGATAGGCTGCGGATGCCCGAGATTCATAATCCGGCGGATCAATCTCCGTCACGCGCAGCCGATCCGGCTGATGAAAAGATGCCGTCAGTGTAACGGTGCAACGCTGTTTGGCGTTCCCTTTGGCCAAAAGCCGGTCAAGCTCCGGAACAGCCTTTTTTTTATCGAGCCGAATCTCATAGAAGGGAGATCGCGCGAAGAAACCGGCACTCCCCATCACATAGCCGATCGTCCGACGCCCTGCGTTAGTCACCGCCATGTTAACCCCCCATCACCAACGGTACGTGAACGGCCCACGCCGGCCGGATCCTCGGTCCGGCAGTTTCGCCGCCCGAACGCCCGACATTGCCGCTGATACGACCTGGCCATCGGAAAGGTGCAATTCCGCAGTCTGGACAGAAGTGTCGTCGAGCACGGATTGTGGAACATCCGTTCTAAGCCACCGCTCACCATGCCAACCGCGAGGAACTCTTCGAATCCAATTGTCGTCCACAATATGTGGTTTTCTCATGAAATCTCCTTCATTTAATAAACCTGATTACAATGAAAGATGGAGAAAATCAAGTGATAATATTCTAAGGTTACTAGAATCCTATGTGATATCTAAAACACTAATCATAATGCCTTTCCTTTAAATCGATTATAGTCGCACCATCATGAAATGCCGTATCTGATTCGACCGCTCATGCCCTGAGCCGCGTCTGGATGTTATCCAACACATTCATGAAATTGATATAGCTGTCGTAGGGGCTTTCGTAGGGGCTGAAATATTTGTGGACATCGCCGTCGGACCAGTATTTGGTGCACATGTAATAGAAATGATCGCTGGTGGTCAGACGCCGCCAATCGGTCAGGAGTTGCTCATCCCCCTTTTCCTTCAGGGGGCCTTCCAGCTTGTACAACTCGTGCAGGGCGTTGGATTGCATGGCGTTGCCGAGCCACGCCGATAGATCGCGCTCGGTATCCGCCCAGGAAATCATGTGCGGCACGTCGATTTCGCCGGAGGCGTCATATTTGTCGATCACCTGGCTGGGGGTGAGGAAATTGTTGTCCGTATGTTCCATCACCTTGCCGGGAACATGCCGCATGAAATCGAAGATGCCGGTGTCGGCCCACTGGTGTTCGCCGAAGGTTTCGTAATCCATGAACAGGTTGCAGAGGAAACCGTTGCCGTTGATCTGGTTGACCCAGACGGCGAATTTCTCGGCGGTCAGGGGCCATTGCTCCCAGGATCGGTTGGAAAAACGGAATGCGATGTCGTCGCTGAGCCGGTAATTCTTGAGCAGCAGCTTCATCCGCGGCGCGTGTGGGGGACGATAGACGAAATTCGGACTGCGATAGCCCAGAATGTGATCGGCGCCTTCGGTCAGGATGGCTTCGTATCCCATGTGGCTGACGAAATGGGCCAGATCGTTGTTGTAGATCAACTCGGTATTGCGAAAAACGCGCGGCTCCTGGCCGAAGAGGTGCTTGATGAATTGCCGATGCTGCTCGACCTGGGCCCGGAATTCCTCGCGAGAATAGAGGAACGACAGCGAGTGATAATACGTCTCATCCAGGAATTCCACGCAGCCGGTCTGATTCAGCTCGTGAAAAGAATCCATGACCTCGGGGACGAACTGTTGAAACTGCTCAAGCGCAACCCCGGTGATGGAGTACGCGATTCGGAAACGACCCTCGTGAACGCGGATGGTTTCCAGCAGCGTGCGGTTGGCCGGGAGGTAGCACTTGTGGGCCACCTTTCGGCAAATCTCCGCATTCTTGTAATCGTCGAAATAATGCCGGTCCGTATCGAAAACGCTATAGCGGCGAAGCCGGAACGGCTGATGAACCTGAAAATAAAAACAGACCGAAGCCATATCAGCGCCTTTGGTTCTAGGTTTGGCAGTATACGCGGCGGCGAAAATGAATCCACGTCCCGGCGCATCGCCGGTGACGAAGCTCACCGAACGCGTATGGGCCGATAAGTCGTGGGGCGGTGAATCGGGCGGCGAACTGCCGATAGACTATTCATGCGGTTGTCCGTTTTTATCGCGATGGTGCTGTTGGTGGGCGAAGTGGCCGGCGGTCAGACGACGCAGGCTTCACCCGGCGATGCCGCGGTTCCGCCCGCATGGGAACGGCTGGTCAGTTCGCTGGCGGCGGCGGCGGCGGCGCATGATCCACAGGCCATGCAGGCACTGCTGCCCAGCGGATGTGCGGTGCATCGATTTAACGCCGACCGGGATGTAGACCTTTCCTCGCTCATCGACTTCACTTCGGCCAATTCGGTGCTGGGGGATCATGCGTATCTCTATCCACCGACCACTCTAGCCGCGGACATCGCCCGCGATGTGGACTCCGCGGCAGCGGTTTCCGATGCTGTTAAGAAAACGCTGGCGCTGGCGGATGGGCATAACGAAACCGTCGCGCAAAGATGGTTGACGCAGAATCTGGGGCCCGAGGATCACGCGCCGATCGGCGTTATCGTGTTGTGGAACGCCAACCCTGATCAGGATCAGACCCAGCGGCCGGTGTTTATCCTGATCAAGGGGGAGAAGGATGGGGATGGATTCAAAGTCAGTCAAATCGTGTATGGGGATCCGCTGGGGTGACGAACCCGGCGACCTTCGGTCGGATTCGCCAAATAAAACTTAGTGTAGCCTTGCCAATTTTTCGACGACGGTGAAGAGGGCCTGGGTTCCGTCGCGGCCGTGGCCGGCGGCCTGGGCGGCGGTGAAAAGCTGGTGCGCCAAGCTCGCGGCCGACAGGGACGTGTTCGATTCCTCCGCGGCCTGCAAGATCAAACGCAAATCCTTCTCCTGAAGATTGATGGTGAATCCGGGCCGGAAATCTCCGGCGATCATGCGCGGGCCGAGGTTGGCCAGTTGCCACGAGCCGGCGGCGCCTCCACCGAGGGCGGCGATCGTTTTCTCCAGGTTTAGTCCGTGCTTCTTTGCGAACGTCAGCGCCTCGCACACGGCGAGGTTGGTGACGCTCACGAGAATCTGATTCACCAGCTTGGTGAGTTGCCCCATGCCGCTGGGGCCGCAGTGGGTGATGGTTTCACCCAGGTGCCTCAGGATCGGCTCGACACGCTCAAATGCGCCTGCGTCGCCGCCGACCATGATCGAGAGCGTTCCTTTGCGGGCACCCACGTCGCCGCCGCTGACCGGGGCGTCGAGAAAGAACGTGCCCTGTTTGCCCAATTCGTCGGCCAGATTCCGGGTGACGGCCGGCGAGATCGTGGAATGATCGACCACGATGAGCCCCGGCCGCGCCGAAGCGGCAATGCCGTCCTTGCCGCGGACGATCGCTTCGACATCTGGTGTATCGGTCACACAGATAAAAACAACATCGCTCTGAGCGGCAACCTCCACGGGGGAAGCGGCAAAGCGCGCTCCGCGCCCGATAAGACGGGATGCCTTCGATTTCGTCCGGGTGTAAACGAGCAGCGGGTATCCCGCCTCCAGCAGTCTGCCTGCCATTGGCGCGCCCATGATTCCCAGGCCGATGAATCCGATCCGGTGTTCCATCTGCCGTTATTTGTGCAGCAAGATGAGCAGAATGACAAGGATGACGTTGAGGAATATTGACACCCCCGCGACCCAGTACGTGAGCGTCATCAGCGCGGGCGACCAGAAACCCGGCAGCGGCGTGGAGGGATTGGGGACCAAATCGACCGTTTTGCCGGTCTCTTCGATCTTCGCCAGTGAATCCAGGTCCACGATTCGCCGCGCATATTTGGGAGCTTCGTTTTTTTGCACCAGGCGAAGGTCTTCCAGCATCTGTTCGGTGGATTCGTAACGATCCTCGCGGCGCTTGGCCATGGCGATGTCGATGATTTCGCCCACGCCCGCGGAGAGGGCCGTGTTGACGTGATCGGCCGGAATCAGCGCCTGACCCAGATGCTTGTGCATGACGGCAGCCGGCGTTTCACCTTCAAACGGGGGCCGGCCCGTCACCAGATGATAAAGCGTTGCGCCCAGGGAATAGATGTCGGCACGGAAGTCGATGTCCCGGTCGCCGCGGATTTGTTCGGGACTGATGTAATAGGGCGTGCCATACGCCTTGCCTGCTTCCAATTCGGCGGCCCGCTTGTCGTCCATCTGCCTGGCCAAGCCCAAATCGGTCAACTTCGCCACGCCCTGGGGAGTCAAAATGATGTTCTTGGGCTTCACGTCGCGGTGAATCAAGCCGCGCTGATGGGCGTGAGCCAGGGCGTCGGCCATTTGAATGCCGATGTCCAGGGCCTCGGCCTCGGAAAAACTTTTTCCCTCGCCGGCGGGCGGCGCGGCCATCAGATCGTAAAGCGTTTTGCCTTCCACGAATTCCATGACAAAATAGTGGAATCCGTCCGGAGATTCGCCCACGTCGATGGCCTGCACGATGTTGTTATGACTGAGCCGGGCCGCCGCCTTGCCTTCTTTATAGAAGCGGTCCACGAAATCGCGGTTGTCGCTCATTTTCCTCGGCAGGATTTTCACGGCAACGATGCGATCGAGCGAAACCTGCCGGGCGCGATACACCCGGGCCATGGCCCCCTTGCCGACTTCGCCGAGAATTTCGTATCCGGGAATGCGGCTGGCTCTTCCATCGGCCACCACCTGCCGAATGCGCTTGGCCTGGTTGACCGTGATAAAGCTATGTTCGATGAGGAGATCGGTGAGGCTACGGGCGTTGGGATCGGAAGACTGTTTCTGCTGCTCGCGGCAAAACTCAATTTCGCTGCGCGTGGCCAGCCCCATGTCCACGGCGAGCTTTCCCACTTCAGTATCAAGATTGGAAGCGGCTAAAAGACTCTTAGCCGAGGCAGCTTGATTGGGTGTTTCCGACATTGGCCGCTCGCTGAAAAAAGTTCCGCGGGGTCAAGTCGCCCATCCCCGGCGGACTCAACGGCTGCATTCCTCCAAATTCCGACACCCTAAGCCCTCTAAAACCTAGGCCGGGGAACGGAAAGTGTCAAGGTATAAATGAGGCCAGATGCAGATTCCCAACGACCGACGCATGAAGCGCACAGGTCGCTCATTTAATCGGATATTTCGCATTTGACCCAGCCTTGGAAGCATTATCGGACGAGGCGAATTTTCAGGCCATATTCCCAATCATTGCCGTCGCAAATTCGCTGCATTTCACCTTCTTCGCTCCGTCCATCTGGCGGGCGAAATCATACGTCACCGTCTTGGCTGCGATCGTTCGCTCCAGGCTTTTGACGATCAGGTTGGCCGCCTCCGGCCAGTTCATGTATTCCAGCATCATCACGCCGGAAAGAATGACGCTGCCGGGGTTCACCACATCTTGGTTGGCGTACTTGGGTGCGGTGCCGTGCGTGGCTTCAAACACGGCGTGGCCGGTCACGTAATTGATGTTGCCGCCCGGAGCGATGCCGATTCCCCCGACCTGCGCGGCCAGGGCATCCGACAAATAATCACCGTTGAGATTCGGCGTGGCGATCACGTCAAAATCCTCAGGGCGGGTCAGCACCTGCTGCAAGGTAATATCCGCGATGGCATCCTTGATGACGATGCCGGCGCCGGGTTTGCCTTCGGGAATCTTGCACCATGGGCCGCCGTCGATTTCAACGGCTCCGAAAAACTGCTTGGCGACGCGATAGCCCCAGTCACGGAAAGCGCCTTCCGTGAACTTCATGATATTCCCTTTGTGAACGAACGTGACGCTCTTGCGATTGTGTTTGATGGCGTGGCCGATCGCGGTGTGGGCCAGACGCTCGGTACCGAGATAGCTGATCGGCTTGATGCCGATGCCGACCTCGACGCCAACGTCACGGGCCGGAGCGCCGATGCCCTGGAGTTTCTTCTGCCAATCCACCCCGGCTTCCTTGCTGCCGAAGCGAATTTTGTTGAAGTCCTTGGGAAAATTTTGCGAAAGAAAATCCAGGATTTTCTGGCTCTGGGCCGTTCCGGCGGCGTATTCGATGCCGGCGTAGATGTCTTCCGTGTTCTCGCGGAAGATGACCATGTCCACTTTTTCCGGATGCTTCACCGGCGAGGGGACGCCTTTGAAATAGCGCACCGGCCGAAGGCAGACAAACAGATCGAGCATTTGCCGCAGGGCCACGTTAAGCGAGCGAATCCCGCCGCCGACGGGCGTGGTCAGCGGACCTTTGATCCCGACGTGAAACGCCTTGAACGCATCGACGGTATCATCCGGCAGCCAGTTGTTGAACTTCTTGAAACTCTTTTCACCGGCGTAGACCTCCATCCAGGATATTTTCTTCTTGCCGCCGTACGCTTTTTCGACGGCCGCGTCCAAAACGCGCTGGCTGGCCCTCCAGATGTCCGGGCCGGTTCCATCGCCTTCGATGAAGGGGATAATTGGATGATCCGGGACATTCAATTTGCCGCCGGAAATGGAAATCGCCTGGCCCTGCGGGGGAGGCGTAACGTCCTTGAATTGAGGCATAAACGGGTTCCTATTCTGTGAAAAAAACCAGAGGCCGAAGGTTAGAGCAAGGCTTATCAAAGGTCAAAATGCGGCGCGGGATTATCCTAATCTGATAACCGGCCGTCATTCGATCCCGGGGTGGGCAGGCCGTCGATGCTGTAGCGATTCTTTTCCGCGCGATATTCCTGCAATCCCCGTGGTCCCTTTCGCTCGGCCCACTTTGGAAGCATATCTCGGTGTGCTGCCAGCCGCATCAGCGGCACCCCGAACCCACAGGAGGTTTGCACCCGGTCGATATCCGCGACGATGACTTGTCTCGTTCCGGGTAAGTCTGGAAAACAGGACCGCAACTCTGGCCATTCGTCGTCATTCGGCAGCACGACTTTTCCGCGGCCATAGAGCCTCAGAATCTTCGGCGGGTCATCGAAAGTAAGGAACATGAACGTGATTCGAGTATTTTCGAGCAGATGCGCGGCCGTTTCATTTCCGCTGCCGGTGAGGTCCAGATACGCCACGCGCTTCGGTGATAATATCCGGAACGTGTCGAGCCCTTTGGGGGAAAGGTTCACCCGGCCTTGAGGCGAGAGGGGCGCAGTGGCCACGAAGAACATAGGCTGTGCCCGGATAAGATCCGCCAGTTCAGACGTGATCGCGTCATGTGGCTTGGCCATGATTCACTCCCTTTCACCATCGCCTTCCGATTCTGGTGGCCATGAGCATAATTCGCCGTGCGGCGCCCTGACAAACCGGATAAACGGACCGGCGGGACTTTCTCTTCATAAATTGCTTGTGGCCGCGCGGACAGGCGTAGATAATTCGCCGGGATTTGGAGTTTACGATGCTGAGCCGTTTGAGAAAAGTCTGCGGCATGATCGCGGTGATCCTGGCGATGGCCTCGTCGGCGGCGCTGGCGCAGTCTCCATTTCTCGACGTGGCCGCCCACGAGTCTTCAGCCAACTCGCAGACCAATCCCACTTCCGAGCCGGCCGCGACATCTTATATTCAGCTTATCGCCCACGCCCACACCGGCGGCGTCGATCTGGATTGGCAATGTGAACTGCCCGGCATCGCGACCTATCATCTCGAACGCGCGGTTCACGGCACGGCGTTTTGGGATGAATCGAAAACTTTTCCCGCTAACGTGAACGATTTTACGGACCAGACGGTCAAACAGGGCGTGACGTACGACTATCGCCTGACCGCGTTGGACAGCGCTGGAAAGGTCCTGGAAATATCTCGAACCGTCAGTCCATCGCAGGTGACGCTCATCAACGCTTTCAGAGGCGACGTTGTCACCCTGAAGGACATGATGGATTTCCAGTTCTGGCAGCAATCCGTCAATACTCTTGTCCTGGGCACGCTCGCGTTTGTGCCAAAACTGCTGGCGGCACTGATTCTTTTCGGAATTTTCTGGTTGATTTACCGCATGATTCGCCGGATCGTCCTCGGGTCAATGGCCCGGGCTCATGTCGATTCGAGCATCCGGGACATGCTGGGTTCGCTGATCAAATGGTCGATCATGGGCTTCGGGCTGGTGATCGCTTGCAACCAGGTCGGAATCGAGATCGCCGCCCTGCTGACGGGCGTGTCGATCATCGGCTTGGCCATCGGCTTCGCCGCACAGGAGACGCTGGCAAACTTCATCGCGGGCGTGGTCATTTTCTGGGACAAGCCGTTCAAGGTCGGGGATTGGATTATCATCGACGGCATGTTCGGCCGGGTGCTTCGCGTCAGCTTCCGATCGACACGGATGCTGAATCTCAACGGCGAAACGATCGTTCTGCCGAACACGTACATGCTGGCCAACCGCGTCGCCAACCACAGCACCCACCCGGTGGTTAGGGTCGAGATACCCATCGGAATCGCATACAAGGAATCCATCGACAAGGCGCGGACGGCCCTGCTGGCAACGGTGGATGGCGATCAGCGAATCTGCAAAGACCCAGCCCCCAGCGTTGTGGTGAGCCAATGTGCCGATAGCAGCGTAAACCTGCTTCTACGCATCTGGACCAGGGATGAAGCGATCGAAAAAGACGTTTTGCACGATTATCTTGAGAAGGCCAAGAAGGCTCTGGATGCGGCAAATATCGAGATTCCCTTCCCGCACGTGCAGTTGCTGTTGGATAATCACTCCGCGATTTCGACGATGGCGGCGGATTCGCTGCAAGGCGTCCGCTAAAAAACGTGTTTTTTGCCCAAAGCCCCGATTTAGCGGCGATGCGCAGCCGCTAACCAACGAATATATCATCTTTGTTCATTGCCAACCTTTTTATGCTTGAGACGCCCCTGCTATTCAGAGTAAAATCTGTTGTCGAAATGCAGACAGGCAAGGATACCGTAGTTTTTGGACTGTTTGTAGAAACCTTACCGAACCCCGCCGACGTGTCGGCAGTAGCATAAGTAACGGCTGGCTGGCTCCGGCTAAAACCCGCCCGATTCACCGCAGTCGCCTGCGAAGGACTCTCCCGATGGCCAAGCAGCAAAAGAAGTTAGGTGAAATCCTCATTGAATGGGGGATTATCTCCACCCGTGAAGTCGCCAAGGCCCTGGAGCACGCCAAGGCCAAAAGTCTGCGTATTGGCGAAGCCCTGGTGGACCTGAAATTGTGCAGCGAATCCAATGTCTATAAGGCGCTGGCCCAGCAGCACAACATGGAATACATCGATCTGGACAAGAGTTTGGTGCCCCCCAACGCCGTCAGCCTGATCCCAGACGACCTCATGCGCAAGTATCTGGTCCTTCCGCTGGGAATGGAGAACGGAAAGTTGAGGCTGGCGATCCACGACCCGCTGGATTTTGAGATGCTGGAGGTCCTGCGTTTTCGTCTGAACAAGGACATGCGGACGGTCCTGGCTCCCAAGGGGCGGATCAAGACCGTGTTGGACGAGTTGTTCAACACCAGCGCGACCAACACCATCGACAAGACGATGGACAAGACGATCGACCGGCTGCGCGATTCGCTGGACAAATCGCTGGACCGCTCGGTGGACAAATCGGTGGACCGCTCGATCGACAAATCGGTGGACCTTACCGGCATGGGCGAGGATGCCGCCGGCGCCGATCCCACGCAGGCGCCGATCATCAAGCTGGTGCAGGCGATGATCGGCGAGGCGGTGCGCAATCGCGCCAGCGATATTCATATCGAGCCGATGAAAGATCGCGTCCGCGTCCGTTACCGGATCGACGGCGAATGCGTCGATCGCGACAGGATTCCGCTGCGGATGAAAAACCCGCTCATCAGCCGGTTGAAGATCATGGCCGGCATCGATATCGCGGAGAAGCGTCTACCGCAGGACGGCCGCATCAAGCTGGTGGTGGACAAGGCCAGCGTCGATTTCCGCGTCAGCACGTTGCCGGCGTATCACGGCGAATCGGTCGTCCTTCGTATTTTGCGCCCCGACAGCGTGCGCATCGGTATCCCGAGCCTGGGATTCGAGGAAGAGGATTACAAGGCGTTTCAGAAGACGATCAAGCGTCCCAACGGGATTTTTCTGGTGACCGGCCCAACCGGTTCGGGCAAGACGACCACGCTGTATGCCGCGCTCAATGACCTGAACCGTCCGGACCGCAAGATCATCACTGCCGAAGACCCGGTGGAATACAATTTCGTCGGTATCAACCAATGTCAGGTGCGCGAAGCCATTGGCCTGTCGTTCGCCAAGATTCTCCGTTCGATGCTTCGCCAGGCGCCCAACATCATTCTGGTCGGCGAAATTCGCGACAAGGAAGTGGCGGAAGTGGCGATTCAGGCGGCATTGACCGGCCACCTGGTTTTCAGCACGCTTCACACCAACGATGCGCCCGGCGCCATCACTCGACTGATCGACATGGGCGTCAAGCCGTTCCTGGTCGCCAGCTCCCTTCAGGCGGTCATGGGCCAACGGTTGATCCGGGCCCTGTGCCCCAAGTGCAAACAACCCGATAAGGATCCCGACGCGATGTGGCTGAAGCTCGCCGGCATTCGGCCCGAAGACCTCAAGGAAAAGATCATTTACAAACCGCGCGGATGCGATTACTGCTCAATGACCGGCTTCCGCGGGCGGGTCGGCATCTTCGAGTTGATGCAAATGACCAACGCCATTCGCACCCTCGCGTTCGAGCGGGCTCCGACTAACAAGATTCGCAAGGCCGCGCTGGCCGGGGGAATGAAATCGCTCCTGGCCGACGGCCGGCTCAAAGTTCTTTCCGGCATTACGACCGCCGAGGAAATCGTCAAGGTCGCCCAGATTGAAGGCATTGTTCAGACATAATTTTTATGGCATCCACACTCCAAATCGATCGTCTGTTGGAAACCTGCGTTCGCCGAAACGCTTCGGACCTGCATCTGGCGGTCGGCCGCCCGCCGACCCTGCGGTTGCACGGCCACCTCCGCGAATTGCAGACCAAGATCCTGGACGCGGAAGACACGATGGCGCTGCTCAAGAGCGTGACGCCCGAGCGCATCCAGCAGGAATTCGAGGAAACGGGAAGCGGCGACTTCGGGTTCGCCTTCGGCACCGAATCACGTTTTCGAGTTTCGGTCTTCAAACAAAAGGGTTGCGCCAGCCTGGTTATGCGGCGCATCCCCAATAAGCTGCTGACCTTCGAGCAGATCGGCCTGCCAAAAATGGCTGAGCAGATTTGCCGCCGCCCACGTGGAATTTTCCTGGTCACCGGCCCCACCGGTTCCGGCAAGACCACCACCCTGGCGTGCATGATCAACTACATCAACGAGAATTTTGATCGGCACATCATCACGATGGAAGACCCCATCGAGTATTACCACGAACACAAGAAATCGATCGTCGTTCAGCGTGAAATCGGTGTGGATGTTCCCAGCTTTTCCGAGGCCCTCCGCAGGGCCTTGCGTCAGGACCCCGACGTCATGATGGTCGGCGAAATGCGCGACCTTGCCACGATCGGCTCGGCCATCACCGCCGCCGAAACCGGCCACCTGGTCTTCGGCACCCTCCACACCAGCGGCGCCGCCAGCACCATCAACCGCATCATCGACGCCTTCCCCACCGACCAGCAGGAGCAGGTCCGCGTTCAGTTGGCCAACAATATGATCGCGGTCCTTTCGCAGGCTTTGTGTCCTCGCGTGGACGTGGAAGGCATGGTCGCCGCCTACGAGTTCATGTATGTCACGCCCGGCATTCAGAACCTCATCCGCGAGAACAAAGTCTTTCGAATCGACTCGGAAATCCAGACCGGCAAGCGATACGGCATGCAGTTGCTCGACGAAACCCTGTGGGGGTTGTTTCAGGCCGGCAAGATCAGCGCCGAAGAGACCATCGACAAGAGCAAGGTGCCCGGATTGATGATGGACCGATTCAAGCGCGCAGGAATTGATTCGGGGACCGGCGAGGAATTCACCTTGGGCAGCGAAGGCAGCGCCGGCGAGGACAGCCGTGGGCCGACCAAACCCAAAACGCCCGATGGAGCCGGCAGCGCAACCACGCCCGAGGCCGAGCGTAGAGCCCAGATGGAGGCGAACCGCGCCCGAATGCAGGCGATGGCAAATAAGAAGTAGCAACCGAGGATTGAGCGATGTCACAAGCACCCACTGAACCGAAAACTCCCAGCAAGCCGGCCCAACCCGCCGCCACATCCGCGCCGGCCGCAAGGCCGACGGCGATTCCCGTCACGGCCGTCCCCGTCACGCGGATTCCAGCGCCCGGCTCTGCGCATCATCGACCCGCGGCCGTGCCGCCAAGCCCCGCCGTCAGGTCCGTTCCGGTTACCCCGACGCCCGCCCCACCGCTCAAAGCCGCGGGGCCTTCCGGCGGCAACGGCAACGGAACGCCATCCGTCCCTCCGCCCGGCAATCCACCCGGAGGATCCGGCGGCGGCGGAGCTGGCTCAAATCCGCCTCCGAGCGACAAACAGCCTCCCGGCGGTCAGTCTCCCGGCGGACTTCCCCCTTCTCCGACGCCAGGAGGACAACCCTCTGGAATGCCTCCGATATCCGAACTCAAGGGCAGGCCGCTGGGTCGCGTGCTGCAGAAGATGGGCAAAGTCACGCGCGAGCAGTACACCAAGGCGCTGGATTACCAGAAGCAAAAAGGCGGCGCTCTGGGGCGAATCCTCATCGACATGGGCGCGATCAAGGAAAACGATCTCAACATCGCCCTGGCCGCCCAGCAGGGATTCGAAACGGTCAACCTGGAAGGCGTCACTGTAGACCCCGCGACGATCGCCGCCGTACCGGCGCAGCTCGCGACCACTAACAAGGTGCTGCCCCTGACGTTCGATCCGGCCACCAAGGCCCTGACCGTCGCGATGGCGTCGCACGAAAATTTCCGCGCTCTCGACGATCTGCGGTCGCTGATGCAGTACCAGGTCACCGCCAAGATCGCGACCGATCCCGAACAGCTCGAACGGCTGATCGCCAAGTATTACCAGGCGGCCACCGAAGGCATCGGCGAAATCCTGGGTGAGTTGCAGAATGATGATTCGCTGAAAGACCTGAAAAATCGCGGCGAATCGATCGACATCGACAGCCTGGAGGAAGCGGCCAATTCCAATCCCGTCCGCAAGCTGATCAATCTGGTTCTCCTGCAGGCGATCAAGGACAAGGCATCGGACATTCACTTCGAGCCGTTCGAGGGCGAATTCAAGATGCGTTACCGCATCGACGGCGTGCTCTACGAGATGATGCCGCCCCCGGCCCACATCGCCCCGGCTATCAGCAGCCGCATCAAGGTCATGGCCAATCTGGACATCGCCGAGCGCCGCCTTCCGCAGGACGGCCGCATCGAGCTAAGCGTCAACAATCAGCCGATCGACCTCCGCGTCAGCGTGCTGCCCACGATGTTCGGCGAAAGCGTCGTCATGCGCGTTTTGGACCGCGCCAACGTCAGCCTCGACCTAGACAAGCTCGGCATGCGCGACGAGGACCTCACCACGACGCGACAGCTCATTCACAAGCCCAACGGCATCGTGATCGTCACCGGCCCCACCGGTTCGGGCAAAACGACCACGCTATATTCCGCTCTGCGCGAGTTGAACGATCCCAGCAGCAAACTGATCACCGCTGAAGACCCGGTCGAATACGACATCGACGGCGTCATTCAGTGCCAGATCAAACCGGAAATTGAGTTGACGTTTGCCCGCATTCTGCGGTCGATGCTGCGTCAGGACCCGGACACTATCCTGGTCGGCGAAATTCGCGATAAGGAGACCGCCGAGATCGCGGTGCAGGCCTCACTGACGGGCCACCTGGTCTTCAGCACGCTCCACACGAACGATGCGCCCAGTGCCGTCGCACGGTTACTGGACCTGGGGCTGGAACCGTTCCTGGTCACGGCCACCATCGAAGGGGTCATCGCCCAGCGGCTCGTGCGGAAAGTGTGCCTCAATTGCAAAACCGAATATACGCCGTCGGTGGAACAGTTGATGGAACTGGAACTAAAGCCGGATGATGTCGTCGGCAAGAAATTCTATTACGGCAAGGGATGCAGTAATTGCAACAACACCGGATACAAGGGCCGCTTCGGCATCTATGAGATCATGCTTCTGGACGACGATATCCGTGACATGATCATCCAGCACGCGAGCACTCAGGTGCTCCGCATGGAAGCCAAAAAGCGAGGCATGCGCCCCCTGCGCAGCGCCGGCATCATGGCCATTTACGACGGCATCACCAGCATCGAGGAAGTCGTTCGCGAAACGATCGTCGAAGACCAATAGCCCCCGGGAATTTCGAAGAAGTCCAACGAATTGCCAATTCTTTCGCGGCGCGGCGGCTTCAGCCGCGGTGTTCCCCGCTCATTCAAAGACCTCACCCCACCCCCACCCGCGGCTTCCCGGATTTTTTTTCATCCCGCAAACGCCAAGCGTCCGATAAGACTTTTATCTTCGTGCGGTGTTGCGCGGGGACCCGAAGCTAAGGAGAATACTCATGTACCATTCCACGCTGGTTAAGTGGGCCGTCGCCGCTCTTTTGGCGGTTCCGGCAGTGCCCGTGCTCGCCAGGACCGTTCATCACAAGTCGCTGGTGACTCGCTCACACCGAACGTTGGTCGTCACGGGCAAGCGCCATCATCGCAGCCTGAAGACGACGCATCGCCGCTCCACGCTCCTGGCCGCCAAGGCCCTCAAAAGACATCACTCGCTGACGACGAGGCATCATCGGATTCACAAGAGCGCCCTGAGTTCGACCTCCCATTTCCGGGTGCACTTCACCAAGATGCCGCCGACGATTGACGGCATTCGCAGCTAATATTTCGCGCGATAATTTCGAGACTTCGGGCGGCACAGGATGTGCCGCCCTTTTCATTTCCTCCCGCGCCGCCCATCCGCTCGACGGTGGCCATTTTGGCAATATGGGAAACCGCGGCGTCTTGATGACCTCCTATTAAAACACAATCCGCAATCCGCCGCGCGGCGCCAATGTGCGCCATTAGTGCCGCAATTTATTCCAAAAAAGTCGCGTTTTAGTAAGCAAAATACTGAAAAAATCGCCCGGATTTCTCTTGAACGATGACAATGGTGAATTAAATTAACCCTTGTCGCAGCGGAGGTTGCACGCCATCACCTCAAACGAAGCTCCAGTGAGCTTTTGTTGGACAGCGCCGAGAAAAAGTTGGAACTGTCCAATTTGCTGATAGTGGGTGGCGGAACTTCATCGGGCGACGAAAGAGGGTGGAGTTAAACACAGACTTTCAGCCCATTTGGAGGGGCTACTCATCATGAAAATCGTTCATCGTTCTATTCGAGCGTTCTCGAGTTCGGCCGTTGTTTTGGGTCTGTCCACCGCGGCTCATGCCGCGCTGTACGGCAATTTCGTTGGCCCAAACATTTCCTACATCAACGTCGCGGAGAACGATTCCGAAATCTCCGGCCCGCCTCCGGTCACTACAACACCGACGGCGTTATTTGGCGCTCCGGTTCTGTCCCCTCCCAACAGCGACAACCTTGCATTCCAGAATCTTTCTTTTTCCTCGCTGGCAGCCGATGGCGAATTCGATTTGCAGGATGGCAAGCTGAACCTGGACATTACCCCCACCTCCCCGTCGGGATCGGTTGATTCGCTCACATTCGACGAGGGCGGCGCCTGGCGCGTCGTCGGCCCGGCCGGAGACGCCACCGCCGAGGCAACCCTGTTGTTCAACGATCTGCGAATCACCTCCGTCGATAACATGACGCTGACGATGCCGATCATCGTGCTCCCCACTTTCACGCAGAGCGTTACGCCGCAAGATGGCCCGCTGCCGTTGCCGCCACTAGGCGGCGGCCCGGGCGACGTCACGATCACGTCGAATAACGGCGACAGCGACGGAATCTGGGACATCACCGCCACTTTCAACCTCGATGCGGCGTTAGCGAATGCTGATCTGGCTGGCGACCGCATCACCGGATTGTCGGTCGCGCTCGATAATGAGTTGTTCACCCAAACCACATCGGCCCAGACTTTGACTTTGGCCGACATCGACAAAAAGCACTTCATCATCACCGGCACAACGACGACCGGCCAAACGCCGCCGGTACCGGAGCCGGCTTCGCTTTCGATGCTGCTGGGCGCCGGACTGTTGATGATGCGTTCACCGCGCCGCGCTGGGCGGGCAAAACTCGCGACGAAGAAGAGCTAAGCCGATCCCCTCACTGGCAGATTTTACCCCTGGGGCGGTGGAAGCTTGGCGATGAACTCCGCCAACTCTTTGCCCGTGGGGCTGTGCGCCGACCGCACATAATATCCACTGGTGCCCACTCCGGCGCACAGGCTCTCTTCCAGATTCAAGCCCATGATGCGCCCAAGACAAAACCCCGCATTGAAATGATCCCCCGCGCCCGTGCTGATCTTCGGTTGCTGAACGAACGGCCCGGCGAACGACGCCGATTCGTCCGCCGTCGCCGCGGCGGCGCCTTTGCGCGGATGAATCACCACGCATGAAATCCCCAGCTTTTCCCGAATCGCCCTGGCGGTTTGTTCAATGGCCGGCTCGGAATCGGCCGGCGCCCCCAGGCCCAGCGCGTGCGCGATCTGATCCGATTCCTTCAGGTTCAATCCCAAAATGACGTTGATGCTCGATTGGAAGCGAGCCAGAATCTTCAGTGCGTTGGATATGTCATTAGCCGTCCGTTTTTCCGGATCGGCCAAGTCGATGAAAAGCGTCCGATCCTGCTTGGGGCACTGCGGCAGGATTTCGCTTTGCAGCTTGGTCCAGATCTCGGACATGTGGGGCAGCATGGTCCAGTTCACCATGCCGACGAGCTTCGCCGCCCCGATGAGGCTTTTAAGCTGGTCCGTGCCGACGCGTTTCAGAAGGTTGTCCCAGGTGATATCGCCCAGGCTCTGGTGCTTGCCGAGCATGAGCTTTCCATCTTCGAATTCCAGGGCATCGGTATGTCCCGGCTCGGCGATGCTGATGACCTTGGCCCGCCGCGCCAACTCGGAAAACACGGGATGCAGAGTTGGATACCCCAGGTTCCCCACATACGTTACCGCCAGCCCCGCCGCCGCCAGTGCGTTAGCCATGATCGGCCCATTTCCGCCCAGCTTGGTCTGCTTGACCAGCAACTCGTAATTGCTCGATTGTCCCGCCGCCGCGAGAATTTTGTCGCCCAGAACCGTGATGGTTTTCATCGGCTCATAACGGTCTTGGTCGAGCCGCTTATCCACCACGGCGATGATCTCATCGACGAACCCATCGAGCCCGATCGTTGCCGTCACCGAGCCGAACGTCGGCAGAGAATTAGAAAGCTTCCGGCTGGCCGACTCACAAATCTGTTCGCGGACGAGGCGCATGGAGGGTTGTCTATTGAGGAGTAGGTTCCGGCCCAACCGGCAGCGGAGGCATCAGCGTATAGCTCGGCGGACACGACATTGACTTGTATATCTGCTCCTGCCATCCGGGCTCGAGGAACACGCCGGCTGGGATATAGCAGACATTGCCGAGAAACAGCACCGGCTCCATGAACAGGCCAAGATCGTAAGGCAGCGGTTTAGGCTGCAACGGCGCGTAATCCGGCCAGGTCATCACGCTGTCGTTCTGATAGTACGCCGGCACCGGCGCCCAGTTCCGATGGGCCATGGCCTGATCGGTTTTGATCGGCGTTGCGTTCAACGCTTCGGGGGCGGGCGTCTTCTGCTGGAACTGGCATCCGGCCAGCGCCAGAAATAAAGCACCGGCACAGCCGATCGCCAATCTGCCGCGCATACCATTACGGATTAAGATCATGATCCGTATCCTTCTTGAAAGCTGAGTCATCAAAATTCGTCAATCCCCCGCCGGAAAGGTCCTGACCCTTCTCGGGCGGCGAATAATTCATCGGATCCGAAAGCGCCCGCGTCGTCGGGTCGTCCGCGCTCGATTGCGAATCCGACGAGCATCCCGAGGCCAGGAGCGTCAACGCTCCGGCGGCGGCAATCACGCTTGTCAAAAATCTGCCCATTCGCCAACCATTCTATCGACCTTCGTCCGTGTACTCGACCGTATAATTCGGCGATTCCTTGGTGATGGTGATGTCGTGCGGATGGCTCTCGGCCATGCTCGCGGATGAAACCCGGCAAAACCGGGCTTCCTTCCTCAACGTCTCGACATTCCGCGTTCCGCAGTAGCCCATCCCAGCCCTTAATCCGCCGACCATCTGATAAACAAAATCGCCCAGCGATCCGCGATACGGCACGCGTCCCTCGACGCCCTCGGGGACCAGCTTGCTCGTTTCCTTCACCCCCGCCTGGCCGTAGCGGTCCTTCGAGCCGCCGATCATCGCCCCCATGCTACCCATGCCGCGGTAAGTTTTGTAGCGCCGCCCCTGATGAATAATCATTTCCCCCGGCGATTCATCCAACCCGGCGAATAGACTCCCCATCATGACGCAGCTTGCCCCCGCGGCGATGGACTTGGTGATGTCGCCGCTATGGCGAATCCCCCCATCGGCGATCACCGGCACGCCCGCGAGATCGGCGATCGACGACGCATTCATGATCGCGGTGATCTGCGGCACGCCCACGCCGCTGATGATCCGAGTCGTGCAGATGGCCCCGGGACCGATGCCCACCTTCACGCCATCGGCACCCGCTTCAATGAGATCCTTCGTCCCCGCCGCGGTGGCGACGTTGCCGGCGATCACTTCGATGCCCCACCGTTTTTTGATGTGCTTCACCGTCTCCAGCACGTTCTGGCTGTGGCCGTGCGCGGTATCGACCACCACGACATCAACATCCGCGGCGATGAGGGCTTCGACGCGTTCATAATCATTCACGCCTGTCGCCGCCCCCACCCGCAGCCGGCCGCGCCGGTCTTTGCAGGAGTTGGGGAACTGATGCATCTTGTCGATGTCCCGCATGGTGATCAGCCCCATCAGCCGACCTTCCTTGTCCACCAACAGCAGCTTTTCGACCTTGGATTTGTAAAGAATTCGCTCCGCTTCATCGAGCGTGGTGTGTTCGGGGGCCGTGACGAGCTTTTCGCGCGTCATCACGTCGCCGATCTTCCGCGAATCGTCTTCCTGAAATTTCAGGTCGCGCCGGGTCATGATTCCGACCAGTTTCGGCGGCTTGGAATTCCCGTTCTCGTCATGCCGGCGACGCGGCAAATCGCCCGAATCCGGGCCGCCTTCGACGATGGGAATTCCGCTGACGTTGTATTCGCGCATGATTTTTCGCGCCATGGCAATCGTGGCCGTGGGCGGAAGAGTGATCGGATCGACGATGATGCCATTCTCGCTGCGCTTGACCTTTTCCACCTCGCGGGACTGGTTCTGCACGGAAAGATTTTTGTGAATGATTCCAATCCCGCCCTCCTGCGCCAGCGCGATGGCCAGGGCCGATTCGGTAACGGTATCCATGGGCGCGGAAATCAGCGGGATGTTCAGTTCGATTTTTCGCGTCAGTCGGGTATGAGTGTCGGCTTCGGCGGGAACAAACGAGCTTTTCGCCGGGATCAGCAGGACATCATCGAAGGTAATCGCGTCGTGAACGATTTTGGGCTGTTCCATGTGATACTGTTACGCCCCGAACCCCATGGTGTCAAGTAATTTCCAACAGCGATTTAGCACCGCCGCCGACCAAATTTGAAATCATCGCGTCAATCCTCGATTCTATACCGATATGCAATTCGGCCACTTCGACGACGACGCGAAGGAATACGTCGTGACCCGACCGGACACTCCGCGTCCCTGGTCGAATTATCTCGGCAGCACCGAGTACGGCGCCATCATCACCAACAACGCCGGCGGCTACAGTTTCTACCGCAGCGCCGCCAACGGACGATTCCTGCGATTGCGAAGCAATTCCGTTCCCCTGGATCAACCGGGGCGATATTTCTATTTGCGGGACCGCCAAAACGGCGAGTTCTGGAGCGCAAGCTGGCAGCCGGTCGGCAAACCGCTGGACCAATACAAATCCGTCTGCCGCCACGGCACCGCGTACACCATCATTACCTCGCAATATGACTCGATCGAATCCGAATCCACCTATTTCGTGCCGCTGGGACAGACATTCGAATATTGGCGGCTCCGCGTCACCAACCGCTCGCAAAAAGCCCGGGCAATCTCCGTTTACACCTACTGCGAATTCGCCGGCGTCGCCAATCTCTACAACGATCTGATCAACCTGCAATATTCCATGTTCGTGAACAAGGCGGACATGACGGGCGGAATGCTGGCGATCGCCTCGCATCCGTACGAGCCGATGAATCCGCAGAACCTCGCCGAACCCGGCCGGTATTGGATGAAGCTGATCGGCGCTCCGGTCGCCGCGTTCGAAACCCTACGCGATCATTTCCTGGGCAACTACGGCACCTATGCCAACCCCGAAGCGCTGGCGAGCGGACAACTCACGAATTTCCAGACGGCCGGGGAAAACGTGGTCGGCGTGCAGCAGGCCGATCTCGATCTCAAGCCCGGCGAAACGCGAGAATTACTGGTTCTCCTTGGCTTGGGCACGCCGGATTCTCACGGGAAATCGGTGGTTGCGCAATTCGGCGATCCGCAGCGTTGCCAGATGGAGTTGGACCAGCTCAAAAAATCCTGGCACTCGCTGCTGGAATCCGTGCGGGTGAAAACGCCCGATGCGGAGTTCGACAGCATGGTGAACGTCTGGAATGCGTATAACGCGCTGATTACCTACACCTGGTCGCGGTCGGCTTCGCTGATTTACAACGGCGAGCGGGATGGATTGGGGTTCCGGGACACGGTTCAGGATTTCCTTGGCGTCACTGCTTCGCTCAAGGAGAAAATGCGCGACCGTTTGGAGCTGATGTTGACTGGTCAGGTCGATAGCGGCGGCGCGATCCCGGTCGTGAAGCCGTTCGGTCATAAACCGGGACACGAGCCCGCGCCGGCGAAGGAACATTTCCGCAGCGATGATGCGCTGTGGCTCTTCAACGCCGTGCCGGCGTATGTTGCGGAAACCGGGGACATCGATTTTTACAAGAAAATCATCCCGTACGCCGATCACGGCCACGCAACGGTGCTGGGACATCTGCGCAGGGCGCTGGAATTCAATCTCGAGCGAGTCGGCCGCAACGGTTTGCCCTGCGGCCTGTCGGCGGATTGGAACGACTGCTGCAACCTCGGCTACACCGGCGAAAGCGTTATGGTCGCGTTCCAGGTTCGTTATGGCCTGGGCGTTTACGCCGAGATCGCCGCGAGACTGAAAATGGACCAGGAGGAAAAATGGGCTGTCGATCAACGCGAAAAACTCGACAAGGCGATTCAGAAAATCTGCTGGGACGGCCAATGGTTCATCTGGGCGACCGGCAAGGATGGAACCATCTACGGCACGAAGAACATGGCGGAGGGCAAGGTTTACATCAACACTCAGGCATGGGCGGTGATCAGCGGCGCCGCCACGCCGGTGCAGGCGGCGCTGGCGATGAAGTCGATGAAGGAATATTTGTTCACGCCTTACGGCCTGATGCTCTGCGCTCCACCGTTCGAGAAAACGCCGAAGCACATCATGGGCGGCGTGGTTTACAACAAGGGAATCAAGGAAAACGCGGGCATTTTCAACCATCCCCAAAGCTGGGCCGTGATGGCCGAGTGCATTCTGGGCAACGGAGATCAGGCCTACGAGTATTATCGCGCGTTCATGCCGGCCGCTTACAACACCCGCGCCGAAATCCGCCAAATCGAACCGTACGCCCACGCGCAAACGACCTACGCAACCTGCGGCCCCCACGCGGGCAAGGCCCGCATTCCCTGGCTCACGGGCACGGTGGCCTGGAGCTATTTTTCCGCCGTCCAATACATCCTGGGAATCCGGCCGGAAATCGACGGCCTTCGCATCGATCCGTGTATTCCAAAGAACTGGCCGGGATTCGAGATGCAACGGGATTTTCGCGGCAAGAAAATCACCATCAAAATCACCAATCCATCCGGCAAGTGTAAAGGCATTCGCAGTCTCAACGTCAACGGCAAAATCATTCCGGGTAATCTCGTCCCGGTCTCTGAATTGACCGGCGGCGCGGTGATTGAAGCACGCGTTGAAGGAGACTGATTCCAATGTCCGAAGCCCAACCGCTCGATCCATCCGCCGCCCAACCGCCCAAGGGCGCGCTCAGCATCATCTTCTTCATCGTCTTCATGGATTTGCTCGGGTTCGGGATCATCATCCCGCTGCTGCCGTTGTTTGCCAAGCAATACCGCGCCACGGCCCTGGACGTCGGACTGCTGTTTTCGATTTATTCCGGATGCCAATTCATCGCCGCTCCGATTCTCGGGGCGATTTCCGACCGCTTCGGCCGGCGGCCGGTGCTGGTTTTTTCGCAGCTTGGCAGCTCCCTCGGATATCTGCTGCTCGGCATCGTGATGAACTTGCACTGGTTTCATCCATTTTACGCCCTGCTGCTGATTTATTGTTCCCGTTTTATCGACGGCATCAGCGGAGGAAACATCTCGACGGCCCAGGCTTACATCAGCGATGTCACTACCCCTCAGAACCGCGCCCGCGGAATGGGAGTCATTGGGGCCGCGTTCGGCGTCGGCTTTGCGCTGGGACCGGCTCTGGGCGCGTTGCTGGTATTGGTGCATCCGGCGCTACCGGGCTATTTCGCGGCGGCTATGAGCTTCGGAGCGATGCTGCAAACGTATTTCCGCCTGCCGGAGAGCCGCGTCCACAAGCCCGCGACATCGAGTCAATGGCTTCATCCCAGCCGATTCGTCCCCATTTTCCGGCACGCACGCCTCGTCCAGTTGCTGCTCATCGCGTTCATCAGCATGGCCGCGTTCGTCATGCTCGAAAGCATGGTCGCGCTATTTCTCAGCAGCGACCAGACGTTCCGCTTCCGGGATTGGCAGGTGGGGCTTTATTACGCCTATCTCGGAGTGATCATCGCCATCGTGCAGGGTGGATTCATCGGCCGATTGACCAAACGACTGGGCGAGTGGCCGCTGGCCATCGCCGGACCGATTCTCGTCGGCGTGGGAATGGGAATGCTGGCCGTCGTGGGATTCAAACCGATCCTGTTGATCCTCATCCTCGGCGGAGGAATCAACGCCATCGGCCGAAGCCTGCAAACGCCGACGTTGTATGCGCTCATCTCCCACAACAGCGATCAGAAGGAACAGGGCCTGGTCTTCGGGCTGAACCAGGGCCTGGGAAGCATCGCGCGCGTGATCGGCCCGATCGTGGCGGCGGCCGTGTATCGCATCCATGTTTCCGGGCCGTTCATCCTGGGCGGGGCGATCGTGTTGCTGGCGGCCCTGTGGACGCTGGCGCTGAGAATGAAATCGGGCGGATCCGCGCCGTTCCCGCTCCCGGCAGACGCTTCAGCGGCGGAATCGGTATGATGTCCACCGCCCAATGAGCCTGCCGGATGATTCCAATCCACCCGCCGTGACCCCTCTCTGGCAGCGGCGCTGGGCCGGCCCAGCCGTCATCACCGCCGCATTCGTGGCCATGCTCGTCTGGACCTGGCAGACCTGGGCCGATCTGCTGGTCGATTTCGGCGTTCAGCTTTACGTCCCCTGGCAACTCAGCCAGGGAAAAGTCCTCTATCGCGACATCGCTCATTACACGGGCCCGATGTCGGTCTATTACAACGCGCTGGCTTTCCGGATTTTCGGGGCAAATCTGCGCGTATTGGAACTGGCGAACCTTCCCGTTCTCATTGGAATCGTCATCGCGATTTATTATCTCGCCCTGCGATTGGGAGGCAGGCTGTGCGCGGCCATCTGCGGCCTGTCGTTCGTGACGCTGTTCGCCTTCGCCCATCTGACCATCGCGGGGAATTACAACTACGTTTGTCCCTACGAATACGAATACACCCACGCGACGCTGCTGTGCCTGATCTGCATCATTTTCCTTTGGCGTCTCGTGCGCGAAAGACGAATCGCCGATGCGATCATCGCCGGTTTTCTGGCCGGGATGATTTTCCTCACGCGCTCGGAATTCTTCGTCGCGATCGTCGGGGCTGGGCTGGCGGGAATGGTGCTCTTTGCCGCAACCAGCCGGTCAATCGCCCGCGTCGCGATCGCTAGCATTGGTTTCGTTCTCGCCGCCGCGTTGCCTGCGGTGATCAGTGCGGGTTTGCTGCGCCCGGCCATGCCGTGGCCGGTTGCGATCCGCGGCGTGCTGGGCATGTGGCCGTCGATATTCACTGGACATGTCACCGCCCAACATTTCTATCTGCACAGCATGGGACTGGACGATTTGCACAGAAGCCTGCTTCTCCTCGCGGCATGGGTCGCGGCGTACGCCATCCCCATCGCCGGTTTTCTCGCCTGGGCGATGATCCATAAATTAAAGCCTGCCACGCCACACCTCATTGCCGCGTTTCTCATCGGCGTGATTCTCACAGGCTGGCAATGGCAACATCGCGAATGGGTCTCGCTGTTTCGCCCGCTTCCGATCGTCGCCGTCGGCGTGACCGCTGTTTCGATGACCCAGTTTTGGCGACACAGGCGCGAGGCCGATCCAAAATCCTGTGCCGCCCTCGCGGCGATGCTTGGCATTTTCGCCCTGCTTCTTCTGGGCAAAGTCTTCTTTTATGCGCGGATCATCCACTACGGCTGCTGGCTGGCCATGCCGGCCGCAATGCTGCTGCTGATCGCGCTTTTCGGTTGGATTCCCAAGGCCGTACGGCGACATGGCGGAAGCGCGGCGCTCTTTTTGTCCGGTATCGGCGGGGTGTGGGCCGTGGTGCTGCTGGTTCATC
Source organism: Tepidisphaeraceae bacterium (assembly GCA_036267155.1). Lineage (GTDB taxonomy): Bacteria > Planctomycetota > Phycisphaerae > Tepidisphaerales > Tepidisphaeraceae > PALSA-1353. The sequence goes on from DATAWP010000063.1 coordinate 74,867, forward strand.
TGGCGATGACCGCCGCCGCCACCAAGCGGTTGACCACCTCCGTGGGAACCGGGCCGGACCAGTTCTGGGCCGACGCCTCGCGCGCGGATGTTGTGAACAGCGCGATTCTGGCAGCCGAGCAGATCATCCCCGGGAACAAAACCCTCGCCTGTTTTCCCGAGGGAATCATGATCAATTATCTTTCGCGCCGCCAAACCGCGACGCCGTACGTCAATTTCAATCCGCCGGACCTTCTTTTGTTCGGGGAGGATCAAATGGTCGCGGCGATGAACGCGACCCCGCCGGATTACATTTTCCTGGTTCACAAAGACACGAGCGAATTCGGAGAGCGATTTTTCGGCCGGGATTACGGGCGGAAACTTTTCGCGTGGATCGACGAAAACTATGTTGAGCAGCCGCTGCCGATGCTCGATCTGGGCGCCGAGCCGCTTCGCGGCAATCGATTTGGGATTCGCCTGCTGATTCCACGGTCGTCGCTTGAGGGGCAACGGCGGGTGGTCTATGGCACCGGAGCGGCCGGCCCGGTCGATTCCACCGCGGCGGCCTCCACCTCGTCGCGCGAATAGATGAAGATCGTATGCCCGACCACCGCAACCGGCGGCTTGGCCTGCAACGATCGGCTGTATGGCAATGCCACGATCGAACGCCGGTTCCGGCCCGTCACCACGCGGTTTTCCAAACCGTCCAGAAAATAACTGCTCACGGCGACGTATTGATCGTCGCCGGGGTGAATGATCGGCAGGAAATTGACTCTGTAAACGGCCGGGTCGACGTATCCGAAATAGGCGAGCGCGACGCTGGGGACGTGATGGTCGCTCATCCAATTCCGCAGATCGATCAGGCCCTGACCCCAGTCGAAATCGGAATCGCTGAGCAGCCGCCAGCCATTGGCCGGACCGCCGACGGCGAAATTGACGAAGGTGAGGAAGCGGGGGCAGACGAGCAGTGTTTCCACGGCCAGAAACGCCAGCAGACCATCTCGAAGATAGGGCATGACCGAGCGCGGTTGGTTCAGCGGGACGGGATCGATCGACCACAACCGCGAGATGAGGATGAACCCGAGCGGAAACATCGGCAGAAGATAGCGCGTGCCGATGTTGAGATCCCCAAAGACCATCACCCCGGCGGCAAAGACGGCGACGGCGAGGAAGACGCTCCATTCGCCGCTGCGCCGGGCCGGCGCCGGTGCGCCGCGCCGCGCCAGCGCCGACGCCACCGCGGCCGCGAGCAGCAGGAGCATTGCGATCGGCAACTTGCACAGAAGCGCCGCGGGGTAGTAATACCAATGCGTTCCGCGATATATGTCGCCGAAGAGGAACGCCTCATACCCACCCTGGGTGTCGCGCTTTTGCGCATCGAAACCTTCGAGCAGCAGCCGCGGAACGGGCGATGGGAAATCGGCCCCCAGCTTGCGCTGCACGCTTTGCATGAAATCGGAGGTGAGATCGAACGACCCCAGGGGCCGGCCGGTTCCGCGGAAGCCGTAAATCCCGTTGAGGAGAATCAGGCTCGCTATTCCAAGAAGAAGCCAGGCGGCGGGCAGCATCCACCATTGCCGGCGCGGCCGCAGAAGCGCGAACGGAATCACCATCGCGAGCATCATGGGCCAGAGGAGAAGGGCGGTGAATTTGCAGAGATGGGCGGCCACGACCGCTGCGCACGCCGCCAGCCAACGCCATCGTGACGGGCCGCGACAAAATCGCCACCAGAGCCAGCACGACGCCAACATGGCGGCGGCGGCGCCAACGTCGGTCGTGACCAGTGCGCCATTGGCCAGGATGCTGGGGTTGAGGCAATACATCGCGCAGGCGGCAGCGGCGCTGCGCGGGCCGTACAACTCGCCGGCCCAGCGGTAAGTGACCCAGCCGGCAAAGCAGGAGATGGGGATCATCCCCAACCGCGCCAGCAGCAGCAGAAACGGAAATCTGGCAAAATTGGCGGCGATGAACGCATCGGCGTAGAGCCAATGCCTCTCAACGATGGGGCGGAGATTTTCCTGATCGGTTGGAGGAGCCTGGGCGGAGGCCAAAACGGCGGGAATCGCGGCCCAGAGCCGCAGCAGCGGCGGGCTGAGGCTGTAAATGGTCAGATCGTGCCGTCGCCAGTATTCAACTCCGGCGGCGAGATGGGCGGGTTCGTCGAACGTTGCGGAGTTGGCTGCGGCGGAATAGGCCAGCAGCAGCGCGTGCACCGCCAACAACACGGTGCAAACGATGACGGGCAACCGTCTTTTGCCAATCAGGAGTTCACCTATTTGCCGTTACTGGTCAGGAGCGGGAAGTTTTTGGCCTCGATCTCCTTGTTGATGAGAATCGTGGGCTTGACCAGGATAAGCAGAACCTGTTCGTCGTTGGCCTCGGAAGTATTGGTGGTCAGCCGCTTGAGGAACGGAATCTTGGAAAGGCCCGGAATGCCAGCCTCCAGATTGACCTCGCCAGCGATGGTGACGCCGCCGAGCATCAGCGTGCCGCCGTCGGGAACGGTCACGCGGGTTCGGACCTCGGTCTTTTCCTCGGTGGCTTCCTGAACGCTGAGGCTGGGAGGCGTGAACCCGCCAAAGCCGACGGGGATCACGGTTCCCGTATTGGGCGTGACCGTCTCTTCCGTCACGGTTTCGAATTGGAAAGTCGTGAACCCAAGGAACGAGTCGAGCTGCGGATCGATATCGAGGGTCACGTACTTGTGATCCGCCGTGACCAGGGCACGCTCGATGCTGATGAGAACACCGTCGGTGGCGTAATCGATCACCGGCGCGGCAATGGCGGCTCCGGTAGAAACCGTGGTGTTCAAGCTACCGACATACGGAATGAAGGTGAGCTGATACATCGTCGCGCCCTGGCCGTTTTGCAGGGTGACGCGCGGAGCGTGAACGACGCTGAGCCGTTCGGAGGCCTCCACGGCGGTCAGCAACATCTGCACCTGAATGTCGTCGAACATGTTGCCATAAACTCCCGAAACACCCAGTCCGGTGGGAGCCAGGGCCGCGAGGGAACCGGGCAAGCCCGTGGAGGTGCTTTCGACGGAGGTAAAGCCGGCCGATGAGCTGGTGACGGAAACCGGTCCCCAGTGATTCGGAGCCTCGGGGACATTGCTTCCACTCCCAACGCCTCCTTCTACCGGATTATTGTTATTGAACGTCAAGCTGAGGTTGAGCCCCACGTCGTCGAGGAAGTGCCTCGAAACCGTCAGGAAGCGCGTTTCAATCGAGACCTGCACGGCCTGCGCCTCGCGCAGCTGCGCCAGCAGATTGGCGATCTTGTTATGAACATCGGAGGTCTGCGTGATGATCAGTTGGTTGTTGAAATCGTCGATCTGGCCGTAGCCGTTGGGATCGTTGTCTTTCCAGGAACTGAACTCGACGGTGTTTTCGATCTTTTTCTTGATATCCATCAACTGCTGTTCGCGGTTGGCCTGGTTCGTCGTCGTATTGACTTGCAACTGGGCCGTGCCGCCGCCGTTGCCGACCTGGGCCGAGCCGCTGGCGACGTTCTGAATGGTGGGATCGAAGTTCGGGTTAATCAGCAGATCGGTGATGTCATACACGCGCGTGAGAACCGCCTTGTTCAGTTCGTCCGCGGTCGAGATAGTGATGACGCCTTCGTCGATCGTGTAGGCCAGCTTGCCACCGCCGGCTTGCTGCAGAATGATGTCCAGTACCTTGGAGAACTTCACATCGTGCAGGGTGGCGGTGACCTGCGTCTGCTTGTCGATGCCGTCCGCTTCGAGGGCTTTCCAATTCACGAGAATATTGGCGCTGGTGATGTCGCGGAGGAAATCGATCGCATCCGCCAGCGGCACCTGCGGGAGCTGCACGGTCGGCAAGCGATGATCGAGCAGGGCCTGCACCGCCTGATCTTCCTTGCTGGCGCTGCTGTTCTTTAACTCGTTGTCGCGCAAGGTGGAGAGGTCCGGCCAATTCTCCGGGAAGCGGTAAATGTCCTCGTAAGGAATCTGCCGTTCATCGGCGTCGTTGAGGGTACGGGCGAGGTTGTAGTCGAATTCGTCGCGATAGTTCGCCTGTTCCTTGAGGATTGCCTTGTCTTCGATGAACTGGCGGATTCCCATCGCGTAATCGTTTTGCGGATCGATGGCCAGGATCTGATCGAGCACGCCGAGTGCGGCGGCGTAATTTTGCTGCTCGATCTGCATGCGGGAGAGCTTGATGTAAGCCGCAACCGTGACCTCGCGGCGATGACGGTCCTGTTCTTCCTGCCGCGACTCCTGCTCCGCGACGCTGGAAGCTCGCGTCCGCGCCTCGGAGCGATCGTAATTGGCGTGGGCTTGCCGCAGGTCGAGCTTGGCGCGGGCGATGCCGTCGTCCATTTGGCGCAAATCTTCGGCGTTGAAAACCGTGGGGTCCTCATCGCGAGCCGCTTGCGCGTCCTGGATGTCGTTTTCCGCCTCGGAAAATTGATTGGCGGCGGTATCCCTCGCGGCGTTGTCCATCGCGGTCTTGAACTTGTAATTGACCGCCGCGATGACCTGTGAAATCTGCTGCTGGGTGCGGGTCAGCGTGGCGCCGCCGTTTGCGGGCGCGCGGCCCAACTTGGACAGAAGGCGATCCCGGCCTCCGACGGCGTCCTTGTTCGTGGGGTCCAGATCCACCGCCTGGGTGTAATCGCTCAGAGCCTCCTGATCGTTGCCCGCCGTCTCCGCCTTGCGGCCCAGATCGACCAGGCCTCGGGCCTTGTAAATTCTCTGCTGTTCGGCGAGGCGGTCCACCTCGGCCTGATGCTGCAACGCCTGCTGGTCGGACGGGGATCCGCTCGCCGGCGCAGTCGCGTTATCATCCGCCAGGGCCACTGTCTGGGCGGGCTGCTTATCCGATGCGGCAACAGCGGCGGCCTGGCTGTCGGCCGCATTCTTCTCATCCATGCGCTGGAGATACTCTTGCGGCGAAAGACCTTCGAGATAGTTCGGCTGAAACCCGAGGTCGTGTGCCTTGTTGAAATCCGCGCGGGCGCTGGTCCAATCGCCGGTGCGATATTCTTCTCGGCCGCGATTATAAGCCGCACGACCTTGATCGCTGTTCTTGGCCAGGTATTTCTGCTCGCCCTGATCGAGCTTTTGGAGATATTCCGCCGGGCTGGCTTCGAGGAAACCGCCGGTATAGCCTAACTGCTGCGCCTGAATGAAATCCGCGCGGGCCTGATTCCAAAGACCTTTGCGATATTCACTTACCGCCCGTTTATAGGTGGTTTTTCCGTCGGTGGCATCGTCCTTCTGCGCCGCCTGGACAACGGCGAGTTGCTGCTGGGCTTTTTCGCGGATTTCGGCATCGGCATGCGCGTTGTTGAGCACCGCATTGTAATGCGTCTGGGCCTCGGCCGGGTTGTTGGCCTTGCGAGCCTCTTCCCCAAGGGCGAACTCCTCGCGAGCGGCCCGGCCTTCGGTAGCGGCCGCCCCGGCTTTGCCGAGAATGCTCACCAGCGTCTGGTGGTCCTGTTGGCTGAGTGATTTGATGTCCACTTCCTGAAGGCTGGCGACGGATTGCTCGTACTGGCCCTGGTTGTATTGGTCGATGCCCAGCTTCAGAAGGTCCGCATTGCTCGGCCGAGTCGCCGGACCACGCGAGCCCAAAGGCCCGGCGTCGTCAGCAAACAATTGACCGAATCTCGTAACTCCCGCCGGCAGCGCCATTGACGCCGCCAAACCCAGACACGCCAACTTCTTTCGACGAATCATGGAATTCGACCTACTTTCACAACTGGAATGACCTTTGACGGACCCAAATTTCAACGCGCTTCGACGGCCGGTGGGATCGAACAACACAGGAGGCCTCCTCAATTCGTTTCGTAACGGTTCGTAATTCGCTGCGTGGGCACGTAAGGCATGGAATAGTAAGGCGCTCGGGTGCTCTTAACGCCTGTGCCTAAACCCTCGGCGCTCTCCACAATTCTGGTCACGACGCAGGCACTGACAAATGCGCCGGCACCAGTGGGTTCGAGTCTAAACAAAGCCTTCCCGCGTTGCAAATAAAATTAAGGCTCTCAACGTCACTATAAGCCCTGTCTCCACCAAGGCTGGAGGCGCACTTTGTGCGCGACCGAGAATATCGAATCGGCCACACTCCGAGCCGCTTCACCAGAATCGTCTTATTAACCCCTTATTCACCAATTTTCTCGGCCCCCGAGCGCTATTCTCGCCCCTATTCCCATTCAATCGTCGCCGGCGGCTTGGAACTGATGTCATATACCACCCGATTCACCCCCCGAACCTCGTTAATGATGCGATTGCTCATCCCCGCGAGCACGTCAAACGGTATCCGGGCCCAATCGGCGGTCATGAAATCCTGGCTCTCCACCGCCCGGATGGCAATTACGCTGTCGTAGCTGCGGGCATCGCCCATCACCCCCACCGTGCCGATCGGCAACAGCACGGCAAACACCTGGGCCGTCTTACGATATAGATTGGCCGCGATCAGCTCCTCCAGAACGATCTCATCCGCATCGCGCACGATCCGCAGACTTTCGGCCGAGATTTTACCGATGATACGCACCGCCAAACCCGGACCGGGGAACGGATGCCGCCAAACCATCGTTTCCGGCAAGCCCAGCACCTCCCCCACCCGCCGAACCTCGTCCTTGAACAAATCCCGCAGCGGCTCGATCAGCTCGAATCCCAACTCCTCGGGCAACCCCCCGACGTTGTGATGCAACTTGATGTTCGCCGCCGTGCCGGCATATCCATGGCCGCTTTCGATGACATCCGGATAGAGCGTCCCCTGCGCCAGGAAATGCGCCCCCTTGATCGCCTGGGCCGCGCGCTTGAATGCTTCGATAAATTCCCGGCCGATGATCTTGCGCTTTTGCTGCGGATCGGTAACGCCTTCCAGAGCGGAAAGGAACTGCCCGGTCGCGTCCTCGGTGATGAGGTTGACTTTGAAATGATCTCGAAAGGTGGTCTCGACGAGTCGCCGTTCGTTTTTCCGCAGCAAGCCGTTGTCCACGAAGATGCAGACGAGCCGATCGCCGATGGCTTTATGCAGCAAAGCCGCGACCACGGAGCTGTCCACCCCGCCGGAAAGCCCGCAGATCACTTTCGCTTTTTCCCCGGCATTTCCCACCTGCTGACGAACGCCGGCGATCGTCCGCTCGATGAAGTTCCCCATCGTCCAGCTTCCCGAGCATTTGCAGATTTCGTACAGGAAATTCTGGAAAATCTGCTCGCCCCGCGGCGTGTGCGTCACCTCCGGATGAAACTGCACTCCATAAAACGGCCGGCTCGCATGTCGGACCGCCGCGAACGGACACGTCGGCGTCGCCCCCAGCGCCACGAAATCCGATGTCAACTCATGCACCTGATCGCCATGGCTCATCCAAACCGTCGTCTCCTGCGGCAACCCGCGTACGAGCGGATCGTCCTTCACCACGTGCAAATGCGCCCGTCCAAACTCCCGCGCCTTGCCCGGCTTCACCTGCGCACCGAGAACCTGGCAACCCAACTGCATCCCATAACAAATCCCCAGAGTCGGCACGCCCAGATCGAAGATCTTCGGATCGCACTTGGGCGCATTCGCCTCATACACGCTGCTCGGCCCGCCGGAGAGGATGATCCCCTTTGGATTGAGTTTCCTGATCTGCTCAGCCGGGATATCCGGGCGCATTAGTTCGCTGTAGACGCCTTTTTCGCGCACCCGCCGGGCGATAAGTTGTGCGAATTGCGATCCGAAATCGAGGATGGGAATGATTTCGTCGTGAGGCATTTGGAGTTGATACCGAAAGCGTGCGGTGAAATCAAAAGTGAGCCACAGGCCGCGAGATCGACGGCTCAGACGCCGCTAACCGACCGTTAGACACCATAGACACTTTTTAGGCTTTAAATTAGCGTTAGCTAACCAAAAAGTTTACTCTAATACGTTGTCGTTTGCCGCTTTATGACTATCAGATAAGTGGATCATTGTTGGGCACGGTTAAAAAGTGTCTCATTTGTTTGAAATTTGCCATGGGCAATCGCGATTCCCTCGATAAGTACTGGTTCGGGTTGAAGTTATTCGGAAGTGTACTTCACGCAAACCGACAATCGCTCTAGAAGGTAGCCACCGCCAGGAATGCCTCTATAAACACAAAGAGGCCGCATATTAATAGGCCGATCCACCCAGTCACCGATTTATTGTGGGTTACCCGGATTGCGTAAATGCCCATAACCAGCCCCACTAAAATGGCCGGGATAACAAAAATCGGGGCAGTGATACCGGCTGCAAAAATCGTAGCGACGGCGCAAATGACTGATATCCAGCCCGCTCTTTTGCCTCGTTCGTACTGCGGGTCTTTGCGGTCATAACCGAATGGCGGAGTGCTCATTATTCCTTCGGCCACCCCTTAGGTGGCTTCACGGCCCGAAACGACTTGCGGATGTTCTCCCACCAGTCGTCTTCCAGCTTCAAGACTTCGGGTTCTCCGCCGGTCTTGGTCTTGGTCGGTCGCTTCGCCTTTTCGATTTGCGAACCATGCGGGGCATTATATCACGCCAGCCATTGCGCCGTTAGAATGATCGCATCGGGAAGTCCGGTTGATCCCGAATTGACGTTCTCCGGCGTTGCGCTGTTCACCTATCCGGGGCAGCGCCCGGATCGGCTCGACGGATGTTGCCGGCGGGACCAGCTACTATTTGTTATACACCCCCAACCGCAAGGAAGACCGGGAGTTGAGCACGGAGACGCTCAAGTCAATGATCTGGGCGTGAGCGGCGGTGGAATACGATGCACAAGACGAAATATGACATGCTGGTTCGCAACGGAAAGGAGCAATTCGTCGTAGTCCTGTCCACGAAATGCTTGAGCGGTTCGGGCAGGGATACATTCATCGTGACCGTGCTGGGTTCATGGGCCATAACGACACAACTTTAATCCTCTCTCCAAGAGTTGGGTTTGGATGCATTACGCCAAATTCGCCTCAATGGCGCGCTACACTCCCCTGTGTTCAAATCAGCCTGCGAATTGACGTATCAGGCTTGACCTGATATCATGTAATCGTGGAATTTCGGTTTGCCGATAAGAAATTGCAGCGGCTTTACACCGAACCACAAAACACCCTTGGTTTCGGTCCGAACGTCGTCAAGGCATTTCGCAAAGCGATGGGGCTTATCAAGGATGCCTTGAATGAACAGGATTTCTACCGCATGAAATCGCTGCACTATGAGAAGTTGAGGGGAAAGAGAAATCGCCAGCGGTCCATGCGGCTGAATGACCAGTTTCGGGTTATTGTGGAAATCGAGAACAGAGTCGGCAGAACCGTGGTGGTTGTGGGCATTGAAAAGCATTACGAGTAAACGGGAGCGCACATGGCATCAAAACGTCTTAAGCCCGGTGAAGTGTTCCCGCCTGGCGAATATCTCCGCGACGAGCTTGAAGCACGTGGTTGGACACAGGGGCAATTCGCCAAAATCATCGGACGGCCCCTGCAGACGGTGAACGGCATCATCAATGGGAAGACTGCAATCACGGCACAGACCGCGAAGGAAATCGCTACTGCCTTCGGGACCAGTGCGGAATTGTGGATAAATTTGCAGGGTTCTTATGACCTGTTCCGCGAGCCGGACGCTGACCCGGCCATCCATGAGCGGGCAGAGCAGGTTGCGTGACACCGCTGCCTGAGTCCACACGGCAAGTGATTCTGGCCATAATTCAATCGGCAAAGGGAGAATGGTCCGCCGCGCGCCGGCATGGCGTTGGGGGAGTTGCCACACGCGCCAGCGCGGCCCGGCGGAAGTCGCCGAGTTGCTGAGGGGAAATGAAGAGGACGGGCTTCGTTTTCAGGGATCACGAATATAAAAGTGATGCGCGCCTTTATTGTCGGATGTGCGCTCAAATCCACACGGTGGAACCTCAAATGGGTCGTGGGTCTTGGTGTTCTCTTTCGTATCACTTCTGCAGCGTGATAAACTTCATCGACTGGCACATCTGCGCGGTCAGGATCAGCAGGGCCGCGTACACGGCCAGTCCTGGGCCGGAGCGCGCGTTCGGGGGCGGTGGATGGTTGCCTTTATTTTCTGGCCCACCAATTCCACAGCCAGAGAATCGCCGTCAGGGCCAGGGAGATGACGATGCAGGTGACGATGGGGAAATAGAAGCGGACGTGTTGGCCCTGGTATTGGATGTCGCCGGGGAGGCCGCGGAAGCCGAGGCGGGCCAGGAGCAGAATGGCGCCGCCGACCAAGAGCATCAGCAGGCCAAGGAAGATGAAGAGCTTGCCGATGTCGGTCATGGGATCGAGCGGTCGAGCGCGGCGAATAATGTCAGGTTTCGCGCATCGGTGATTCGCAGGGTGAGAATCCGGCCCTTGAGGGATAAATCGCCGTCGAAGACGACGACCTGATCGCCGCGGGTGCGGCCGACCATTTGGGTGCGCTCGATCACGGCCGTGCCGGCGCGCTTTTCCCAGCCGAGTTCTATGCCATTCACGGCGGCCGATTCCCGGCGGCTCACCAGTTTGCTTTCACCTTCGACCATGACTTCGACGCGCTGGCCGATGGATTGCCGATTGAACTGCGACGACGTTTCCTGCTGCACCGCCAGGAGCTGATTGTTTCGCCGGCGCTTGGTCTCTTCGGGCACATCGTCTTCAAAGCGGTCGATGGCGACCGTTCCCGGACGCGGGGAATATTTAAAGATGAAGCAATTTTTGAACCGGCTCTCGCGCACCAGATCCATCGTGGCAGCGAAATCCTGGTCCGTTTCCGTTGGAAACCCGACGATGAAATCGCTGGCGATGCTGACATCGGGCATGTGCTGGCGGGCACGGGAGAGAAAATCGCGGTACTGGCCGCTGGTGTAGCCGCGGTTCATGAGCTTCAGAATTCGGTCGCTGCCGTGCTGGGCGGGGGCGTGGAGATATCGGCAGATGCGCGGGCAGTCGCGCATGGCGGCGAGGGCGTCGTCGCTGAAATCGCGGGGGAAACTCGTCACGAAGCGGAGCCGGGGCAGATCGGGCGTTGCTTCGTGGATTTCGTACAGGAGCTGCGCGAAGGTCGTCGTGCGGCCGTCGCCATGGCAATAGGCGTAGTGGTTGATCGTCTGGCCGAGGAGGGTGACCTCGCGTGCGCCGCCGGCCGTCAATTTTTTTACTTCGTCGATGATGTTTCGCGGGGGGCGGTGGACTTCCGGGCCGCGGGTGTAGGGGACGACGCAATAGGTGCAGAATTTGTTGCACCCGCGCGTGATGCGGACGTAGGCCTGGGAAACATCGTCGCCGGGGGAGATGCTGCGGGAGAGATCGAGCATTTCCAGGCGGTCCTCGGCCGCTTCCAGCGTCGAGCTTCGGCGCACGGCGGCGCCCATGAGGGCGACTTGGCGCGTGCGGGCTGGGCCGGCTGTGACGGCGGCGTTGTGGACCAGCGACGCCAATTGGTCCAGTTCGCCGGGGCCGCAGAGGATGTCGACGTGCGGGTGTTTTCGGAAAATATTGGCGCCGTCGCGCTCGGCCATGCAGCCGATCACGCCGATGATCAGGTTCGGATCCTGGGCCTTTCTATCGCGCAGTTCGCCCAGACGGGACCAGACTTTCTGCTCGGCATGTTCGCGGACTGAACAGGTGTTAAAGAGGATGACATCCGCGTCTTCGCGCTGGGTCACGGATTGATAACCGTGGGCGCGGAGCTGGCCGAGAACGAGTTCGCTATCGAGCACGTTCATCTGGCAGCCGAAGGTTTCCAGGAAGAGTTTACGGCGCATATATCAACTGGAACGCGATATTTTGAGGGGAAAGCAGCAGAAATACAAATGGATCAGGATTTTTATCGGTTGCCCTCTTCGTGACGGCCGTCGGCAATCAATCGCCGAGCGTGGCTTCGGTCATCCGCCAATGATCTTCATCGCGCGAGAAATGCAATTGTTGCGAGAGCCGGTTTCGTGGGAGCGACGCTTCGATTTCCGCGATTTTTTCCGACGACGAGTTGCCGGGACGGATTTTGATGGTCAGGACCGCGGACTGGCGCTGAAGTGCGCCGGGCAATGAGATCGTCATCGGAGCGATGGAGGATGAATCCAGATGCGATTGGGCAAATGTGGTTCCCGCGAGCAGGAGTTGTCGAAGCTGGGCGTCTTCGCCGAGAGTTCGGGTTCTGCTGGCCTGGACGAACAATTCCGCGCTCAGGGCGGTGAGGGTCATCGCCACCAGGGACAGCAGAAAAATCGCCGTCACCATGGCAAAACCGCCTCGACGCCGGGACGCTGGGGTCATGGCCTCGCTCCTGGCGAGAGAAGAATCTGACTTGGCAAACGCATCTCCGCGGTTCCACCGCTGACGGTCACGCAAGGGCCATCGGCGGCTAATGACCAGTTTTGGCCGATTCCTTGCCATTGCTCGGAACGGTTCTGCGCATCGGTTCGAGTGACGCCATTTTCGCGATCGATGTTCCAGGAGATTTTGGTTCCGTCGCTCCAGATGAGATCGAGCGCGTTCTTGCCGGTAACGGTGATCCGCGAGGAATTCCACACATCGCGGCGGAGTCGGAAGATGGCCGAGTCGATCCGGCTGTTCTGGTTGGACGATTCCCGGCTGTCGTAGCCGAGCATCATCGTCGATTTGAACAGTTCGCCGGCGACGCCGAAAAATATCAAGAGCAGCCCGAGCGTCGCGAGGACTTCCAAAAGCGTAAATCCTGGCCGGAGGGGGACAGGCGATCGATGGGTTGGCATGGTCAATCTCCGCTGGGGGGAATGGTGTTTCGGGGGACCAGGCCGACGAGGCTCGCGGACCGGCCGTGCACCGTCGCGCGGACTTCGACCCAGCTCATGCCGGGGACATCGGCGGAGGAGAGTTCATGAATAGCCAGCGATTTCTTTTCGGCGGCGCGCGGAGGTTGGCCGCTCTGCATCGACAGGAGGGCCGATTCCGCGAGGTGGGATGCGGCGCGCGTGGCGTCGAGATGTTTCAGGCTGCGCTGGTGCATGGCGGCGGCGCCGCCGAGAATCGCGCCCAATATGGAGACGATGATCATGCCCATCAGAACATCGATAAAAACAAAGCCGCGGCGGATGCGCATGAATCAAAACCCTCCCGTGACGAAATGGGCCATGTGCTCGTTCAGCATCGCCATTGGTTGAAACAGGGACAAACCCACAATGGCGACCAGCGCTCCCATCAGAAAAACGATCACCGGAACGTAGGCGGACTGGAGGATCGCCCGGGCGCGGACGAATCGGTATTCGTAATACCGCCAGAGAAAGCCCAGAACCTGGACCAATCCATCGCTGTCGCGAGTCGTGGCCAGCATGGAAACAAACAGGTGCGGCATTCCGGCGGAACGCGCGGCCTGATGGACCGGCTGTCCCTGGGCAACGCCATCGGCCCACGCGGCGGCGCGACGGCGCATGACCGTGTTGGCCTGCGCGGAGGCGGCTTCGGGCAAGGTTTCGGTCAGGGGATGGCCCATCTCGACGCCGACGGAAACGAGGTCGCACAGGTCAGCCATGCCGCGGTCGTGCGCCAAGCCGCCGACGACCGGCATCCACCAGATGATCCGATCCCCCACCGCTCCGTCGAACGGCGAAAGTTGCCAGAACGAGGGAATCGCCTTGGCCAGCAGACGGGCCAGCGGCAGCAGGGCGACGAGTGCGAGCAGAATCGCGAGCAACGCCCATTGATTGGAAAAGAGACTCAACAGGAATTGCGCGGTTGGGGGCAATTTCAGGTGGAAGTCACGGAAGATTCCTAAGAATTTCGGAAACACAACGATCGAGGCCAGCCATGCCATGGCGACGACGATGAGCGGATAAATCCCGTAAATTCCGACCGCCTGAAACGACGGGCCGACGCGGTCCGTATGCCGGCGGATCAGCCCGCGGAGGACGTGGGGCAGGCAACCGATCTGCTGACCGGCGGCGATGGCACGAATGATGTGCGGTGGAATCTCGGGGACTGCATCAGCGAGGGCCGTGTCGAGCGGCTCGCCGCGGTCCAGACGTTCGTGCAGCGCCAGCAGCCGCTTCCGCAGCACTCCGTGTTCGCTTTGGGCGGCGGCGAGAATCATGCGCGGCATGGGGAGGTTCAACTGCACGGCTTTTTCGAGGTTTCCGAGGATCAGCAACGCGCGCCGCCGGCGCACCAACTGCGTTGCCCGCGACCAGGCGACCAGCACGATCACCAGGAAAGCGAGGGCATAGACCAACAGCGGGGCCGCATCCGGCATGACCCGCCCCACCGTGTATCCGGCCAAAACGAGCCATACGATGATCGCCAGCGCCCACAGCACCGGGGACATCACGGTCCACAGCTTACTGGGCGCGGCATATTTGGCGCCGCCATCTCCAAGTTGCCAGAGCAGCCGAAATGAGAGCACCAACAAAACCGCGAAGCAAACGACCGTCAGCACCATAAAGACATCAACCAGGGGGGTTAGCCAATAGGCATCGACGAGGAGCAGCCCCAGAAGCGACGCCCCGGCAAACAGCAGAATGAGGACCGCCTTGGTTTGCCGACGGGGAGGAAGTTTTTCCGGATCGGACATGGCGCGTAATCCTCACATCATTCCGAGCACGCTCAGAAGCGGCAGGAACATGGCGACCATCAACGCACCGACGGCCACGCCGATCACGACCAGAAGGATGGGCGTGAGGACGGCCTGGATGGTTCCAAGGCGCAGCTCCGCCTGTTGCTCATACATTTGCGAGAGGGCGCGCAGGGTGACGGGCAAATCGCCGCCAATGGCGGAGGATTCCATCGCGGCGATGACGGTGGGGGGCAGGATTTTTCCGGTATGTGCCGCGGAGAGGGGCTGGCCCGATTCGAGGGCGGCGATCAGGGTGGCGCCGTCGGCGCCGAGGCGCGGGGAGGCGGTCGCATCATCCGCCAGCCGGATCGCCGCGGGCAAATCCAGGCCCGCTTCCACCCCGAGCGCGACGGCGTGACACCAGCGCGAAATCAAGTTGCGCCGCAGCACCGCGCCGATCAGCGGCATCGGCAAAAGCAATCGCTGGCTGATCGCCTCACGACGGCTGGTGGCGTGCAGGAATATCCATGCCGCGACCACCAGCGCTACCAGGATGACGAAAATCGCCCAGATCGGCCACGCCGACACCACGTGCGACACGGCGAACAAGGCGGTTGTGATCCAAGGGATTGTGATGACGCTGGGACCATATCCGCCGTTCAACCGGGTCCAGAATTGGACGCGCGAAAAGCCGGTGAGCAGCGGCTCCCACTTGGGAACCAGGTCCACCAGGAGAAAGTAAAAGACGCCGAAGAACGCGACGACGACGATGGCGGGATAGGTCAGCGTCTGCCACAGAGCCGCTTGAAGCCTGCGGACCAGCGTCAGGTGCCGGCCGAGGTTGAGCAGGATACCCGACAGGTTTCCGGCGCGGATTCCGGCGTCGATGAGTTGTGCGTACAGCGGGGGGAATTTGTCGCGGTAAGCGGCGACGGCCTGGGGCAATGTCTTGCCCGATTCCAATTCGGCCGTCACCAGGTCCAGCGTGCGGCGCATTGAACCGCGACGCATCTCGGCGGCGATGAGGCGGAGCCCCTGCTCGACCGGCAATCCCGCCCCGGCCAATTGGGCGAGTTGTTGATTGAACGCCAGGAAATCCTCGCCGCGCAGGGCTTTGGCCCGCGGGGCGTAGCCGGTGGATTGGAACTCGATCTGCGTGAGCCCCAGCGATTGCAAACGGCTGAGGGCCTGAGGTTCATCGGGGGCGTCAATGGTTCCGGAAATCCTCTGTCCGTCGGGGGTTACGGCTCGGTAGGAAAAAGTCGCGCCGTGTGGGACGGAATCGGTCATGGGGCCTTCTGCAAACTCTCCGGCCTGAAAAGTTCATCGCCCCAGATGACCATCGCGCTGGCGTGGCTGGATTTCAGATGCGGCTGATCTTCCGGGCTGGCCGGGCGGGCGGCGCCAGAACCCCACAGGCAACCGAGCAGTTGCAGCAGGATCAGAGCGCCGATCATTCCGACGAGGGCGAGGATCGTGGGAGGGGAAACCATCCGCGACATCAGCTTGGGCGATGGTGGATTGCGGAGCGGATTCGGAGAGCCGAATTGGGCCGCACGGGAGGCGGCGGTGGCGCCGCTGAACATCGTCATCTTTCCCAGTTCGCGCACGAGGCTGGCCGGCGCCTGCCGGGCCGCGACGTGGCACAACAATCCCGCCAGCACCGCGGGCAACGCATAGACGCCCTTGAGGCGCAGGTGTTCTCGCAATTCATCCAGCGCCTGATGCATTCGCCGGGAGATCGTGGAAGCGGACTGCTCCGTTTCGGCCGCGAGCTGCGCCTGCGATTTGCCGAGCAGGAAATGCTCGACCAGCAGCGTCCGCAGTTCCTCGGGCATGTCGGACAGGGCCTGATCCACCGACGGGGAAAGCTCGGCCCAACTCGAGGCTTCGTGATCGCATTGGGTGCTGTAGACGATCTCGCGGCGTCGGCGGGAGGTTTCGCTGCGAAGCGAATCGAGCGCCAAATGCGTGGCGGTACGATGCAGCCAGCCGCCGAGATTTTGTCTGACCTCGTGCGGCCGGCGCATCAGGCGGAAAAATGTTTCCTGGGAAAGGTCCTCCGCCCGTGAACCATCCCCTATAACGCGGAGGCAGGTTGCGTAAACGAACCCGGCATACCGCTGCACGATCTGAGCGAAGGCCTGTGGATCGCCAAATCCGGCGTAACGCCGCAGCAAAGCAAAATCATCCTCGCGCAGCTCGGCTGTGTTGATGGGCGAATTCGCAATCGATTGAAGATGAGCCATCGGCTGCTCCAACCTATTGACGGAAACATCCGCCGGAATTTCAGCCATGATGGACATTTGAGGGCTCCTGCTTGCTCAGATCGATCACCCGGGCGAGTTCCGGTTCGTCTGTAACCCCTTGTTGCACCAATTCTTGTCCGACATCGCACAAGCTCTGATATCCAGTCTGGCGGCGATAAACATTCTCCAGATCGTCGGCGTCTCCACGCTGCATGACGGCTTTTTTCAAGGGCTGATCCATGGCGACAAACTCGGCCAACGGAGCGCGGCCGTGGTATCCGTCGCCACTGGTGGATTTGCGCCGAATAAGCCGCTGGGCGACGATCCCGTAAACGCTGCTGGTGATTTGATACGGCTCGATCCCCATCTCAAGAAGCCGAGCGAGCGCCCCCGCCGGCGTGGCGGCGTGAAGCGCGGTGACGAGCCGATGACCGGAGAGAGCCGCCTGAACCGCAAGCGATGCCGTCGCGGCATCGCGGATTTCGCCGAGCATCAACACCTGCGGATCCTGTCGAAGAATGCTGCGCAGTGCTTTTTCATAGGTGAGATTGCCAAACGGAGAAACTTCAATCTGCGTGACTCCCGGCAAGTCGCGCTCGGCCGGGTCTTCCAGTGCGACAATGCTCAAGCCCGCGCGGGTGCGCAGGATTTCGCGGAGCAATGCGTAGATGGTCGTGGTTTTTCCGGACCCGGCCGGGCCGGTGAGGATCATCATTCCGCAATCAGCGGCGACAAAATCTGTGATCCCATTCAGGACACCCGGCGGTAAATTCAGGTCTTCGAGAACGGCCGGTTGCACGTGCTCGGCCGGCATCCGCACCGCCGCGCGCAGACCGTGGATCGTCGGCATCACGGCCAGGCGCAGTTCCACGGTTCGCTGATCCGAACCGATCGGCATCGAGAGCCGGCCCTCCTGCGGGACATCCAGGCGATAGGTCAGCAGCTTGGCCATCACCATGAGCCGCCCCACCGTCGCGCGCCCGGCGGCCGGGTCGAGCCGACGATGCGTTTCCAGGACGCCGTCGATGCGGAAACGCAGTTCGTACCCATCCAACCCCGGCTCAAGATGCACGTCCGAGGCCCGTTGCCGAAGGGCCTCGGCCAGCAGCAGGTCCACCAGCGGTCGGACGTCCGGGAGCACCGGCGTTTCCAGGGTCATGGCAATATCCTATCAGAATCGGCGCGGGGCCGTTTGGCTAAGTATGACGTTGCGGCCTATCCTTTGGTGCAGGAAATCCGGCGTTTCTGGCCGCCTTGAACAAACGATGGCCTGGCCAGATAATCCGCCGAGGTCTCTTGAGACTCATGCAGGCCCAGATTATCCAAATTCTCGGGGCGCCCGATTACGCTCAGGAAGTGCAGCGCGCCGCGGAACTGCTGTCCGCCGGCAAGCTTCTGGTCCTGCCGACCGAGACGGTCTATGGCGTGGCCGGCGTGCTCAGCGATCCGCAGGCACATGCCCATCTGACGGAGCTTCGCCATTCCACGGCCGCCCGGCCGTTCACGGTACACGTTGCCCGGCCGGAAGATGCCCTGCGATATCTCGATCGGATCAACGATTTCGCGCGGCGAGCGCTGCGAAAACTCTGGCCTGGGCCGATCGGGTTGATCTTTGACGTTCCGCAAGCCCGGCGACGACAGGTAGCGAAAAATCTGGCGGTGGCCGAAGAAGATTTGTACGACGGGTCGTCGATTGCCTTGCGGTGCCCTGACCATCCGGTGTTTGTGGACGTCGTCGGCCGGGTGAAGGAGCCGGTCGCCCTGACTTCCGCCGGCCACAGCATTCAGCGCATCAGCGATCTGCCGGAAGAAATCCTGTCGCGCGTGGAAACGGTTTTTGATGCCGGGCATCCGCGGTTTTCAAAACCTTCGACGCTGGTTCGCATCAAGGAGGATTCCTACGAAATTGCCCGGGCCGGCGTGTATGATGAGCGAATTATCGATCGTCTGCTCCGCACCACTTTTCTGTTCGTGTGCAGCGGAAACACGTGCCGGTCTCCCATGGCCGAAGCCATCGCCCGGCGCTATCTGGCCGAGCGTCTTTCGGTATCACCGGAGAATCTGGAGAAGCGAGGAATCAGCGTGATGTCTGCGGGAAGCTTTGCGATGCCCGGCTCGCCGGCCGCGCAACCGGCCGTGGAGACGCTGCGGGCGATGGGTTTGGATCTTTCCCGGCATCGCTCGCGGCCGCTGAGCGTGGAACTGATCCACCAGGCGGATTTCATCTACACGATGAGCCAAAGCCACGCCCAGGCCGTTGCCTCGCTTGTCCCGGCGGCCGCTGCTAAAGTATCGGCACTCGACCCCGATCGAGACATCGAGGATCCGATCGGCGGCGACCTGTCGCTTTACACGAAGGTCGCGGACCAGCTCAAAACCCTGATCGAAAAACGTCTGGCACAAACGGTCGTGCCGTGACCTCGGAGAGATGTAGATGAAGATAGCCATCGCCTGCGATCATCGTGGCTTCGAAGCCAAGAAGAAGCTGATCCCTCTTTTGAAAAAGCTGGGACACGATGTGAAGGATTTTGGCTGCGAAAGCGTGGTCGCGGTGGATTATCCCGACTACGCCATCCCCGCCGCCAAGGCCGTCGCCGACGGATCGCACGAGATGGGGATCCTCCTCGACGGCAGCGGCATCGGCATGTCGGTGGCCGCCAACAAAGTTCACGAGATCCGCGCGGGTTTGGTTCACGATGAGATCACCGCCCACCGCGCCCGCGAGCACAATCACTGCAACGTCCTGTGCCTGGGGACCGATCTGCTGAGCGAAGATCAGATTCGCCGGATCGTGGAGATTTTTCTGTCCACTGGATTCGGAGAAGGCCGGCACACACGCCGCGTGGAGAAACTGCGCGAATTCGAACGCGGGACGTGAGGATCGAAGCGGTCAAAGCGCGCGAACCGAGCTAAATGTCCGAGTCGCTCCCGTTTCCAGCCCTTGTTCCCGATGAAGGGTCGTGCGATGACGGATGACAGCCTTCGAAAGGTGACCACAGATGCGGTCGCATCTCAACCGTCGGGGAAACCCGTTGAGGCAACGGGCAGCACCGCGACGCCCGTAGCGGAAGCGGCCTCGCCGGCGCAACCGGCTCCGGCGACTTCGGTCGCCGTTCGCCGCCCCGCCGGGCGACGGCGGCTGTATTGGATGATCGGCGGCGTGGGCGCTGCCCTTGCCGTGCTTGCGGCCGCTCCCTGGGTTCACACCGCACTGACCACCGCTTCCACGGATGATGCTTACGTGAATGGCCATGTGACGTTTGTTGCGCCGCGGGTACCGGGCCAGGTTGTGCGCGTTCTGGTCGATGACAACAATCGCGTCCATAAGGGCGACGTGCTGGTGCAACTCGACAAGGAGCCGTACCAGGTTCAGGTCAACATCGCCAAGGCCGCCGTGGCCGTCGCGCAAGCCAATCTGGTCGCCGCGCAGGCGCAGGTACGCGGCATCGAAGGCGAAACGCGAAGTTTGCGATTCGGCCTTGAACGTGCCATCGAGGATGTGGATAACCAGATCGAGTTGCTTCGGTCGAAGGTGGCCACCCTGCAATCGCAGAAGGCCACATTGGCCAAGGCCCAGGCCGATTACGACCGGGCCATTCCATTGGTCAAATCCGGCGCGGTTTCGCAAGAAGATCTCGACGCCCGGACGGAAGCGCTTTTGGTGGCGCGGGCGCAAGTCGACGAAGCGCTGCAAGGCGTCTACGAGGTTCGCGTCGCCCTGGGCCTTCCGCCTAAACCCAAAACCGGCGACGACCTCACCCAGGTGCCGGCCGATCTGGATCAGACCTTCTCCTCGGTCCGGCAAGCGCAATACAGCTTGATTCAATCGGCCTCTCAAGTCGGCGTCGTGATCGATTCGTTCAACGTCACGCCCAAGCAGATGGTTGCCAACTTCTACAAGCGCGATCCCCAGGGGAACATCGATCGCATTTACGCGAAGCTTCTGGCACAGGCGCCGGGCGTGAAGCAGGCCGAGGCCAAATTGGCCCAGGCCCAGCGCGATCTCGATCAGGCCGAGCTGAATTTGAGCTATTGCGACGTGGTATCCGAGATCGACGGCGTCGTCACCCGGCGAGACGTGAATCCCGGAAACAACGTCATCGCCGGGCAAAGCCTCATGGCCGTGCGGTCGCTGACGGATATCTGGGTCGATGCAAATTTCAAGGAAACGCAGCTCGCGGACCTGCGTATCGGCCAGGCCGTGGATTTGGATGTGGACATGTACGGTGGGCACCACCGCTTTGAGGGCCGCATTTCCGGCTTCACCATGGGCACCGGCTCGACACTGGCCCTTCTGCCGGCGGAAAATGCGACGGGAAATTTTGTGAAGGTGGTCCAGCGCCTGCCCGTGCGCATCGATCTGTTGGATTACGATCCGGACAAAATTCCCTTGTTCATCGGTCTGTCCGTGACGCCGTACGTCCATGTCAATGAAGCGCCCACCGGCCCGGACGCGGGCAAGGTGTTGCAGCCCTATCTGCCGATGCCGGTCACGACCCAGCCGGAGACCCTGCCGTGACGGCGGGAGCGATCGAAATCCCAACGCTCCAGCGGCGGACGTTCGACCCCCGGCTCATCGCCCTGGCCGTGGTCATCCCCACCTTCATGGAAGTGCTGGATACCACGATCGCCAACGTGGCCTTGCGCTACATCGCCGGCGGGTTATCCGCTCCCGTGACCGACAGCGAATGGGTCATCACCAGTTATCTCGCCGCCAACGCGATCATCCTTCCGATTTCCGGATGGCTCGCGGCCCGGCTTGGCCGGCGAAATTATTTCCTTCTGTCCATCGGACTGTTCACGCTGGCATCCGCTTTGTGCGGAATGGCCCCGACCCTGGGCGCGCTGATCGTGTGCCGAGTGATCCAGGGATTGGCCGGCGGCGGATTGCAGCCCTCCAGCCAGGGAATCCTGCTCGACGCCTTTCCGCCGGAGCAGCAAGGCGGAGCCATGACCATCTTCGGAATCGCCGCTCTGCTCGCGCCGGTCGTCGGCCCCACCCTCGGCGGTTACATCACCGACAACTACGGCTGGCGATGGATCTTTTACCTGAACCTACCCGTTGGACTGCTCGCCCTGCTATTCTGCGCCGCCGTCGTGTCGGACCCGCCGTACCTCAAGGCCCAACGCACCAAAACGCGCGAACACCCCCAGCGTTTCGATGTGGCCGGCCTGTGCCTCCTGAGCGTGACCATGGTCTGCTGGGAGGTCATGCTCAGCAAGGGCCAGGAATGGGATTGGCTGGGCGATCCGTTCTTTCGCGTGCAGACCCTCTTGATCCTGTTTTTGGTCTGCCTGTGCGGCCTGATCTATCGCGAGATGCGGATCGCCAATCCCCTCGTGAATTTTCGCACCCTGGCCGACAAAAACTTCCGTTCCTGCTGCATCATCATTTTTTGCGCCTACGGCGTACTCTACGCCAACACGACCAGTCTCCCGGCCCTGTTGCAGTCCCTGTTCGGCTACGATGCGACCACATCGGGATTGGTCCTTTCCCCCGCGGGGGTCGGCGCCATCATGATGCTGCTCATCGTCGGCGTGCTGCTGGCACGGGGCGTCGACGCGCGCTATCCAATGGCCGTCGGCCTGGTCGTGCTTGCGGCCGGAAACTATTGGATGTCACAACTGAATCTGGACATCAGTCCCTGGGAGGTGGTTTGGCCCCGGGTGGTGATCATC
Source organism: Tepidisphaeraceae bacterium (assembly GCA_036267155.1). Classification (GTDB taxonomy): domain Bacteria; phylum Planctomycetota; class Phycisphaerae; order Tepidisphaerales; family Tepidisphaeraceae; genus PALSA-1353. The sequence goes on from DATAWP010000063.1 coordinate 97,225, forward strand.
GCCGGCCTGTCAATGATGTTCGCCCCGCTGAATGTCGCCGCATTTATATACATACCCCGGGAACTGCGCGGCGCCGCCGTCGGCTTGCTCGCCCTCCTGCGCAACGAAGGCGGCAGCGTCGGGACGTCGGTGGCCCAAACCATTCAGGAGCGACGCGAGCAATTCCACACCCTACGCCTCAATGAGAACCTCGACGCGCTCAATCCGGCGATTCACCAGTTCCTCGGTCAGTCCCAGGCATTCTTCCTCAACCACACCGGCGATGCTCCCCTGTCGCGGAAAATGGCCTTGCAAGCGCTGGAACAGTTGCGAAATCTACAGGCATCATCGCTGGCTTACTTTGACGTGTTTTGGGCATCCGCCGTCATCGCGATCGTGATGGTTTGGCTGGTCCTGCTGATGCGCCGCTCGGTAGCGGAAAAAGGAGCCCACGTTGGCGCCGAATGATCCACCACCAATGCGTTGCATGCTTAACACCTGCGCCGGCGCGCCGCGTGCAATCCGCCCCCGGACTATTCTTCGCGTTGCCGATGAAGGGAGGTTTGCCTTTTCGCCGGATCGTGGAGATTTTCCTGAGCACCCCCTGCGGCGAAGACCGGCACACCCGCCGAGTGGAGAAGTTGCGGGAATTTGAAAGCCACCACTGAGGTTCCGGATCACAGCCGAGCAACGGCGGCAACGATCCCATATCCCGCGTCGATTTGATCTTTCGGCAAATGCTGATATTCTGCGAGGTCTTGACCGGGGTGTAGCTCAGCTTGGTTTAGAGCGCTTGGTTCGGGACCAAGAGGTCGCAAGTTCAAATCTTGTCACCCCGATTTTTGCAAGGATTGGAAAGAGCCGGGCTTATGATCCCGGCTCCGGGTCTTTCAAAGGGCGCCTATTGACCGCGATCCACACCGCTCCGCTCGCGAGTTCGGAGTACAACAACCCTGTCGCGGACCGCAAAAAACACGGTGGACGATGTTTGAAAACTCGTAAACAGTTCACGGCACCTTCAATTCCCCCGGAATTGGATCGACCTGGTCGATCGCCCACAGAGCGAAGCTGAATTGGAAACGATCCAAACCTCTGCCGAACGCGGCCGGACGCTGGGTAGCGATACTTGGGTCCACGACATCGCCGCGCGATACGATTTGCAAAGCACGCTCCGCGAGCGTGGCCGGCAATTGGGCTGGCGGAAGCCGGCGAAGTTAAATCAGCCACCACCGGTAGAACCGGTGGTATGAGGAAGGCCCCTAAAAGGGGCCTGGGGATCACTCGAACTCTAGCTCGCCTTGGTCTAAGTCGCGTTGCATCTTTTCCTGGTCGCGAATGTATTGCCGGATCTGTTCCTCGTTCAATCCGACCGTGCTCACGC